>NZ_JBFPKF010000028.1:0-45189 GCF_040948685.1 Paraburkholderia sp. BR14374 | reverse complement strand
CGAGGGCATCGACTGGCGACAGCCACGACGCACCGCCGCACTCTCGATGTTGTAAACCGCGAGGAAGGCTCGTAAACTGCGACGCATGCCCGATCAAGCGCCGCTGCCCGATAACGTCGCCGAGCTCCGTGCCATGGTGCTCGCGCAACAGGCATCGCTGCTTGAGCACCAGGCATCGATCGCGAAGATGGTGCAGGAACTCGCCGCGCGAGATGACGAGATCGAACGCCTGAAGGCGCAGATCGACAAGCTCAGGCGGATCCACTTCGGGCGCAAGTCCGAGCAACTCGCGAAGCAGATCGACAAGCTCGAGGCGCAGCTGGAGGACCTGACGGGCGGCCGTGGTGCTGCCGAGGCGCGTAACCAGCGAGACAGGACACCGAATGCGCCGGCCAGCAAATCGGCTTCGCGAGAGCCGCTCCCGCCACATCTGCCGCGCGAGGAGATCGTACTCGAGCCTGATCCGCTCTGCCCCAGATGCGCGACGAACATGCATTCCCTGGGCGAGGACGTATCCGAACAGCTCGCGCGCGTAGCCGCCGCATTCAAGGTCATCCGCACGACCCGGCGCAAATTGCTTTGCCCCGGCTGTGGCCATATCGAACAACTGCCGATGCCGGGCCTGCCGATCGAGCGCAGCATCGCGCATCCAAGCCTGCTGGCCGATATCGCGGTATCGAAGTTCGCGGATCACCAACCTCTGTATCGCCAGTCGGAGATCGCGGCTCGCGACGGCGTGACGCTTGATCGCGCCAGCATGGGCCGTTGGATCGGCCAGATCGTCGAGCTCTGCATGGTGCTGGTCGAGGCGATCCAGCGCTACGTGCTGGCTGCCGGCAAGCTTCATGGCGACGACACGACGGTTCCCGTTCTCACACCGGGCAACCAGAAGACGACAACCGGCCGATTCTGGGTCTATGTGCGCGACGATCGACGCTCGGGCTCGGCGGAACCTGCGGCAGTCTGGTTCACGTACTCGTCGGACCGCAAGGGTGTTCATCCGCAAACGCATCTCGCCAACTTCAAGGGAATCTTGCAGGCGGATGCCTACGCCGGCTTTGATCACCTGTATGCGAACGGCGACGTGCACGAAGCGGCGTGCTGGGATCACGCGAGGAGGTACATATACGACGTTCACGAGCGTACACCGACTCCAGATACCCGGGAACTGCTCGAGATGATTGGCGAGCTCTACAGCATCGAAGCCGACATTCGCGGCAAACCACCCGATGAGCGGTTCCGTGTGCGGCAGGAGAAGAGCAAGCCGCTGCTCAACACGTTCGAATCGACGATCAGGGCCAAGCTTGCGACGCTGTCGAAGAAGTCCACGCTCACGGGCGCGATCAACTACTCGCTGAACCACTGGGCGGCACTCACGTTCTACTGCGAGGACGGACGCGCCGAGATCAGCAACGTGCTCGCGGAAAATGCCCTGCGCTGTGTAGCGTTGGGCAGGAAAAACTACCTGTTCGTCGGCTCCGACAGCGGCGGTGAGCGTGCGGCGGCGATGTACAGTCTCATCGGTACGTGCAAACTCAACGAAATCAACCCACGTGCCTATCTCGAATACGTGCTCACTCATATTGCGGACCACAAGGTCAACCGCATCGACGAGTTGCTTCCCTGGAACGTGGCCGTCAAACTGAATCCGGCCCCTCCGCCCCCGCCAGCCGTTTGACCCGGTAGATCCAGAAGATCGTGTCCACGATCATGGAACGATCTCACGTGATCTACCCGGACCTCCTCACGCTCTCACATCATGCCCCACGCGCGCGCGAATCGGGGACCGGCCCTGCCGAGCCGCTTACGGATGTTGCTTCGGGTGCTATTGATACAGTTATCGCTTGCATGGTTGACATGCAAGGTCGGCTTGTCGGGAAGCGGTTTCAAGGGGACTTTTTCGTTAAGCATGGCTATCTGGAAACGCATGCCTGCAATTACTTGTTGGCCAATGATATCGAGATGGAACCGGTGGCAGGGTACACGTGTTCAAGTTGGGAAGCTGGATATGGCGATTTTGTGCTCAAGCCCGACCTTTCGACATTGCGGCGCATTCCTTGGCTTGAAGCGACGGCGTTGGTAATTTGCGATGTTTTCGACCAGTGTCAGGAGCCCGTTGCTCATTCGCCGAGGCAGATTCTACAGGAGCAGCTTCGTCGTCTGAACGAGAGGGGAATGGCCGCGTGCTTCGCATCGGAATTAGAGTTCTACCTATTCGATGAGTCTTACGAGTATATATCGATGAAGAAATTTCGCGACCTGTTAACCTCTGGAACGTACAACCAAGACTACCATATCCTGTCGACCTCGCGAGAGGAATCGGTCATGCGTCGGATAAGGAACGGATTGCACGGTGCGGGAATCGCGATCGAATGCTCGAAAGGGGAATCGGGGCCTGGGCAGGGCGAAATCAATGTACGCTACGCCGATCCGCTAGTGATGGCTGACCAACATACGCTAATTAAGCACGGCACCAAGGAAATTGCATCCCAGGAGAATAGAGCCATTACGTATATGGCCAAGTGGAACTACCAGTTGGCAGGTTCTTCCAGCCACATTCATTCCTCCCTGTGGACACTAGATGGAGCTCCGCTTTTTTTTGACAGAAATTCGCCCTATGGCATGGCCAATGTTATGCGCCACTACCTTGCGGGTCTTCTGAAGTATTCGAGAGACATCACGCTGTTTTTAGCGCCATACGTTAACTCATATAAACGATTTCAAAAAGGGACGTTCGCGCCGACCAAGGCGGTCTGGAGCCCAGACAATCGTACGGCTGGTTTCAGGGTTTGCCGCGAAGGCTCGTACGCGGCTAGGGTCGAATGTCGGATCGGAGGCGCGGATCTCAATCCATACCTGGCCTTCGCGGGGTTGATCGCGGCCGGCCTCGCGGGGATTGCCGAGAACCTCGAACTGCCCGGTCCATGTCATGGTGACGCGTACCGTGATCGCGATCTTCCGGATATTCCCAAAACGCTAAGAGAATCGATCGATGTTGCATCAAATTCAGCCTGGCTGCGGGATGTCCTGGGAGATGATGTTGTTAAGCATTACGTGCATGCGGCCCGGTGGGAACAGTTGGAATATGATCGCCGAATAACAGACTGGGAACTCGGGAGAGGATTCGAGAGAACCTAGGGGCAGGCTTACCGTTAGCTTGCTGCGGAGAACTGAGCATGCCCGATGCTACAGAAAGGGAAATGGGCGGCAAGTAACCCGAAAACTGCTACTGCAGATGGTGAAAATTCTTGCTACGATGACAAAAAGCGTCCGAGACGTACCGATGCTGGCAGTTGAACTGCCAGCATGGCGTCCTTGGCAAGGACGGTAGTTCCTTCCAAGTCGGCTTCATCAGACGGCTATCGCGCCGGTCCTGTCATACACACAAAGGCTGTCAACGCAGCTGTTGGGCCGACAGTGATGACGATGCTTCCGGGCCCGGCCGCGCTGATCGATCGGACGCACTCATTCGAAGCGGTAGGCTTTGGTGACCGTGCCCCGAAACAATGCTTCGCGCTCTGCGGGACTCGCTTGCGCAGTCAACTTCTTGAAGGCGTTCCAACCGTTGCTGAAGGGATAAGAGCCCTTGTCCACGGGGAAATTGCTTTCGAACATGCAGCGGGCCGCACCGAATGCATCGATACACGTATAGATCCATGGCTTCCACGCCTGTGCCAATTGGTCCGACGAGGGTGGGCGTTCGCCCTTTTCGAACTCGAAGCCATTGATGCGCATACCAAGGCCACCCACCTTCACATAGACATTCGGCAGTTCGGCGAGTGTGCGCATTGAACGGGACCACGCATCGAATACTTCCTCGCGCTGCTTTGCATAGCTGGCGATCCGGAGAACGCCGCCGCAATGGTTGATGATGAAAGGCGTATGAGGATTCGACTTGGCCAGCTCGTACAACTCCGGCAACTGCGGAAAGAATAACCACGCGTCGTATGACAGTCCAAGCGAAGCTAGTTGTGCGACTCCCGCCCCGTAGTCCGGATCGAGCAGCAGCCCTCGCGGGGGCGCCGATAATGGATTGACAAGGGTCCGGTCGGCATCCCAAGTAACGAGGTGCCTAACGCCACGAAATCTGCCATCGCCAGCATGCAGTTCTGCCTCGAGAGCATCGCGCACCGCTGATCCGCGGCGAAGATCAGCGTAGCCGACCATGGCTTTTGCAACCTGCGGCTTGCCGCTCTGCAAAGGAGTCGTAACGCTTGCAACATATTCGATTTCTCCCACAGGGCGCAGTGCCTCGGGACCAGACGGGCGATACCGTGTCAGCGCCTGCATGAACACCGAGGCAGTAATGTTATGTCCCGAGCGCGCGTCCTCGAGATACTCGTCCAGAAGGTAGGTCCATCCTGGGCGCTCGTAGAAGTGATGATGCGCATCGATGATCGGCATGTCGGGTTCGAGCGCGGCTTCGGTGCCGCGAGCGAGCCAGTCGGCCCGAACGGGAAGGTAATTGCTCGTTGTGCTCATGAGGTGCTTTTCCTCTCTTTCAAACGCATGGCGCCCGGTAACAGGGGAGAGAATCATGGAAGCTGAGGCAGTGCCGAGCAATTGCCGACGCCGCGGCGAATGTGATTTTTTCATGCCTGTTCTCCGGAAGCCAACGCATGAAGTGACAGTGTCAGCAATGTCGTGATGCCCAGCGCGATTGACAGGCCAATCATGCCGGCCGAGAACGTACCGAAACCGTCTTTCAGATAGCCGATGAGATACGGTCCGACAAAGCCGCCAAGCGCGCCGAACGAGTTGATGAAAGCGAGCCCACCGGCGGCCGCTTGGCCTGAAAGGAAGCTGGTTGGGAGCGTATAGAAGATCGTTCGCCCGGCAATCGTGCCGATAAGCGCGAGCGTTAGGCCGGCCATCGTCGGAAGCAGTTGATGAAAGTACGTCGAGACGCCGAGCGCGATTGCGCCGATCAGCAGACCCGCGGCCAGATTCGCTATCGGCCCGCCGCGACTGTCGACTCGTTTGGCCCACCAGAGCAACGCAACAGTAGCAAAGAAGTAAGGCACTGCCGACATCCAGCCCGTCTTTGCCACGCTCATGCCGTGAGCCCTCAGCATCTGAGGGAGCCAGATACCGATGCCGTAAGAGCCCATCGTGAAGCCGAAGGAAATCATCGCCAGAATGTAGGTTCGCACGTCCTTCAATGCCGCAACGAAATGCTTCTTCTTCCGACTTGACGTGTCTTCTCGATCGAACGCCCCCTGCAGAGCTTGCCGTTCGTCGTGCGACAACCACTTCGCATCGGCGGGCTTGTCGTCCAGCATTTTCAGTACCAGAAAACCGAGGACGCACGCGGGCAGTCCTTGAACGACGAACATCCACCTCCAGCCAGCTAGTCCCAAGACACCGTCCATGTGCAGCAGGCCAGCCGAGAGCGGCCCCCCCACGAGCGACGAGAGCGGCGTGGAGACGGTGAACCAAGCCAGAACTCGGGTGCGATAGGCAGGCGGAAACCAGACCGCGAGAAAAAAGATCACACCGGGGAAAAAACCGGCCTCGCCGATGCCAAGCATCAGCCGGATCGCGTAGAAGCTTTTCGGGCCGACAGCTAGTGCCGTTGCCGCTGCGAACAGCCCCCACGTGATCATGATGCGGGCGAGCCAGCGCCGTGCGCCGAAGCGGTACAGCGCGAGGTTACTCGGAATCTCGAACAAGCAATACCCCGCAAACATGATGCCAGCCCCCCAGCCGAACTGCGTGGCGGTCAAGTCCAGATCGCGGTTCATTGTCAACGCCGCGAAACCGACGCTGGTGCGATCGAGATAGTTGAAGAAGTACGCAAGCGCCAGTAGCGGAATGAAGCGCCGCGCGGCTTTTCTGACCGCGGAGTGCTCGAGGGTGGAATCCGCCGCGCGGCCTGTGGCGATATTCGATGAACTTAATGCCATGCCTCGTCTCCGGACAAATCGCGGCGTGCAGAGGCCCGGCCTCTGCGGAACAGTGACTGCTTGTTTGCTTCGCTGGTTCAGGCGCTGGCGAGTTCGTTCGCCGAAGGATTCGACGCATCGTGAGGCTGGGCGTCCCGACACTTGACAATCCCAGCCTCGACCAATCGTCCGAGATCCTCAGCCGTGTATCCGAGATCTGTCAGAAGCGCCTGAGTATCCTGACCGAGCGAAGGCGGCGGCGCGCGTAGATGCAGGCGCTCACCACCGAGCGTCAAGGGCAGCAGCGCAGTCCGTGTCGCGATGGCTTGCCCCGCATCGCTGGCGTCAGGCGGCAAAGTCACTTGGGCGAGTCCGCCGGTAGCGAGCAGGTGCGGATCATCGAAAAGGTCCTGCGGCTTCATGATCGGCGCATAAGGCAGCCCGCAGCGCTCGAAGATCGCGCTGATCTCCGTGGCGGTGAACGCTTCCAAATGTTTTTGAAGCTGCGGCAGCAACCATTCGCGGGCCTGCACGCGCAGATTGTTGGAGGCTAGCCGCTCATTCGACTTGAGCTCCGCCAGCCCGAAAGCGTCGCAGAACGGCGCCCATTGAGTATCGGAGACGACCGCAAGAAAGATCTGCTCGCCATTTTTCACCGAGAACACGTCATAGATGCCCCAGGCTGAAATGCGGCTTGGCATCGGCGCCGCGGCAGTACCGGTCACCGTGTACTGCATCATGTGCTGTGCTACGAGGAACACATTGTTCTCGAACAGCGCGCTTTGCACTTCCTGACCCCGGCCGGTGCGTTCGCGTTGTGCGAGGGCCGCCATCGCACCGATCGCGCCGAACATGCCTCCCATGATGTCGTTGACACTCGTTCCGGCGCGCAGCGGCCTGCCTTCCGGTCCCGTCATGTAAGCGAGGCCGCCCATCATCTGCACGACCTCATCCAGCGCGGTGCGATGGTCGTATGGGCCGGGCAGAAACCCTTTATGCGACACGTAGATGAGACGCGGATTGATCCTGGACAGTGCAGCATAACCGAGGCGAAGTTTGTCCATCGTGCCGCTCTTGAAGTTCTCGCTGAAAATGTCCGCCCCTGCAAGCAGCTTGTGAATGATTTCCACGCCGCGCGGATCTTTTACGTCGACAGCGATGCTCTTCTTGTTGCGGTTGAACGTGCTGAAGAAGCCCGCCCCGGACCCGCGCAAAGCGCGCGTGCTGTCGCCGGAAATGGGTTCGACCTTGATCACCTCCGCGCCGAGGTCCGCCAGCACCATGCCGCATGTGGGCCCCATCACCATGTGCGTCATCTCGACGACGCGTACGCCGCTATACGGCAAATCTTGGTTGGCTCGCACTTTGCTCATTGCGCTAGTCTGATCCGGTAGTCTTCCGGTTGCGGCGCACGGGGTGCGTGGCCGTCTGCATACGCGAATCCTTTGGGGAGCCCCGCGTCCTGCAAGTGTCCGTATAACGCTTCGCGAGGCAACGCATCGGCGAGAATGGCACGCGCGGCGATCAGCCTGTCGATGTCCACGCCCGTGTCATAGCCCATGGCTTCCAGCAGGAAGACCAAGTCCTCAGTCACGATGTTGCCGGTTGCGCCCGGCGCATAGGGGCAGCCGCCGAGACCCGCCTGGCTGGAGTCGATCGTCGTCACGCCGACTTCAAGCGCTGCGACGACGTTGGCAAGTCCCTGTCCGCGCGTGTTATGGAAGTGTGCACCGCCAGCCTTTGAGCCAAGTTCCGTTTGGAGCCGGCGAAACAGCCGGCGAACCTGGGTCGGGTTCGCGTAGCCGCTCGTATCGGACAGGCCGATTTCATCAACACCACACTCGGCCATTGCCAAACACATGCGCATCGTCTGGTCATCGGTCACAGTGCCGGCGATCGTGCAGCCGAAGGCAACCGAAATGCCGGCCTCTATCTCTACGTTTGGAAACCGTTCGTTGCGAAGCGCGACGATATTGCGCACTTCCTCGATCATCTGCTCATTGGTTTTCTGCATATTGGCCAGCGAGTGTTCTATGGTCACTGACACGGGAAGCGTGACCTTGTGCACGCCAGCTTCGAAACCGCGCTGACTACCACGCAGGTTCGGCGCGAGAACCGCGACGCGCAAATCCGGAATAGACAGCCCATGCGCGACGACTATACGAATGTCAGCCATCTGCGGCAGCAGCTTCGTCGGCACGAATGAACCCACTTCAATTTCCCTAAGACCCGCAGCGGCGAGCGCGGAGATCCATCGCAGCTTCGCTGCAGTGGGCATCACGGTTTTAACGCTCTGCAATCCGTCGCGCGGCCCGACCTCGCTGATCAACACTTCGGGATTCGGGGTATTCAAGAGTAACTCCATGGTTCTATACAATAGATCCTAGGTCTACGTGATAGAACTCTAGATGGTCGGATTAATCTCGTTAATAAGGGTAAACCCTCGATGCCAAAGTGAAACTTGAGTTCTGTCAAGCGAAACCGTAAAGTGACGGCAATTGACCAAAGGGGAAGAAATGACTGGCATTGGGCCCGACGACGGGCAGCGTTCAGTCGACGCATCGAAGACAAGCAGCGGAGTCGCGGTTCTTGACCGAGCTTTTGCTATTCTGAGCGCATTCGGCCCGACCGACGACCAGTTGACGCTAACCGAGCTTTCGCGCCGTGCCGGGTTGTACAAAAGTACGGTCTTGCGGTTGCTCGGCGCTTTAGAGCACGGCGGATTTATCCGGAAGTTGAATGACGGTCAGTACTCTATCGGACCTCAACCGCTACGGCTCGCAATGCTTTACCAGCGGTCTTTTCAAGTCGGTCCAGTGGTGGAGCCGATCCTTCAGCAGCTCAGTCGGGACTTGGGCGAGACGGCATCTTTCTATGTGCGGCAAGGTGACCAGCGCTTAGTTCTGTACCGCGTGGAGCCTTCGAGAAGCGTGAGAGTAGCGATACGTATTGGGGAGGAATTCGCGATTGACAACGGCGCCTCCGGCAAAGTACTGCTCGCTTTCACTGAATCGTCAGATCCGCGCTGGAATCGGGTGCGGGAACAATTGTGCGCGGTCTCATACGGTGAACGCGATCCTGAAACGACATCAGCATCGGTGCCGGTGTTCGATTCAACCGGTCAGCTAGTAGGCGCTCTGACTCTATCGGGACCGAAGGGCAGATTCGACACCCCATCTACGATCAAGCTTGCTCTTAAGGAGTTGCTTCTCAGCGCGCAGCGAGCGACGGTTGCCTTGGGGGGCAGGGGCGCGAAATACGATGCAAGCATCGCCAGATTCGTCCAGGAAGACGCCCCAAATCTTGAAGGAGTGGATATCGATAGAAGCAGCTAAATGCGTCTCTTCATCGGCGCCTTTTGGTTGGTCCGCCTCGCCAACCGCTCTAGGAGCAAGACGACCTTACGGTCTCGCTGCTTCTATATTCGATAGAGTTTTCTGATGAATTGCCCACGACCGTCCGTGTGTAATTTATCTGCGGCGCTGATCGCGGGCATCGACGCGAACATCTCCTGGTTGTGACTGATCCTTATATCGACGAACTCGCCAAAGAGCAGTGCCTGCCGCTCACACTGTTCGCATGGTGGTTAGTGCCTGCGCGCAACGTTAGTCACCGACCGGGTGGCGCGTGGTGTTGATCATCGGCTCCTGGGGTACGCTTGTCATGTGGGCGATCCGCCGCCAACTGCCGGGAAAACCGGCGCCGGCTTGCGCAGCACGCCATCTACAAGCAGCGGACAGTGTGACGCTCACGCTCACCTCGGCTCGTGGGCTAGCATGAGACACAGCGCGTGCATGGTATTTGCAAAGCAGCTCATCGTTGCGTGCCTTCCAATGACGCTATAGGGACAATCTATCGTCACTTCCCCCAACGTTCGGATCTAGTTGTAGCCGCGTTGTGCAGTGAGGTGGATGCCTGCGCCGATGCCGGCTTTGAACTTGCCGCCACGCTTGGCGCTGGCGACGCATTAGTAGGATGGATTGAACGCTACGTCGATTTTGTGACGAGGAGACGCGGTCTCGCCGCGGCTCTGAATTCGGGCGATGCCGCGTTCCGGGCATTGCCGACCTATTTTCTTGACCGACTCCGGCCTGTCGTTCAGAGCCTTCTTGATGCCGCCACAGATTCGGGCGATATTCGCAAGGGAATACGGCCCGAAGAAGTTTTGTGCGCGGTAGCCGCCCTGTGCGCTCCGCTTGAATGTCCCGATCCGCCCGATGCCCGGAGGTTGGTGGCTGTGTTTCTCGATGGATTGCGCTACGGTGCGAGCAACAGGATTCTAGTCCGGGGTTGACTTAGCGACGATAGCGCGACTATCGCCACTTTTTGTTGGGCGCTTTTGCCGACCAACTGCTCAAGCGGCTTGCCGGATCGTCGAGCATCAGTGCGATTCACCCGGTTCCGCAAAATCGTCTCATACGGCGCATCGCACGATATTGCCATCGAGACGCTCTTCAGGGAGAAATCGTGAGTGCGGCGATCGACCACTTGCGGACCAAGCGCGTGTCTGGCCGCGCCCGCGCGACGGGCGCGCTGTCGCACCCGTCACCGGGCCCGGACGCGGAAGTCGGGCGAGTCCGGCTTCCTCGCCCAGGACTTTGGTCCCGCAGCGCGAATGACAATAGTGTATATGTTACATCTCCCCTAGTTCAGCGGCAGGTTTTGTGCACGTCATTTCTTCAAATAGAACTAATCCGGGAGGCACGCTCGACGTGCGCAAAGGCGCCACAGTGAAGTCGGTGCGCGTGTAGACACCACACAATCCGATCGGAGCAGTTCAAAAGCGGCCGGTTTTTGCATCGGCAGCTGAACTGCAATCCTTGGCATAAAAGCAGTCGCACTATGCAGGTTACAAGTCGGCGTGCCAAACGCATCTGTCCTGGGCATCGTCCTGCTGAGCCTGACACGCAGCGCAATCTTGTTGATAGTGCGTGGACCCCGCCTAGCGCGATGAACGTGACATGCGTACATCGAATCGCTGGTTATCATGACGCAGTGCCGGATGACCGTGGCGCGGCAACAGTCCAAAGAAGTTTGATCGCGGCAGTGCTACGACTTGGACACGATAGTCTGGCAAGTCGCGCATTGTCCCGCGATCAGAACATCCGACTCAAGATCTGCCTGCTTCCGCGAACAAGTATCTCGAAACCTGCTCCCGGGTATCTTCTATTTCAATGACGTCGGTGATCAGTCCACTGGCCTTCAACAGTTCGGGATTTACGATTTCGTCGGTCAGCTTCTGTATTATGTCTCTTGTCGTTTCATCAAGTTCTGGCATGACTTTTGTCATCGTATCGGGACCGAAAACACCAATGTGAGCCTGCGGATAAGCCAAGACTGCTACTGGGTTAAAGCCAGGGCCGCACATAGCATACACGCCTCCCGTGTACGCTTTTCTTGCAATGAGCAGCAACTTAGGTACTTTGCTTCGAACGTGTGCCCTGAACAAATCTGCCGCTGCAGAAAAAATCCCACTATTTTCGGCCTCTCGGCCTATCATAAATCCAGGGATGTCAGCAATAAACATGATCGGTATCCGGACTTTCTCAGCCACACCAACCATTTTGACTATTTTGGTAGCGGATTGCCTGTGAATGGCACCGCCCTTATAGCGGGGATTGTTGGCAATGATAGCGACCGCGCTTCCTTTAATGGTCGCGTAGCCTGTCAACACTTCCTTTGCGTATTCGGGGCTAATTTCGGTGAAACTGTCCTTGTCGACGAAAGAATGCAGCAACTGATGCATGTCATAGGGCGTACGATGATCCGATGGAATCAAGCTCTTGAAATCAGCTGCTTCGGGTTCTTCATATCCCAGACCACGGTTCGCTCCGCGGTTGGCGCTGACGTGAAGCAACTGCCTTACACATCCGAATAGGTCTTCTTCATCTTCGAATACCAATTGAACTGAACCTGAGTGCTTGCTGTGAACGTCTGTTCCACCTAGCGAATAGAGATCTGAATCCTGAGCCAGCATGGCCTTCACCATATCGGGGCGACCCATGCACAAGGCGCCCTTTTTGGTCATCAACACCAAGTCAGCCAGCATCAGTGGTAAGGCCAAGGGGCCTGAGGTCGGGCCGAGTATGGCGGAAATTAGCAAATTCTTCTCGGCCAACTCCGCGAGAGATGCACTGACTCTGCCCATTCCAGTTGGTGATAAAAGCAGTTTCGACATGTCCGATGAAAGAACTTTTGTGGTATCGAAACTATCTGTCCCTCCGGGACGGTCCTGAACGTAAATCAATGGGGCGCAACTGTCCCGGGCTATCGTTACGGTCTTTGTAATCTGCGTGGCGGTGCGCCACTGTCCGCTTCCTCTGAATTCACAGTCTCGTCCCCGATTCATGACCAGAAACGTTCTTACGGAATTTATAGACCCTTCGCCGCAGATGAAATGACTTCTCTCGACAGGGTGATGGTCGACAAAACTACCGGCGTCAAAGAGAGTGTTTATTCTTTGCAATGAAATCTGCATTGGCTACCGCCTCCGAAACGGTGTGCGAATCGTTTGCTGCTGCCTGCGCATGAAACATTTCGCAGTGAAGATGGCAGTCGTGTTACGACGAATTCAGAACGTCTTCTACAGACGTTGCCATAGTCAAGAGGCGGCGGTCCTGACCTCGTGGTGCGTCAAGGCTCAAACCAACGGGCAATGCACCATCCGGAGCAACAGGAAGCGTAACCGAGGGCATCGCGGCATTGCTGGCCAAGTCGGTATTACGTATCACCTCCGAGAAAAGTTCGGGCCGCCCGGCATCGCTACAGTGGGGAACGCTGCGTGGAACCGTCGGGTATGCGAGAAAATCGATACCTTGGGTGGTGAACAGGTTTTTCATTTGCTGACGCAAAAGGCCCACATTCTGAATCGCAAAAGAATAATCCGCCGCAGAGATCAGTTGCGCACTGAGGTTGCTGTGGACGATGTTGCGGACAGCTTCATCACGGATGTTATCGAATATCGTATTTATCCTGTTGGCCCAACCGAAGGAAAGCAATGTGCGTGGAAAGTCCATGAAGAATTCGTAAACGGGAATGGTGAAGGTTCCGATCCTATTTAAGTCGGCAACAGCCGAGTCGTCCAGATCAACGCACTCGAACCCCGCGCGGATCAGACGCGTGATCGCACGCCAACAATGCTTTCGGACATCTTCATTGAGGTCACTCCACATGGACGCCGGAAGTCCTATGCGGCAAGGAGTACCAATCTGTTTTGCCGGCGGGCGGGTACCGGTGGACAGCAGCTCATATATCATCAACGCGTCCTTCGCCGTGCGCGTCAAAAGCCCAGGTGAATCTTTAGTGCGAGAAACTGGAATGATTCCAGCTGAAGACCAGTGACCGCTTGTAGGCCTGAAGCCGATAATGCCACAGAAGGCGGCCGGTATCCGCACTGAGCCGCCAGTGTCAGTTCCGATCGCCATCGGAACAATCCCGGCAGCCACTGCGGCCGCGCAACCGCCACTGCTTCCGCCCGCCAGATATCCCGGAGCCGTCGGGTTGCCCACCGTTCCCCACCTCGGATTGACCGATGTGATGCCAAAACTAAGTTCATGCATATTGTTCTTACCGGCGACGACAGCGCCCAAGGATTTCAGTTTTCGGACGATAATGGCATCGCGTGTCGCTATGCATCCTTCCATCCCTGGCGTACCGGCGGTTACTGGAAACCCGTTAGCACAAATATTGTCTTTCAATGAGAAGGGGATGCCGTAGAGTGGTGCACCTTTCAGCACATCATTCGGCCTTGCGAAATGCGCATCGAGGTCGCGACTACCAATGAAACAATTGAGCTTCGACTGACTAGCATTGGCGCTAATTGCGTGCTTCCGCATGTCATCCGCAGAGATTTCACCATCGCGTATACCATCACAAAGCGATTCCAGAGAGTCTTCCGAATACATAAAGTGTCCCAAAATAGGGTGTCGTCAGAGCATGCGATATCAGTAGTGATAGGCACTGCGTATTTCGTCGAGAGGATTGCCCCGTAGAAGGTCTCCGCCTGTACTGCGTATAACGGCGCAGGCGCTATTGATAGCCGTCTGGATCGCCCCCTCGATCCAACCACCGGTGAATGAACAACCACATCCAGCCAAATATAGGCCGGTATCCGTTGCAAGGTCGTTTGCCGTCTGAAATTGAAAAAAAAGCCGCTGTGAGTACACATCTTCACCGGGATAGTTGAGTTTAAACGCACCGGAAGATTGGGGATCAGTCAACCAGTCATGGTGAAGGATAGCATGCTCGTAGTCGTCATCCACGGGAGTCAGGTGGCGCGCAAGTTCAGGGTTGAATGTAGCAAGGGCGTTGACAAAACGCTCGCAGCGCTGCTTTTTGTCGGGGACGCTTAGTAGCTTATGCGCGTCGTCCTCCCACGTGTAGCTAAGCAAAACTACACCTGGACCGTCTGGCCTATCGGGCTCGTAGTCAAGGCAATATACCCCGCGCGCAAAACTGTCAGATTGAATTGTGACTGGCAAATCGTTACCGATCCAAAATTTACCATGTGTAAGCATGAATAGTTTTGATGACCCGGTGAGATGCGTTTCTCTAACGGCTCGTGAGACGTCTCGACTGAGAAACGTCTCGTCGTCGGTCAGGCCGTGAACCATCTGCATTGTCCTTGTGTTGCTGGTAACGATAACTCGGTCAAAGGTCATGATTTCGCCCGCGTCAGTCATCAGCCTTATCTTTCCGTCTTCTTTGTAGATACGGCCCACGCCATTGAAGCGAACCCGGTCAGCAACGGTGCATTCTCCGATCTTCTCTGCTGCGAGGCACTCAGCTAGTGTAGAAATTCCGCAAGAGACCAAGCGTTGATCGTCCATGTAGCCATTGATGACGAGCCGTAGTATTTCGGTGAATGCCGCCTGATAAACGGGAAGGAAGCCTCCAGAGCCTATGCCCAAAGAACCGAATAGTTCAAAGTCGTCAGGCCGTTCCCAGCGGATGTCTCCGGGCGGGCGAGATCCAGTGAAGATGGCCACGATGGCTGCATAAAAAGAACTGTCACGAAACACGTCGAGCCACGTTTGCCATTCCGCTCGGGCTTTCTCAAACCGGCCTGACCTCAACATTGCGGTGATTTTTGCGGGAGCAACTAGAGACGTACCGTTGATCACGCATCCTTCCTGCAAAAAGGCTCTCCAGCCTTCGTAGACGACTCTGAATAATGGGGGCGGCGGTTCTCCCGCGCGCCAGATATGGCGAGTACCGCGATAGTGCAATTCGGTATCGACCATTCCTGGATCCGGGAAAGAGGCTGTCGTCGAAATACCGTACCTGTCAAGATAATGAAAAAGACCGGTCGCAGTCGGAGGAAATCTCATTGCACCCATTTCAGCAATGAGATGCGGGTACCGTGGATCAAAAGCTTGTGACCATACTCTACCTCCGATGCGATCGCGGGCTTCAAACACGGTGACATCGGTGACACCTGCTCGCATCAATTCCGCCGCGGCCAGAAGCCCGCTAATGCCAGCCCCCACGATTGCAACCCGCGGCGTCTGTAAACTGGGTGAAAACGAGCCAATTGCTCCTTCTGATTTGCAAATGTCGAGGAAAGGAGCGTAGTCATACAATAGGTCAATAGTCGGTGATGCAATTTGTGAAGATGCGGAGCAGTTTTTCATGAATTATCTCGCTTTGGAGTACCTCTACCCGTCGAAAAGACGATCACTGAGAGTAACGCTACGATTTAGATAAGAGAGAGGGAAAGATTGCTTATTTCGTTGCCAATAACTTGGTTGTCTGTCAAGGCAAACCGCTATTTATTTTTAGTATCCGTGTATGCCACGATAGCAAATCGTCTACCTCAGGATCAAACAAATAAAATTGATACTTGTGAGAAGATATCGTGAGGTCAGAACCGGTCGTCTATTTTTTGTCGCCGCCGAGTTGCCTAAACATCGCTTGCGAAGACGTGAAGGCAATGTCGCAACGAGGCGAGCGTCAGGATGTCGACTGGAAAAGGTTACCTCGTGCTCGATATCGGCTAACTTGAGGACGAGAACCCGTGGGCATATAACTTTCGGACTGGACTCGATTGCGGGTTGGTGGCGTGGAGTTGCCCTATAACCCCGGGGAAACGCACATCGTCTTCACGAACGAGTGAGCCATACAATTGCTGTGGGCCAGTGTACGTGCGTGGTCAGCGGATGCGGGGGGAAGGCAGTTCGCGCCCGAAGATACGCGTGCCATGGTCGATGTAGGTAGAGCGTTGTACGTCATCCGTTCGACGAGCTGCGCTGCTCGACGGCAATCAGCATCACGTCGTGCGCCACGCTACCGGTATGGCTTCGAGTTGTCGCAGTCCAGCTAATCGCCTCCGGTTGCGGCAGGCAGCTCGAAGGTTACACACAGGGAAGAGCCATCGTCGCACCGGAACTTGAAGCCATCGGAGCACGAATGGTATTGCTGTTGTCCACGGCAACAACACGATCGTCGTGCTGCCACGTGTATCGCAGCGCCCCGAGACGGCGCAGCAGCAGATGATGCCCTCAGATAAGCCGATACACGCGCTTGTGGTTGGGCTACGGGGCGATCTGTTCTCGCCCGGAATGCGGTAGCGCCCAGACACCTGAAGTCGGAAGAAAATGCGTTACATGGACCAGCATTTCTTCGAGACATTCTGAGTCATCGGACGGTGTGGCGCTACGACCGCTTTGCCAATCGGACAAGCGAGCCCGTTTTCACTGCTACGTCATAGCGGACCGCGCCGAGAACTTCGCAGACCGCTTCAATCGTCGCCCCCCGCACCAAGGCGGGCGCGCAAACACGTCTTTGTGCGCGCCATTCCAAACCTTCTTTTAAGGTTCCGACAGCGGTCGTCCTAGTCCGCTGCGGCGTGCTCTGATGACGGTGCGACGTATCGTCAGCTTTCATCGCCGCCACTCCGCCTTCCTGCAATTGCTCGGTCCGACCGGACACCTGGTTCGGGTTAACGCCTCGCCAACGGTGCTCCGGTTCACTCATAAATTCAACGGTTTCACATAATGTCTAGGCTTACCGCTAGCCTAGGCTATCCCTGATCTTAGGGGAGCCTTCGTGTCCTCAGATACGTGGGGCTGATCAATGGCGAGACACAAAGACCCGCGTGAAGGCGGTCCTTACCGTCATCGCAAGTCGCTTGCTCCAGCCACGCCGCGGCGCGAGGAGTGCACGAAAAATTGCACAGTTGATGGCGGTCACGTCATTGCTGTTGTCTTCTTGTGATGTTCTGCACCTAACAACATGTACATCGACGGGACAACGAACAGTGTGAACAGAGTGCCGATCGACAGTCCCGTGAATATTACCAGCCCGATCGCGTTGCGCCCTGCCGCGCCAGCGCCGGACGCAATCACTAACGGCAGAACACCAAGCACCATGGCGGCTGTAGTCATTACGATCGGGCGCAGGCGCGCGCCTGCCGCTTCTTCAAGAGCTTCGCGCTTGCTGCGGCCTGAACGCTGTAACTCATTCGCGAACTGCACGATGAGAATGCCATGCTTGCTGATAAGCCCCATGAGTGTGACCAGTCCGACTTGCGTGTAGATGTTGAGCGTGGAAACGCCGATGTTAATGAAGATCAGCGCACCGAACAACGCCAACGGCACTGATACCAGAATGACGATGGGATCGCGGAAGCTTTCAAACTGCGCCGCGAGTGCAAGGAACACAATGACCGCTGCGAACATCAGAGTGATTAGGAAGCCGCCCGACTCCTGCATGAATTGGCGCGAAAGTCCGGAATAGTCCATGTTGTATCCTGAGGCAGCGACGCGGGTTGTGGCGTTGCGCAGGAACTCGAGTACTTCGCCCTGCGAAACGCCGGGTGCGACTACGGCCGAGATCGTTGCCGAATTCATTTGCTGAAAATGGTTGATGGATTCGGGCACAACCGTCGACTTCAGATGCGAGACAGTCGAAGCAGGGATCATACTGCCGTCGGAAGTGCGCAGGTTGTAGTCTAATAGCTGCGATGGGTTCATTCGGTCGACCTGCTGAAGTTGTGGAATCACCTTGTAAGAACGGCCGGCGACCGAGAAATAATTCGCGTAGTTACCACCGAGCGCAGCTCCGAGCGCCTGTCCCATGTCGCTTTGCGTAAGGCCGAGCGAGGCGACCTTGTCGCGGTCAACCATCAGAACGGTCTCGGGCTTGTCGATCTTTAGGTCGCAGTCGACAAAGAGGAACATGCCGCTTTCGCGCGCCTGTTGCAAAACCGCCTGGGTTACTTCGTTAAGGTTATCGAAAGGCTCAGTCGTGTTGATCACGAACTGCACCGGGAAGCCTTGCGCACCGGGCAGGGGTGGAAGCTGGAAAGCAGCAACTCGCGCGCCGGCGATGCCATTCCACTTCTGTTGAAGCTCCTGTTGCAACTCGGAGGCACCTCTCTTGCGCCTGTCCCATGTCGTGAAGAGCACGCCGCCGAAGCCCTGATTCAATGTCGGCGCGCCTGTCAACTGAAACATCTGCGCATACTCGGGCAATTGCTTAGATATCTGGAAAACCTGGTCGGCATACATCTGCATCTGTTGAATCGTCGCATTGGGTGGTCCCTGGATCAGCGACAGTACGATGCCTTGGTCCTCCTGGGGGGCGAGTTCGGACTGTGACGTCGCAAATAAATAGATGGTCCCGCATAACAGTATTGCACCCATCACGACGAATACGGTCCATGTGTCCAGTATCGAGCGCAGGAGCCGCATGTAACCCCGATGCACTTTCTCAAACTGCTGATGGACGAAACGGTTGAAGCGTCCGGGTTGCTGCTCGTGATGAAAGAGTCGCGAGCACATCATTGGCGATAGGCTTAGCGCGACCACCCCCGACATAGTGACCGCGCTTGCCAGTGTAAATGCGAACTCCGTGAACAGTGCGCCCGTCAGTCCGCCCTGGAAGCCAATGGGGAGATAGACGGCAATCAACACAACAGTCATTGCGAGTATCGGGCCACTGAGTTCGCGCGCGGCGATGAACGCGGCATCGAAGGGACGCTTGCCCCCGGTCGTCAGGTGTCGGTCGAAATTCTCAACCACGATGATCGCGTCATCGACCACGAGTCCGACCGCGAGCACCAGCGCGAGCAGCGTCAGTAGATTAATGGAGTAGCCGAGCAACTGCATCATGAAGAATGTGCCGATCAGAGACAGCGGCATCGCGAACAAGGGCACTATCACCGCGCGGAAGCTGCCGAAGAACAGGTAAATCACTAGCGTTACGATCAGTAGTGCCTCGACGAGCGTCTTCACCACTTCGTCGATGGCAGTCTCGATAAAGTCCGTGGCATCATAGACGATGTCGCTCGACACCCCCGTGGGGAGCTGCTTCTGCAGATCAGGGAACACAGCTTTGACGCGTTTCGCTACTTCGAGCAGGTTCGCGTCGGGCGCTACCTTGATCCCAATGAACACCGAGCGTTTTCCACTAAAAGCGACATTGGAGTCGTAGTTGTCCGCACCCAATACAACATTGGCGACATCCTCTAGGCGCACGATCGCGCCGTTCTTCTGCTTGATAACCAGCTTCCTGAAGTCTTCGACGGAATGCAGATCGGTACCAGCGTTTAGACTGACGCTGGTCATCTGGCCTTTGGTTGCTCCGAGCGTCGCCAGATAGTTGTTGTTGCCGAGTGCGGTGTAGACGTCAGAAGCCGTGACGTTGTGCGCTGCGAGCCTGGTGGAATCAAGCCACGCGCGCAACGCGAACTGACGGCCGCCGAGAACCTCTGCGGTTTGCACGCCCTGAATTGAATCGAGCTTCGGCTTGACAACGCGCAGCAGATAGTCCGTGACGTTGTTGCTTGGCAGGACATCGCTGTAGAAGCCCATATACATCGTGTCAGTAGTCTGGCCGACCTGAATCGTCAACACTGGCTGTTGCGCTTGGGGTGGCAACTGGTTCCGCATAGACGCGATTTGGGTGTTGATCTCTGTTAGCGCGCGGTTCGGATCGTAGTTCAGGCGGAGAGTCGCGGTGATACTTGAGACACTCGTGCTACTCTTCGACGACATGTAATCGATGCCTTGCACCTGTGCGATCGCGGCTTCGAGCGGCTGAGTAACGAAGCCGGCCATCGTCTCGGCGCTAGCGCCATAGTACGAGGTGGTGATGGTAACGACGCCAGTGCCGGTCTGGGGATATTCGCTAACCTTAAGTGTCGACAGGGAACGTAAGCCCAGCACGAGGATGAATAGGCTTACCACGGACGCGAGGACCGGCCGTTTGATAAATATGTCGGTGAAATCCATCTGAGGAACTCTTATTGTTCTTGGGGCGTCGGAGCAGGACTGTCTGCCGGCAACACGCGATTGTCGATTACGAGCGGTGTGCCGTTCTTCAGCTTGAGTTGGCCGCTCGTCACCACTAGTGCGCCTTCGTCTAAGCCCTTCAGGATCGCAACCTGATCGCCGCGCGTGGGTCCTGGCGTTACGAAGATCTGTTGCGCAACGGGCATCGTTTTGCCGCGTGCGTCCTTATGCTCGCCCGGTTTGATGACGAAAACTGTTGCCCCGTAGGGATTGTAAGTGATTGCCGTTTGCGGCAGTGTCAGGTAACGCTGCTCGTGACCAACATCGACTTTTACGCTAGCGTACATCCCCGGCAACAGCTTGCGCTCGCGGTTGTCGAGGGCCGCTTCGACCTCCACGTTGCGCGTCGTGCTGTCGAGGCGCGGGTTGATAGCGCGGATCTTGCCCACGAAGCCGCGGCTCACGAATGCACTTGTAGCTACGGCGACGCTCTGTCCCACCTGCAGTTGACCGAGTTCCTGCTGGGGCAGGTGAAAGTCGACGTAGATGGGGTCAATAGCTTGCAACGTAACGATGGCGTCGCCCGGATTGACGTACTGGCCTGGATTGACTGTCGTGATGCCCACGCGTCCCGCGAAAGGCGCGCGAATCGTTTTTTTCTCGACTAGTGCGGCCTGCTGTTCGACTTGTGCTCGTTTGCTTCTCAGGTCGGCGGCATCAGCATCCACTTGCGCCCTGGCAATCGCCTGAATGTCGTACTGTGCCGTGTCGCGGTTATAGACGGTTTGCGAGAGTTCGGCGGCAGCTCTTAGCGAGGCGAGCTGCGCGCGGTCCGAGCGGTCGTTCAGACGCACGAGCACCTGTCCAGCCTTGACTTCCTCGCCGGACTTGAATGCGATCTCGCGAACGAGTCCAGCCACTTCAGTCGTCACGTCGACACCGCGCACGGCACGCAGGCTGCCCACAGCGGCAAGCTGTGGCTGCCATATCTGATAGCTCACGACGGCGGACGTGACGGTAGCAGCCGGCACCGCATTGTGTGCCATGAATTTCCGGATCATATGCGCCTTGTACAGGTTGAAACCGATCAGCGCGCCAAGCAGAACGCCCATGCAGATCAGCATGGTGATCATCCGTTTTGCTGTTGGTTTATTTGTCGTCATCGTCGTGTCCTTGCACGGCAAACTGATATGGAACAGATCCCTTTGGACGCGCAGCATTGGAAACCATGCGGGGCGCGGCAAGCAGAAAGAGGGTTCACTGCGGGTTGATATCGGAGTCCGCCTGTCCTGTCTGGATCCTGGCCGCGTCGCTCCACCAGCCGCCACCCAGTGCTTCGAACAATGCGGCCGTGTCTGCGTAGCGTGCAGCGCGCGCCTGGGTGAGATTGACGATGGTCTGCTGGTATTGACGCTGCGCATCGAGCAGAGCTAGATAACTGACACCGCCGGCACGAAACTGGCCACGCGTCAGCTCGAGCGAGCTGCTGGCTGCACGCCACGCTTCGGTTTGCGCGGCGAGTGCGGCTGCATCGTGATCGAGTGCGCGGAGCGTATCCGCGACATCTTCGAATGCAAGCAGTATCGTTTGCCTGTATTGCCCGTTGGCCTCATCGTAGGCGGCTTCCGCCGCGCGCTTTTTAGCGCTCAGTTGGCCTCCGTTAAAGATCGGCTGCGTGAGCCCCGCGCCGATGTTCCAGATCATGTCCGCGTACTTCAGCATGCCCGCTGGCGTTAATGATTGCGGGCCGTAGTTTGCGGACAGCGTAAGCTGCGGATACATGTTCGCGGTTGCGACGCCGACCTGGGCGCTCGCCTGACGCAGCAGGGCTTCCGCAGCCAGGATGTCCGGACGTTGACGGACGAGCGACGAAGGGAGGGCGACGGGTAAGGTCTGCGGTAGGGTGAACATCGACAGCCTGAACTCGGGAACGCTGTTATCGCTAGGTGGTTTACCCGCGAGCACGGCAAGCTGATGTCGCGCCCGATCGAGAGACTGCCGCAGTGGCGGCAGGGTAGCGCGCGTTTGTGCGAGCAACGTTTCCTGCGAGAGCACAGCCACGCGACCCACCCCGCCGAACTCAAGTTGCTTACGCAATACACCGAGCTGAGTCTCCTCATCCGCGGCGATACGCTCGGTCGCGTCAATCTGCTCGCGGACGGAAGCTTCCCTGACCGCAGCGGTGACGATGTTCGCTGACAGCGCCAGGTATGTGCCCTGTAGCTGCAAATTCTGGAAGTCGACCTGCGCGCCCAGCGCCTCGAGTTCGTGGCGTGCAGCCCCGAAGAGATCCAGGTTGTAGGAAACGTTCACTGATGCGTTGTACAGACTTAGTATTCTGTTCAGGCTGGGCTGGCCTAGCGTCGTGCCATTGAGCTTTTCGCGAGTAGCATTGAGCTTCACATCGATGGCGGGATATAGATCGATCCCTGTTTGCGCACGCAGATTTTCGCTCGCCTGGCGCAGCGCCGCGCTGGCTGCAGCGATATTCGGGCTATTTGAGAGGGCCTCGCGTATCAGCGCGTCGAGGGGCTCGCAACGGTAAAGGGTCCACCATTGTGCAGGCAGCTCGCCGCCAGCCTTGAACTGCTGCGCAAGACCCGTCGCACCGGGCGACGAAACCGTGTGTTCGGGTAGGGCCTTCGGTGTATAGCTGTCGGTCGCGGGCGGCGCGGGAGTGCGATATTCGGGGCCGACTGTGCAGCCGGAAACTGAATAGACTAGTGAAAGCAAGACGGTGATCGATGCGGCACGGCCGAGAGGCCGATTTGCTGCCGGAAGCAACGCTGAGTCGCGCAACCGAGACCGCGATCGTCCGCGATAGCAATTGAGATTGCCGTAATCAATCATCTGTCTACCTTGGTCCGCGTGAGCGCAGTGCAATCAGATGGGTGGTTGAAGAAACTCACCTCCCTGGCACCGGGTTCGCTGGAAGGAGGGTATGCAACATGCGAGTGTCGACGTTTCGCCCGCTCCGACAATTGGCGTCGATCGAGCCGCTCGTCCGCCATGGACATCGGTTTATCGAGTCCAGTTTTGCGGCGTGCCCACACTCGTCTCGCTCCAACTAGCGGCTATTGAGCCATTTCACCACAAGGTCCGCGCCTTCATCGATGGACTTCGAACATGTGTCGATGAATACGTCCGGGAGCGTCGGCTGTTCATACGGCGAGTCGATGCCGGTGAAATGCTGTATGGCGCCAGTTCTCGCAAGCCGATACAGTCCCTTGGGATCGCGAGCTTCGGCTACGGCCAAACTAGCGTGAACGTGGATTTCGGCGAAACGGTGCCTACCCGCGGTAGATCTGGCGAGTTCCCGATCGCGACGGAACGGCGAAATGAGGCACACCAGCACTACGAGCCCCGCGTCAGCCATCAATTTTGCAATTTCGGCCACGCGCCGCACGTTCTCGTGGCGATCCGCATCCGCAAAGCCGAGATCCTTGCATAGACCGAGCCTGATAGAGTCTCCATCGAGAATGTAGGTGAGTTGGCCGGACGCATGCAGTAGTGCCTCGACCTTGTCGGCAATCGCCGACTTTCCAGCTGCCGACAGCCCTGTGAACCACAGGATGGCGGGCGTTTGCCGGAGCAATCGTCCTCTCGACTCCGGCTGAATCCGGAAGCCGTGCACATGACGATCTGAAACGGAGGTCTTCTTCATACTTGCCTACGATAGGGGGTGAAACCGCTGTTGGAAGCAAAGGCGTCCGCTCTGCATCGCGGCGTCGGAGCAGTGTGGTGGGCATCGGTATGGCAATATAGAAAATCTTGACACTGAGGGATGCTGCCGCTGTCTGTGCGGTTCGTCCGTGAAAGAAAGTCCCTGACGCACTCACTCAAGTCACGCCCCGAGCGGTGCGGCTACGGCCCGCTCAAACCGGCCGTCAGAACCTGGTTCGTCGATTGACGATGGCAGGCCAGTGCTACATGCCTTGCTCAATAAAAGACCGTCGCACCATACATGTTCGACACCTCCCCACTCGCAGGCTGAAGCAGCGTCCGGAAAGAAGCCACGTCCATGATAGTTGGCACTGGTGTTACATAGCAAAGGAACGCCAGTGAGTCTTTCGTATTCAATTAGGAGTTGCGCCACGGGATGCGCGGAAGTTCTTGCAATGGTTTGCAACCGCGCCGATCCGTCGAGATGCACTACGGCGGGGATCCTCTCCCGCCATTCCTCGCGCGTCTGATGATCGAACAGCATGTAGGGGTCTGGAGTACCGGGACAAAAGACGGCAATCGCCTGATCTTCAAGACATATTGGTGCTACCGGACGAAAATGCTCCCGATGCTTCACCGCGTTGAGGAAGTCCTTCATCGCAGGGGACGTCGCAGCAGCGAGAATGCTTCGAGCGCCCAACGCTCGGGGTCCCAGCTCTGCCCTGCCGGCTAGGAAGACGACGGGTTTATTTTCAGCGAGTACGCCGGCGAGTTGTGCAATGGAGCAAGGGGACGCTGTCCATCCGGGCGGCACGTCACCAGTTTTCACTGCTGGCCCGCTATAGATCGACCATTCCAACGGCAGGAAGCCTTTGTTCGCTGCCATCGAGCAGCAAGCGGCGCCAATCGCAGACCCACTATCGTTCGGAAAAGGCGGAATCCAGATTGCGTCAAAAAGACGACTCTCACGTAGTGCGCTGTTCCATTTGATGTTAAGACCGCATCCGCCAGAGATGCACAAGTTCCGCGGCTCGAAAATCGGATGGCGTGAGAGCGCTGCCTCCATTCCTTGAACCAGAAGACGCTCGAGGAATACGTGAAAGGAAGCAAGTATGTCTTCTTGAGGCTTGGCCTCCAATTGTGGAACGCATTCTTGGAAAAAGTCGCGTATAGCTGCGAGAGATCTTTCTGGTATGCGGACATTCTCGCGGTAGTCTTGCGCAAGTTCGGTGTCGCCGGCAAAGCGTTGCTCATAAAGCTCCCGAAAGACTGCAATGATGCCTTCGTCGACCGACCCGAGCGCGATGTATGCCATAAGCTTGCCGGCGACGCCCAGGTCCCAGTCAGCGCCGCTCGCCTTCTTATAGGGCCCGAAATGATGTCCAGCCGCCGCGTACATTTGGCCGATAACTGGGAACAGGCAATTGACGAGGCGTGCTTCGTCCGGTCGCACATAGTACAGTCTTGGGACCATGCCGCCATCCCAGACTAGGCAGTATGCAGGCTCCCCGCCTATCGCGAACGGACTGGTGCAGTACGCGGACGCGACATGGCCCGAAACATGAGGGTAGCTCTGATACGAATACGATTGTTCGGCGATTAACAGGCCGGTGCGTTCGAGCGGATGGAGGAGATCGTCGGCCCTGCGTTCGATATAGGGAGCACCTTTCAAGATCACAGGCGTACGGCCGCTGAGAGTGCGAAATTCCGACTCTATCTCGCCGTCCCAGCCATCAATTACAAACTGATCGATGTCATCGACACGCAGCCCGTGTTCGCTCAGCACTGTTGCAACTACGTCGAGATTCCCGATCTCCTGATATCGCGGGTTATTGTGCCGCTTCTCCTGTTCGATGCAAAAAAGGAGCTTTCCATCCTCCACAACAGCGATGGCTCCATCGTGTGTCAGTTTGATGCCGCAGATGCGCATAGTATCTCCCGCTCTAACGGAGGCAATTCGGTTGATTTGTAAAATCCATCGGGCTCCGGAAGCGCGCGAGCATGCAATCCTCATTGGACGACCGCCCGATGCACTGCACGCGCTCGACTTCGGTCAGCTCTTCCCGTAGCATTTCGAGCACCGTTTCCGCCCCGGCGATGTGGCCCCACCGCCGGCAATTGGCGTCAACAGCCGATCCGAATACCAACTGCCCGTTGGGCGCAAGCATGCGCGCCAAGCTCTGCACAGTGGCCCGTACCTCGGCGATGCTTCCGAGGTAATAAAGAACCTCCGCGACAACGATCAGATCGAACTTTTCCGGAGCCAAAAAGCGCTGGATGTCTGATACGATCCAAGTGATATTGGCCGATTCCATTAGCCGTGCGCGTGTTCGCGCAATCGCTTCTGGAACTATATCGATGACGGTGAGCCGTCGACAATGAGGCGCCAGCTTTTCCGTGAACGCCCCGCTCGCACATCCGACTTCGAGTGCATTTGTGACGATGCCCTCGGCAAGTGCCAATCGAAGCATTTGCCTGTGGCGCTCGAATTCGAACGGGTTACTGTCCAGCCGCCACGGATCGTTGGAGTTCAATTCGCGAAGCAGCAAGTCGAAATTCGCTACATGTGTCAAGTTCACATACCTCGATAGCGGTTTACTATAAGGACAATTGCATGGGGGCGTCGGCTCCACCGCCTTCTGTGGTGAAGCGCCAGCCTTCACAGCTCCGGACCATTGCGCTCGATTGCACTCCCCTCTGGCCACTGGCTCATCGGGCTACCAATCGGCATGATTACCGCAAGGACGTCTTCAGTGCGTGTCGGGGGCAAATCTAGACGAACGTCGGCCAGAGTTGACCGCACCCGCACGCCCGAGACGACCGTTCCCAATCCATGCCGACACAACCTCGCGATATGGTTCTTCAACTCATGGCGCACCGTGCCGAATGCGAATGGAACCCGAAGGCCCTGCAGTGCCGGATACATCGCGCGGATCGAATGGCTGATGCCGAGTCCTTCGAGATCCGGACGAACTCCGTAAAGTCCCAGTTCGGCTACAAGAACATCGACCGTGCCAACCTTGATGAACCGGCGCAGCGAGCCCATGTGAGCCGCCACCCCTTGCGAGTCGTAGGCAATCGCACGGAGTTCGGGCCGCGCACCAGCCCAACTCCGGCTGCCCTCGAAAGGTCTTGCGTTAAAAGATCCAGTTGGTCCATACGTTGCCCGAAAGAACTCGGACAATTCGATGTGGTCCGAGAGCCCTAGCTCATTTTCCCAATACAGTCTCCATTGCACAGTTGAAGCCATTTGAAGTTACCCTATAACAATATGTTCATACGCCACTCGCTGAACACTGAACCGGAACAGTGGGCCATACACATCGGAGTTCATCTGCTGCTCGGAACGCAAGAATTAGTTTAGCTAGGCTGCGGACCGCGAAACCCGAGTTTGCGAGTCGATAAAGCCAATGCTCTTCAAAAGCTAGACAATTGAAAGCTATCGGGGCAATCTTGATGTTTGGCGGGCCGATCAGCCCCCTTGAGCTTCGAAAAAGCTATCGTATCGACTGCCCTCGAAGTGACGCCTCAACTCTTCGAAGTTAAGTACCGTCTGCCGCAGCGATCGAACTTCCTGACGTCTAAGAGATGTGTTTTCAGAGCAAGGGTGATTCGAGATGCCGAGAAAGGCTGAGACCGCCTTCAGACTTGGGGCCGGATCGTCCCGAAGAGTTTCATAGTTGATAGTGAGCACGCTCGACGGTGAAAACGAGCTCAGAATTAAGTGGTGGAAATCGTCCGCGGCCTTAAAGTAAGCCTCACAGTCTTCGATTTTCAATATGACTTGCGGAGGCGGACGTGAGTCGTCGTTGTCCGGACCGTATTTTAGCCACTGACCGCTTTGTCTTGCTTGCACCAAAGAACGAAACGATTCCAACGTGTTTCGTCGAATCACGAGCAGTACCTTCAAACGTGGCCACGCGGCCAGCGTCTCGAAAAACCCGGGACGTTCGTTAAACTGAGGCTGGTTGATCTTGCAACCGACGTGTGTCAAATGCGGATTCCCGGTCATGGTCGGATGGTGCAGATAGGCTAGCTCGAGCAGTTCGCGATCGCTACGCAAAAGCCGGGCGCGACCGGGCCAGATTGGGTCATACGGATTGAGCAACTCACCATTACTTGACACGTTCGGATGGGCATTCAGCAATTCTTCCAAGTAGTGAGTGCCGGTCCTCGGCATCCCCACGATCACAAATGGCTCAGTTGTCTGCATGGGGTATGTCATGGCGTTAATCTAACGGGTTGAAAGAGGGTGTGAGCGCTGCGCAGATAGTCCGTTGCGAAGTTCGTGGGCTCGGATTGATTGCCAAAATGGTCACGACATTAGGCGGCGGCGAAGTAGAACCGCCGATAAAAAGAACGGCAGTACTGCGTAGACGCAAAGCGCAGCCACATGAAGGCTGATACTAGCGACAGGCCGTGCCAGCATCGCTGGGCGGATCAGCTCAACGGAATGTGTCAGCGGAAGGAATCTCGCAATTTGCCGAAGAGCACCGGGGAGATGACCGATCGGGAAGACGACGCCGCTCAGGAACAACATGGGCGTCAGAACAAGGGTTTGGTAAAAAATGAAATAGTCGTAACTGGGCGCGATGGCGACGAGCACCATAGCCACACTCGCGAAGGCGAGTCCAGTGAGAACGACGACGGGCATGACATAGATGATACTCGACAGCGCCGCATAGCCTAGGATCGCAGCAACCACCATCACCGCAGCGCCGGCAAGAAGGGCTTTTGTGGCTGCCCATGAAAGTTCACCTAGAACGACGTCGCCAATCGTGAGTTGAGTGCATAACACCGCTTCCCACATGCGCTGAGTATGCATTCGCGAGAAGGCCGCATAAATCGTCTCAAAGGTGGCAGAAGTCATTGCGCTCGTCGCAACCATTCCAGCGGCCAAGAACGCGATGTATGACGTGCCGTCGACGCGGCCTATCATTATTCCCACACCTAGGCCAAGACCAAACAGGTACATCATCGGATCCGCAAGGTTCCCGAGGAGCGACACAAGCGCAGATTTCCTCCATGCAAGGTAGTTGCGGTGCCATACTGTGTGCCAGTTCAGCGCGTTGCCGGGCAGAGTTATCATGAATACATCACGCATCACTAATCCTTCATTTCGCGGCCGGTTAGCCGCAAAAACACGTCTTCCAGGTTGGCGGGGCGTTGAAGAATGCGCAGACCCGCATGCCCCCGCAACTGCAAACGCACCTGCTCAGGATCAGCGGCATAGCAAAACAATGCTTCGCCGCTCACTTCGGTTCGCTGTGTGTGGGGCTCGAGTAACGGCCGCAGTTCATGTGAATTGCCGCCATATATCTCAATCACTTGGCTCCCAATCTGCTCTTCGATCAGCGCACTAGGAGTACCTTCGACGATGCTGCGCCCTTCGTCAATCACACAGAGACGGTTGCACAGTCGCTCCGCTTCTTCCATGAAATGAGTGGTGAGAAGAATTGTTTTGCCGCGCGCGAGTAGCAAGCGCAGGCGTTCCCAGATGAGGTGGCGCGCATGCGGATCAAGGCCCGTCGCGGGCTCGTCCATTACAAGTAGTTGGGGGTCGTTGATGAGCGCGCGAGCGAGCGTCAGACGCCGTTTCATGCCGCCTGATAATTCGATAACGCGCGCATCAGCCTTGCTTTCCAGGCGCGCGAATTCGAGCAAAGAGGGAATCACAACCGAGATCTCACCTGCGCTCATGCCAAAGTAGCTCCCGAATATCTCTAGGTTCTCGCGCACTGTGAACCCGGGTTCAAGATTATCGAATTGCGGAACGACGCCAATTCGTGCACGTGCCCGTCGCGCGCGTCCAGGCACAGGCTCTCCGAGGACTGTGATCGTACCCGCGTCAGGTAGCGCCATCCCGAGGACCATCCGCGCGGTCGTGCTCTTGCCTGCGCCGTTAGGCCCCAAAAGGCCGAAACACTCGCCCGGCTCTACGTGGAAGGACAGTCCATTGACAGCGAGCTTCCCGCCGTAGGACTTGTTGACACCTGTAAACGTGATTGCTGCAGTTGGCATTGACATGGAAATCCAAATGGTTGTTCTCTTCAGGAAGATCTCGTGACGAACACGATCATCTGTTTCGGAAAACGTCATCAGATTCCGTTAATGCCTGCTCATCCCAGTGTCGACGGTGCTTGTCACGCTGAGCCCCGCCATTTGTGGATATAGTGGTGTCCGTTTCAGTGTCGTGCCCCGGCGGGTCGACGTGTGCGCTACAACCGCCGGCGGCTACGCCGCGGGACAGCCAGTTGCTGTTGCTGAGTGTACACAAGGCGTACGCCTTAACAGGTAGTAGGAACAGTAGGTTGACCAGCGTGTGCGCGGAGAACCCAAGAAATCGAAGCTCACGAGAGCGCATAGCTGCCACGGAGCAGCGGAGCATACTCATTGACGCAATCACGAAGCACGCCTTCCATGGGGCCGTCTCTGTCAATGCGATCTGTAAAAATCCGGAGAGCATTGCGATCGCGAGCAATAGGGAGCCTGCATTCTGCGCAATGACGTCCAGCGTAAGATACCGATCTAGGCGGGGTAAAAGGCGTAGCGCCAACAGCGTGTCGCGATATGTGCTTCGCGCCCAGCGCAATTGTTGGCGAAGATACGGCCCGAGTCTGTCTGGAACGACGGTCGAAGCGATCGCATTTGGAACGTACTCTGTTCGGTAGCCCGCGGCCAGCATGAGAATTGTTAGATGACGATCTTCCCCAAAATCGCTTCGCTTTCCCCGGAACATCTGTGTCTCGTACTGGTCGAGCAGCAAGAGAAGCGCGGAGCGGCGATATATCGCGCACGGCCCGCAGCAGCACATCACGGCGCCGAACCGGGCCTGAGCTGTGCGCTCCTCGTTACACGCGAGCCAGTATTCCATATCAATCAGACGGGTCAACCACGTATCGTTGCGATTGCTGGCGGTCAATTGACCCATGGCGGCGCCGACCTCTGCATCGCTCATTGTCAGTATGAGTTGGCTTATAACGTCCGGCGCCAAGGTCGTGTCGGAATCGACGTTGAGTATGAGTTCTGCGGATGAAGCCCGTATTGCGGCGATCTGGGCCTTGCGTTTTCCCACATTTTGGGGAAGAAGAACAAAATTGAATCTTGGATCGTGCTCGTAGTCGCGATAAACGGGTTCCAACGCATCGCGGTTGGCGGATCCGTCATCGACCACGTGGATTTTCAAAGCCCCTGAGTATTCCTGCGTTGCGATAGAGGCGAGACACGCGCGCAGAGTATCGGGGTTTTCGTTGAAGCACGGAACGATGACGTCGACGTCGGGAAGAAAATTCGTGGCAGATTGGTTGCATTGCTCAGCTGGAGCGGGTAGGGTATGTAGAATCTGCGCTGTCTTATAAACGGCAGAAAGAAGTGCGTACAATAAAACGGAGGTCGTATTGATGGCGGCAGGAATGTTCATCGAGGTCAGTTTGCTAAGTGGTGTCAAAAAACGATGTGATTACAGGCCTGCTAGGATCCGTCAATACGCCTGCTTGGCTTGATCACATCGACGACAGACCCTGCGTGAAACTGCGATACCGTAGACAGGAAGAGTTGACTGGGTGCTGTCGTGTACCGCCTTTTTGTTGATGCAATCGTATTAATCTGTCGCTTTCAACCGACTAATAACCTCCTTCAATGCGTTCCATGGTATCGAGGTGGGCAACAACACCTCCATCGGCGGACACGGAAAGTTATATCAGTGGATCCTTTTTCACGGGTCAGTTTTTCCTGACATCTTCATTTGATTGTCCGCCAGAATCGTGCAAGATCTCTCGATGTGACTATAGGGAACCGTTTGCAATGAGTGGCTAGCCAATAGTCCAAGCAGGCTAGTGGTTACAGATGTGTGCTCATTCGGCCAGTGTTTTGGATCGACGATCAGGAAGTCGACTAATCACGAACCTGCGCGCCTTCAATGCAGGAATTAGACGCGAGAGAGCCTCGGTCGTTTGTCTGCGGGATGTCGTGTGAACATCGGAGTTCGACTCTCCGGGGGGGCTTCCATCATGCAACAGCACAATCGAGCCTGGCCGGACTGATGCCATCACCGCATCAACAATCACATTGACACCCGGTTGAGACCAATCCCGCGGGTCTACTGACCAGTGAAGCGCGATCAATCCAGCCTTCCCCGTTTCCCCGATTGCGTCTTTCGTCCAGATTCCGTATGGCGCCCGGAAATACGTCACTTTTGCCGCAGGACACGTCTCCTTGATAAGCACATCCGCCTCCCATATTTCACGGCGAACGATGTCCGGCTCACATTTCGAAAGGTCTGGATGTGTCATGGTGTGGTTAGCGAGTTCATGACCTTCTGCGGCGATCCGTTTGATCAGTTCTGGATACTCCGCTGCGTATGCGCCGATGACACAGAAAGTTGCCGCCGCTTGCTCATATGCCAATATGTCAAGTATTTTCGGCGTCCATACTGGATGAGGTCCGTCATCAAATGTAAGGTAAACCTTAGGGCGAAGATCGGCACAATCACTGTCGCTGCGCACTTCTGTCAAATAGTCTGGGTGGTTCACAGCCTTTCCATCGCGTCGGACGCATGCCTTGTATCGTTCGATCTGCCGATAGGTTCGATCGCCAACTGCGGATCACTATGCGGGATTTTGCGGATCAATCAGTACTACGACAGACGGGCTGCGACGTTCCCTATTCAATTTGAATAGTCGCAACTTTGCGTTATCGCAAATAATTTGTACAATCGATTGTTTCGATATGTCTCATCCATAAGGCGGATACCGGAACATGCGATTCAAAGGCCTTGATCTGAATCTTCTCGTCGCGCTGGATGCGCTGATGACGCAGCGCAACTTGACGGCTGCGGCGCAAAGCGTCAATCTGAGCCAGCCTGCCATGAGCGCCGCCGTCGCTCGACTACGCGATTATTTCGGCGACGACCTGTTTGTATTGAGAGGTCGTGAGTTCGTCCCCACTGCGCGAGCGACGGAGCTCGCTGGACCTGTTCGGGAAGCCTTATCGCACATCCAGCTTTCGATCATCTCGCGGGACGTGTTTCGACCGGACAAGTCGAATCGCCGCTTCAGGGTGTGCCTGTCCGACTTTATGACGCTGGTCTATTTTCAGAATGTCATTGAGCGTGTATCGCGCGAGGCTCCTTCGGTTGGTTTCGAATTGCTTTTCCCTGATGACGACCCGGGTGAGCTGCTTCGGCGTGGGGACGCCGATTTTTTGATCCTGCCGGAGCTGTTGTTGGCTGATGCTCATCCTAAAGCACCGCTCTTTGAGGAGAAGCTCGTGTGTGTAGGCTGTCCGACGAACAAACAGTTGTCCCGCCGCCTGCCACTCGAGAAGTATATGTCGATGGGACACGTAACAGTGAGGTTTGGGCGTGCACGGAGACCTTCGATCGAGGAGTTCTTCTTACTCGATCTAGGTCTCAAGAGGCGCGAAGAGGTTATCGTGCCTACCTTCGACTTGATCCCGCGAGTCCTGCTTCATACTAACCGTATCGCTACGATTCCTCTGAGGTTGGCAAAGTATTTCGCAGAAGTCGCCCCGCTGCGGATCGTCGACGTCCCATTGCCACTTTCCTGTTTCACTGAAGCGATCCAATGGCCTTCCCTGCATAACGGTGATCCTGCGAGCATCTGGATGCGTGAGCTCCTGCTGGAGGAGGCGCGAAACTACGTCTAGCAAGGCAGAAGCGGCGGGGAATGCCTTCCGGGATGAACCATTGGAGCCGCTGGCTCCGCAGTGAAGGGGGGCGCGGCAATCTCGGCGAGCGTGTATTGGAAATTGTCTAATGTCGTGTGAATTGCTGTGGCGATTTCGTGCCCCGATGCAGCGCGGTAGCGGAAGCGCGCGAGGAGGGTGGCGTAGCCGCCGGTGCCGTCGAAGAAATGATGTGGCTTGGGGAAAACCGCATCGTAAAGCGCGGGGATCTCTCGTAGCAATTTTGCATCGACGAATACTTTGCCCACTGGCTCCGGCAACATGAGGAATCCACCGCGGGCGGACGATGCCGACGCGTCTAGCGCTGCTTGCACCTGAGTGGCTAACCGCGCCCTGTCACCTGACTGCTGCGCGGCCCAGAGGGCGAACAGGTCAACACCGTACAGATCGTGAAAGAGGAATGGGATTTCTCCTTCGCCGACGCGGGCACCAACCTTAAGGAAATACAATCCATCGCAGCCCCGGACTATCTCAAGATGGAATGGCCCATTTCTGAAATCCAGGGCGCGCAGACATTTTACGGAGAATGCGGTCAGCGCCTCATTTAGAGGACCTGGGTCGAGCATCACCGAGCCGAGTGGTTTACCTTGAGCGAACTGGACATAAGTGTTGATGTAGCGAGACGCGCGCGCGATAACCAATGTGCCATTCAGAAGGAAGCCGTCAACGTGATAAACCGGACCGTCGATGTACTCCTCGCAATCGTACTCGGCAAGCGGTAGTGTCGGCCACAGTGCATCGAGCTCAGGACGGGTCTCGATGCGCCGTGACCCTATGTTCGCCGTACCTGATCGCGGTTTCACGATTATCGGAAAACGCATCACAGTGGTAGTCGCCGCCTTGGCAACGATCAGATCTTCCAGGGCTGCAAACCGCGGTACACGCAGGCCAGCTGCGGCGATAGTATTCTTCGTAACGGCCCTATTTCGAAAGCGCACGACTGTCTCGGGAAGGTCGCCGGAGATATTGAACGAATTGCGCAGTCGCGCGGCCGCTAAAAGGTCGAATTCGGATAAGGCGACTAGCCTGTCGATACCGCCGAGCGCTGAACTACAGGCGCGCACGGCCGCATGCAGCGCTTCTTCATCGAGGATGTCAGATAGCTGTTCGACGTGTGCAATGCGAGAGGTGTCAAGCGCGGCGACACTGTTGGGCGTGCAGACGTATGCGATCTTGTTCGCCGCATGATCAATGTAGCGCTGATAGGCGGCGAAGCCGTCGGACCACCGGTTAAGCACGACTATGCGGTTACCCTTAGCAGGATGATTGGCTTTCATGTGGAAGCAACTTGTTCAGATATTTTTTTTCGGCTTGATCAAATTTGAGCGCACAGAGCCGTTTTGGCGATGTCCGGCCCCGGCGTCGGGGCGATCTGCGGCGGTGAGCCGGACATGTCTGGTAGGGGTTTAAGAGAGCAGTCAGTCTCGCGATAGTGGAGGGCGGGTGGGCGTGGGAGCTTCGTCTCCTTTGAGGCCGGATTGTGGCGCACACTCGCCACTTCGGCGCCGCCGGCGAAGTCCGCTGATATGGATTTGACGAACCGTACGATGGTCAGGCACGTCGCATCGCCACGTTCGCATTGCCGGAGCTGCGTGGATTTGGATTGCAAATATGGCCGCGTATCATCAGTTTCGACAACAAGATCGACTTGTTCAGTTTAACCAGTGGGTATATGTGCCCATTTCGCTGCTGCCCGGCAATCTCCGCGAGCGCTGAACTGTCCACGGTGACTCGCCTGTGCATGGGAAGACGCCGAGCGCAGCGCCCACCACCGCGAAGGACGCAACAGACGCTCGCAGTCGAAGGGTCGCGGCACGCGCAAATGCAAGGGCGGCGATACCTTGACGAGCTGTGGCGGCGAAAACTGCGGTACCGGATGACGCAGGCGCAACCAAGATGACGGCGGTCATGTGGCTGCTTCCCGCGACGTTATGCTTTCCGTCCGGGGCACGGTCGTCACACGCAACTCATCGAAATATTCGTGGATCAGGCCGACGAAGTTGCGGAGATACATTTCCGCGCTCTCAATGCTGCCCCAGCCGCCTATTGCCCGCTGAAGGGCAATCCAAATGATGTCATAGTGCTTGTGCGATTCTGCGTACTGAATGTGGTCGAGCGAACCTTTAACGTGATCGTGGCCGAACGCCCGCGCGGCGGCTTCTGTAATGCTCTTGCTGTAGCGATTGGTATACCATTCGAGCAGCCAGTTCCAGACCATCGTCGGTAGCGGACCGTTGCGACCAATGCTCAGATAGAGGTAGCCGATCAGTTTGTCGGTGCTGTGGAGGGGGGCAATCCGGTCGACGTCATTGGCAGATACGCCGAATTTCTTAAGGTCGTGGAGGAATTTCCCCTCATGCCCGTATCCTTCTGCCAAGTATTGCGCGAGGATCTGTGCGAGCGTGTTGTCCTTGGAGCCGATTTTGTAGAGTGCGAACGCGTCGACCTCGTTATTGAGTCGGATTCGCAATACAGTTTCTACGAGGTGGCGGCGATAGTACTCACTGTCGATCCAATCGCCACGGTGGAACGCTGCGGTTTCGGGCGAAGTTGCGAACATCTGCTCCACAGCTTGTTGAGCAACTTGCTCAAAATAAATGCGATCGTTGGCTGTACTCATGTGACCTCCGGTTAGAAATTGATAAAGGCAAAGAAACGAGCGAACCGGGCTGCTATAAACGCGTCGAGGAGATCAGCCGGGCACCTTGACGCGTTCCTGCGGGAAACTTCGATGCGTACATCAGGCTCGCGGGAGTCCCGCGAGCTTCTAGACTCGAACCGCGACTGGGTGGTCGTGCGATGAGAGGGCAGCACTGTCAAACATTCTTGGGCATTTTTTTCGGCTGGCATAGCGAGAGAGGGTTCGTGCAACCTGCTGAACGCAACGCTTCAACCTATTGTTTGCTAATTGCAGTTAAGTGGACGTATCCGGGCTCAGATAGGCCGGCGTGCCTAGAACTCCTCATCGAGGAGCGCCATGACGTGGGCACGAGATGACTGGAGGCCACAACGTCAAGCTGTGCTTTTCTGCAGTATCGCTCCTTCACTGGACGGAGCATTGGCCAGTTCGGTGGCGGCTGTTCGATCAGGTACACGGCGAAGCTCGAAGGGCCGGGTGCGCCAGCGACTCGGGTATTCCCCGCAGTGCGTATTCGGCGTGTTTTTCGTGCAACTTTCTTCGCATCCATGTTCCCTGACTCGTGACGGTAGGATATTAACCGCAGGGGTATGCGTGGTATAAGCTGATAATCTTTATGTCTGCATGAGGGAAATTGATGATTCGCGATCTCGACAGCACGCTGCTGCGTACATTCGTGACGGTTGTAGAAGCCGGTAGCGTGAGCAATGCTGCGATGGCTCTCCATCGGACACAGGCTGCTGTCAGCATGGCCCTTCGGCGGCTCGAAGATGAGGTTGGCCAACGCTTGCTCGAACGTTCACCGCGCGGCGTAAAGCCGACCAACGCGGGCAACGTGCTACTGCCATATGCGCACAAGCTCCTCGACATTGGCCTCGCGGCTCGCGCCGCCCTGACTGAGGGCGACGTTTCTGGCACGGTGAGGGTCGGCATTCCGGAAGACATCGCAATGAGCCACCTTCGCCATGCATTGCGGCAGTTCTCGGCTCTCTATCCGGACGTAGCGCTGGAGATTGTTGTCGATGCGAGCCCGGCGTTATCGCAGCGGCTCGCAAGCAACACACTAGATTTCGCGATCGGCGACCCTGCGCTGATTCACTCGGAGCCGATAGTTACATGGCGGCATCCGCTTCGCTGGGCAGCCGCACGTACCCGGAACACGGACCTTGGCGAGGGCCCGCTTCCGATTGTTGCATTCGGGGGCGCATGCCGGTGGCAGGAGATTTTTTTCGCGACGTTACTCGACGCCGGCATCGCGTGGCGTGTTGCGTGTACGAGCACAAGCCTGTCGGCGGTGCAGTCGGCCGTTGAGGCAGGACTCGGTATTGCAGTGCTGCTCGACTGGCACGTGCGCCGCGACACCATGCACGCGATCGATCCGCAAGCTGTCGGGTTGCCGATGCCGCCAGTGGCGGAATTCGGTCTGTTCACTCAAGAGAACTGGAACGACCGAACATCCGCAGCTACCGCACTTCAACGGTTCCTCTTTCGCTCGCTGCAGCTGAGCTCGGCAGAGCACGGAATATTCACGGCAGAGCAGCCGGCGATGCCAGCGCGTGGTCAGGTTTAGGTGACGTCGCGCCGTGGCTGCGTCGAAGAGATGATATTTCGGCGCGTCAAAACGGTTGCTGGCGGGTATTTTCGATGGACAGCCCCGACGCTGACGCGGGCAGGCAGCGTTGCTTTGGGAATTCAGGAGCCCACTGAGTGACGTTTGACTTATGTCGTCGAGAAACATCGGGCCTCGATGCGGAATGACACAGGTGTCGACCGTTTGCAGGCGTGTAACGTTGCATTGGATCGCGCGCTAAAAAAGAAACGACGAACAACTGGGCGGATGCACTCGAACAAGCTGCTGAACAGCTCTCACAGCATTTTGGAAGGACTCGCGCGGAGTTGCGTCTGTGTCGTGCAATGCAACCTGAGCTGCCATTTGAGGCCTATGGCACTTACGATTTAAATTTCATATAACGAAACCGCTTCTGCCTTCCTTCAACGCTGGCAGCGTTCGACCGAGACTAGGAACCTCGACTGACTGTGCGGGTTGCCGTTGACCCGAATTTGTCGTGAAACCTACGTCTTTTTTGGTTAGTATGCTAGCCGCGAACGGAGGGGCATCGTTGCCTCTGTTTGCAGCTTCCCGACGCCATTGCTGCGATTTTGTCATTTTTGTCGAGTTTGGCGATGCCTGAGCACAGCGGCATCCCGAATTCGGCTGCCACCAACGCGACTATGGCTCTGCCGTTGTGCCGAGCCGTCTCCGTCACTGCGTTGGCGAGTTGTCGCTGGAGCCCGAATCTATGTCGCATTCTCTTATCAACGAGAGCCCTCCCGATTTCGATGTAGTGGCCGAAGTGCTAAAAACGCTGGCCTCATCCCGTAATGCGGAGCACGCGTTGAAGAGGTCGCTGTGGTTTCTGTCGCGTGCGAGAGGCTGGCGGTCCGCGTTCATCGCCGTCGAGCAGCCGGATGGAAAGCTAGGCGGCCTGTGTAGCACGGGACTGTCAGACGACTGGCGAGAAGGTATGCGTTTTCCCTCCGGTGAAGGGATCGTAGGGCAGATACAGGAAAGCGAGTCCGCCGTGGTTGTGTCTGAGTTGGATGGTGACCCAATGTTCGACGACCGCACGGGGGCTGTTCGTGTTTCCAATGCCGAGCGTGTCGCTCTACTTGGGACACCGATCCGGCACGAAGGACGGCCGCTCGGGGTGCTCGTAGCACTTTGTGAGAATCCGGGCGGGAAGCGTGCTTTCGCAGACGATCTCCAACTTTTGGAAGTTGTTGCTGCGCCAATGGGCAGGGCACTTCTGCTTGAGCGTGAGGCGAATCCGAACCGCAAAAGCGTGCAGGAGGAGATTAGTCGCCGACGGAACGCGGCCCCTCCTATTCAAGTCGAATGGGCAATCGGCCGATCTGCGTCGATGCAGCACGTATTCTCGCAGGTCCATCAGGTCGCACCTGCGAGAACGACGGTGCTCTTGCGCGGCGAGAGCGGCACCGGCAAGGAGTTGATCGCGCGTGCAATCTATCGTTTGTCCCCGCGCAAGGACCAGCCATTCGTCTCGGTGAATTGTGCGGCACTCACGGAAACACTGCTGGAAAGCGAGCTGTTTGGCCACGAGAAGGGGGCGTTCACGGGCGCGCAAACTCAGCGGAAGGGGCGCTTCGAATTGGCGCACGGCGGAACACTTTTCCTCGACGAGATAGGTGATATATCGCCGTCGTTCCAAGCGAAACTCCTGCGCGTTCTGCAGGAGCGGGAGTTCGAGCGGGTAGGAGGGACAACGCCCGTGAGAGTTGACGTGAGGCTCATCGTTGCAACTAATCGCAGTCTGGAACAAATGGTGAGAGAGGGCGAATTCCGAGCGGATCTTTACTACCGCATCAACGTGGTGAGCATCGTGTTGCCGCCGCTGCGCGAGCGCCGGGAAGACATCCCCGAGATGGCGCAATACTTCCTTAGCCGCTTTAATCGTGAGAACGGTCGCGCTCTGCATTTCAACGAGGAAGCGTTGCGCGTGCTGTCGAGTTGTTACTGGCCCGGAAATGTGCGCGAGCTCGAAAACTGCATTGAGCGGACTGCGACAATGGCGCATCATGACACGATTGGTCGTTCTTCGTTTCTCTGCGAGATCGACCGGTGCCTCACGAAGGTGTTGCATCATGTGGAGCGAGAAGACGCAGTACGTCCGGCACGCTCGTCGGACGTTACAGTCAGTAACGCGCTGAACGTTCCCGCGAAATTCGGCGCCCCGGAGCGCGATGCCCGCGGTCTCGGCATGCACTCTGGTGAGCACATCCCTGAGGACGAGCGTGAGCGGCTGCTCTGGGCCATGGAGCGCTGCGGTTGGGTGCAGGCAAAGGCGGCACGCCTGCTCGGCATTACGGCGCGGCAGATCGGCTATGCACTGCGCAAGCACGGAATCAAACTACGCCGCTTCTAAGAAAGCGAAGCTTGAGGTCACGCCCTGGGCGGCTCCGATATTTCGTCTGCTCGGTATGCAAAGCGACGCGCGTGGAACACAGCACGCGCATGGTCTGAAAGAAGGTCGATAAGTATGTTGTGTCGCAATCCGTTCAACTCCGACAAAGCACTGGTTTAAGTTGACGCTGTTACTACAGTGCCCGATACCGCACGCTGCGGATGCCTGCGGGTTCGCGCGGTGGTATGGAACTTGCAATTAGTTGTGGACCTCATATTGTCAGGATTCGCCAATGTGGTTCAAGGCTAGGACTGCAGATATTTTCGACGAACCCGGTTGCGCGAAGAATAGGGCGAAAAGTGAGACGGAGCGCAGACAAGGCTGCGCCAAGCAACTTCCGCCAGGAGCGACTGCTGGGGGTTGTGCATTCGATGGAGCTCGGATTGCACTTCAGCCCGTGGTTGACGTAGCGCACCTTGTGCACGGGCCGATTGCGTGCGAGGGCAACTCGTGGGATAACCGTCCTGCGGCATCCTCCGGGTCGATGCTCTATCGGACCGCGTTCACGACTGATCTAAGTGAGATCGATGTAATCTATGGCGGCGAGAGACGGCTGTTCAGAAGTATTCGCGAGATTATCCAAAAATATGATCCCCCTGCCGTGTTTGTCTATCAGACGTGCGTCACCGCGCTGATCGGTGACAACATAGAGGCAGTGTGTAAGCAAGCGTCAAAGAAATTCGGCAAAGCTGTGATACCGGTCAACGCGCCCGGTTTCGCCGGGTCGAAAAACTTCGGCAATAAACTCGGCGGGGAGGCGATTTTCGATCATGTAATCGGCTCGCGTGAGCCCGCTCACACAACGCCGTTCGACATCAATATCATCGGCGAATACAACCTCTCGGGGGAGTTGTGGCAGACGAAGCCGCTCTTCGACGCGCTGGGTATCCGTATCTTGGCTTGCATCTCTGGTGATGCTCGCTACAGTGACATCGCGAGCGCTCACCGCGCGAAGGTAAATATGGTGGTGTGCTCAAAGTCGATGATTAACATTGCCACAAAGATGCAGCGGCAATATGACATTCCCTATTTCGAGGGCTCTTTCTACGGAATCGGCGATGTGAGCGATGCGTTGCGCCAAGTCGCCAAGCTGCTGGTGCAAAGGGGTGCGCCCGACGATCTGATCAAACGCGCCGATCGCTTGATTGAAGCAGAAGAGGAGCGCGCGTGGGCGCGCATTGCGCCATACCGGGCGCGCCTCGATGGAAAGCGCGTGCTGCTGATTACAGGCGGTGTGAAATCCTGGTCGCTTGTTGCGGCGTTGCAAGAGATGGGGCTCGAGATCGTTGGCACCAGTGTGAAGAAAAGCACCGAGAAAGACAAGGAAAGGATCAAGGAGATCATGGGCGATGACGCGCGCATAGTCGACAATATGACGGCAAGCGAAATGTACGGCATGCTCCGCGAGTCGCAGGCCGACATCATGCTGTCCGGCGGGCGCTCGCAGTTTGTCGCGCTAAAGGCGCGAGTGCCTTGGCTTGATGTCAATCAGGAACGCCATCATCCATATGCCGGGTATGAGGGAATCGTCGAGCTGGTGCACGAGATTGACCGCGCAATCAGCAACCCGGTCTGGCAGCAGGTGCGCATTCCAGCTCCGTGGGACGACAAAGGCGAAGGGCTCTGTGGCGAGCGAATGGAGTTCTCAGAGCGCATGACAGAACAGTCGCCGCGTGCAAGCGCGCGGGATTGCCCGAAGGGCCTTCGACCCAGCGTCGCGGCCTGAGCATAGCGGAGTGCGGACACAATGGCAAACGTCGTCGAACTAGGGAAAGCCTGTACGGTCAACCCGCTAAAAATGAGCCAGCCGCTTGGCGCGAGTTATGCCGCCATGGGACTCGATGCGTGCATGCCGGTGATGCACGGTTCGCAGGGCTGCACGTCGTTCGGCCTCGTCCTGTTGGTGCGCCATTTCAAGGAGGCTATCCCGTTGCAGACCACTGCAATGAATGAGGTCACTACCATTCTGGGCGGATTTGAAAACGTCGAAACGGCGCTACTGAACATCTGCAAGCGCGCGGCGCCGAAAATCATCGTGCTTTGCTCGACAGGGCTGACTGAGGCCAACGGGGAAGATGTCGCCGGTCATCTCGCGATGGTGCGCAAACGCAAGCCAGAGTTGAGCAATACCGAACTCGTGTACGTATCGACGCCAGACTACATTGGCGCATTCGAGGACGGCTACAGGCGCGCCATCGTTGCAATCGTGAAGGCGCTTGTCGAGCCGCTGCCAACCGTGCAGCGACAGGTCAACGTGCTGCCCGGCAGTCATCTGTCACCCAGTGATATCGACGAGTTGCGAGAGATCATTGAGGCATTCGGGTTAGTTCCGATCATATTGCCAGACGTCTCCGGTTCGCTCGATGGCCACATTGCTCCCGACTGGCGCGGGACCACGCTGGGCGGAACTTCTCTCGACCAGATACGCGCCGCAGGTGCGTCGACATTCACCATCGGCGTGGGCGAGCAAACGCGCGACGGTGCGCAGGCACTGGAGACTATCGCAGGCATCCCGTTCGAAATTTTTGAGCGGCTCACAGGGCTCGAACCGAACGACCGGCTCTTGCATCGCCTTGCGCGATTGTCAGACCGGGAGGTCCCGATCAAATACCAGAGGCAGCGCAGCCAACTGCTGGATGCAATGCTCGACAGCCATTTTTACATAGGTGGCGTTAAGGTGGCCTTGGGCGCAGAACCGGATTTGCTGCTTGCAATCGGTTCGCTGTTGCACGAAATCGGCGCCGAGTTGCCAGTCTGCGTCAGCACGACTACATCGGCGTCGCATGCGCTACTGCCGGCGAGCGAGGTCGTGCTCGGTGACCTTGAGGACATGGAACGAGGCGCGGCGGATTGCGACCTGCTTATTACGCATTCGCACGGCCGGCAGATGGCCGCGCGTCTCGGCAAGCCTCTGTTGCGCATAGGCTTCCCCGTATTCGACCGGGTCGGCAATGCCCATCGATGCCAGGTCGGCTATCGCGGAACGATGAACCTCGTCTTCGAACTCGCGAATCTATTAATCGATCGAGTTACGCACCACCGCCCGGCCGACTGGGCTCTGCCGCAGTCGTCGCTCGACCTCGCTGCGCCAGTCGCTAACGCGGAGTAAGGAATTCCGGTCGTCGCGACCATTGCATGCTAATCATGAGGGAACCATTACATGAAAATCGCATTTGCCACGCAGGACAAACTGCATGTCGACGCGCACTTTGGCTGGGCGAAAAGCATTGTTATCTTCGATGTGACGGCGGAGGGGTACGCGTTCGTGGAAGCCTTCGATTTTGGCGGCAAGTTAGAGGAGGACGGCGACGAAGATAAGCTTGCACCGAAGCTGGACGCGATCCGCGGTTGCGCGATCCTATACGTTGCCGCAATCGGTGGTTCAGGAGCGGCGCGCGTCGTAGCGCTGAAGGTGCATCCAGTCAAGGTGCCACAGCTGGAGCCAATTGAGGACATCCTTATCAAGCTTAGGGATGTCCTGAAAGGTACGCCACCGCCGTGGTTGCGCAAGGCGCTAACCAGAAATGTGCGCTCATTCGACTTTGCCGAGGATGACGAGGTATCTCATGGCTAAAGCCACTGTTGACAAGACCGCCACTTTGCGGACAGCGACAACTGAGGCGCGTCCTTTTACCACCGGAGGGGGCATGAGTGACCCGAATGAACTGAAGGTGCGCCTGAAGACACTCAATACACGGGCCATTCAGGCCAAGATGGATCTCCACGACCTTTCGGAGGATCTTCCGACTAGGTGGGAAGAGATATTGACGGTTGCGCAGCTCTGTCACGAAGCTCACGCCGCGCTGATGGACGCGCGCAAGGCCGCGGCAGCGGCTCTCGACGAAGCGCCTGGGAGCCGGAGATGAGCGAGATTTTTTGCGTAAAGCTACCTAGCGGGGAGATGTGGACGCCTACCTTTGTCTCCGCCCTTGATGATGAGAAGTGTATCGGCTGCGGACGATGCTTCCGGTCGTGTTCTCGTGGGGTCCTGCAGCTCGTCGGTGTAGACGAGGGGGGCGACCTTACCCCGGTAGGCGAGGATGACGACGACGAGTACGAAAAGAAGGTTATGACTATTGCGCGCCGGGAGTTGTGTATCGGTTGCACGGCATGCGCGAGGATATGCCCAAAAAAGTGCTACACGCACGCGGTGGCCATGGTCTGAACCACAAAGGACGGTGATGGACTTCTACACGACGTTGATGCGTCACGCTGTGGACAGCAACGATTCCACGGTTCTTGCCCTCGCAGGGGTACTCTCGGCGGCGTTCGGCCAAGCCGGCGTGCACACACTGCCCATCCGCGGGTTGAATCTGGATGAAACCCACTGGCTGCTCGCGCATTGGTTTCCCGGCGTCGACAGCGCCCTTTTCTTGCAACTGGCCGCCTCGCCTGCAGCGTGGCGCCAGCGATCGTGCGACGACGAGGTCGGAGACCTCGCAAACCTGTTGAAGGCACATGCTGATCCGCTCGCAGGCACGACGATTGAAATCCATTGCGTTTCGCATGCGCTCGCCTGCGCCTGTGCGGGGCACAAACACCTGTGGCAGGAGCTGCGCCTTCGCTCGCGTAGCGAATTGCCGGTGCTGTTGGGCTATTGGTTTCCGCGGCTGGCGCAAAAAAACGTTCACGGTATGAAGTGGAAGAAATTCCTCTACAAGCAACTGTGCGAGCGTGAGGCGTTGCTTGTCTGCAAGTCTTCAAACTGCGCGGAGTGTGGCGATTTCGCGGATTGCTTCGGACCAGATTGATGGTCTGGCTACCGACGATACGTGGCCATGCGGGGCCTTGGCATATTCGCCGTGACGGTGAGCTACAAATGCTCAGGAGATATTTTAACGATTGCCAGCTGATTGCGTTCAGCGCGGATCAAGGTGTTAAGCGTGGATGTCATCATGTCTTCCTATGCGTCATCGCCTCCGGGTTTCTCGTCGCACACGACTCTACCGAGGCTGCTGTCACTGACCGGCATATTCGAGCCATTCCGGGATCGGCGTAATCGAGCCACCGGATGATCGCCGCAATCGAGCCAGTGCATGATCGGCGCAATCGGGCCACTCGATGATCGGCGTATTGGAGCC
>NZ_JBFPKF010000027.1:0-59874 GCF_040948685.1 Paraburkholderia sp. BR14374 | reverse complement strand
GTGACGCGGATACTCGGCGATGCCGACGCGATGACGGTTGGCGCCGCTACGCAGCGCCAACCGTCATCGCAAAACATTCGGAGAGTGACAATTACCCGGGAGTAACATCATCCCGTGAGGCAACACGGTGCGCCAGCGTACTGGACGGCCCGCATGGTCTCGTTCGAACGTGGTAAGTTCGCTCGCGGAATATCCGATCCATGTATTTGAGGAGGGCCTCATCCTGCGTCACGTCATGGCTTGCCTGCTGAACACGGTCCGCGAAGCCTTGACGATCAGCGTCGGCGTGACAGCGGCCTGGTTAGGTGGCGCGCTGCTGCTCTACGCGCACGGCGCGGGCGCCGTCACCGACATCGATACTGGCACCGGCGCCGCTTCCGCTTCGGGAACCAACGCCGGCTTCGTCTCGCTGTATGGCGTGATCGACACGAGCGTCGAAATCACCGACCCCGGGTCGGGCTGGGTCGCGCGTATGGACTCGGGCGCATATCGCGGTTCGCGCGTCGGGCTGCATGGCGCGGAGCCGCTCGGCGGCGGCAACGCGATCGTGTTCACGCTCGAAAACGGCTTCGGCTCGACCGACGGCAGCCTGCAGGTGCCTGGCTCGATCTTCAATCGCCAGGCATGGATCGGCGCGAGCGGCGGCTGGGGCGAACTGCGCTTCGGCCGCCAGTATTCGCCAATCTATATTCCGTTCAAGGGCGATCTCGACGCGTTCGGCGCCGGCACGATCGCTTCGGGGCTCAACAACCTGTCGAAGATCACCCCATACGCGAACAATGCGGTTGCATATCTGTCGCCGCGCATCGCCGGCTTTAGCGCGACGCTGATGATGGCGATGCGCGATCCGTCCGAGAAGGACGGCAACGGTATCGACGGCTATTACGTGACCGCGTCGTATCGGTTCGACCAGTTGCATTTGCTGTACGCGCGCCAGCAGACCCACGGTGCCGGTGCACTGCGCGCGAATCTCGGCGGCGCGAACTACGCCTTCGGCAAGCTGCGCGTGTGGCTGTCCTTTTTCAATGGCGATGGCGGCGCGCCGGTCTATCACGGCGCGGGCGGCTCGCTATCGGCGCAGTACAGCTTTTCGAACAACGCGCGTGCGTCGCTCGGCTATGCGCACGTGCGCGACTACACGACGCCTGGCGGCAGCGCCGACCAGCTCAGCGCGGCATTCGAATACAGCATGTCGCCGACGCTGCTGCTGTACTTCAGCGCCGCGTATCTCGCGAATCACGACGACTCGAGCTTCACGCTGCGCGGCGTCAACGTGACCGGGCTGCCGGTCGCCTATCCGGGTGCGCCGGTGGCGGGTATTCAATTCGGTGTGATCGAGCGGTTCTAGCGCGGATCGCAATACGTGATTAATTGGTATGTGTCGAATGCACTTTTGATGCGACTGCCAATTGACGAGAGTGTCGGGCGAGTCGGAATTGCAAAAACTTCGCGAATAAAAAAAAGCCGACACAGTGTGTCGGCCTAAAGATTCTGGCATCCGAGGATGATGGCCAGAACCTGAGAGACATGGACCCGCAAAGCAGCGCCAGTGCGGTATTTCGGGGCGCCGCGATGCGCATCGACCAGCGTCGTACTTTAACGTTAGCTTTCGGCACGAGACGATTGAGAGCGCGTTCCGCCGACTGCTCTTCCTTCGAATGTCGATCCAGAAAGCATGGCGTGGAGTATAGCGTCGTCAATCGACTTTGTGGAACCGCACTTCGGCGAATTGGTTAATGCGCTTTTCCTGATGTTCAACGTCGTATGGTTGGATTTACATAATGCGCAATTCAACGGGAGCACGCCCGTGCGCTGACACGGTTCCGATAGAACAGGAAACGGGGCAGTGGCGCTATGCTAGCGGTTTCGTCTACTCGAGGAGCGACCGATGACCCAACATGCAGGTTCGATGATCACGTTCAACCGTCCCGACGGCAAGCAGCTACAGGGCTATCTCGCGAAGCCGGAAAAAACCGCCGGCGCGCCCGCAATCGTCGTGATCCAGGAATGGTGGGGCTTGAACGACCAGATTCGCGGCGTCGCAGATCGCCTCGCGAAAGCCGGCTACTTTGCGCTCGTGCCCGATCTGTATCGCGGCAAGTCGACGGTCGAAGAGGACGAGGCGCACCATCTGATGAGCGGCCTCGATTTCGGCGATGCCGCAACGCAGGATGTGCGCGGCGCGGTCCAGTATCTGCAGCAGCACGCTGCGAAGGTCGGCGTGACCGGCTATTGCATGGGTGGCGCACTGACGTTGCTCGCGCTGTGCAACGTGCCCGAACTGGCGGCCGGCGTCGTCTGGTATGGCTTCCCGCCGCTCGACTATATCGACGCGTCGAAGATCAAGGTTCCGGTGATGGGCCACTGGGGTCAGCAGGACGAGTTCTTCGCCGCCGACACCGTCGACGCGCTCGAAAAGAAACTCACCGACGCGAAGGTCGACATCGAGTTTCATCGTTATCTGGCGCGTCACGCGTTCGCGAACGAGACGGCGGTTGGGTCGGGCCGCATTGCGAAGACGCAATACGATCCGGTCTGGGCGCAACAGGCGTGGGATCGTACGCTGACGTTCTTTGGCCGCACGCTTTGGAAATGAGTTGGTGAATGGCGGAAGCGGACGGCCGCGCTGTTTTTTTGCAGCGCGGCCGTTTTCTTATGCAGCCTTTTCCGAGTTTGCGAGGTGCGCTTCAAACCCTGCGTGTTCAATGGCGTTGTCAACATGGCGGATGTGGACTATTTGATTTGGCGCAAACGTAGTTTTCCTTATCGGATGCATCTCTCGAGAATTGCATTTGAAAGCAAAGCCAACATAAAATGCTAAACGGTATTGGAATCCTCGGTTAAGTTGTAGAGCAGCACTTAACTTGGCAGACGGTGTCCGTTCATTTCGTTGTTCGGGACTTGAAAGCATCGTTCCCCCGGTCGGGAGCGGGCGACATCTTCGCTGACATTGTCTGAACGGTCGAGCACCGGCAAATACAGTTAAGTACCTACCTAATACCCAAGGTAAAATTCGCGAGCCCGAGGCAATACGCAGGGCGGCGAGCGTCCGGGCCAAGGGCCGGCTACGGCGTGTCGTTGAGGTAGACGTTCGCGTCGGGATATTCTGGGATATAATACGAAAATGAATACGATTGCGATCCTAGGCCGAGTGACTTCCGGCGAACTTCAGGAACTGGACGGCAGTGATTTCCCGGCTCAGGTGGCGGCAGAGACACGCAAACTGATCAACCGGGGAGTGCTTGCGCCCGGCTTCCAACTACGACAGTCCGATCTTGCCGAGCGCTTCGGCATCAGCCGGGTGCCCGTGCGTGAGGCGCTGAAACTGCTGGCCGCTGAAGGCATCATCGAACACGATCCGAATCGTGGGTTCTTTGTCGCCCAACTGTCGAGCGACGAGGCACGGCAACTATATCGGATGCGGCAACTGCTTGAAGCCGAATTGCTGATGACCATCGAATGGCCGACGGCCGCGCAGATGAAGCAACTCAAGGCAATGCTCGCGGATCTGGAGCATTTGCTCGGTGCGGGCAATCGCGAAGGCTGGATCGAGCAGCACCGCGCATTCCACGACATGATTTTCGATCTGTCACCGAACAAGGTGCTTAAGCGCGAAGTGCTGCGATTGATGCGGTTGACCGATCGCTATCGTGCACTGGCCGCAGATATCTCAGCGAACCCTGAACACCGCAATGCGAATATCGAGGCGCGGTTGGTGAAGGCTCTGCAGAGTAAGGATAAAGACTTGCTGCTCGCGACTTACGAAAAGGGCCGATCAATTGTTTTGAGCGGCTTGATGGCGGTGCTTGCGGCCAGAGAGACCTGATCGATCGATGGGGCGCCAACGGTGCCCCTTTTTTCATCTACAGCCGGTATCGCGCAACGTGTTTGTCATTTGACGCCCACGCAAAGACGCCTGCCAAATTGCTAAATTAATCGGACCCCCAGTTCGAGATCCAAAGCATGTCGTGGAAATCGACGGCCTTATTGGTTTGAAATTCACCGTAAGAACCCTGCGAATACAGTAGCGGGGTCTTTGCGTCCGTATTAATGGCGGTTCCCAATACGTGGCCAAAAATTACGGCATGCGTGCCGATTTCGACGATACGTTCGACGCTGCAATCGAAATTCACCATCGCCGTGGCCAACGCCGGGGCGCCGGTCCTGATGCGATTCCACGTGCCGGCCTGGAATTTTTCCTCAGGCGAGATAGGGCGAGAAAACCGTTGTGCCAATTCCTGCTCGCTGCGCGCTAGCACATTGACGACGAAATGACCGGTCGCCTGCACGTGCGCCAACGAGGAATTCGCGCGATTGATGCAGACGAGCAGGATAGGGGGCGCAGCACTCACGGAAGTCACGGCGGTTGCTGTCATGCCAGCAAGTGGACCGTCAGCGTCAGAACCGGTGGTAATCAAACACACGTGCCCGGTGAGACTGCGCATGGCGCGCCTAAATTCAGATTCTTCGATGCTCAATTGCGCCCCCAGGTCATCATAATTTGGTGACACTAAAAGAAACACGGGTGGCGTCCCAAAGACGGCCGCCCGTGAGAGAGACTCGCACCTCTCAGCTGGTTACTGGTCCCAGCCGAAGATACTGAGCGTGCTTTCGCCTGCCTCGAGCCGTTTCAACTGCTGTGCTTCTGCGGCCTCACGTGCTTCCGAGGCTGCAATAGCGGTTGCGACTTGCTCGCGCGGAATGCAGACGACACCATCTTCGTCGCCGACGATCAGGTCACCTGCATTGACGGTCACGTCGTCGAGTCGGATCGGTGCGTTGATCCAGCCGCGAGCGCCAAAATCTTTTCCGGTGCCGCGGATACAAAGTCCTCGGGCGAAGACGGGGAACCCGATCTCGGACAGCAGTCGCTGATCACGAACGCACCCGTTAATGACGAGACCTGCAAGCCCGCGAACCTTTGAGGCCGTTGACATGATCTCGCCCCAGTACCCATGCTCATAGGCTTCGCTGACCGACACAACCAGCACATCGCCCGGCTGTGCGGCGTAGATCGCCCGATGCAACCACAGGTTGTCACCGCCCGGCGAATGGACGGTCACAGCAGGGCCACACACCTGGAAACCCGGTGCCACAGGGTGGATTGCAGCCGGCAGCGCACCGATCTTTCCAGCCGCTTCATGCAGCGTGGCAGACGGCAGTTTGCCCGCGGCCTTGATCAGTTCGGTATCCGGACGTTGCATATCGAGGCGTGTGGTCTCCGCCGGCTTGAGGCGCGGGCCGGTCATGCCTTGCTCCCGGTGGTGCGCGTTTGCAATTGATGGTACTTGAACTGCTTGCGCGCTTCGTCGAGGCGCATGCCCGACGCGACTGCTGCACGAATCGCTTTTTCTGCTGCGTCGATTTCTTCCGCAGCGGCGAGCACACGCTCTTCGTGTTCTTTGGGAATCGAAATAACGCCATCGGCATCACCGCGTAGCAGGTCACCCGGAGCAACACGTACGTCGCCGATGTTGACCGCCACGTTCGTGGCTTCGACTTGCACGCGATCCTTGCCAGTGCGCATCCAGTTGTCCCTGGAGAACACCGGATAACCGAGCGACAGGCAGAGATGGACGTCGCGGTTGATGCCGTCGATCACCGTGCCGGCGATGCCGCGACGGTGTGCGATTTCGGTCAGGATGTCGCCCCAAACGGTGGCATCGGTGCGACCGCCGTTGTCGAGAACAATCACGCTGCCGGGCGGCACGTCGTCGATGAAGTCGCCGACCGTGCCTGCGGGCGAAGCAGCCGGGCCGTAGAGGATCGTGAATGCACGACCAGCCATGCGGAAGGACGGGTCACGGGGCTTGATACGGCTGCATTGGCCGTTGAGGCCGAGACGATCGAGAGCGTCGCTTAGCGTTGCCGTTTCAAGTTTTGCTGCACGTGCAACGTTCTTGTCTTGTTCGATTTCGGACATGACTAATCCTTAAGCATGAGTTCGTAGTTGCCGCCCATCACTTCGTGAATGGGGGTGCCTGCCAGTACAGCCTTCGCCATCAGAGCTTCACGCGCCACGATCGATTCGGCGGTTTCGATCACGCGTGCAACGTTGGCCGCGCTGATGAAGATCACGGCGCTGCTGTCGGCGATCACATAATCACCGGCATCGACGGCGGTACCGAAGACCTCGATCGGAACGTTGACGCCCTTCTCGACGATGCGACCGCGGGCAGTGCGGGCGGTGAACGCGTTCGCGAACACCGGCAGATCCATCTCGCGGGATTCGTCGATATCACGGACCGGGCCGTCGGCGATCACGCCAGCGATGCCGCGAACCTTGGCGCCCAACGAGAGGATGCCGCCCCACGAACCGGCTTCGACGCCCGTGCGCTGCTCGACAACGATCACGTCGTCGGCGCCGCCGAGTTCGATCGCGGTGGTGCCGAGGTGACGCGGCGGGCCCGGAGGCGGATCGCCAACGCCAAGTTTCATCGTGAGCACGCGACCTGCGATCCGCCTCGCGCCCGAAGCCTGCTGAACACCGCTGACGACACCGGTCAGACCGAGTTTGTCCAGCGCATCCGAGACGGCACAGCAGTCCAATCGCCGAAGGCGGTGGACGTATTCGTCTTTGCTTTTCATATCTTTGCTAATCCTTATTGCTGGTCCGGCGATTTCCAGTAGACGAAACCCATCGCGTTGCCGGTACCGGCTTCGCTGCGATAGCACGGCACGTAATCGACCACCGTCATGTCGAAGCCGATTTCGTCCATCACGCCAGCGACCGGAATCCAGTTCTTGATTTCCGACGTGCCTGCCTGGAAGATCGCTTCATCAAGTTCGAAGACCGGCGAGAAATCATGGTTCTTCATCGCGCTCAGGACCAACTGGTCGACGCGCTCGTCGATCACGAAGTGCGTCAGACCGCCCGAGGCGATGACTGCAACGCGTGCATCCGTGTCCCACGACTGGATAGCGCGACCGATCGAGCGACCGAACGCGTGGCAGCGGGCAACAGTCGGTTGATTCGGCGGGTAGAACGTGTTGACGAGCACCGGCACGGTCGGGATCACCTGATCCTTCATCAACTGACGGAACACGAACCCGAACGCGTGCGGCGTTTCGGTTTCCGACAGACGCTGAAGGGCTGCGACGTCGAACTGATCGTTCATCGCGGTCTTGATGATGTGCTTCGCGAGTTCGGGAACGCCGGAGTAACTCGCGGTGTCCGGCATATAGCCCGGCATCGCGTGACGCACACCCGGGGGCATCGTCTGAAGTTTCTCGTGGCTGATCATGTTGTTCACGATCGTCGGGCCACACATCACGCTGAGTGCAGGGATGCAATCGGTATCGAAGATTTCCATCTGATCGTTGCCGACGATCACAACGACGTCCGGCTTCGCTTCAGCGAGAACCCGCGCCATCTCCTCAATGGCTGCGAGACACTGGGCGTGCCTGGCTTTCCATACGTCGAGCGTGATCTGGTTCCCGAGGTTCTCGGCACGCCGATAATCGACGAGTTCATCGAAGGACCACTCACGGCCCTCGAAGTGATGCTTATTCAGTCGGTCATCGGGTACACGAGCGCCCCAGGTTTCAGGCGGCGTCACGAGCATGGGACCGTGCGATGTCCCCATTCCCAGTACGATTTTTGCCATGGTTTCGAGTCCTGTGGGCGCCGGGAATTATTCGTAATCCGCGAGGTCGAGCTTGAAGAAGTCGCGGGCATTGCCGAAGAAGATCTTGTCCTTCTCCTCCTGCGACAGCCAGTCGAAGCCCTGGATGTACGGCTTGATGTCGTCGAACGTGCGGCCCGTATCCGGATTGATCGCCGAGCCGACGCCCGGGCACTCGGCACCGAACAGGCAGCGATCGGCACCCACGGTCTTGATCAGCAGTCGCAGCGACTCTTCCGAGTAGAGCACGGTGTCGTAATACAGGTTGCGCATACCTTCGAGGAAGTTGCGGCCAGCGCGTGCGGCACCCGACTGGAAGCGACCGATCTGATATGGGATCGAGCCGCCGCCGTGCGAGATCATGATCTTCAGCTTCGGGAAGTCCTTGAATACGTTCGAGTTGACGAGGTTGAACACCGCGATCGTTTCTTCATTGATGAAGTGAACGGTGTAGGGCGAGCGAGCCGAATGTGAACCCGTAGCGTGGATGTGCGCCGGAATGTCGAGTTCGCACAGCTTTTCGTACAGCGGATACCAGTAGCGCTCACCCAGCCCCGGGGCTTCGCTGCCGCTGTTTTCGAACGGATCGGGGTTGAGCAGCACGCCCTTGAAGCCGAGTTCCTTCACGCCGCGTTCGAGTTCCGGCAACACCGTTTCGATCGGGTCACCCGCAACTTGCGGCAGGCCGCCGACACCGATAAAGCGCTTCGGCAGCAGCTTGACCGTGCGCGAGATGATGTTGTTCGTTTCTTCGGTGAACCAGTGTACGAGTTTGCCCGGCTTCTGGCTGTGCATCATCTGGAACGGCCGCGGCGACAGCAGCTGGACGTTCGTGCCCACGCGATCGAGCATGTCGATGTGGCCGACCGGCGCCATTTCTTTCTTGTTGGCGTAGTGCAGGATCTCTTCGTCCGTCACTTCCGGCATCCTGCGACCATGCTCGCCGCGATGCGAGAGGATATGTGCCTTGTAGACCCAGAGTTCGGCGGGCGCGCTGACGTGACCGTGGCAATCGATAATCACTTACTTGTCTCCTTGACTTAACGTGAGATGTGGGCGACGTCGTCGCCCGGTGTTCTACTTACAGATCGAGGACGAGACGGTCGCCCTTACAGCCAGAACAGCAAATGATCATCGTGTTGTTCGCAGCCTTTTCGGGCTCCGACAGAATGGCATCGCGGTGATCCGGCTGCCCTTCGAGCACGCGGACTTCACACGCGCCGCACACGCCTTCTTCACAGGAATAGGAAATGGGGATTCCCGCGTCGCGCACGACGTTGAGAATCGTCTTGCCCTGCGGGACCGTCAGGGTTTTTCCGCTCTTGCGCAATTCGATGACGAAGTTTCCATCGAGCGCGGCTTCCTGCTTCGCGGAGAAGTATTCGACGTGAACCTGTTCCTGAGGCAGCGATGCACACGCGGCTTCGAACGCCTCGAGCATCGGGCCGGGGCCGCAGCAGTAGAAGTGAGCGGTAGACGGTTCGTTCTTGACGACGTCCGCGATGTTAAGGAATGTGCCGGCCTCGGCATCGACGTGAACCAGCGCGCCTTCGAAGCTTTTCAATTCCTCGGCAAACGCCACGTCGACGCGTTCACGGCACGAGTAATAGATACGCGGCGATTGGCCGAGTTCTTTCAGACGACGGGCCATACACAGAATAGGTGTAATCCCGATGCCGCCGGCGACCAGGACGGTGTGCGCTGCATCTTCATTGAGCGGGAAATTGTTGCGAGGTGCTTCGATCTGGATGAGATCGCCGACACGCATCGTTTCGTGCATATAGCGCGAGCCGCCGCGCGACTGCGGATCGAGTTTGACGCCGACCACGTACGAACGCTGTGTCAGGCTGTTGCTGTATTCCAATAGCGAGTACTGACGGGTCAGGCCGTTCGGCAAAACGACTCCGACGTGAGCGCCCGGTTCCGCCCCGGGCAGCAGGTTGCCCTCGGGGTCTTCGAACGTGAAGGCCAGCGTGTTCCGGGCCAGATAGTTGATCGCCGTCAAACGCAGGGTCATCACTTCATTCAGTTGTTCACTCATGTCACCTCCAAAATCGTAGAACGCGGAGAACCGCGCAAACGGCGCGCAAGAATCACACATCACGCTTCCTTGTTTAAAAACATCTGACGTCAGAATCACGGGGCACTGAAAGTTCCGTGGGCCGTTTGACGCGTAATTCTTTTTTGCATATTATTTGGCCTGACCAGAAAAAAGTCAAAGCCTCTTCGGCGCACAGTCTGGCGGAAGCTGTAGCGACTACGTTTCTGAGGAAAACAGGCGACATCACACGGGGTATTCCCCTAGGGAGGAGAAATGATCGCAGTTCTGACCACCAACGGTGGAACCGTCACGTACGGTGAGGGTGCGGCAACCACGCTGTTGGTCGCCACTATTCGCGGCATGCTCGTGTTCGAGCGTGCCGACGCCAATGCGCCGTGGAAGCTCACGCGCAAGGCGCTGGAAGATCGCCACGTGAGCGCGCTGCTCTACGTGCCGAAAGCGGGTCTGTTGTTCGCGGGCGCACACGGCCAAGGCAGTCTGTCGGTCAGCAAGGACCTCGGGCTGACGTGGGAACCGGCCAACAACGGGCTGAACAGCACGCATATCTACACGATGGCGCAGCAGGAGCGCGATGGCCGTACCGTTCTGTTCCTGGGCACGGAGCCGTCCGCGCTTTATCGCAGCGACGACCTGGGTGCGACGTGGGTCGAAATCCCCGAGATGATGACGGTGCCGGACCAGGACAAGTGGACGTTCCCGCCGCCCCCGCACATCGCGCACGTAAAGAACATCGCGTTCCATCCGGCCGAACCGGAGACGCTCTATATCTGTATCGAACAGGGCGCGCTGCTCAAGACGGTCGATGACGGCAAGACATGGACCGAGCCGCGTAGCTACGAATCGGAAAACGACAAGTTCTACCACGACAACCACCGCGTGCTGATTCGTCCGTCCAATCCCCGGCAGATGTTCATGTGCGGCGGCGAAGGCCTGCACTACAGCGCAGACGCAGGCGAGACGTGGGTGCACCTGATGACCCGTCAAGACCTCATCGGTTATCCCGACGCGATGTTCATCGATCCCCGCAACGAAAACGTGCTGTATCTCGGTGGCCCGGGCAACGCGCCGCGTGACTGGGGTGCACGGAAGTCGGCGGATGCCACGGTTCTCAAGAGCACCGATGGTGGCGTCACCTGGGACCATATGCGTAATGGTTTGCCCACGGAAATCATCGGCAACATCGAGGGCATGGGCCTCTATCACTGGGACGACAGGATCATGCTCATCGCCGGTACCGCGACGGGCGAGATTTACGCGACCGAGAACGACGGCGAAAGCTGGTACGCGATCTCGGAAGACGTGCCGCCGATCTCGAAGGGTGGTCACTACCGCTGGTTCCTCGATGCCAAGGAACGCATGAACGTCGAAGGTCGTTACGGCCGCAACGAACACTGACCCGGCCACATCGGCTAAACAAAAACTATTCTGCGCGCCGGTTCCTCGAGCGCGGCGCAGCAAGCCTTAACAGGAGAACGCCTTGAGTCGTATTGCTAGTCACGAGGACGCCCTCGCTATCGCTCGCGGTTTGCACGACGTGATTCGTTCACGTGTCAAACAGACCGAAAGCGATCGCGTGGTGCCGAAAGAAACCATCGACGCACTACGTGAGTCGGGTCTTTTCAACATCATCACGCCGAAGTCGTTTGGCGGTTCCGAGCTGGGCTTCACGACGCTCGTCGAAGTCACGGCAGAAATCGCGTCGGCTTGCGGTTCGACCGGTTGGGTGTTCGGCGTGCTCGCCGGTCACAGCTGGATGCTGAACCTGTTCCCGTTGAAAGCACAGCAAGACGTGCTGGGCAAAGGCCACGCTCTGACGGCTACGGTGTTCCGCCTCGGCGGCACGATTACCGAAGTCGACGGTGGCTACAAACTCGTGAACGGTGAAGGGCGTTTCTGCTCCGGCATCGATCACGTGGAGTGGGTCATCGTCGGCAATGCGGTGCAGCGCGAAGACGGCCCGCCCGAACCGCGTTTCTTCGTGATCCCGCGCTCGGACATCCAGATCGTCGATGACTGGCACACCGCAGGCTTGCGTGGCACCGGCAGCCGCACGATCAAGGTCGCCGAAGCGTTCATCCCGGCACACCGTTCGGTGTCCGTCAAGGAAATGATGACGGGCAATGTCGAAGGCGCCGATGCCATGCGTGCTCCGATCTATCGGATGCCGTTCCATAACGTCACGCCGTTCTCGCTGATCGGTGCGCCCCTGGGCATGGCACGCGCGGCAATCAAATCATTCACCGAAGGTCTGGCGCCACGTCTGAAGGCAATGCCGGCTGACCAAATGGCAGAGCAGTCCGCAACGATCGAACGTCTCGCACACGCGACGGCGGATCTCGACGCCGCCTATGCGTTGATTCTCGAAGACACACGTCGCATTGACACAGCAGAAAGCGCAAAGTCGTTGACGCCGCTCGAATGGTCACGCATTTCCCGCGATTGGGCATATTCGGCGCAAACGGCTCGTCGTGCGGCCAACAGTTTGTTCGAAGCCGCGGGTGGCACCAGCATCTATAACGCGTCGGACCTCCAACGAATCTGGCGCGACGTCAATTCGGCCGCGCAGCACTTCGCATTCACGTGGGACAGCGCACTGACGAGTTATGGACGTCAGGCACTCGATCTGCCGCCTTCGAACTTCGGCCCCGGTCCTAAGAAATAGGAGTTACCAATGAACGTGGATGATCTTCATTCAATCGAGGATTACTCGCCGGAAACGCTGCGTCAGATTATCGAACGGGTGGAGAACTCGCGCACGTTCGAACAGATGATTTATCGCGAGTCCGAACTGGACGAAGTCTGGCGACTGCTCGACAACGATATCGCTGCGGAAGCACGGAATGCCGCGAACTCGGCCGAAGGGCAGAACCTCGTGGCGCTGCGCAATCTGGTCATCGAAGCGCACGACCTGATCGGCAACGAAAGTAACACCGTAGACGCTCGCGAGCGACTGCTAAAAGCGGTCGCACTCGTTTAAGGCCGACGGGGGATTTCGGTCTCCCACGCAAATTCACACATAAGAGATTAGGAGCAAACATGCTTTCCCGTGAAGACAACGACGTTCTGACTCAAGTAGGAAAAGGCACCCCGAACGGCGACATGATTCGTCAATTCTGGATTCCGGCGCTGCTCGCATCGGAAATTCAGGAGCCGGGCGGTGCGCCCAAGCGCGTGCGTCTGTTGGGCGAAGATCTCGTGGCGTTCCGCGACAGCGATGGCAAGGTCGGCCTGCTCGAAGAACAGTGCCCGCACCGTCGTGCATCGCTCGCGCTGGGCGACAACTCGGAAGGCGGTCTGCGTTGTCTGTACCACGGCTGGAAGTTCGCGGTAGATGGCCAGTGCATGGACACCCCGACCGAGCCGGAAGATTCGAAGCTGTGCTCGCGTATCAAGGCGATCGCGTACCCGGTGCGTGAAGTCGCTGGCGTGATCTGGACGTACATGGGCGACCCGGCGAAGGTTCCGCAGTTCCCCGACTTCGATTTTCTGTCGTACCCGGCAGAAAAGGTCGCAGCGTTCAAGGTTCTCGAAGACTGCAACTACGCTCAGGCCGTCGAAGGCACGATCGACTCGGCACACGCGGGTGTCCTTCACCGCGAGCAGCCGTGGTCGGCACCGGCGAAGTACGAGCACGAGCGCGATCTGCGTCCGAAGATCGAAGTCGAATACACGCTGTATGGTTTGCGCTACGCCGGCGTCCGCAATTTCCGGGAAGAAGGCAAGCTGCACGCACGCGTCACGGAAGTGATTCTGCCGTTCTTCACGCTGATCCCGCCCGATGGCTTCGGCGTCCGCAAGAACCGCCGCATGGCCAACGCTTTCGTTCCGCGCGATGACGAATCGACGTGGCACATCCAGTGGTTCTTCGACGAAACCCAGCCGGTCGATATCGAATATCGCATCCAGGAAGGCGGTCACTGGGTCGACGAAAACTTCCGCAAGGAACTCAACATCGACAACTGGTACAAGCAGGACCGCGAAGCGATGAAGACCTCGTCGATGTCGGGCATCAAGGGCATCCTGACGCAAGACCACGCAGTCAGCGAAACGCAGGGCCGCATCCTCGACCGCACGAAGGAACACCTCGGCACGTCGGACGTCGCGGTCGTTGCATGGCGTCGCCAGATGATTCGTTCGGCACGCGCGTATGCACAAAGCGGTGAACTGCCGAGCGTGCTGACGAACACGATTCCGTGGAATCAGATTCACGCTTCGACAGTGATCTTCCCGAACGACCGCACGTGGAAGGAAGAAGTGCCCCTCAACCCGGACGTCGCTCTGAAGGCCTGAGGTTCGCATGATCGTCGATAGCCACGCTCACGTATCGCCTCATTGGTATGAGCCCGTCGAGACGCTGCTCGATCAGATGAATGAATACGGTGTTGGTCATGCCGTGCTCACGCAGATGATTGGACAGACGGATAACCGGTATCAGCAGGAATGCGTCAAACGATTTCCCGGCCGTCTGTCGAGCGTGGCCTGGGTCGATGTCGAGGACCCGGACGTTGCGAAAACGATCGAATCGCTGGCCCGTGCCGGTGCCAGCGGTATTCGATTGAGACCATCGGCATGTCTTGTCGACGGTCGCCTTCCCGAGGCTTGGCGCGGTATCCAGGCCTCGGGATTGCCAGTGAGCTGCGTTGGATCTGCTGAAGCATTCAACGCGCCGGGCTTCATTGAATTGATCACCAAATTGCCGGGTACGACGATTGTCCTCGAGCATCTTGGCGGCACCAGCACGCCGGCTTCAACGGATGAAGCGCTGGCGCAGCGCCGCCAGGTGTTCAAACTCGCGGCGCTCCCCAACGTGATGCTGAAAGTACCGGGCCTTGGCGAACTATTGCCTCGCGATTCGAAAACATGGCAGCAGGGCCGGCCGTTTGGCGATGCCCGTCCTACGCTCCTACACGAAGCAGTTAGCGCGTTCGGCGCTGATCGTTTGATGTGGGGCTCTGACTTCCCCGTCGTGAGTTCACGCGAGGGATATGGTCTGGCGTTGAAACTCACGCATCAGGCACTCGCGGGACTGACGAATGACGATCTCGACGCGATCTTTGGCGGCACCGCCCTGCGCGTATTTTCGAAAGCCTGAGATTGAAAAACTAGTAGGAGACAGACATGACGAAGAAGGTATTGGCCGCGGTCAAGACGGATGTCGAGACCACCGAATTGCGTGAATTCGATTATCCGCAAGTGCGCCCCGAGACCGGCATTCTGCGCATCGAAGCCAGCGGCGTCGGTGGCAGCGATCCCGAGTTGTATCGCAAGGCCGGTCACGTTCCGGTGATCATGGGCCACGAGAACGTCGGCACGATCGAAGAAGTTGGCGAAATCGCGGCTAAGCGGTGGGGCGTCAAGCCCGGCGACCGCGTTGCTCTCCATGAATACCTGCCGTGCTGGAATTGCGAGTGGTGTATGAAGGGCGATTTCCGTCTGTGCATGGAAGTCGATTTCTTCAACGTGAAGGATCGTCTGAATACCGATCGATTCGGCATGTCCACCGCCAACAAGCCGCCGCATCTGTGGGGCGGTTACGCGCAGTACATGCACATGCCGCTCAACACGGTGATGCACAAGATTCCCCACGACATGCCGGCCACGCATGCGACGCTGGCCGTGCCGTTCGGCAACGGCGTGCAGTGGGCGTGTCTTGACGGTGGCGCAGGCCCCGGCAAGGTCGTGCTCGTCTTCGGTCCTGGCCAGCAGGGTTTGGGCTGCGTGCTGGCGGCAAAGGCCGCTGGCTCTTACACGGTGATTCTCGCGGGTATGACGCGTGACCAGACTCGTCTCGATCTGTCGCTGCGCCTTGGCGCCGACTACGCGATCAATGTCGAGACGCAAGACCTCGAAGCCGAAGTGATGCGTATCACGAAGGGCCGTGGCGTGGACGTCGTTGTCGATACCACGGGCGATCCCAAAGGCGAAATCGTCACGCAGGCGATCGCGCTGGCAGCGAAGGGCGCCTACCTGAGCCTGAACGGCCTGGAACAGCACGTGCCGATCGGCGAGATCAAGAAGCGCTATCTGACGGTGCGTGCACCGCGTGGCCGTAGCTATGCGGCTGTGGAACTGGCACTGCGCTATATCGGTTCGGGCCGCTATCCGATCGACGAGGTGTGCTCGCACACCTTCGGACTCGCACAGACACACGAAGCGATCCTGGCGACGGCCGGGCGTGGCGTCGAAGGCGCTATCCACGTCTGTGTCGATCCGTGGAAATAACGCCCTACCGTTTGTTGATATCGAATTTTACAGAGAAGGTAACGTCATGATCGACAGTCACGCCCACCTGATTTCCACGAACGTGGAGAAGTATCCGCCGTCGCCTTTGAGCGGCACGCTCGAAGCCAACGCATTCGACAACCCGGTGACGGCCGAACGCCTGATCGACCTGCTCGATGCAAATGGTGTCGAGAAGGCGCTCGCGGTCCAGCGCGCTCACCTCTACGGCTTCCACAACGACTATGTGGTGGATTCCGCAGAGCAATATCCCGATCGTCTGCGGTCGCTGTGCATGATCGATGCACTGGCCGACAACGTGGAAGAAACCGTGCGCTACTGGGTTGGCCAGCGTGGCTCGGTCGGCATTCGTCTGACGGAGCCGAACAAGGGCGCGGACTCGAGCTGGTTCGCGTCGAAAGAAGCCATGCGTGCATGGTCGGCTGTGTCGGATCTCGGCGGCTCGGTGCGCCTGCACTTCTATCGCTGGAATCGCGCCGCCGCGCTCGAAGCGCTTCGAGACGTCGTCAAGCAATTCCCGAACACGCCGGTCATTCTCGACCACTTTTCGAACATCGTCGGCGAATCGGGCGCACCGGACTACGGCGTGGACGAAGCGCTGCTCAAGTTCGTCGACTCGCCGAACGTCTACCTGCTGTACTCGATGATCAACCTCGGCAAGCTGAAGGCACTCGAGCTGCCGGCAGCGCCCGTCGTCGAGCGTGTCGTGCGGTCGTTCGGAGCCGACCGCGTGATGTGGGGTTCGGACATCGCGCAGTCGAAGGGTGAGTACAAGGATATGGTTCAGTTGGCAAAGGATTCAGTGTCGTCGCTCTCTGAAGCAGATCAGCGCAAGGTCCTGCACACGACCGCTGAACGCGTGTACTTCAGCTGATATTTGCCCACGTGGATCCGGCGTTCCAACCCAAGAAAAAGCGGGACGCCGATTCTCGCATTTAAGGGTATCCCCGAGTCTTGTCGAGCGGTGCTACAAGATAAGATAAAGAATACCCAATTGAATACTTTCGGCGATCGAGCGCGGTAGATCCGATCCGGGGCAAGTTGGGTCGGCTGTACCGCATATGTCAGGCACTACGCTCGATTTGTCCGTTCTCGATTCTCTCTGAGGAGACATCAAATGAAATTCCTTCGGAACTGTTGGTACATGGTTGGCTGGTCGAGCGAGTTCTCGGCTACCGACATCGTCCCGTTCACCGTGATGGACGAACCGCTGGCGCTCTATCGCAAGGACGACGGCACGCTCGTCGCTCTGGAAGACCTGTGCCCGCACCGTTTGGCGCCGCTGACGGTTGGCCGCAAAGAAGGCGACGAACTGCGCTGCATGTATCACGGCCTGAAGTTCGCTGCCGATGGTCGCTGCACCGAAATCCCAGGCCAGGAGCGGATTTCGTCGAAGGTCTGCGTGCGCAGCTACCCGATCGAAGAAAAGCACGGTGCCGCGTGGGTCTGGATGGGTGACCCGGCAAAGGCCGACGTCGCACTGATTCCGCCGATCGAAGGTCCGGATAGCGACACGTACTCGATGGTCTGCTCGAAGTTCGTCATGAACGGCAATGCAGAACTCGTGGCCGACAACCTGCTCGACCTGTCGCACGCACCGTTCATTCACGAATCGACGTTCGGTGCGAATAACAAGGTGTCGCTGAAGGTTCAGAAGGATGGCGAGACCAAGCGCGGCACGACGGTTCTCGAACGTGGCGTCGTCGCCGATCGTTGGCACATGGGCCGTCCGACGAACCCGTATTTCGATCTGCCTTCCGACGATAACGTGGTCAGCACCTTCCTGGTGCCGGGCGTCTTCATTCTGAAGATCAACTCCTTCGCACCGGGCGTTCAAGATCGTTTCGTCGACGGTAAGCCGAACGAGCAACCGATCTTCCGTCGCTGCACGTGCCAGATGATTACGCCGATCAACGATACGCAATCGATGTTCTTCTACAACTTCGGTCCGGATCATGAGCACGCCGATCTGAAGGAACACGCATTCGTAATCGCCGACGCGGCATTCGCCGAAGACAAGGCAATCATCGAAGCGCAGCAGGCAATGATCAAGAAGGTGCCGGGCCGCAAGATGATCATGCTGGCGATGGATCAGCCGGTGCTGCGTTACAACGAGATTTATGACGGCCTTCGCACGAAGGAAGAAGCCGAGCAGGCAGCATCTCCCGCAGCCTGAGCAGCTCAACCCCGCGCCGGTATGTTTAGAGACACGATGGATAACGAAAAGATGGAAGTGAACTGGACCGAGCCCCAATGGGATGAACAGGCCGATATGGTTGTGGTCGGCTATGGCGGTGCGGGCGCAACGTTCGCGTTCGCTGCCGCCGAACAGGGCGCTGACGTGCTTATCCTCGAAAAGGGTGCGCAGGGTGGCGGTAACTCGGTCTGTGTGGCGGGTGGTCTGATCATGACCTCCGTCGATGAAGAAGAGTCTTTCAAGTATCTGAACTGGTTGTGTGCAGGTCAGACCGAGGAGAGCGTTCTTCGTCATTTCGTCGCAAGTCTCAAAGACATACCCGCGTTCCAGCACAAACTGGAATTGCCGCTCAAAGACAACCCGCAGCCGTTCTCGGCGCCGGGTTTCTTTCCCGAGTTCGCGGGCGCTCCGGGCGCCGAGAGCATCAAGGGTATGAGCGTCGTGGCCGCGCCAGGCGGCGCAGGTCTCTATAACGCGATCTCGGCTCAAGCAGAGAAGGCGGGTGCACGTGTCAAGTACAGCACGCGTGTTACGCGTCTGATTCAGCATCCGGTGACGCGTGCGATTCTCGGTGTCGAAGCCGAACGCGAAGATGGCACGACGATCACGATTCGCGGTCGCAAGGCAACGGTGCTGGCCAGCGGTGGCTTCGAAGCGAACGAGGCCATGTGCAAGCAGTTTCTCACCGCATGCCCGATCTATTTCCTGGGCAGCCCGAATCTGACCGGCGACGGCATCCGCATGGCGCAGGAAGTCGGTGCCCAGCTGTGGCACATGAACGCCGTGGCAGGCCCGCTCAACATGGGCATCAAGACTAAGGAAGGGTACGTCTATGTCACGTATGACCTTAACAAGGTAGCGGGTTTCGGCTACAAGTCGGGCGCGTTCAAGGACGGCGGCAGTCTGCTGTGGGTGAACCGACAGGCGAAGCGCTTCCACAACGAAACGATCGACACGTCGGTCGTTCAACACGGGTTGGCGAATCGCGACACGTGGCTAGCAACGACCCCGGGCATTCCGGAATTCACCAACGTGCCGGCATTCCACATCTTCGACGAAAAGGTTCGGGCCGGTGGCGCGGCGATGACCACGCTGAATTCGCGCGTGCCGCCGTGGAGCCAGGACAATCTCAAGGAACTCGAAGAAGGTCTGATCATCAAGGCCGATACGCTCGAAGAGCTGGCATTGAAGTGCCAATGGCCGGAAATCCCGGGCGTGACCAAGGCCGGTCACCTCGATCCCCAGGCACTTCGTGAGACGGTCGAGCGCTATAACGAGCAGTGCCGTCTGAATGCCGATCCCGAGTTCGGACGCGAGACGTTCCTGGTGCCGCTCAACGACAAGGGACCGTACTACGCGATCGGACCCATGCTGCCGACGTACCTCAATACCCACGGCGGACCGAAACATGATGCGGGGCAACGTGTTCTCGATCATCAGGACAAGCCGATTCCCGGTCTCTATGCAGTCGGGGAGTGTGGATCTTTGTGGGGTCCGTTTTACAACTCGATGGGCGATATTGCGGAGTTCATCGTATCAGGCATGACAGCAGCGAAGACGGCACTTTCCGATAGCGAGGATCGGAAGCTTCGCTGATTGATTACACGGATAACTAACCAGGAGACAGAGAACAATGAGTGAGACCGCAGAGGTGCGAGCGACGTTCGCACCCGCCGAAGCCGCTTCGGATTCGAAAACGTCGAAGGGAGCATGGTGGATGCTCGCCATTTTGACGGCGACATACGTGGTCTCCTTCATCGATCGGGGCGCGATTTCCCTCGTCGTCGGGCCAATCAAGGAAGACCTCGGAATTTCCGATCTCGAAGTCAGTTGGCTTCTCGGGCTCTCATTCATGCTTCTGTACAGCGTGCTTGGCGTCCCCATGGGTGCGCTGGTCGATAAGTACGAGCGCCGGCGCCTGCTCGGTGGCGCGATCATGGCATGGTCCGCCGTTCAGGTTTTGTGCGGACTGAGTCAGACGTACGTCCAGTTGTTCGTGACGCGGGTGGGCCTCGGTGTTGGCGAGTCCGCGCTGTCGCCTGGAGCCGCGTCGATGATTCGCGATGCGTTTCCGCCGCAACGCCGCAGCCTCGCGTTCGGCATTTACAACATCGGCCCGCTTCTCGGCACCGGTCTGGCACTCGGGCTCGGCGGTTTTCTTCTGAAGGCGGCGTCGGCGGGTGCATTTGCGGGCCTGCCGCTGGTTGGGGGGCTCAAACCATGGCATTTCGTGCTGCTGGTGCCGGGTCTTATCGGCATTCCGTTCGCCGTGCTTCTGTGGCTCGTACGTGAACCGGCACGCCGCGACGTCAACGCAGGCAGTGGGGTCACGTATCGTCAAGCGCTTTGTTTCGCGTGGACCAACAAGGCCGTCTACGTTCAACTCTGGGTTGCGATCTGCTTGTACGGCATTGCGGTTGGTTCGCAGATGGCCTGGCTCCCGGAAATCATCGCGCGCACGCTGAATGTCCCGCGTCCGGAGATCGGTAAGGCGTTGGGCGGTGTGGCACTGTTGGCGTCGCCTGCGGGCCTGCTGATCCTGGGCCGTATTGCTGACTGGCTGCGTGAACGCGGCATGATCGACGCACCGGTTCGTGTCGCCGCTGTCACGACGGCCATCGCTGCAATCGTCACCGCATGCTTCCCGCTGATTCACTCGATGAATGTCGGCCTGATCGCTTATTTCGTGCAGACGTTCATGTTCTCGATGTTCGCGGTAGCAGGCGGCGCAACGATGGCCAACTTCACGCCGGGCAATATGATGGGAAAACTGACGGCGGTCTACTACCTGATCACCAACCTGCTCGGCTTGGCACTCGGGCCCACCGTCGTCGCGCTCGTTGCCAAACTGTTCTCGGGTCCCAATGCACTCGGCGCTTCCTTCGTCGTTTGCTATGTGATCTCGGTAGCACTGGCAGTCATTCTGTTGATCCGTGTCTGTGGTGCACTGCATCGTGCGGCGGCAAATAGCTGATATCTGATTCAGGAGTGTCCGCTGGGGGCACTCCTTTCTCGAGTTTCTATAGGTTCAATCCCGTGAAAATTACCCGCGTTGAGTGCGTTCCGGTTTCAATGCCGCTTAAGAAGCCACTGAAGCTTCCGAACGTCACGATCACCTGTCTGAATACGCTCGTGGTGCGTATCTATGCCGATAACGGATTGGTGGGCGTCGCTGAATCTGGCGACACCTCGTCGTGGTATCGCGGTGAAAGCCAGGCCTCGATGACGGCAATGATTTCCGATATTTTCGCTCCGCGAATCCTGCTTGGCGAAGATCCGTGCAATATCGAAAAAATCGTCGGCATGATGGATCAGCTAGCACGCGACAACAATCAAGCGAAAGCTCTCGTCGATTGCGCGTTGCATGACCTGAAGGGGAAAGCACTCGGCCGCCCGGTCTACGATCTTCTGGGTGGCCGCACTCGCGAGTCAGTACCGTTGGGCTGGGTTCTCTCGGCCGGCGATCCGGAAAAAGTGGCAGAGGCAGCAGTCCAGGTTCGGGGGGCTGGTTTCTCGGCCTTCAAACTCAAGGTTGGGCGCCATACGTTCGACAACGATGTGGCGACGGCACGTGAAGTGCGTAAAGCACTCGGCCCGGACGCGATGATCACGCTGGACGCAAATGGTTCGTGGAATTACGAACAGGCCCTGAAGACGGTGCGTCGCCTGGACGAATACAACCTCGCTTTCATGGAGCAACCGCTGGCGCATCAATACCGCGACAGCATGTCCAAACTCCGCGAGCGCGTGAACACGCCGATTTACGCAGACGAGGGTGCGCAGGAACTTGGCGACCTGCGCGAGATCGCGGAGCGCCGCTCGGCGGACGGCGTGATTCTGAAGATTCAAAAGGTCGGCGGTCTGCTCAAGGCGCAACGATTCCTGGTGGCATGCCGGATCTACGATATCCCCGTGTTCTGCTCCACCTTGATCGGCGGCGGTATCGAGTCGGGCCCGAGCACGCATTTGATGGTCTCGGATCAGTGGGCGTGCCAGTTCATGAGCGAAAGTATGGGGCCTCTGGCCGTGCATTCGGTATTCAACAGCGACGAGATTCCGGCGGGCGAAGATCTGGCAATCGGCGGTCAGCGGTTTGCCCGGGGCCGGGCATATCCGAGCGAAGGGCCGGGCTTTGGATTCGAGGTCGATGAAAAGCTCCTGAACAGAATCATCACGCCGGGCGCAGCCCATCGGGTCGTTCAGGCGTAACCGGGCATTCAGCGGCTGACTCGATTCCGCCGCGTTGCGAAAACTAAAGCCAACAACGGAGACATCTGATGCAAGGTATTAATTCGCCGCCGTGGAAGTACGCTGTCCTTTGGCTCCGGATATATTTCGGTGCCGATTTGCTGTGGTCGGGTTTCCGGTATATCTCCACCGGATGGGTTCCATTCATTCCGGGCACCGGAGGTGCATACGTGCAAGCGCTGGATGCGATTCATATGTTCCCGGTCGTCAAGTATATGGAATGCGTGCTCGGTATCCTGATGCTGAGCAACCGTTTCGTGCTGCTCGCTGCGATTTTCGAGTTCCCGACTTCGGTTTCGATTTTCTGGATCAATACCTTCATCGTTGCGACTCCGCGCCAATTGTTCTCGGGCCCGAATCAACTGCTGATGAATGGTCTATTGATTTTGGCCTACAGCGGCTACATGGCTTCGGTATTTAAGCCAAAACTCACGCCTCTGGCATTGTGGGAAGGGTTCAAGGTCGATGTCTGGAAAGAGTCTCTCAAGTTCAAGAAAACACCTGAACCGCGCAGAGATATCGTCGAATCGGGAGAACTGCAATGAAGAGCAACCGGAACCTCTATATCGGGCTCGCGCTGTGTCTGGTCATGACGTGCTGGGTCTTCTTCGGATCGACGGGATTGGGTTACACGGAATATCGTCCTCTGCGCGCGCGTGACATGTTTGGTCTGGCAATTCCGTGGATCTGCGTCATTACTGTACTGATTCGCGATCGCCGTAAAGGCATCGTTTAAAACGGCTCTTAGGTGATGGGAAGTTTCCATCACCTTTGAGATATCCTGTCGTATTGCAATTTCTGCGGCACCATATTTCAACGTTGTACTGCAAGAACCTTTACGGAAATACCCTTCCCATGAATAGCGCGAATTCTTCCCCGTGGAAGTATGTAATCACGTGGTTGCGTCTGTATTTCGGCGCCCACCTTTTCTTCTCAGGTATCCGATTCGTGATCGACGGCTATGTGCCGATGATTCCGGGTCTCGCCGGCCAGTATGTGGCGGGAGCCGATGCGATCGGTATGTATCACTGGGTTAAGTACATGGAAGCGGTTTACGGGGCACTGCTGCTGATGAACCGTTTCGTGTTCCTGACACTGATTCTCGAGATGCCGACGACGGTCACGATTTTCTGGCTGAACACGTTTATCTCGGCGACGCCGCGTCAACTGTTCTCGGGTCCGCAAGAACTCCTGATGAACGGCATTCTGCTGCTCGCATACAGCGGCTACATGGCGGTTTGCTTCCGGCCGACGCTCAACCCGATGTGGCTGTGGGACGGCTGGAAGGGTTTCAGCCTGAAGGGCAAGGGTGGAAGCCTGGTGGGTGTACCCGCCGTCGAACAGCAGCAAAATGTACCCGCCTTCGAACAGCGGAAAAAAGAATTGGCTTAAGGAGCACACGCGATGAAAAAGAATACCTGGATCGCAATCGCCATCTGTATCGCACTGACGCTGGCGGCCGTCGACGGCTCGACGGGTTGGGGCTGGACGGAGTACCGTCCGCTGCGCAATTTCGACTACTTCGGCCTCGGCGTCTCCTGGCTGCTCTTCATCTTCGTGCTCGTGCGCGACAAGATCAAGGGCGAAGCATAAGGCTTCGGTCACCGCGGTTCTAGATTCAAGGAAGTCCGGGGAGAATTTCTCTCCGGACTTTTTTGTTTAGATACGGCTTGGCGTGTCCATCTGAGTTGGGTTTAGCAGGATCGACCTGATGTGCCGCAGGGCGCGAGTACGCATGACCCAAGTCGTAGGCGGTTCGTCTCTGATCTGTCGAGCAATGAGCTGCGACAGATATTCAACCTCGCTTTGTTCCCGAGTGCGTTTGAAAGTCCTTAGACAGAGGCACTGCGTCTGATTGAACGGATGGAGAAGTACCTGCCACTGGCGACAGAAAGATGCCTGCCTGCAGAGGACTAGTAGGCTAAGCTCGAGCGCAGGCTGATGACGGCGCTGGTCCGACGCGAGCGAGAACAGATCATGCAGGTGTTGATCGATGAGCGAGAGCGTATAAGCGGGACGGTCATCGACGTTTTGGTAAGCAGAGGACTATGAATAAAAAAAGCCCGCTCGAAGCGGGCTTTTTTCACAGGCGTAGGAAGGCTTAGAAGCGCGTTGCCAAACCCAGGCCGATTGCCGTGACATTGGCGTGGTAGCCGGTCGGGGCACCGAGACCACCGGGCGGGTAGATCGTTTGGTGCGCGATCCCGCTGTTCCAGAGCTTCTTGAAGAAGCCGTACAGCATCGTCGCCTTCGAGAGTTGGTACGTGTAACCGACAGCAGCCGATCGAATCGCCCAATTGCCAGTTACCGGACCGTTTGTGCTGGCATAGGTAATGTTCTGGTCGCTCAGTCCGCCGTAAGAAGCGCGAATGGTGCCGAATGGGCCGGTCGGAATCGTGACACCGGCTTGCCAGCCCTTGTCGGTCTGGCCCGGATCATTCAGACGCACTTGGTACGTACCGTAGAGCGCGACGAAGTTGAAGTCGTATTTCACACCCAAGACGTGTTCGTACGTATTGCGTGCAATGGTCGCTGACGGTTGCAGGCTGTGGCCGAAGCCGTAACTCGTGAGCAACGGGCCGTTGGCGTAGGTAAGCGTCGCGAGTTGGTAGTGCGTCGCGTTCTGCAGACCTTGATTGTTGCCCCACGAATACGCTGCCGTACCATTCAGACCCCTCCACGTTGGCGACGAATACTGGATCGTATTGTCCTGGCGAGCCGGATCTTGCAGCATGTTGAAAATCCACGGACGCGGTTCTTCGCCGCCAATCGAGCCGAGCGGCGAAGCTGCTGCCAGCAGCATCGGGTCGAAAGTGCCACCCCATTCGTAGCCGGCCGTTTGCAGGCGACCTGCAATGATCTGGCCGAAGTCGCGGCTGTCGATGCCGACGTAGGCGCGACGCCCGAACAGACGTCCACTCTGGCCAGACGTGCCGTTGTTGATGTTGAAGCCGCTTTCGAGCACGGCGATCGCTGACAGACCGCCGCCCAGATCTTCCTTCGCGCGAATGCCCCAACGGGAACCACCGGCACCGCCGCTGTTCATGCTGATGACGTGTTGGCCTTCGGAGTTTCCGAAGTAGCCGATGAATGCATCGGCGACGCCATACAGCGTCACGCTGGTCTGTGCCTGTGCCATCGCAGGCGCGATTGCTGCCGTAACGGCGCAGCTAACGAGCAGTTTACGCAATTCCAGTGTCTCCTATTTGTGGATGTTAATTTGTAGAGTGGTCGACGTTGCACAAGGGCGAGGGGATGCACAACAGTACGCATGCAAAATAATATACGATGTTGCATATAACAGGTGGAAAATTTCAGAAGTGTTGTGTTCGAGGGTATTCCCTGGATGACAGCTGATGCTCGCTATTTTCCTTTGTGGTCATTGATTGGGATTGCAAAGGAAAAAGCGATGGTGCAGAGCGATTCTTCAAAAGAAAAAGATAAAGCACCATTGGTTGAAGGCGTCTGAGGCCGGCATGGCGAAAGGCCCGCGGGCGACCAATGTCGGTGGTGGATCGTGTTCGCTCGCGGATTGAATTTTCCTGTCTACCCATCCGGGTGAGGACTCGGGCATTACGGAAGGCCGAGGATGAAGGCTTTTGCCACCATGTCGCGTCAACTATCGCGGCATACGGGTTCCTTGCCACTGACTGACTCACTGCTGACGGATTCGTCAGCCCCAAAACCGACCTTGCCGCCCGCCCGGCGCCGTCGCTCCCCGCGGATTACATTCCTCGCGAAGGAAATGTCGCGTACATCAAATAGCACCTATCCGCCAACAACGGAAATAGGGAAACCCCGACGTTTACACACGATCTTTCGACCTATACGATTAAGTAGGCTAAATTAAATACAAAAACGCAGGACCGAACCATCTCAAGCCGAAGCGTTTCACTCTTCACAATGCTTTCAAGGAGGCAGGATGTCGAATAACCAAGGGGTTCTCTCCTCGGGGGGTATCGCCACGCGTATCAACGTGTGGATGGACAGCATGACTGGACGGGTGGTCACGGCAATCGTGGGCTTCCTGTTCATCGCGCAGATCGCTCACGGTTTGCATTCGGATCCGCGTTGGCACTGGCATGCGGGCACCGGCAAACTGCCGCATGACATCGTTCAGGAGTTCATGGACCTGGCCTATACGGAGGGCAAGGGCGCCGAAGCGTACAAGACTTACTTTTCGGAAAAGGCTGTCGATAACGCGCCGAACACGATCGATCATCAGGATGGCGGACCCATTCCCCACGAAGTGAAGAAGATCATCGTCCAAGGCATGGACGTCGCGGTCTACCAGACGATCGGCGCCACCCGTGGCCAACCGGCGCAAGACGTTGTCGATGTCTACGAGATCAGCGGGTCTGGCTGGATCATTCGCCATGATCGCATTACGCAACAGAAGGCGGCGCCTGTGCAGGCTGCGAACTAAACAGCAAAGGACGAAAGCACACTATGGACAACGATGATCGCAAAACGATGCCGCAACTCATCGGCAAAGTCATCCTGACGTTCTGCCGGCTGTACCTTGGCGGCTGGATGGTCGTCAGCGGCACCAGCTACTGGCGTACGGCTCTCGGCATGTCGCCGATCTTCCCGCAACCGTTCGGCACGCTGCCCGAGTCGAATGAACTGCTGGTCACGATGGTTCACACGCACTTTTTCCATATCGTGAAGACGTGCGAAATTCTGGGTGGCCTTTCGCTCATTCTCGGTATCTTCGTCCCGGTCGGCCTGCTTATGCTTCTGCCGGTGTCGTTCGTCGTCTGGTACAACGCGATTGTGTTGAACCATCGCTTCGACAAGATTTTCGCGCCGTACATGGGCGTCGGTTGCCTATATATGAACCTGATTCTGATGGTCTGGTACATCAAGTACTACCTGCCGATGATGACGTTCAAAACCACGATCGGCCGCATCGGCGACTGGAAGAAGCTGCCAAAAATCTTCAAGTCGGACGCTGTTGATCTGATCTGATTTTGGATGTGAAGTGAGGGATTTGGCTACGTTGCTTCGGTAACGTAGCTTTTTTTGTTTAAATATTTGGCGATATTTCTTGGAACATGACGAAAAGATTTTTACGTCTTAAATCGGCTTGGTCATTGAGCCGAGTTTGTGACGATATCAGGGGCGCGATATTTGGCATCCTGTTGATCGTCCAGCCGTTGATCGCGCATGGGCAGCCTGTTCAAACGCTCACGATCGCAGAGTATCGAGCGCATATGTCGCCGGACCAGCCGACAATGCGCGCCATGGCCAGGTTCGCAGATGTCGTGAACCGGGAGTCTCACGGTCGTCTGGCGGTGAGCGTGAGCGCCGATACAGTACCGGGTTCGCCGGATGAGCAGATCAAAACATTGCAGGCAGGTGGCCCGGGTGCCCCGGATTTGATGCTGCTGGTGACGCCGGCATTGCGTCATCTCGTGCCCGAATTCGAGATCATGGATCTGCCGTATGTTGTCCGCAGCGAACGTCAGGCGCAGGCACTGCTCGATGGTCCGTTCGGACAAACTCTGTTGTCGCGCCTCGAGGGTCACGGTTTGACGGGTCTCGCCTGGTGGGAGAACGGCTTCCGACAGATCACGACGTCGGGCCAGCCGTTCCGGCACGCGCTCGATCTGGCGAACCGGCCGGTTCGCGTGATCCCGGAACCCGCGTTCGTTGAGACGTTCAAGGTCTTGGGCGCTGACGTCGTGGGACTTCCGTATTCTGAACTATACGGAGCATTGAAGAGTGGACGCATCGTTGCGGAAGATAACTTCTATTCGCAGATCTTGACCGGTCACCTTTATGATGTTCAATCGGCCGTTTCGGTCACGAATCACTCATACAGCGCCATTGCTGTGGTTGTCAATTCGGCGGTCTGGCAAAAGTTGACGGTGCAGGATCGAAATGTTTTACAACACGCTGCGATAGAAGCTGGGCGCTTTGAGCGCGATCTGATTCAAGAACAGGCGAAAACCGATCGTGCTGAGCTTGAGCGTCACGGAATGACGGTTCATACCGTCGCGACGGATGAAATAGCAAAACTGGACACCCTTACAGATTCCGTCAGACAGCAATTCTTCCGCAACTACGATCCCAAGATCGTCGATATGTATCGACGTCAAATAGCGAAACGCTAGACAATCCGGTGTTTGAGAAAAATATAACTATTGAGGATGCGCGAGACTCCACCCAGGAGTCTCGATCTGCATCCAGGCGTACGCGACTGATACCAATGATCGTCGCGGTGCCGATGTTCTTGCAGAGTCTCGATACCTCGATATTGGGCACGTCTCTCCAGTCGATTGCCGCTTCCCTGAATGTCGAGATACTTCATCTCAACTTCGCTATAACCGCCTATCTGTTGAGCCTCGCACTGTTCCTCCCGGCAAGCGGGTGGCTCACCGATAGGTTCGGAACGCGGCGCGTATTCTGTTCGGCAGTCGCCATCTTCTCACTGGCATCCGCACTATGCGGCGCGGCCACCTCGATCACTGAAATCGTTCTATTCCGGGTCTTGCAAGGCCTTGGCGGAGCCATGATGGTGCCTGTAGGGCGCCTGATTCTGCTGCGAAGTATTCCGGCAACGCAGCTGGTGGCAGCGATGGTGTGGTTTACAGTTCCCGGCGCCATTGGGCGTGTGATTGGGCCGCTACTGGGTGGGCTGATCGTCACGATGGGTTCCTGGCGATGGATCTTTCTGCTCAACATTCCATTCGGTGTATTGGGCATCCTCCTGTCGTTGAAATTTGTGCCGGATTCGCGCTCGGAGAAGTCTGAGCCGTTCGACATGACGGGATTCATTCTGATGGCGATAGGGCTTTCGGGCATCGTATGTGGTCTGGAAACCGTCGGCCGTAATTTCGTCCCCATGAGCGTGACGATTGGAATCACGGCTATTGGGGTTCTGGCAATGGTCGCATACGGGCTTTATAGCCGTGGACGTCTCGATGTCATTATCCCTCTCAAGATTTTTGGATATAAAGCGTTTAGCATCACGACGATTGGCGGCATTCCGCTCAGACTCGCGGTCGGCTCGGCTCCGATCTTCGTACCGCTGCTCTTGCAGGTCGGCTTGGGATTGACGCCCATTCAATCCGGCTTGATGAGCGCCTGGCTCTCTGTCGGCGCATTCGGTGTCCGTCCAATCATGGATCGTGCAATCAGGAAGTTCGGATTCAGGCCGATCATGATGCTGGGCGCCGCGATGACGGGCGCGACATTCGCTTGCTATGGCTTGTTCAGACCGACGACGTCGGTTGGGCTTATGTGCTTCGTGCTTTTCGTAGCGGGTATCGTCAATTCTCTGGGGATGATAACTATGAATACGGTTGGCTATTCCGGCATTCCTAAGACCTTGATGAGTAAGGCCACGGCACTTTCGACAATGATGCAGCAGACGTCGATCAGTTTTGGTGTCGCAGTCTGCGCATCATGCCTGACGATCACCGCGCAGGTTCATGGGCACAGCGCGGATCATCTGGTAATCGACGATTTCCCGATGACATTCTTCGTTGTCGGGGCCTTTACCCTGTTGTCTGTCGTGGCATTCGCCGGTCTTCGCAGGGAGGAAGGCCAGGAACTGCGCTAGATTACGAGAAACGATATGAGCTATTCCTTTAAATCACACGCAAATACATATCCGGGCTCAAGTGATTACGGTCGAGACCTGGCGGATCACTTCGGTGCTTTCGACGCAGAATTTTACGGCCGGCGCGTGGCCGATCCAGCAGCCAAACTTCAGGTGACGCCGCGAGATGAAGCGCGCGAAAATTCACGAGGGCGGCAGGTTAGCGCTCGCGCGTGATCAACGCGATTGGACGGCTCGGAAGTGTGACAGGTACTGAGGAGAATCCCCGTAGCCTCCAGTTGCGACAGGAGATGGACGAGCGACAAAAGAAAAAAGCTCGATGTCTTTTCAGAACATCGAGCTCCAGTTGCTACACACGCAACGAACAACGTTACTTCGCGGGTTGACTCAGCTTGTCGTGGTCAGTGGCGATAACCTTCGCATAGTCAGCGGATGCGAGATATGCAGCCTGGTGACCGTTGACGTTCAACGCCTTCTGGACGTTCGGGTCCTGCACTGCCATCTTCACCGCATCGGCAATCTTATCGCGGACCGGCGCCGGGAGATCCTTCGGTGCCAACACACCCGTATGCGACGCGAAATCGAAGCCTGGGAACATTTCGCCGAGTGCGGGAACATTCTGAATCTCGGGAATACGGCGCGAACCCAGGACCGCGAGCACACGCATCTTGCCGGCCTTGATCTGCGGCGCCGCCATTTCATACGGAATCTCTATCATTTGCACCTTGCCGCTCAAGAGCGCCGGGATCTGTTCAGCGTCGCTCTTGTAGGCGGTATGAATCATTTTGACGCCCGCACGCTTCTGGAACGCCACCATCGCCAGATATTCACGCGACGTGGTGCCTGTCGATCCAAACATGTAGCAGTTCGGATTGTCCTTCAGGCGGCTGATGAGATCGGCGTAGTCCTTGATGTCGGTGCCGCTCAAACCGGCGCCGTTGCCCGCGACCAGAACCAGGCCCGCGTGACCGGTGACCTGTGCCACCGGCGTCAAGTCCTGGCGTGCGCCGTCCACTTGATCGGTATCGCCGACGAGAAGCGTCAGTCCGTCAGCGGGCGCTGCTTTTGCTGCCGACACCGCAGCTGCGTCCGCCTGATTTTCGACGACAACATCGGTGCCCAGCGCCTTGCTCAATGCCGGTGCCAGTGCGCGTGCAACCAGGTCCGAATTCTGGTTCGGCCCGGCAGCGATCAGCTTGACCGGCGCCGACTTCGCCGGTGCTTTGGCGATGGAGGCTTTGACGGGTGCCGTCTGTGCCGCGAAGCCACGACTCGACATCGTGATGCCGGCGACTGCGGCGAAAGCGAGTGCCGCACCGACGAAGATTTTTCGATTCGCGTTCAAGTCACGTCTCCTTTATGTTGGGGTTACAGATGCGATGCGCGCAATTTTGTATTCAAAAAAGACTACCATTGTACTAGGGCAAACGCCTACGATGCGGCACGAGTGCGAGCGCCGACGCCATGCGAATTCCCTTGTGCCCCGGGCAAATTGCGACGCGACCGGAAAGCCAGGCCCAGGGTTTTTACCGGAGCATGGTCGTTGACATTGTAGGTTGTCGTAAATACTATTTTGACTGATGATAAGGAATTCAAACATCAGACGCACGATGACATCGGGGTGCGGTGCGAATCCGGTTGTGGCAGGTCGCGCATCCCGCGGCCGATCTGAGCAATCGATTCGCATGCAAGAACGCAACATCCTGATCGCCAACGTGCCGAGCCGTCACATTAGTCACGCCGAGACCGGCTCCCCTCTCTATTAGGCCGCTGCCTCAGTACAGCTGGCGCCGGCCACGGCTCGCACGATTCATGAGTTGCTTCGGGTGTTCAACTGGGACCCGGACGCCCGCATTGGATGCTGCACACTTCAGGAGGACAACCGACCAGCGAAACAATTCACCAGCAGTCAGTCTCAAAGATCACTTATAACAATCAGGAGAATGTATGAATCACCAGGGGGTCGGGAGGAAACGCCGATGGGCCACGGTACCGTTGGCATGCGCATCAGTTTGCATGAGCATGACGGCCGCGCATGCGCAAAGTAACGTGATGCTTGGAGGATTCCTTGACGAAGGGATCGCTACCTATCGTGATTCAGGTGGGTCACGTTTGTTTCAAATGCAGGATTCCGCCATTTTTCCGACCAAGTTCTTCTTCCGCGGGAGCGAGGACATGGGGGGCGGCCTGCGCGCCAACTTCAGCCTCGACTCGATGATCAGCCTAAGCACAGGGGGTCTTGATCCGCAGTCGCGCGGCGCGATGTTCGAGAACTCGTCGTGGGTCGGACTGAGTCAAGCAGGGATTGGCAGCTTCCGCCTCGGGCGGCAGAACGACTTCGCCTTCGACTATTACCTGCTCGGCGGTATCGATCCGGCCACGGGCATCGCTGGCGGTATGCTGAACTTCCGCACCGGTAGCTTCGGTGCCGACCTGCTCGGCGTTTCGGGTCCAGCCCAGATCGCCGGTGCCGTCTCAGGCGGGCCGTTCGCACCTATCACAAGCAACGGTCAGATCACTGGGTTAGCGGCCATCAACTGGGATCGTGTCGGCGGCAAACGAATGTCGAATGCCGTCAAGGTCGTCTCCGAGGAATATGCCGGGCTGTCGGTTGGCTTGATGTATAGCTTCGGCGGCACGGCGGGTGACTTCAACAACGGGGCTGGAAAGAGCGCCGCGATCAACTTCAGGAATGGGGAAACGCGTGCTGCCGTTGTTTACACCGAGCAGAACTACGCGCCGGTCAACAACGGGCATAGTGGCATCGCTAACCTGCTCGCCGGCGCAAGGACGAAGTACGCCCATTTCACGGTCTCGGGGATGTACAGCCAGGCGCGCAACACCCACACGGGTGCCAGGATTTACGCGCTTGCAGGTGGCGTCGGGTATGACTTCTCACCGGCCTGGAACCTCGGCGGCGCTTACACCTACGAAAATGGTAACGAGTTGCTGAAGAACGTGACGATCAACCAGGCCGCATTGCAGTTGACATACACGTTGTCGAGACGCACCTCGCTCTATGCCGCTGGTGTATTTCAACGCACCAATGGCGCATATGCTGCCGAAATCGGGAATATCGTGGCAAACGGCAATATCCAGTCAGTTTTTCAGCTTGGCATGATGCATCGATTCTGATGCTTCATTGAGAACGGCGGCGATGAGTATGTTTTCGTCATCGCTGCCGTGCTCTTCACGGATATGCAATAGCAAAAAGTCCCCCGGTCAAGCGCAGAAAGTGCCACGAGGGCTTTTTCGTCTACCATGATAGTATACAATTTAGAATTACACGTAATTCAGTGCGCCGGACACGCAGTAGTAGCGGCGCAGGACCGACCGATCAACCATAGTACGAGGTAGTGTTCGGACGTATAGGCGCAAACCCGACGTCTGGTTCCGATCATATTCGAAGGAGCGGCAGATATGAAGAGCGAGGAGGACCTACCCCTAAGCCATGCGGTTGAAGCCCCAGCCTTGAATTGGCTAACCCGTTTTGTTGCACTCGACAAGGCGGTCTCGGAGTCTGCTGATCGACATCTGAAGTCATCGCTTGGGATTTCATCTGCGCAGGCTAAGGTCATCATTTGCCTCGCTGGACGGCAATTCATGACGCAGGTTCAACTCGCCCGCCGGCTGAATTACGATATGGGGTCGCTATCCCGACTCATTCCGCGTCTCATCGACGCTGGAATAGTAATGAGGTCCCGGCATCCAGACGACTGTCGCTGCTGGTGCGTTCAGCTTACGGGAAGCGGAGTGGCCATGGTCGCGAAGATCACCGCGTTTCTCGGGGCAACTGACCAGAAATTGATTAGCCTCTTAACCGAGGACGAAGCGGATATTTTCATGGTGTTGCTCAAGCGCTTACTCGTGAATTCCGCAACTCATGGTGCAGCCGATGTCTCGGCAATTGCCTCGACGGTCAGCCCGAGGTCCTTCGGCGCCATTGGCGCACCGGCGTGACCGACAACGCTCTCTCCTTCGCACTACAACGTGGCCAGCGCATGTCTAATCCTGCGCGTCCGTGCCTTCGCCGTTGTCGACGATCGGCTTCTCGCGCGTGCGCCCGATGATCGTCGCGGTCGATGCCGCTATCCGGAGGCCGCATCCACGGGCAGGAAAAGCCGAGCACACCGGCCATCGTTGGCGCCCGTGCTGCGTTAACTTCGCCCTAGCGGTCGAAAGATCTCGCGAGTCCGGCACTAACACATCAGACCGGATTTCACAATCATGCTTGCCCCCTATCCATACGCAAGGGATTTATGCCGAAATCCAAGGTTATACAATCAATGTAGGCAAAAAAACATGCTAATGCTTCTTCGCAATCTCAAAGTACGCAACCGGCTGTTTGTTAGCTTCGCAATCGTTATCCTGCTGTTATGCGGTGCCGCGGGATTTGCGCTGTTCCAGGCGCATCGGATCGAATCGCATCTAGTGGACATCAAACAGAATTGGATGGAGTCGATCAAAACGATTGCTGATCTTCGTCTGGCCCTCAGTACGGATCGTCGCGCCACGCTGGGTCTGGTGTTGTCTGATTCCAAACAAGCCAAAGATACCAATGCGGCGATTCGGACCCAAGCCCTGGATCAGCTGAGACAGGGTGTCAATCACTATGAGAAAAACGCGCTGCCGGGCGAGGACCGTCAGTATTTCGAGAACGATAAGAAGGCAATTGCTGCGTATGCGGTGATCAACAAAGAACTCTACACGCTTGCAATGACTGACAATCCAGATCTTGCTACCGCGCGGGTGCTCGCCAACACCAAGATCTTTGATGTCTTCAAGTCCACCGAGAGCACGCTCAGCGCCCATATGGACTTCATCCAGAAGAATGCGGATGAAGCTGCGGAAAACGCCATTCACGACTACGACATGGCCCTGATGCTGACATTCACTGTGATCTGTATCGCTATCATTGCGACGGTATATGTCTGCAACACGGTTGCCACATCAATCGTCTTCCCGTTAAATGACGCCGTAAGAATTGCCGAAGCAGTTGCGTCGGGGGATTTGACGTCACAGGTCAGGGTGCATTCCGATACGGAACTCGGCCAATTGATGCGTGCGCTTCGCAGCATGAATGAGAGTCTCGTGGATATCGTGAAGCAGGTCCGGTCCGGTAGCGAGGCCGTATTGACCGGCGCATCCGAAATCGCGGCAGGTAACGAGAACCTGAGTCAGCGCACCGAGGAACAGGCGGCGTCTCTCGAACAGACGGTAGCTTCGATCCAGCAGTTGACGGCGACCGTGGAGAACAACGCGGCGAATGCCAGACAGGGCCTCAAACTCGCGCAGACTACATCCGATTTGGCAAACGGCGGTGGAGAGGTCATGAAAGTGGTCGTGACCACCATGTCAGGCATTGCCGATCAATCCAGGAAAGTCGCCGACATCATTGCGACTATCGAGGGTATCGCCTTTCAGACCAATATCCTGGCCCTTAACGCGGCGGTTGAAGCTGCACGTGCTGGCAACGAAGGTCGTGGTTTCGCCGTCGTTGCTCAGGAGGTCCGCACGCTGGCTCAACGCTCGGCATCGGCCGCCAAGGAAATCAAGGAATTGGTCAGCAATTCGGTCACCCGCGTTGATCAGGGATCTCAGCTGGTGAACGATGCCGGGTCAAAAATTAACGAGGTGGTGAGTGAGTTCGCCCACGTATCGACCCTGATGGAGGAGATCACCCATGCATCCGACGACGGCCATCGGGGCATCATGGAGATAAACAAGGCGATCGGCGAAATCGATACCGTGACACAGCACAACGCAGCCCTGGTCGAAGAGGCCGCTGCCGCAGCTCGGGGCGTTCATGCAGAAGCTGAACGCCTACAGTCACTGGTTACCAACTTCAAGATCGCACGCGCTATTTGATTCACGGTCTTTGAACACCCGCGGTTGACTCCTCACGATGCCTTTCAGGGAGTGAGTAAAAGGCCGATGGCAAAATTTCTAATCCGCGAAAGGATACAAAAGCCATGAAAGTAGCAAATGAATCACCCTGGAAGTTCGTCGTCATGTGGATGAGGTTATATTTCGCATTCCACTATCTCTCTTCCGGGCTGAATTTCGTGGTTTTCAGATACATTCCGGATTTCAGCCACGCAGGAAAAGTGGGCGCCTATATCGGCGCTATGGCAGATGTCGGCTTCTACCAAATGGTCAAATATCTGGAAGTCGTGCTTGGGTCCATGCTGCTGCTAAACATCGGGGTGCCGCTCGCATTGATCATAATGGCCGGCGTGAGCGTCACCATTGTCTTCCTCAACCTTTTCGTTTCGCCAGATCCGCGCGAACTGTTCACCGGCTTCCAGGAGTTGCTCTTGAACGGAGGACTCTTGCTAGCGTACGGAGGGTACTATGCAAATTTTTGTCGCGTCAAGGCAGAGCCTTTTTGGTTTTGGGACGGAATGCGGAAGCGGGGAGATTTCGACGCAAGGAGCCAATCGTGAATAAAGATTTTCTGGTGGTTTTTTCCATCATTGCCGTTGCAGTTTTGATAGTAATTTCGACGTCCACCATTTTTTTTGCGCGGCACTTGCGTTTTTATGATTATGGGCCTCCATTGGGGGCAGGGCTATTCACGTTGGCGGCAATGCTTCGAGCAGCGATGAAACGATAGCTGCTGGATGCGCGTGCGTTCATTTGAAACGGTTTACGTTTCGAAGCGGTTATAAAAAAATAACATGGCCTCTGTCTGGAGGCCATTTTTTATGTTGTCCGGCCGGACCGCGAGTGCCTGCGACATGGACGAAGGCGAGCTCGAGCGGCGGCATGAGAGGCCTTGCGCAAAGAAAAAAGACTTTGTAGGCTGGTGCTGATGCCTGTCAGGCATGAGCGGAGCGGGGGCACATGAGCTTCGACGGCCACGGCATCGACGCACTAGCAACAGGCTCATGACGTTTTCGCCAACCGCGGCTATCATGCCGCGCACACTACAAAACCGGCGGGGAGACCTTGACGACCAATCAGGCAGCCAACCGCACCGCAACCGCGGCCGCAGCAATGCCAGCGGCTTTCGACTACACCCACTTCGACACCTACACCACGGCGCCGCGCGCGCAATTGCCCATGTGGCGCGAGCGCGTCGGCCATTTTCTCGACGTGCCGATCTCGCGCCGGCAACTCGCCGACGGCTTTCGCGGCAGCATCGACACCTACCGCGCCGGCGGCATGGCCTTCACGGATTGCCGCACCGATCCGGTCGCGCAAGCGCGCTCGGTCGCGCGCATTTCGACTGACAACGTACGTCAGATCGTGTTTCACGTGGCCGTCGAAGGGACCTTCGAGACGACCACCGGCCTCTATCCGAAGCGCGTCGCGTGGCAAACGCGGCCGAGCATCCTCGCGCTCGACATGAATCAGCCGATGCAGATGACGCGGGGGCCGTGCCGCCTGGTCGCGCTGTTCGTCCCGCGCCATCTGATCGATCCGGTGCTGCCGGAAGCGGAGTCGATACATGGCCGCATGATCGAATATGAAACGCCGCTTGCGCGGCTGATTCCCGCGCATCTGGCCGATCTATGCCGCAGGTTGCCCACGATGGACGCGCTCGCGGCGCAGGAAGCGTTCCACACCTGCGCGTTGCTGATGGCGGCGGCGTTCGGCAAGGAGACCGGCTTGACCGGCAGTGCGCGCGCGGTGGCACGCACCGCGATGTTCGCGGCGGCGCGCCGCTATATCGACGAGAATCTCGGCCAACCTGATCTGACCGTCGACAGCGTGCTGGCCATGTCGCAGCTGTCGCGGCCCACGCTGTATCGATTGTTCGAGCCGGAGGGCGGGCTCCACGCGTATATTCGCAACCGGCGCCTGCGCGAGGCGGCCGACGAACTGTATCGCCACCCGCGCAGGCCGGTGATCGACGTCGCGTACGGCTGGGGCTTCAATAGCGCGTCGGATTTCAATCGCGCTTTCAGACGCGCGTACGATATGTCGCCGGGCGATTTTCGCGCGGCCGCATCCGCAATCAATTCAGGGAGATGACAACGTGGTAAAGATCGATCCGGACCGGCTGATGGCCGACCTCAAACGGCTGCGCGGATTTGGCGCGGCCGGTCCCGGCGTGGTCCGGCTCGCGCTGTCGCCGGTCGATCTTGCGGCACGCGAATGGCTGGTCGGCAGGATGACGGAGGCGGGGCTCGACGCGCGCATCGACGGCGTGGGCACCGTGTTCGGACGCTCGCGCAACAGCGGTCCCGCGCTCGTGATCGGTTCGCACACGGATACGCAGCCGACCGGCGGCTGGCTCGATGGCGCAATGGGCGTGATCTACGGGCTCGAAATCGCCCGCGCGCTCGCGGAGAACGACGCGACGCGGCACCTCGCCGTCGACGTCGCGTCGTGGATCGACGAGGAGGGCACGTTCTCGGGCCTGCTCGGTAGCCGCAGCTTCGTCGGCGAGGCGGTCGACGAATCGATTCGCGGCGCGACCAACCGGCAGGGCGAACGTCTCACCGATGTACTGGCGGCGGCGGGCCTCGCGGGGCGGCCGCGTGCGCGTTTCGAGGCAGGGCGCCAGGTCGCGTATCTGGAGCCGCATATCGAGCAGGGCGGCCGGCTCGAAGCGATCGGCAAATCGATCGGCGTGGTCACGACGATCGTCGGACTGCGCGAATCGCGGCTGCGCTTCACGGGTCAGCGCAACCATGCGGGCACGACGCCGATGGCGATCCGCCGCGACGCGGGCGCGGCGCTCGTCGCATTCATCGCGCGGATGAACGACGCGTTCACGCAACTGGCCGACGCGGATACCGTCTGGACCGTGGGCCGCATCGATCTCGATCCGGGCTCGATGAGCGTCGTACCCGGCGCTGCCGACATGTACCTGCAATTCCGCGACGCGAACCCCGCACGGCTTCAGGCAATGGAGCACGCGCTCGCGGAACTGGTGCGCGACTTCAATGCGCACAACGCCGTAAGCGTCGACTTGCAGACGATCGACGAGCCGATCGAGCCCGTCAGCATGGACGCCACGCTCGCGGAGCACATCGCGCGAGCCGCCGAAGCGATCGCGCCGGGCCAGTGGCTGCGCATGCCGAGCGGTGCCGCGCACGATGCGCAGGTGATCGCGCGTTGCATGCCGGCCTGCATGATGTTCGTGCCGAGCATCGGCGGCGTGAGTCACGACTTCATCGAGGACACGGCCGAGGAGCATATCGTGCTCGGCTGCCAGGTCGCCGCGACGGCCGCGGCTTCGATGCTGCTGCAGCTATCGGCGGGGCATTCCTGAGGGCCGCGCTACTTCCACTTGTCGCCTAGCGCGTCGAGGCCGGCTTTCATCAGATCATCGGGCAGCATCGCGATGCGCAGCTCGCACTCGGCGTCGAGCTTCAGGAACCACGGTTCGGCGAGTGCGGGAATCGCCGATGCATCGGCGACATCGACGACCGCCACCGCGCCGCGTTTGCCCTGCTGCTCGGTGAAGTAGATGGCTTCCGGCTTCATGTCCTCGAGGATCTTTTGCATCAGCTCGCCGATCCGGCCTTCGCGCACGAGTGTGCCGAACGGTTCGTTCGGTATTTGTATGTTGAGAAGCATGCGCATGTCATCCTCCTGTTCGATACCTCAACGGGCATCTCAAGGATAGGTGTTGCATGCGCGGCCGATGGCGTTGATCGCGGACGAAGCATCGGCGATTACGGCCGACGGGTGGCGCGTTGTGCTGTATCTGCGCGGCTTCAGCTACCGAACAGCGATCCCTGCGTTCCCCGGCTCGGCGGGTGATGCGCCGGTTTCTCGGGTGCATCGTCCCTGACCGGCCGCGCTGCCTGTCCTTCCGGCGCGGGCCGTTGCGCGTCATCGGCCGCTGCTTCGAGCGACGTCTGCCCCGCCTCCAGGGAAAGCAGCAGCATCTTGTTGGCGAGGCCGCCGGCGAACCCCGTCAGCTCGCCCGACGCGCCAATCACGCGATGACACGGCGCGACGATCGAAATCGGATTCCGCCCATTTGCCGCGCCCACCGCGCGCACTGCATTGAGCTTGCCGATCTGCTGCGCGATCTCCGAGTAGCTGCGCGTCTGGCCGAACGGGATGGTCAGCAGCGCGCGCCAGACCTGCTTCTGGAACTCGGTGCCCTGAAAATCGAGCGGCAGATCGAAGGTCTGGCGCGTGCCCGCGAAGTACTCGCGCAATTGCCGCTCGGTTTCGACGAGCACCGCCAGCTCGTTCGCTTCGCTCATTTCGCCGAGTCGCACGCGATTCGGCTTGTCGCGTTCCCATAGAATCGCGGCAAGGCATTCGCCTTTCGCCACGAGCTTCAACTGACCGACCGGCGAATCGATCAACTTGTATGCGTACGTCACTTTCTCAGGCTCCTGACAGGGTGGAGGCGCAAGACCCGCGAGACGGACGTGCTTGAACGACCGGACGCGGAAAGCCGTATGAAGGCTGCGCCGATACTCGGGAGTGTCCCGCTCGCGTCGCCTGAACGCCCTCCGGATATTGCTGTCTCATTCGCATTCGACGCGGCCGCGACTGTCGTGAGCGTCGCGGCGATCACGTCACTGTACCGCAGAGAACCCCAGATGGCCTTTGACTCAGTAAAATCGAGAGCTTCGGTACGACGCGCTGCGCGCGCTACCCGATCTTCTTTCCCACGACTGTGACCACGACTTTAGAACAACTGCGGGCCGGGCAACTGGCGGGTACGCGCGAACTCAAACTCGCGTGCGGTGTCAGCGAATTTCCGCGCGAGATTTTCGATCTCGCCGATACGCTCGAAGTGCTCGACCTGTCGAACAATGCACTGACGACGCTGCCCGACGATCTGCCGCGCCTGCGCAAACTGCGCATCCTGTTCGCGTCCAACAACCCGTTCACCGAACTGCCCGGTGTGCTCGGCGAATGCGCGCAACTGAGCATGATCGGCTTCAAGTCGAATCGCATCCGCGAGGTGCCGGCGAGCGCGCTGCCGCCGCTGTTGCGTTGGCTGATCCTGACCGACAACGACATCGAAAGCTTGCCCGCGGAACTCGGCCGCTGCACGCAACTGCAGAAGCTGATGCTCGCCGGCAACCGGCTGCGCGCGCTACCCGAGGAACTGGCCGCATGCACGCGGCTCGAACTGCTGCGGCTCGCGGCGAATCGGTTCGACGCGTTACCGCATTGGTTGCTGCGTCTGCCGCGGCTTGCGTGGCTCGCGTATGCGGGCAATCCGTTCAACGCGGCGCTCGAACAGGCGGCGCTCATCGGCACACCGATCAGCGGCATTCGCTGGGATGCATTGCGGCTCGAACGGCCGCTGGGCGAGGGCGCATCGGGCCTCATCTATCGCGCGGCGCTGCACGCGGACCACGAACCCGCGCCGCGTGCGGTCGCCGTCAAGCTGTTCAAGGGCGCGGTGACGAGCGACGGTTTGCCCGACTGCGAAATGGCTGCTTGCATTCGCGGCGGCGAACATGCGAACCTGATTCCCGTGCTCGGCAAGGTGATCGGGCATCCGTCGGACACGCATGGCCTCGTGATGGGATTGATCGATCCGCGCTTCGCCAGTCTGGCCGGTCCGCCGAGCCTCGCATCGTGCACCCGCGATATCTATCGCGACGACGCGTGCTTCGACCTCGAGACGGTGCACGGTATCGCGAGCGGTATCGCGAAGGTCGCGAGTCATCTGCATCGGCGTGGCGTGATGCATGGCGATCTGTACGCGCACAATATCCTGCACGGCGGCGCGGGGCGCGCGCTGCTCGGCGATTTCGGCGCGGCGTCGTTTTTCGATGGCGGCGATCGCGAGCTCGCCATCGCGTTGCAGCGGCTCGAAGTGAGGGCGTACGGCTGTCTGCTCGAAGAACTGCTGGAGCGTTGCGACGCGCAAGCGGACATCGCCGGGCAACTGGCCGCGTTGAAGACGCGTTGTCTGAGCGAAGACATCGACAGCCGGCCGCTGTTCGACGAAATCGTCGCCAGCGTCGCGTCGTTCGATCGGCACATCCGCGACCAGTCCGTCCGCAACCAGCACTTCCGCGAAGGAGTCAAGCCATGACGCAGAACATGCGCCGCCGCGTGCTGCTCGCGGGCGCGCTGGCAGCAACCGGTCTCACCGGCGTCGCGCGGTTCGCGGACGATGCCCATGCCCAGGTACCGCCCGGCACGAAACCGAAGATCGCGCTCGTGCTCAAATCGATGTCGGACCCGTTCACGGTCGCGATGGTCGACGCCGCGCGCAATTACCAGCAGCACTTCTCGTCGCAATTCAGCCTGACGATTCGCGGCACGGCAAGGCAGACCGACACCGCCGCGCAGATCCGCATGGTCGACGAGATGATCAGGGCGAAGATGAACGCGATCGTGATCGCGCCGACCGACTCGAAGGCGCTGATCCCGGTGATTGCACGCGCGATCAAGGCCGGCATCATCACGATCACGATCGACAACCCGCTCGACGACGCGACGCAAGCGGCCGCCGGCATCTCGGTGCCGTTCGTCGGGCCGAACAATCGCAGCGGCGCGAAACAGGTCGGCCAGTATCTGGCCACGCGGCTGAAGCCCGGCGATCAGGTCGGCATCATCGAAGGCATTTCGGTGAGCAGCAATGCGCAGCAGCGCACGGCCGGCAGCCGCGACGCGATGGATGCGGCGAAGGTGCAGGTCGTCGCGGTCGAGTCGGGTAACTGGGAGTACGGCAAGGGCCGCGACGTCGCCGCGAAGATGCTGGCCGAGCATCCGCAGCTTCGCGCGCTGTTATGCGGCAACGACAACATGGCGATGGGCGCGGTCGACGCGATTCGCGACGCGGGCCGCGGCGGCGGTGTCTACGTCACCGGCTACGACGCGATCGATGCGATCAAGCCGCTGCTCGCCGACGGCCGCGTGCTCGCGACGATGAACCAGTTCGCCGACCGCCAGACGGTGTTCGGCATCGACTTCGCATTAAAGGCGGTGACCGAGCGACGCAAGCAGCGCGAGCTGTCGAGGGTGATCGAGACGCCGCTGCAACTGGTGACGGCCTCGAAACGTTGAGGCGGGGCGCGCGATTGTGCCGCTTGCCGCCGCCGCGCGTCGAACACCGATAGCAGGTCGCGTGCGCGGCCCGCGCCGCATTGGATGGCCGGCATCAACCACGGCGTGCCCGCGCTCGGCATCGACGCGGCCTTACTGCAGAAGCTGCTGGGCGGCGCGGTCGCGATTGCCGTGCTGGTCGCCAATTGCTATCTGTTGCTGAGGCTTTCGCTGCGCTGGCAGATTACCGTCGTGTGGTGCGAACTCGCGTTGCTTGTCGTGCTGTTCTTCTCGACGTTCAATCTGAGCTTCGAATTCATCGAGCGCAAGATCGGCTACCAGGTGCTGCAAGGCGCGACCACCACGCTCTATATCTCGGCGATCTCGATCGCGCGTATCGAAGGCCGCTTCAGGAGGTCCGCGCGATCACGCCGGTCGCGGCGTTTTTTTTCCGTGTCATCATGTCTGGTCTGTTGGAATCCGATCACAACGAACTCCCGGACCTGCCATGTCATTCCATACCTGGTTGCTTTTCGCCGCTGCCTATCTGCTCACCACCATTTCGCCGGGACCGAACGTTCTGCTGGTGATCCGCAACTCGGTTCGCTATGGAAGCCGCGGCGCGGCCGCGAGCGTTGCCGGCAATCTGCTCGCGCAAGGAGTCGTCGTCGCGCTCGTGGCGCTCAGTGTCGGCGCGGTATTGACGACACTGCCGCCGCTCTTCGTCGCGATGAAAGTGCTCGGCGCGGGTTATCTGATGTATCTCGGCATCAGGCAACTGCGCGGCGGCGGCAACAGGCAGGCAGCGCAGGCCGCGCGGCCCACGGGCGTCGCATCGCCCGCTCATACGTTCGAGCGCAGCAAAGTATTCCGCGAAGCCTTGCTCGTGTCGGGCAGCAATCCGAAGACGATGATCTTTCTTTCGGCGTTCATGCCGCAATTCATCGACCACGAGCGCGGCCTGCCGGAGCAGTTCATCGTGATGTATCTGACGATCGCGGTCACCGTCGCGCTCGTACACACCATTTATTCGCTCGGCGTGCAAGGTATCCATAAGCGCGTCGGAGCCAGCCGGTGGATCGCGGCGATCAAACGCGGCAGCGGCCTCGTCTTCGTCGCGCTCGGCATCAAGCTGCTGACCGCTCAGCGCACCTAGTCCATCACGATGGCTGCAAGCAAATGAGCCGAATGCAAAGCGTCGTCGATGTGAACGTGCTGTTTCTGAACGGGCAGGGCGAGTGCCTTTTCATGCAGCGGGCGAATACCGGTTTCAGGGACGGTCAGTACGGGCTGATTGCCGGCCATCTCGAACCTGGCGAATCGATCGAAGAGTGTGCGATTCGCGAATCGAAAGAAGAAGCGGGCGTGACGATTGCGCCCGGCGAACTCGAATTCAAGCTCGTGATGCGGCGCGACTCGGACACGAACCGCATCAGCTTCTTTTTCGCGTGCCGTTCATGGCAAGGCGAACCGGCGAACATGGAGCCGCACAAGTGCTCGGGCTTCGTGTGGGCGAAGCCGGACCATCCGCCGGCGCCGATCGTCGACTATGTGGCGGCCGCTCTCGCGCATATCCGCGAGGGCGTGATGCTCGCCGATTTCAAGCCTTGATTGCTCCGTACCGTTGCCGAAGAATAAGCGCGAGATTCAGCTTTATTGGCTGAGTTGCCGCTTATTTCGTCACTTTTACTGACGATTCCCTCAGCAAATCGAACGCGCAATCTCTCGCTTCAATAGAGCAACGAAACGACCGCTTATTGACGCCGCGCCAATCCCCATTGCGCGGGAATTTGTCGCTTGCGCCGGTTTTGCGTTATCGTGCTGCACCAAAAATGGCGGAGCTGGCGAATTGTCCAGCCGTCCGGTTGGCAAGGTAAGTAAAGAGGAGATGTGTCGTATGTCGTTCAAGCTTCACAAACTGCTGCCGCTCAGCGCGGCAGTCGTCGCATTCGCGGGCATTGCCGGTACGGCAAATGCGGATCAGGTCGTCAAGATCGGTCACGTCGGTCCGTTGACGGGCGGCTCCGCCCACCTCGGCAAGGACAATGAAAACGGCGCGCGCCTCGCGATCGAGGAAATCAACGCGAAGGGTCTGACGATCGACGGTCAGAAGGTCACGCTCGTGCTCGACGCGCAGGACGACGCGGGCGACCCGCGCCAGGCAACCCAGGTCGCGCAGAAACTCGTGGACGACAAGGTCGTCGCGGTGGTCGGCCACCTGAACTCGGGCGCGTCGATTCCGGCATCGAAGATCTATAGCGACGCGGGCATCGTACAAATTTCGCCGTCGTCGACGAACCCGGCCTACACGCAGCAGGGCTTCAAGACGACTTACCGGGTCGTCGCGACCGATGCACAGCAAGGTCCGGCACTCGCGGCCTACGCCGCGAAGACCCTGAACGTGAAGACCGTAGCCGTGGTCGACGATTCGACCGCCTATGGCCAGGGTCTCGCGAACGAATTCGAAAAGACCGCGAAGTCGCTCGGCCTGAAGGTCGTCTCGCACGACGCGACCAACGACAAGGCGGTCGACTTCCGCGCGATCCTGACCAAGATCAAGGGCGAGAATCCCGACGCGATCATGTACGGCGGCATGGACGCAACCGGCGGTCCGTTCGCGAAGCAGGCGCGTCAGCTGGGCCTGCGCGCGAAGTTGCTGTCGGGCGACGGCGTGTGCACCGAAAGCCTTGCGGACCTCGCCGGTCCGGCGGCGGGCAACGTGGTGTGCTCGCAGGCCGGCATGGCCGTCGAGCGCATGAACGGCGGCGCGCAATTCGCGGCGAAGTACACGAAGCGCTTCGGTCATCCGATCGAATTCGACGCACCGTTCACGTACGACGCGGTGTATATCGTCGTCGACGCCATGAAGCGCGCGAACTCGACCGACCCGGCGAAGGTGCTGGCCAAGGTGTCGAGCACCAACTACAAGGGCGTGACCGGTGAAACGACGTTCGACGCGAAGGGCGATCTTCAGCATGGCGTGATCTCGCTGTACGACTACAAGGATGGCAAGAAGTCGCTGCTCGACGTCGTGAAGATGTAACAGCGCAGACGCGTCAAAAGCGTTGAAAGCACGAAGGGCCGATGAAGCACCGCTTCATCGGCCCTTTGCCTTGACTGAAGTCGAGCGGCGTAGAGCGGCTAAGCGGTCGCTGCATCGATTAATATTTTTTGCGACCTAATCACGCAGAAAAAATATATTGGACGTCTTACAGGCGTTCTTGCACTATTCGTTTCCAGCGCCGACTCCGCGCTGCGATCCCCACGCCCGCGCGGCGCTCAAAACCGATAACAGCAATACCTGAGGATACAGATGCCCAACTATCGCTCACGCACTTCGACTCATGGCCGCAACATGGCCGGCGCCCGCGCGCTGTGGCGCGCGACCGGCATGAAGGACGACGATTTCGGCAAGCCGATCATCGCGGTCGTGAACTCGTTCACGCAGTTCGTGCCGGGCCACGTGCATCTGCGCGACCTGGGCGCGCTGGTCGCGAAGCAGATCGAAGCGGCCGGCGGCGTGGCGAAGGAATTCAACACGATCGCCGTCGACGACGGCATCGCGATGGGTCACGGCGGCATGCTGTATTCGCTGCCGTCGCGCGAATTGATCGCGGACTCGGTCGAGTACATGGTCAACGCGCACTGCGCGGATGCGATGGTCTGCATCTCGAACTGCGACAAGATCACCCCGGGGATGCTGATGGCCGCGATGCGCCTGAACATCCCGGTCGCGTTCGTGTCGGGCGGCCCGATGGAAGCGGGCAAGGTCAAGTCGCCGACCGACGGCCAGGTGATCGCGAAGATCGACCTGATCGACGCAATGATCAAGGCGGCCGATCCGAAGATCAGCGACGCCGAAGTCGCCGAAGTCGAACGCAGCGCGTGCCCGACCTGCGGTTCGTGCTCGGGCATGTTCACGGCGAATTCGATGAACTGCCTGACCGAGGCGATCGGCCTCGCGCTGCCGGGCAACGGTACGGTCGTCGCGACGCACGCATGGCGCAAGGGGCTGTTCGAGCAGGCGGGCAGCCTGGTCGTCGATCTGTGCCGCCGCTACTATCAGGAAGAGGATGCCTCGGTCCTGCCGCGCAGCATCGCCACCAAGCAGGCCTTCGAGAACGCGATGACGCTCGACGTCGCGATGGGCGGCTCGACCAACACCGTGCTGCACCTGCTGGCAGCCGCACAGGAAGCGGGCGTCGATTTCACGATGTCGGACATCGACCGCATCTCGCGCAAGGTGCCGTGCCTGTGCAAGGCCGCGCCCATGACCGACAAATACCACATCGAGGACGTGCATCGCGCGGGCGGCATCATGGGTATTCTCGGCGAGCTCGCGCGCGCGGACCTGCTCGATCTGTCGTGCGGCAACGTGCATAGCGGCACGCTCGGCAACGCGATCGCGAAGTGGGACATCGCCGGCGGCGCGGGCGACGAAGCGCAGAAGTTCTTCCGCGCGGCGCCGGGCGGCATTCCGACCACGGTCGCGTTCAGCCAGGAAGCGACCTACGCGACGCTCGACACGGACCGCAAGAGCGGCTGTATCCGCAGCAAGGAAAACGCGTATTCGAAGGATGGCGGCCTCGCGGTGCTGTACGGCAACCTCGCGGAGAAGGGCTGTATCGTGAAGACCGCGGGTGTCGATGAATCGCAGTGGCTGTTCTCGGGCCGCGCGCGCGTGTTCGAAAGCCAGGACGACGCGGTCGATGCGATTCTCGGTGACAAGGTCGTGCCGGGCGACGTCGTGGTGATCCGCTACGAAGGTCCAAAGGGCGGTCCGGGCATGCAGGAAATGCTGTACCCGACTTCGTATCTGAAGTCGAAGGGCCTCGGCAAGAGCTGTGCGCTGTTTACCGATGGCCGTTTCTCGGGCGGCTCGTCGGGTCTCGTGATCGGCCATGCGTCGCCGGAAGCGGCGGAAGGCGGCACGATCGGTCTGGTCGAAGACGGCGACGTGATCGAGATCGACATTCCGCAGCGCAAGATGCATCTGGCGGTGTCGAATGAAGAGCTCGCACGCCGTCGTGCGGCGATGGAAGCGCGCGGCGCCGACGCATGGCAGCCGACCCATCGCGAGCGTGTCGTGTCGCAGGCATTGCAGGCCTATGCGGCGCTCGCGACCTCGGCCGATCGCGGCGCGGTGCGCGATATTTCGCAATTGAAGCGCAAGTAAAGCGCGGATCAGCGCGACGGCCCTGTTCGCGGTGACGCGACGAGCCGAACACAGACCGGTATGCGGGCGACCGCATGCCGGTTTTTTTTTGCAGTGGCAGTGCCCAGCGCGGAACCTTCCTTAAGCCGGAAAACTGGAAACGAGGCTATCGGCAGGCTGCGAAGATGCTGCAACCATCACGCAGTTTCTGCCGTTGGCTTTCGCTGCATAGAGCGCCGTGTCGGCTCTCGCCATCACCGAGGCAACGGTATCGCCATTATCGAATTCGTCGACGCCAGCGCTGAGTGTGCAGGCGACGTCGCCGGTCGGAGCACGCGCAACAGACGCCGCGACGAGTGCGCGCAACCGGTTCGTGAGATGGGCCGCTTCGTCTTTGCCGGTCAGTGGCATCAGCAGCGCAAACTCTTCACCGCCGATGCGGCCAAGGACGTCGGTTTGCCGTAGTTCGCGCGATATCGTCAAGGCAACATGCGCAAGGGCCTGGTCGCCGGCTGCATGCCCGTATCGGTCATTGATGCCCTTGAAGTTATCGATGTCCAGGATCGCGATGGACAGCTTCGACTTCGCCACCTTTGCCAACTCGAACAGCGCCTCCGCGCGCGCGATGAAAGCGCGCCGTCCGAGCGCGCCCGTCAGATCGTCGATGGTGGCGAGGCGTTCCATCCGCTCCGCCAGCCGGTCATGAGCCAGCATTACCATGCCGACCGACAGGCATGGCAAAGTTAGTATCGCCATGCCGAGAAATGCGACGTTTAGCGGCGTTTCCTCCAGAAAGACCGATTCATGCGCTAGCCCCGACCCATATACGACGCAGCGGGCTGCGTGGACGATCGCCCCCAACACCGCTGCAATAGCCACGAAGTGGTAGCCGTATTTCGGTCTGCCCGCCGGCCGGTACCGTTGCACGATCCAGGCGATCGCAAATCGGATGTAGGCGAGAAAACCCGAGATCATCGCGCCCCGGGCACTGACGTCAGGCGACACGTAAGTCCAATAAACGAGTCCCGCCAGGATCGCGCACAGCGCGCCGTACTCCCAGATTACCGATGGCGGCCGATGAAAGAATTGCCGGAAGCCGTGAATCGCGAGGAGCGACGCGACGAGCAGCAATACGCTCGCGCCCAGTACGACGAGATCAGACCTACGGAACAGGAGGAGCGTGGCCATGACGGCCAGCAGACCACTCGCCACACACCAACGGCGTATCCCCGGAACCTGAGTGTGAAACAGCGAGCCTAGAACGGCGACGCTCATCAGGCAGGACAGAATCGCAATGCCGATTAGCGCGTTCGGGATGGACATGGCAGCGTAACGATGGGTGTGATCCATGAAGGCGCCTGGCGCAATACGAGGTCGCGCCGGTTACATCCGCTGCCTTCGCGCAAAGCGCATATCGTACCGGAAGAATTTTTCGCTTTGGATCGATTTTTCAACGGTTTTCGCCCAGCGTTTTTCTCTCGGCTCGCTGTCCACACTTGTGGGACGTCGACGTAATGGGGCGGTCGTCATGCCCTGACCAGAGTTCGGCCTGATGCGAACTTCGCGTAACGGCCGGCTTGCGTCTATGCTTGACTCACTTGTTCGGCTGTCTACGACGTCGACGAGCTCTTCTGCAGTCTTCAATAATCGCCCGTTCATCAAGGGCAAACCCAACAGGAGAAAACCAGATGTCACGATCCATCACGCGGCGCGCTTTCATGGTGTTCGGTGGTTTGGCCTTAGCGGGTACGCTGACCTTGGCGCAAGCGGCGCCCGTTTCGTTCGCGGTGCCTTTGACGGGCGCTCAACAGGTTCCACCGGTGCAAACTCCGGGCAGCGGCAACGCCAAGCTCACGTACGACGCCAGCACACGGGTCGTCACCTGGAACATCACCTTCAGCGGATTGACGAGTCCGACCACGATGGCGCACTTCCACGGACCCGCGCCGGCCGGTAAAAACGCCGGCGTAAAAGTCTGGATCTCGCAGAAAGGCTCCACAGAGGTGACGAGCCCGATCACCGGTCAGGCCACGCTATCTCCGGACGAAGCCAAGATGTTCGAAGCGGGTGAGATGTACATCAACGTTCACACGAAGAACAATCCGGACGGCGAGATTCGTGGCCAGGTGACGCCGCCGAAGTGAAGCTGAAGCAGGCACGGTAGCCGCGGCGAGATCGGGTGCGCGGCTTGCTCACAGATATGCCGCGAGCAGCATCACCACGGCAACGCCGACGCCGAGCGCCAGCAGCGCCAGCATCGCTGGCGCCTGCCGCGGCGCGTCCACGGACGAGGGCAGCAGTTTGTAGCCGGTCAGCATCGGACGAAGCAGGTCGTGTCCCTTCGCTACCGCGTAGACGGCGATCACGAGCGTATGCAGTGCGACGGCCGCGAGCAGCACGTACCAGACCAGCCCATGCAGCGCCGAGATTGCGTTGGCGAGCCACGCGGGCACGAGTTCGCTTAACGGGCCTTCGTCGGCGATGTCGTTGTTGACGTAGAGCCCGCTTAGCGTCTCGGTCAGCAGCAAGGCGAGCAGAAATAGAACCATCCAGCCGCCGGCTGCATTGTGGCCGACCTGCACATCCGGTTCGCGATGAAACAGCCGGCGCAAATGACGAAGCGCGGCCGCGGGCGACGCCACGAAACTGCGAAAGCGCGCGGTCTCGCTGCCAAAGCAGCCCCACAGCAGCCGGAAAATAACCAGGGCGAGCAGCGTCTCGCCGACGCGCACGTGCCAGTCGATCCAGTTCAGCTTCAAGGTGATATAAGCCGCAGCGACCAGCACGACCACCAGCCAGTGAAACAGTCGCACCGGCGCGTCCCAGACCAGCACGGAACGGGGCATTGGCTGTGTCGGCCGCGTGACGGGTTTGTGTGCATCCATGTGTTGGGCCTAGGTGCGCAAGCGGCCGTTTGGCGATGTGAGCTCGGGCGGTGGCGGGCGATTAAGCATACCTCTCACCGATGCTTGACGTACCTTGGCGAAAATTTGACGAACACTACGGATATGAAGGTGCATGCCACATTACTGAGCGATCAAATCTGGTTTCGATCCGCGGAGTAGCTATCGGCAAGGAACGCAGCCCTTGGCGTCTGTTCGAGCCGGTTGCCGCCTAGCGACTTGGCTCGATACAACGCCTGGTCGGCGGCTGAGAGCAGGTCGGCGAGGGAAGCCGTTTCGCGACTCGACTCGGCGAGTCCAATGCTGACGGTGGCGCGAATCCGGTCGCCGTCGGCGCCATGGGACATTGCAGCGAACCGGCTGGCAACGGTCTCGCCCACCTTTCTTGCGCGTTCGATGTCGTGGCCGGGCAACAGGGCGGCAAATTCTTCGCCGCCGATGCGAAGAATTGCGTCCCTGCCGGTCACGGCTCGAACGGTTTCCGCGAATGATCTCAAGACCTCGTTGCCGGTCTTGTGTCCATAGCGGTCATTGATTCTCTTGAAGTGGTCGAGGTCGAACGCGAGGAGCGTGACGGGTCGTCGATGTGTCTGGTGGTCGCTGATGGCCCGCTCGCCCTCTTCGAAAAACAACTTTCGATTGCCGAGTCTTCCCGGGTCATCCGGAGCAAGGTCATCGGCAAAATGATCGAGTAGAGAACTCCTTCGTACATCGTGATTTCGCTGGAGACAGCCAGCACGCGTGGCCCGAAGATCGACACCATCCATGGCAGCACGAAAGCCCGGGTGACGTAAAACAGCGCGTGGATGCCCGTGACCACCACGGCGACGCGCCGGGATTGAACCGCCGGCATGCCGTCGCCTCGCAGCAGTTCGAGCGACGTCATGGCGGAAGCCAGCGCGATCGCGATGGCGCTGACGTACATCCAGACGGCAGCCTGCCAACGCACGCCGGCTACCGTCCACGTGAGCGCCGTCAGCACGAGCAAACCGATCGAACTCGCGAGATAGCGCCGGCCGTTGAACATTGCCACACCGTCGAGGACGAGCAGATAGCCGGTGAGAATCACGAGATTACTCACTGCGGGGCCAGCGGCGCCGAGCAGTTGAACCCGAAACAAGGCCGCCGCGCAACCCAGTCCGAGGGTGGCATAGCCGATCGCCAGCGTTCGCAATTCCTTGCTGCGCTTCGGATGAGACGAGTGTTCCCGATACATCATGGCGGAACTGGCTAATAAGGTTCCAATCACGAGAAGGTATAGGGTGGCTAGATCGACTTTCATCGCTGACTTCAGAGCGCGTCCCCGCAATGACGGGGAAAGGTTGGAGACTACATATGGGATAACGGCAAATGCCGCGCATGTTTGCGAAATGCTAACGGAATGGGTCGCGGGGAAGCACGTAGCGGTCGTGGCATCGGTGTCCCAGTGCACGTCGTGCAAAGCAGCGCGATGGAGTAGAGCGCCATTACGTCTGTGCGCAGCAGCAACCACTAGTTGAGATGCTTGTTAACCGCCAGGAAAATCAACTGGGATTCGTTGCCTTTATGGCTCACGGTAAAGCCATTTTGCTCGAGGAACCGCAAAAATGCCAAACCGTCACCCCTATCAGATCCACCTGCCTCGCCAACGATCAAGCGAACCCTCTGTGACAACAGTCGGCCGTGTGGAAACAAAATGGCATGCTCCGAGCCTTCGACATCAATCTTCAACAAATCCAGGACTTCCGACGAAAAGCCCCGCAGTAGCGTCGGAAAATCCGTAACGGGGACCTCGACTGTCTCCGCTGAGGAATGCTCGACCATGTTCAGCTTATTTCCGCCAGTGTTGTCGGAGCTAATAAACAGCGTGCCCACGCCAGACGCCGAAGACACCGCCATCTCCTTCAGCTCGATCGAAGATTGGAGCTGGTTGAGGCCGATGTTCTTGCGAATCAACTCGGCATTACGAGGTGCCGGCTCGACAATGATTATCTGCATGGGCTGTTTCAACAGCGCACTGACCTGGATAGAGAACGAACCAATATGGCCGCCGAGATCGAGTACGGTAGTGCCATGGAAGTCGATTCCTGAAAGTTGGTCGAGATATTCGGACCTTACCTCATCGACAATACCCTCATCCATTGTGCCGGTTCGCACCGCAAACTGAAAACCGTACCTGCTTACGATGACTACGTCGCCGGGCGCCTTGTTGTTCGCCACTTGCTGCGCGAGGTGCATCGGTGACTCGGGATTGGCCACCGTACCGAGGCGGAGACTCCTGTCGGCAATAACGATATAAGCGCCATTCGCAAACGGGACTTGCATCTGCGCGATCCTCTCTGCGTACTGTGGCGGAATCTGATTCAACATTGCCCGGTTGATTACCATCAAGCGCACCTGCGGAGAATATTCTCCGATAGGACACAGTTCCAGCCTGCCGTTCAGCAACAACGGACGAACCATCCCAAATACCTTTTTCCAGTAGTTTGGGACCGCAATGGTCAACTGATCATCCGATTTCAGCGAATTGAGATTGGGAACAAGCCACATCAGCATCTCGATTGATTGTTCGTCCCCTGCTTGCTTCGCAAGAATCTTTACGGCTGAATCATTCTTTGGTTTTCCGAGAAACGGTGGCGCTGCACTGAAGAGCTTCAAGCGAGCGCGAGTATCAATGTAACTAAAGGCACGTCTTAGCAAGTTTCGGGTGCCGCCCGACTTATAAGCCGATGCTATTTTCTGAATCAGTTCCATCTCGAAATGTCTTTTCCGATGACTGCATTAAGAATCTAAACGTGCGGCGGGGGAGTTTAGCCGCAGGCATGTTCTTTATAGGTTACGTGTTTTTTGAGCTTTCCAGCAATTTATTTTCTTGGCCGGCCCAACAAGCGCGCGTAAGTCCTTTGCCTTCATTCTGTTCGGATGGGGTATTGTAGAAATAACGATGATCGGGGCAATGCCTAGGTGATGACGCGCAGCCTTGCGAAGGGCGGGAGGAACCTATTCGGGCATCACCGTCTTGCTGAACTCCGGATTTTTCCAGAACTCCACTTCCGCGGGTGTGAGCGATTTTAGTTAGGCGGGCGAACGTCAGTAGTATCGCGAATGCGTTCACCGTGCTGTCCGAACGGCAACAATCGAAGCCCTGTTGATTGATGTTCCGCACGCAACACTGTGGGCGCCGGCAAGGACCTACCGCAGGAAGCAGCGCGTACGTAAGATCGCTCGTGGATGGACCGCCGCCGCCCGCGCACGCCGAATATGGCGCCACGCGCGGCGGCAATCTGTAGAGGCAATATCGCACGGAGAAACTACATGAAGATCATCGTCATTGGCGGTACGGGACTTATCGGCAGCAAGGTGGTGAAGAATCTGCGTGAGCGCGGTCATACCGCCGTCGCGGCTTCGCCGGCAACCGGCGCTTTCTGTCGTCGGCACCGACCGGCTTTCGCAAAGCGCGATTCGGGCGTGCCATACACGATCGTGCATTCCACACAGTTCTTCGCGCGATCAGATGTCGCGCGTGCGTGGGATGACCACCGCCTGGCCGTGCAGTGTGCCGTCCGCGTCGAGTAGCTGCCACAGTGTGGCTTGCTCGATGATGAAGCGCTCGCCAGACTTGGTAACACGCACGCCCCTGTAGTTCGTCTCGTAGCCGAGCCGCTGCACGCGTTCGAGGAATTGCTGCCGTTCTTCACGATTCGGGGCCTCGGCGGAAAGCCGGGACGGCAACCTGGTGATTTCAATCCAGCTATATCCAAAGCGGCGCTGTGCGGCCTTGTTGCCGTAAATAAAGACCGGGTCCGGATCGGTATTGTGCGCGAGTACCGCGAATGGGGCATGTTCATATAGCCATTCGGTCGCTTCAATAACGGACATGACGTGCGGAACCAGCCGGTGACCGACTAGCCGGGCGTAACTGTCGGAAAGGAGTTGGTAAAAAGCCGGATTACGGTGGAGTGGAATCATCGGGTTTATCTCGACGAAGAACATTGGGGACACTGGATCACGGAATCCTGATCCAGATTGTCCATGAATGGCGCATCCAAGTCGAACAACCGAGACCTGACGGGGACAACGGTGTCGAGCGGCCGATCGAAACCATTGCCGCACCAAAAATCCCGCCGAAGCGGGCCTATGCTTAACGTTAGCTGCGCAAGAAGGCGAGCAGATCCGCGTTGACCACCTCTGCGTTCACCGTCAACATGCCGTGCGGAAAAGCGGGGTACGTCTTCAGTGTCCCGTTCTTTAACAGCTTGATCGACTTCAGCGCCGCATCGGCGATCGGTACGATCTGGTCGTCGTCTCCATGCAGTACGAGCGTCGGGACAGTAATCGCCTTGAGATCTTCCGCCTGGTCAGTTTCCGGGCGCTAAACCGGAATTTGGACGGTAGTTTAGGCCGGCTTTGCGATCTATCTGCACAAGGTTGAAGCAGTAGTTGGTTTGAATTTTCAAATTAATCATTGAAGTTGGTTTGATTTTCAATCAACGTAAGTAATTGAACTTTAGATCTAATTTTTCTTGATCGTGGACGGTTGGGGCCGTCAGTATGCGGGCCGCGCTAGGGATCGTGGCGCTTTTGCAAACAAAAGCGTTGAGTTAAATAGAAAGTGACGCTCCGCGATTGATGCTCTGCATCTCTGTCCCCTGAACTATTTCGTGCGGGGAGGAGAGAGCGGATCACTGCGTTCTTTGGCAAAACTCCCCTCGACAAACGCCCTAAGCTGCGAAATGTCGGTGTGCACATAGGCCGCCGTGGTCTGCACCGACGCGTGGCCCAGCAGCGTCTGCGCGACCGGTAGCGGCACGCGGTGGTCGACCACCAGCGTGCGGGCATAGCCGTGCCGCAGCCAGTGCGTGGAGGCCGCCTCCAATGCTGCCCGCATCGCGCCGTCCGCTATCGGCACACGCATCGCGGCCAGCGCAAACACGGCCCGCACCTCGTCATAAAGCCCGCTCGCGCCGAGCGCGCGACTCCGCTCGCTGTGGATCAGCGGTAATCGTTCGCCTGGCGGCGGCTCCGCGGGCAGCCCCCGCAAACGCCGGTACGTGTGCAAGGCTGGCAGGCAGGTTGACGGCAAGGGAATTGCGCGCTCCTTGCCGCCCTTGCCGTTGACGTGCAGGGTCCACTGCCGGGCCTCGTCGCCACCAGGCGAACAGGCTCGAGACCGCGGCGAGCGCACGGGAGACGGTGGCGGGGGCGGCGCGCCGCACGTTCCCCGCTGCATCGGCCTGCGGCGCGTGCAGGATGTCGCGGTATGCCATCAGGTCCTGCCGCGTCAGGTCGGAAAGCGGTCCCAGGCGTTCGCGTGTACACCAGGCCGCGAGCCGCCGGAGTTCCGTCACGCAGGCGCGCAGCGTATGGGGTGAGTGCGACGCCCGCTCGCGCAGGAAGAGCCTGACGGCCTGCGCGTCATCGGCGACAGTGCTGCCGCGAATTTCGCTCCTCCGTCAGTTCGGTGAGCAGCCGGTCCCGCAGCGACTCGAAGGCCCCAAGGCGCTCGGCCGCGCGCGCGAGTTCCCCCTCAAGGCGTGCGTTCGGTCTGGAAGGTCTCGCGCTGGTGCGCGGTTTCCCGCAGCAGTTGTTTCGAAAGCCCGTCATAGCGCGCGCGTTCGGCGGCCAGTCCGCTGGCATGCTGACGGGCGGACTCGGCCGCCGCTGTCCCGGCGTCCTTCAGCTGCGCCTGCAGCTGCACCACGGTGTTCTCGACAACCGCGGCACGGATGACGGCCAGTTCCGCGTCGCGCGCACTGAGCTGGTTGCGCACGTCAACGGACAGCGTCGCACTGAAGCGCGGCGTCGCTGCGCCTTTGCGACCTCCGTTGTGGACGGCGCACAATGGCGCCGAGACCGGCATGCGCGGCACGAGCGATGCCCCCCGCAAGCCTTTCAGACGACCCCAGCGGTCACTCGCGCCTGCAAAAATGCGAACGCTGCGATTTCAGAAAGTTGTGCTTGTTTTCGTCTATGCTGATTGAGCGCGCTGTCCGGCCCGGTCGGCCAGTCTCCCACACACGACCTTTTCCGGAGCCTTAACCATCACGGAGTAGACCATGGCAGAGCTGCTTGACTCGGCTCCGGCTCCAGGCGCACCGGGGGTCCCGCTAAGCTGGAGTCGGGCGGACAAGGACGCCGTCGGCACGGCCTACTCGCTGTCGAGCCAGGTCTGGTACACAGCAGCAGGGGGCATCCTCACGGAGATCTACTTCCCGGATGTAGATACCCCTCAAGTGCGCGACTTCCAACTGATCATTACCGATGGTTCGACATTCTTTCACGACGCGCAGAAGGACTTCGATTGCCGATGTGAGTGGCCTGATGCGCCCGCCCTTTCCTTCCGGCTAACCGCTACGGCAAAGGATCAGCCGTACACCGTCGTGCAGGACGTCATCGCAGAGAAAGGTTCGCCCTGCGTGCTGGTCAGCACAACGTTGCAGGGAGATCAGGATTTCCTCAACAAGCTGCACGTCTACGCACTATTGACGCCGCACATGGGCGGCTACGGCGCGGGCAACACCGCTCAACGAGTGAGCACCGCGAATGGCGATCGCCTCGTCGCAACCCGCGGTAACTACTGGCTGGCGTTGGGCGCCGACTGCGGCTTTGGGATGGCCAGCTGCGGCTTCGTGGGCGTGAACGACGGCTGGACCGACATCATCGCCAACAAGCGCTTGCCGGTTTGGAATTTCGACGCGGCCACGGGCGGGTATGTCGCGATGACTGCAGAGATCAACCGCGCAGGGCGAAATCAATTCGTTCTGGCTCTGGCGTTCTGCGTCGACGAACCAAGAGATACGGTACCCAGCACCCCCAACAAGGCGCTGACCGCCGTATCGGAGGCGTTGGCCTATCCATTCGACGGACCCCCGGAGTCATACAGCCACCGTCAGGCATTCCTTAAAGGCTGGACGGACGCGGTTGTACCTCCGCCGTTTGAACCCGCAGCTAACGTGACGGGCGATGGTGATGCGCTTTTCAACCTCAGCCGCAACGTTTTGCTGGCGCACGAGGATAAGACAGCCGAAGGCGCCTTGGTGGCTTCGTTGAGCATCCCATGGGGACAGACGGTATGGGACTTGGTGGCGGGTTACCACATGGTCTGGCCGCGCGACATGTGCCAAAGCGCCCTCGCTCTGCTCGCCGCTGGCGCAAAGGATGCGCCGCTGCGCGCACTGATGTTTCTCGCTACGTCGCAATCGCAGGATGGCAGTTTTCCGCAGAAGTTTTTCATCAACGGCGAGCCCTGGCCCGGCGGTGTCGCACAGCTCGACGAATTCTCCTTCCCCATCATCCTGGCCTACCACTTGAGCGAGGACGGGCTACTGCAACAGTTCGATCCCACCGGCATGGTGCTGGCTGCGGCAGGCGCTCTGATAGCGAACGGTCCCATGACTGCCGAGGAGCGATGGGAAGAACAGGGGGGGTATTCCCCTTCCACACTGGCGGCAAATATCGCTGCGTTGGTCTGTGCCACAAAATGGGCGAACGCCCAGACCGCCCAGTTTCTTCTCGAATACGCGGACTTCCTCGAATCGCACCTCGAATCATGGTGCGTCACCACCCAAGGCTCGTTGGTTCCGGGCGTGCCCCGGCACTACATTCGAATCTTGCCGGCGTACGTCAATGGCGTTTTCAATTTCCCAGAAGATCCAAATACCACCCAAATAGGGGTCTCGGGTAGCGAGTACAACGCAAACGAAATCGTGGACGCGGGCTTTCTCGAACTGGTGCGCTACGGCATTCGTGCCGCAAACGACCCCGTCATCGTCGACTCAGTAAAAGTGGTTGACGCGGTCATCAGAAAAGATCTCCAGCAGGGCCCGGTCTTTTATCGGTACAACCACGACGGTTACGGCCAAGGCTCTGAGGGTCAAGCGTGGACCGGCACCGGCATCGGGCGCCCGTGGCCGCTGCTCAGTGGTGAACGCGGCCACTATGAACTGGCCGCCGGCGGAGATCCGACAATCTATCTTCGCGCGCTTGAGAGGTTCGCGGGCGAGCGACGTCTCCTTCCCGAACAGGTATGGGATATGCCAGATCTCCCAGCCTTGACGACCGGCGGCCCGACCGGCTCCGCCATGCCGCTCGCATGGGCCCACGCGGAATACATCAAGCTGGTTCGCTCGATTTCTGACGGTGTCGTCTTTGACCGCCTTGACGTCGTCGCCAACCGCTATCAGCTTCAGCCGGGCCAGTCACCGCGCGCTCCAAGCGTGATAGAAATCTGGAACTTTGCCCGTCCAGTGCCGTCGATTCCGGCTGGCGCAACACTTCGCATCACCTGGCCTTCGCCTTTCCGTCTGCGCTGCTCAAGCGACAACTGGGCCACGTGGCAGGATATCGACGCGACCGCGACGGCGGTCGACATCTACTATGTCGATCTGGTCACAGCAGCAGCCCAAGCCGGGTCTTCGCGCGTATTCACGTTTTTCTGGACGTCGACCCAGACGTGGAAGGGAGTCAACTATGCCGTCTCGCTGAGGTAGCAGTGGGTTCGATCTAATGGCCAGACCAGTTCAAGCCTAAAAAGCCCCTGTTACCTCGCTTGCGGTGCGCGAGCAGGGCTTGGGAGGTCCTTACACGAAGGCGGCCGCTCTTTGCCTTCAAAGTGGGGGGACAAGGTCCTCAAAGCGATCTTCAGCCGCCGCACACCCTGTGATCGGCGACTGTCGGCATGGCGGACAAGTACGCCTCTAGCATCCGGCAGGTTCCCGAGTGGACCCGCCGTTCGAGTGGCCACTGCATGGCTTAGGCGAGCGGCAGGAAGTGGCCGAACCCGGCAGTTAGCAAGCAAGCGTCGCCGGCCAACCCGAAGTATTGGCGAACGGGTGAAACCGACCCAGGTCGTGTGGAAACGCGATGGCATAACGATGCGGCGCGTGAACCGGAGCCCAGCGGCGCGTTCGACTGCCTTCGCAGCCATCACGACGCCGACGAGAAGCTAAATCTCTCTGACGCG
>NZ_JBFPKF010000026.1:0-63237 GCF_040948685.1 Paraburkholderia sp. BR14374 | reverse complement strand
GAAAACGCGGTTGCAAAATCAGGCAAAAAAACGCATTCTTGAGTCCCTTCGAAATCGCGTTTCGGGGCCATTCCAGGTGGCCTCATTACGCCGATCATCCCCGGCTCGATTACGCCGATCCGTGACACCCGGTCTTTTTCAACGGCCGAGACCGTGGTTGGGCAACGACCAACCCACGCTACGGTCCGTCCGCGCAACCACAGTCCCTTCCACGTTGTACACAACAAGCGCTCCGTCTGCCGAAAAGCGCTAGTAACCGGTCGTCGAGGCAGCGGCTTTCAGCAACTCGCCCAGTATCTCGATGCTCTCCCAGTCGTTCGCATGAAAGGTGGACACGTTGCCGTTGTCATCACGCAATTCCAGCTTGTACAGTTGTTCCATTGTTTTTGTTTTCCTGTTTCGCACACGCGAAAATCGCCGCGCAATTTTCCTAGCCTTCCAGCGCCGTGCCACAAGCGGGGCACTTGCCCGTCGTGACTATCGGCGTCCATTCGTTGCCGCAGTGTGCGCACTTGCGACTCTGCGTGTTGATCGCGTATCCCTGCTGTTGAAGCGTCGGCGCTTTGGAAAACTTGCCGCCGCTGCGATGCAGTTCACGCCGGTTCCGGTATTTCTCCATCACGTCTTTTTTCCAAAGCCTTAGTTACCTTCCATTTTAGTATCACTATGATACTTGTCAACGAGCTTCGCGTACTTCTTTAACAAGCCTTCCTTGTGGATCAATAGAAGCCCCACAAACATCCTCGCAGTCTGGTCGGTAATGACCTGAGCGCCGGTCGCAATGCGCTTCACGCTCACCTCTGACAGGCCGAGCGCTGCGGCGGTTTGGGCATGAGTCCAGCCCAAATCCGCCTGTATCTCCTTGAACTGTGCTGGCGTCACTGACTACCTCAATAAGGTCACGACTATTGGTAACACTATGATACTCAATTGAGCAGTGATTCCAATGCCGCAAAGTATCACAGTGATATGGGCACTTGCGCCGCCGAGCTTTAATCAAGCTCCTCGTCGAATGCGGCGGCCGCTAGCCTGCGCTATGCCTCACGTACTTGCGAAACCCGGCACACGACCTCCGCGCTTGCTTCGCGTCTGACGGCAAACTGAGGCCGAAAAAAAGCCCGCGGTTCCTGAGAACGCGCGGGCTGGGTCGAGAAAATGGATGCTGCCTTCAGACGTTGAAGCCAAGACGGAACTGGTCGCCAGTTGCAGGTGCAGCACGCCGTGAGGCGGCCGCCATCCAGCGATTCACTTCTGCCGCGCGGTGCGCAATCGTGTTGGAGATCCCAGCCTGTCGGGCCTTCACCCGCGCCGAATAGTCGGCGGCCATCGAGTCTACACTCGCCACCCAGGGATACATTTTGACCCTCGATAAGGGCTGCCCCTTGACGCCGAAACAGTGGACGCGCGCCCCAACTGGAAGATGCCCCTCCAGCCCCTCCAGTATGGCAAACAGCCCATGCCGGGGATCGGTCAGGTGGCGTCGACAGACGGAGCCGAGGCCAATCAGAACGGGGGGAGCGATCCAGGGCATCCATCGCTCCCACACCTGCATCATGAGATCGATGCTGCGCCTGTAGTCGTCGACCGTCCAGCCTTGGGCCACACCTACGGGAATGCGAACGGCATTTTGGACCGCGGCCGCGCTCATTGTCTTCGACAGTTCATCCTGCCACGCGTACACGACACGCAGCGTCGCCTCCAGAAGCGTTGCCGTCGCGTTAATGCGATAGTCGATTGCTTCCTGGTCAGGTGCAATAGCCGGTTCGCAGCAAAGGTCTGGCTGTGCATACCATGCTGCACCGGAAAAGGCTGCAAGTTCCACGAACTGCTCCAAGCTCCAAGGATATACGTTAGCGATTCCCCGCTGGCGTCCTTTCAGTTGAAAGAGCCGCATTGCGGTGAAGCCCGCGCTATCCAGCGCGAAATCGAGCTCCGAGAGGTCCGTCGCTTCAGGAATGCGGAAGCGCCCGGTTTTCGGATTCCAGAAGGCAGAAGCGGAGACCATGCCCGCGTATCCTTCATTGAACGCGTGGTATGCGAGTCGGCCGCCGCTGTGCGGGATACCGACACGGACGAGGAGGTCTTCGTCCACATGAGCGTTGCGCTGGCGAACCGGCATGCCGCGTTCAGCTGCTTCAAGGTACATAAGCTACTCCAGATGGATGCGCGGAGCAGCCCCTTGCGAGGGGATGCCCCGCAAGGGTGAATGAGACGAGACCGCTCACGCGGCCATCGAGAAGAGATCGAGCTGCTGCACTTCCTTGACCGCATTGCTGATCAGGTACTGGTCCATTTCCGCCGGCGTGAGGTTCAGACGCTCGGCGAGGCGCGCGAAATACTGCCCGCGCACTGCCATCTCCTGATATCGCTGGGACTTCCCGGCAGGCAGTGTCAGGATCGTTTCGTTGAGCCAGAAACGCGCCGATTCGATCCCTGCATGGGCCTGCACGCGCGCATACCAGTCGTAGTCAAACGAACAGGTTACGAACTCACAGGCTCTTTCGGTATCGACGTCGAGGTGGTCGCTTTGTTCGAAATACACAACGCGTTCGCCAGCAGTCGTTTGCGCATAGGTGGACACGCGACCCGGATGCCGGTAGCGATTCCACTGCTCGGCGCCAAAATCCCGAAGACCTTCGGCGGGCGCCTCCGCGTCGAACTGTCCGACGCGGAACCATCCGTGATTCGTGATGGGTACCTTCGGAAACGTGTCGACTTTGGGGATGCGGTATCGGCGCCCCAGTCTGTGGACTTCGTACCAGGCTGATACCGCTGGAAACGCATGCGGTGCGTAGTGGTGCATGGACAGCATGAAGTCGATCGCAACGAGTTGCGCCGGTGTGATCATCTCGAACTGCACGTCGCAGAGCTCACGATTTTCTGGTGTGTCAGGAATGAGACCAGCCGCAAGGTCGGCGTCGTGCTGTTCGGCGCGCTCAATTTCGAGCGCGTCGAGCGTGAGCAGGTAGCGCAACAGGTTCATGCGCTCCCAGAACGACAGCACATCGGGCTGCACTCGCACATATCCGGCAGAACTCAGCGACCGACCCACCAGCTCGCGGCGCTTCAGATCCCACTGTGTCGCGAGCAGGTAATTGCGGAAATCGTTGAGGCCCGCCATGTACGCATGCTCCGGCTCACGGATCATGGATTCGAGCGACTTGTCCCGATCGCCAACGACGCAGCAGAACACGCATCCGAATCGCGAACCGCACGCCGTACGCTGCCCACTTTCGCCGAGAACCACTCCGCACATGCCATCGTTACCGGCGCGGTACAGGTCCGACAGACGTTCGATGGATCGCACCGAAAACGCACAAGGAAACGGACGCTTCTCTTCGTCGGCAAACATCGTCAGCATCAGCCAGACATCATCGACCGACCAGTCGCGCAACGGTGAGATCGACAGTGCATCGTTGGCGTCACGCGTAGGCGCAATCGCGCTTTCCGCTCGGGCCAGCATCGCAACGCCGCGCGAGGCGCTTTCAGCGATGCGATTGCCGAGAACGGTACAGATCTCGCGGTCGCCCCGGGCCGTCGCATCGCGCTCGAGCGCCGCGCGCAACCGCCCCTGTGGGATGAGCTTCCAGTCTGTCGCGCACGCTCTCGTGCGTTTGCCGGCACGCACGCCGTTTTCGACGGTGCGCACCAGGGTGCCGCGGCCGATGGTCGAAACGACAAACTGCATCGCCAGCGACGGCGTGGCAATGTGCGTCGTCACGCCGAGCCCATATGCGGCCGCGTGCTCGTCGACCTCTTCCAGCATGGTCTCGATATGCCGCGCAAGACTACTGTTTTCGATCGTTGTATTGGCCGAAGAGATGTAGTGCGCGGGTTGCAAGTGGCCTTCTTCCGCGACGCGGCGCACGGCTTCTAGCATGAGAATCGTCGCGCACGTCGAGTCCTTGCCGCTGGCCGTGCCGCACAACGGATGGCCGGCACGGATCAGACCCATGAGGACGGCGATCGCGGCCTCCATCTTTTGAAGAATTTCGTCAAACATGATGGCTCCGGTTTGATGGAGCACGCCCCCTACGGGAGCCGCTCCCGTAGGGGTTAATGAGTTGAAAGGTCAGTGAGGCAGTGCAGACATCTCGTCGATCATCTGACGGTAGGTGATGAGGCCTTCCTGATGCTTCTGCATGAGCGCTGCGCGGCGTACGCCCCGTGCCCATCGGTCGGTCGCTCCGGTGCGATCAAGTGCTCCGGGATCGGTCACGCAGTAGCCCATGCGGAGCATTTCTTCGATCGCCTCGTTGAGGGAGTCGAAGCAGAGGTGGCCGATGAACCCGTCCAGGTCGAACTGCTGAATGCGCCAGGCCTTTGAGCCTGACGCATCCGGGAGTGCGAAAGCCCACGACTCGCGATCCTCCATACGGGACTCGATACCGGCTGGATGACCGTCATATGAGGACATGAGACGTTGGTAGGCGATCTGCAGCGGGCGGGCGACGTCACGCAAGTGACGCCCGAAATCCGCGGGAACCCGGGTAGATGCTGCGCAGACCCGCCCCCACGAAGCAGAACGGTAACGATTGGCGCTGCGTTGAATGCTTTTCATGAAGGCTCCAGTAGGATGGGAGCCTCCCCCTGTGGGAGAAGCTCCCAAGGGGAAAAAGAAGCCCGCGAGGCGGGCAGGTCGATGCGCCTGTGGCGCAGAAGATTCACCAAGGGTAATTCCAGTGCGCGGGCGTGACCACGGGGAAAGATGCGGAAATAGTGGTCTCTTTCGACCGCAGACGACCCGCAAATCCGGCGCTGACTGCGCGCGCACCAAAAAAAACCCGTCGGGCGGACCCCAGGACGGGACGCTCGACGGGCGGTTTCATGGTAGTACCGGTTAGCTGGTCCGGTATCCGAACCTCTCCAGATCGGGAAGACCGCCAATGGAATGGATAAACGCCTCAGCATCCACACCATTTTTGGCAGCCATGCCCCGGAATTCGTTAATCGTTTCCATTGCGTGCCCGATCGCCTCTTCCCGATCCTTCAGTTCCAGTGCCAGGATGTGGCCGCTCCCGCGCGCCAGATGAACTCCCTGAAGCGCGGCTGCATGTTCACGCAACCGGCTCAGCGCCCATTTCACCCGGTCCCGGACATGATGAGGAACTGCGTTGCTCATGTCCGGTGAGTGAGGACCGCATGGATTGCGCAACACCCCGGCAAACTTCTGCAGCATGGCTTCCTGCATCGGCACCGTGAACCTGCCATTCATCTGCACGGCGGCAATCCAGTCGTCGCCGTCCAGAAGATGATAGAAATTCGCGTCGCCGTCCGCTCTGACCCGGATGGCCGGAACAGGCTGCACACTGACCGGGGTCGACTGGCGATTCGCGATCCATTCGATCAGCGAAAGCTGATCGCGTTTCCAGTCAATCTCATCGTGAGGGTACTCGAAGCGCTCGCAAAGCAGCCGGTGGAAGTTCTTGAACTCGTGGTCCGGCGATCGACAATCTCCGCTTTCCAGCACTCTGCGGCTCTCCAGCGGAGCGGTAGCCCCGGAGCGAGTGGCGAGCTCATGCCCTTCCTTCCGGATATGCTTCATCCATTCGGCGGCCGACGGCAGTTGAGATACGAGTTCGACGATGCGACCGTCGATGCCTGCGTGCGCATCGACAGAAGTATCGTTGAGAATCGCCGCCTGCAGATCGAACAGGAAGACCAGCGCGTCGACACCGTGGGCCTCAGCGACCGCTCCTAACGTTTCCACTGCGTTCAGCAGCTCTCGCATGAAGCGTGCGAACAGGCCTGCACGATGCATCGCCACGATTGCCGCGGTCGCAACGTCTGCGGCTTTGCCGGGATCATCAGCAGGAATTTCGGCCTCTGTGATCGCCTGTGAGTGGACGAGACTGCGCATTACATCATCTAGAAAATCACTGCATGAGAAGGTCAATTTCGGCTCCTTGGGGGATGCCGGGCAGACCTCCCCAACCGGGAGGTCTACCCGGCCGGGGTAAAGAAAAATGGCAGTCAGGCGCGACGAAGATGCCGGTCGAATGGCGACAGACTATTGGCTGGTACGCGCGTGGGATGTTTGTGAAGCGCAGCAAACGACTGCTGTTCCCAGAGCAGGCATACAAGTGCAAGCATTGCCCCGATCACGGTTGCGGCTGCGATCTGCTTCTTCATGGTCACCTCCATGTTTGCGCACGAAGCCCCGACGCTCTTTCGAGGCCAGGGCTTCGCGCGATCAGGAACAGGTTTGCGGATGCGCGGCCGGGAAGACCATAACGCGACCATCCTTGCAGAGAACAAAGTCGCCCGGCTCGCCTCGCGGCTCGCGGACGACGATCGTCGGTGCTGGCCTGGCCGGCTCAACGTGTGCCACAGGTTGAGCCGTGCACGCGCACAGCGATGAACCGCTCGCTGCGATGAGCAGCAACAACAGGTTTTGCATGGGATTCCTCGTTTGTAAAAAAGACGAGGGAACGCCCCTATGGGGACGTTCCCCACAGGGTGAAGAAATGACAGGAAATGACAGTGCTCAGGCAGCGAGCGCCTCGACGTCAATGACTGCATCCGCTTCCGCAACGAGATCAGGTGTCTGCGAGATGAAAAACTCCCGCTCGTACCCGCCTTGTCGCAGCACTTCCCGCTTCATCCGCATGAACTGCAGCTTGCGCTGCGGATCGAGCGGACCATCGGACTCGTCGCTGAACAGGGTCTGGTAGGGCTGGCCAGCATTGCTTGCCAGATACAGGGCGATGCCGCGCGTCAGGCACTCGTTGATCCAGACCTTCTGGCCGCCGGACATCACCGTGACTGCCTTGGTGCTGTCGTGATCGGCGTCATGCACGAGGATTTCGAACCCCTCGCGCAGTTCACCGCTCGCCAGCGCCCGCTGCGTCTGGATCTCGACCGTGAAGCGCATGCCGTAGCATGCGAGCAACAGGTCGTTCACCATCTTCGTGAGGGCGGGGCCCGCATCGTCGATCGTCAATGCAATCACGCCTTCGTTGCCGAGGCCTTTCGCGAGCAGCTTCCACTGGGCAATCTCATCGGAGATGCGGTTCGCACGCGACTGTGTCGCGTCGAATCCCGCAAGCTCCTTTGCGATCGCCTGTCGCTCGACCTCACGCGTCGTCTGCGAGCGGATCAGTGATTCGATCCGGGCATCGGCCGCGGTGATGGCTTCGCGGCACTGCGTTAGCTGCCGGTCGATATCGGCGATGGCACCGGTCACGTCGTCGACGCCGAGGCGTGCGACTTCCGCGTCCAGTTCCTTCGCTTCCTCGGACAGACGGGCCTGCTGCGCCTCGCGGCGTGCACGCAGCGTTGCTTCCTCGGCCTCGAGCGCGGCCAGTTCTTCACTGGCTTTGCCCAGACCCCCGGTTGCGGCATCGAGCAGCGGCTTGCGTGCGGCGAGATCGACAGCTTTCTGAAGGTCGCGGCGCGCGGCCGCGATCGCATCATTGACCGCCTTCAACTCCGCCCGCCTGCCCGCAAGATGCTGCACCTGAGGCGTCAGCAGCGCGACCTCATCGCGTTTGGCACGAAACGTCGCACGCAGATTCGTGAGCGAAATGCGGTGCTCCTGAACCTGTACGTCCGCCTGACGGGCCTGCGCAAGCAAGGGACAGGTGTTGTGCATCTCATGACCGGCACAGGGCACGGTACTGATCACACTCGCCTGCTGTTCCAGCGACTTCAGAAGCGTCATCTTCGACGTCCCTTCCGACTCCAGACCGTTCAGACGGGAAGTTGCCGCGGTCAGCGCAAGCTGCTTCTCCTCGAGGGCAGCAATCTCCCTCTGGATCGGCTCGACACGCGCCTCCTCGCCCGCGATACGTGCCTGGGCGGTATCACGTGCCGAGGCGGCGCCCAGAATCGCTTCACGTTGCGCAATCACTGCGTTGTGTTCCGCGATGGACGAGCGCAACGAAGCGCGCCGCTGGTTCAGGCGCCGTTCGTCGGCGCTCGCGTCTGTCACAAGGACCTGCAAGGCCGACGAAATCTGGCTTCGCCGCGTACCGAGTTCCCGCAGGCGGGCCTGCGCACCGGCATTGGCCGTCTGCCTTGCAGCGAGAACGGCGCGCTGGTCGGTCAGGGTGGCCACCTTTGCGTTCAGCGTCTCCCGGCTCTCGCGAGTTGCGGTGACGGACTGTGCATCGGAAACGATGGCCTGATCGATCTGCGCGACGCGATCGCGTTTGGATCCAAGCGCAACGAGTTGCTGTTGCGTGGAGTCAAGCGCACGACCGAGCACCTTCGCGACGTCGGCGGCTTTCGCCGACAGCGTGCGCAGGTCATCGATATGCAGCAGTTCCGCGAGCAGTGCCTTGATCTCGGTCGCACCATACGAGGCGAGCGGACGCCGGTTCTGCGCAGCAAAGACGCTGGTAAAGAACGACTCCAGCGAGCCACACACCGACTCGACGCACAGGTCATAGGTCTCCGCCTTGCCATCAGAGACAGTACCGTCACCTGTCTGCATGGGCTGCCAGTTTCCGTCCGCGTCGCGCCAGGCCAGGTAGTACTCAGCCTTGCCCGTCTTGCCGGGCTTGCGGAATGCGAATGACGAGCGGTACCGCACACCGCCATGCTCCCATTCGAACTCCTTGAGCGCGTGCGCGCCGTAGACGTGGTCCCAGTAAGAGAACGCATCCACCGACACTTTCGCGGCCCGCGACGGCATGATCCGGTACGGATGGAGGTTATCCATGATCGTGGACTTTCCCGCACCGTTCGGACCGGTCAACGCGATGAGGCCTGCCGGAAGCGATTCGAGATCGAGCGTGATGGTGTCGCGCTTCATGCTGTCACGAACACCAATAAAGCCCGTCAGCGTCAGTTTCAGTGGGCGCATGTCGGCACCTCCTGAAGCGGCGCATCGTACAGATAGTCCGATGGCAACCACGGCGCGTCATCGTCGTTGGAAAACATCCTTCCAACGATCGGATCAGGCACGTGCGCAGGCGGTTCAGCAGCCTTCGCAGCCGCCTGGGCGGCCACTCGGGCGGCCTCTTCCGCCGCCCTTTTTTCCAGTGACCCGTCGACGACTTCGCCAACGGTCCTGCAGACGGCGGCATAGGCCGCGCTGGTACGCCGGATAAGCGCGTCCCAGTTGTCGACGCCCGTGAGCGCGAGCAACTCGCGTGAGCCCCACTGGTTTGCATAGCCCGTGTTGAACGACCACAGCAGGTTTTGCAACTGCACGTCGGGTACAACGGCCAGATCCGCCGTTGCCGCGTTGACGGCAGCAGTCAGGATCAGGAAGCGGTCCGACTGGGCAATGACAGCGCCGCGATGTTCTCCAAAGGGACGATGAAAGATGCTCGCGCGATAACCCGCGTGGTCGGTGAGGACCTTCTGGATTTCGCGCGGCGAGCGGTTTGCAGTGAAATGCCGGACCCATTGGGTGCCGGCGGGATAAAGACCAAACATGATGACACTCCACAGAAGATGGGCGGAGTGCATCCCTGAGGGGATGAATCCCCGCCAGGGTTATAGAAAAATTGGATGCAGCAGACTGCGATCGATGCGTCAGGGACGCGGGTGAACCTTGTTCCGGAAGCCCGCGGTCCTGTCGTAGCGGGCGGGCTTCCGGAACACAGCTGTGTTCCGCGCGAGAGTGCCATACGGGCCACTCTCACCATGGCGGCTAGGCCGCAAACAGATCGTCGTTGAGCCAGTCGAGCGCCGCGGGTGTAACGGTCGCCTTCGTGTCAGTCCCGACCGGGGCGGCGGTGACTTCGTCCGTCGTCTCCAGCGATGCGGCGGGATGCGTGAGCACCGTGGCGAGCGCCGGCACTTCAGGCGGCGATTCAGGCGGCGATTCAGGCTGCGATTCAGGCTGCGATTCGGGCTGCGATTCGGGCCCGGAAGCAAGACTGGCGAGCACACCGGCCGCGATCGCTTCCACGTCGCCGGAGGCGAGCAGCTGCAACCGGTCCTGAAGCGGGCTGGCGTCCACGCTGGCCAGTTCGCACCAGCGTGCGAGCTTCCCCTCGACGGTCGTTTCCAGACTGATGCCCTGGGCACGGCTGCGAACCACCGGCAATACGCGCGACTCGACCTTCAGCCCCGCGGCGCCAGAAAACAGCGCCTTGATCGCTTCCCGATCGACTACCTGACGATGCTCTTCGTCCACCTGCCAGCGCACACGCACGAACTTGTCGGTCGCGTCCCCAGCGAGCTCCTGAAGCTTTGCCATGTCCGGTGGCCCGTCGAAGTCCATGCAGATCATCTGTCGCGAAGGCGTTGCGACGAGCGTTGCTGACGCGCTGCCCGGTTCAACGTCCCACGACAGATAGCCCTTGTCGCCCTCTTCACCGTAGTGAAACCGGCCAATCGAGCCCGGATACGCAACCAGCCTGCCATCGCGCTCCCACTGCTGCTCCTTGTGAATATGGCCCAGCATGAAGCCATCGCATTCGGCTTCGAACAACGCCGTGAGGGAGAACTCATGATCGAATCCCGCCATCGTGACGCCGTGCTCGGTCGTGCAGCCGTTGACCGTACCGTGCGAGACACCCACCGTGCGAATCCCCGCTGCGCAAAGCTGCCTGTTCACCCGGCCCGCCGCCGCCAGATATGCGGCGAGCACATCGCCCAGTCCCGTACCGGCCTCGAGCGCGCCAACGCTCGCAGCCAGTTGGCCCTTGTTGACCGTGGGCAGGCAGGTGAACACCACTTCGGGCATGACGCCGATGAACTGACGCAGTTCGTCATCCGAGAAGACTGGCCCCTTCGATGCCCAGAAACGCCCATCGACGAGCGCGACCTGAGATACGCGATCCGCGACATGGATCTGATGAACGCCGCCCATGAGGGCGAAGTTATCGAGCGTGCCCGGTGGCTCATGCGAGAACGTCCCCTGCAACATGAGCACAGGCATCGCGTTGGCGAGCCGGTGAATCTGGGTCGCGAGCGCGTGCAACGACGGCGCATGCGCATGCAGCCGGTGATCGGTCGAGTCGCCGGAAATCACGCCAACCTGAGCGCCGCGGTCGATCGCGTTGCCAACAGCAAAACTGAAGCAACGGTCGGACTCGGCCAGATTGTCGGGCGCGTAATGCAGGTCAGAAAAATGTGCGAACTTCACTTTCGCCTCCGGAAATGAAAAAGGCCGCCATACGGCAGCCAATATTTGAATGCGCGCCCGGATGGACGCAGGGAGAAAAGAGCTTTTCGTCAGTGCGCAGCGAGTGCGTCCCGAACCTTCATGAGCGCGATGCCCAGGAGGTTCTGTCCGCGCCATTGCGACTCATCGGTCAGACGTGGGTCACGTTCGCCAAGGCCGACGCCCCAGATACGGTCATAGGGACTGGCCTCAACCAGCACCGTCGGCGCCGTCGCCAGCAACACGGACCGTAGCTCATGGCTTTGCGCAAATTTCTCGCGGCAGCCAACGAAGACGATCGATTCGCGCCGCGCGACCCATATATCCAGATCGAAGTTGGCGACCTTGCGGCCGAGCTTCTTCTGTGTCATCGGATCAGTCGCCGCGAGAATCTTCGCGGCGGACGTCTCGTCATCAAACAGCTTTGCCTTCGCGTACATCATGAACTGTTCGACACACGTGAAAGAGACACCGTGGTAGGTGAAACGGCACGGATGCCAATTGCTCAATACATCGTCCGCGCCGAAAAACGCGGTGTAATTCCCGATCGTGCGCATCGGACGAACTCCTTTGTGAATAACAGGGAAATGGCCGCATCTAGCGGCATGGCTTCGATGCGCAAATGCGCGGTCGAAAACACTTGAGCAAACACCAGCTTGCTGAAATGTTCTCGCTACGGGTATGGAGAGAGCCAGCCCCGAAGGGCTGGCAGGAAGGTTGTGGAAAGGGATGAAAGCGGTCAGTCGAAGAACGTCGTCTGCCTGGTCGCTGCGATCTCGCGATCGAGTGCAGCGCGATCGGTCAGTGCCTTCTCCAGACGCTCGTTCATGCTGTCGACATCCTGTGGCCGCTCGACCCATCCACGTCCATAGGTGGTGTGCGCAAAGACCCGGAAATCTTCCTTCCGGTTTTCCGCGCCTAACCCGAGACGCTTCAGCAGGTCCGACATACGGTCCAGCTTGTCGGCGAGCGTTTCGACTGCATCGTCCGCGCTGGCGTCAGTTTGCGATGACGGCGGGTTCGATGCATGACCCGGTTCGGCACCGCTTGCAACCTGTACCGGCTGTTGCTGCCCGGATGCCTGTTGGTCTGCCATCGGGTCGCTGTGGTCGACAGAGCTCTCACCGCGTGTTCCCTCATCAGCAACGGCGACTGGAAAGCCACCGCCAAGGGGAACAACGTTGCCACCGGCCTCGAGCAGTGCGACAGCCTGGCCAGCCGCTTCGATTGCCGGCACCGCATCATCGGCGCCGTCGAGCAGCGCACCGATGTCGATGTCGGCGTCGAGAACGGTGAGCAGCTGCTTTGCCCGAACCGCTTCGCCGTTTTCGTTGATGCGCGTGATGTCGAACTCGCGCTTCGTGATCCAGAATCGCGTCCCGGTCAGTTTGCCTCTGGCAAGCTGCACGGTCTGCATGGCCGAATAAGCCTTCTGAAGCACGTAGATCGAATTCGTCGGCAACTCGATGAGGCCCAGCCCCTTGATGTCCGGCACAGCGAAGATGAAACTCGCTGACAGGTTGCAATGTCGCGCCTGATACTGCGGACACTGTTCGGGGTCACAGATGCCATCAGGAATCGCTTCATCCTGCCGCCGGATGACCGTGCGGCCGCCGAAGTGCCGAACCGCGCGTTGCGCCCGCTGATCCCGCTCCATCTTCGCGTACGTCATGCAATAGCGGATGCCATCGCGTTCGTACTGCGAGAAGAACTTGCGACCATTGGTGCCGTACACGGCCATCTGGTTGGGCAGGTTCTGCATCCAGTCGTTGAACGCGAACAGCACCGGAAAGCGGTAGAGCTTGATTCCCTCGCCACGATCCTCGCCATACAGCCTGAGGATTTCGTCGGCGACGTCGGGATTGGTGAAGTCCGAGCGGCGACACGTGAAATACGGTGTGTTTTTCGGCGCGAGCGCGTTTTTCAGGTTGCACTTCGATTCGATCACCTTGCCGATCGTGTCGAACGAATCACCCGCCGCAACCATGTCGTTGTAGATGTCAACGGCGCGACTGTTGGCTCGGGCTTTCGATGTGAGCACCTTGATGCCGGGCCGAATGTGTCCGATCACCGGCGGGCGCAAGGCCCGTTCTTCAACGACACTGCGCACAGGGCCGTTGAGCATGCTGGGAACTGCGTTCATGAGTGTTTTCTCGCAAGGAAAAAGATCGCTTTGGTGCGCAGCTCGCTGGCCGACTGCTCCAGTTCGTGCGCCGCCGCCTCGCCGCGGCGTTCAGCAACATGTGAAAGAAAAACGCGGCGCTCGGGATCGCTGAACGTCGCGAACCGTGCTACCTCGCACCGCGTGCGCCATGCTGGCGATGCGGTATCTGCAGATGCGCGTTCCTGGGCGATCGTGTCGCTGATCGCCTGGGCAATGCGCTGGTCAAGACGGTCGGGAAGCATGGAAGACCTCCGTACGGGACAGGAACTGAAGGACGAAAAAAAAGCGCGTTCCTCGGTCAGAGGAGCGCGCTTCGGGATTCGGATGAAATGACCCGAGCGCCACAACCCTTCTGGGGTCGTGGCGCTCAGGGAGCCGTGAGGCTCACAGTCGGGAACGTTAGGTCGTTCCCGCGCAGCATGGTCACGCTGCGCAACAGCCCATTTTCGGAAAATTCATTCCGCCGCAGGATCACGGTTCAGTCGACTACGATCGTTCTACCCAGACGGGCTCTGGAGAGAGAACACCCGAATGATCCGGGTCCGAACGATGTCGCGGCGCAAGTGAATGCGGCCGGCAACGAGTTTTATGACTGAATGAATGGGGAACGCGGGCTAGGCGCTCATCAGCAGAAGATTCCACACCAGTTGCCGGCTGGTCGGAGCATGCGCAGGGCACGACTTGGACAGAAGATGGACTCCGGGCTAGCCGGGTCAGTGTCGATGCGTCAGGGACGCGAGAAGTAGAGTCAGTATTGCCCAAAACGCTGCCGCAAATCCCCCGAAAGATCACGAAAACGGCATAGCTTTTGCCTGAATTCGTCAGAGGACTCGCGTTGACAATGGACGGTGAGAGAGACCACATCCGAATAGACCATGGCCGCAGTCCTTGAACTTTCCCCCGAGCCCGACCGGCAGCCGGAAGGCAACACCGGTCGTCCAGCGCTCAGTGTTGCCACACCTGCTTCCGAGGCACCCCCGTCAGCATCCGGTAGCGGCCTGAAGCCCATCGAACGCCTGACGAGCGACGGCCGCATTGAGCGGATCAATCCGGAGACCGATGCGAAAACGGTGCTTCGGTACAGCTCGCAGTTCGCCCGAAACTACATCAGGTCCGACTACAACTTCTGCGCGTCGAAGATTGCCGTCGCGCGCGGAGGCAAGGTCAAGGCTCTGGAGAAGGCGTTGCGCGACACCTCGAACTGGCTCGGCAAGACCGATGAATGGCTGGCCCGCCACGAAGCGCGTCGGCTCGAAATGCCGCACGAACTGATCGAACTGACTGTCACGCGTCCGCTCGCTGGTCTGCTGGTGCGATGCCTGACGCAGTATGACCGGATCTTTGTGCGATCCACCGAGCGGATGATCGAGCGAAAGATCACGGACCAGGATCGCGCAAACATTCTCGCGAACGCGGAGCGCCGGCTCAAACACATCGTACAGGTGTGCATGCCCGACAACGACCAGTACGACTTCGACGGCCAGCGCCGCGAAAGCTGACTGCTTCGACCTCTCACGCCTACTTCAGATCGCGGCCCACTTGACTTCGTGGCCGCATGGGTACGCTCAACTTGTCACCCTGTGAGGAACATATGGATCTACGGCAAATTCAGGCACTTCACGCCCAGTATTCGGGACAACCCGTCGTCATCGACATCACCCGCCACACCGCCGCGATGCCGGCGCCACCGGCACCCGAAGGCGGCAAATCCCTACGCTCCCAGGGTGCCGCAATGACCGCGGCGCTGCGCACGGCAAGACGCCCTGCCCTGATCGCTGTGGCCATTGCCGCGCTTGCTGGTCTGGCGGGGATGAGTGCAGCGCGGGTGTGGCACGCGACGCGCGAGAATATTCATCCGGCGCCGATCGCCGTGGCTCCGGCATCCGCTCAGGTTCCTGCTACTTCGCAATCCGTGGGCGACGGCACGATGCCGATCAATGCGGCGCCCGCGAAGCCATTGACCGCGAGTGACCTCGAAGTTCCAAAGGCAACCGGACCGTCCGGCCTCGCGAGCGTCGACGCACGTTCGCTCGCAATGCCGGCCGCGGCTGCGGGAACCGATCTTCGCGCGGCCACCCAATCCACCAATCCGGAACAGCGCGCCGCGGCCTCGCCGATCCACGCGCAACGCCCGACTGCGCCGGCACAGACAGCCCCGCTGGCGGTCACATCGCAGGCTCAGGCACCGGCACCGGCGCCATCGCCATCGCAGAGCGCGCCGACACCCACAACCGCGACTCCGACCACAACGGCGGCCGCGGCTCCGGCGGAGCAGTCGCATGGACCGGCCAGGCCAGCCTTGCGGCCATTGCACCACCTCACCCGTCACCAGCCGACGGCGAACGACGAGCCCGCTGCGCCGTCGACCACAACGCCCGCCCCGTCGAAAGCGCCCGCCGCGAAATCCGGCGACGTTCAACTGTTCTAGGAGCCAGCCCCCATGAAAACACAAGGTCCCAACGTCACCCTGCTTTGCGCGGGCCTGTCGGTTCACGGCAGCGTGATTCTCGATCACGGTCTGAGCCTTTTTGGCATCGTCGATGGTGACGTGGTCTCCAATACCGGCCTGCTGCACGTCGGTCAGGGCGGCATGGTCAAGGGGCAGGTTCAGGGCGAGCACGTCCGGATCGACGGCACGGTTGAAGGCGACGTGCACGCGCGCGGCATCCTCGAGATTAACGGTCGCGTGATAGGGAACGTCTACTACTACGGGACGATCCGTCTCGGCCCGCGTGCGTCCCTCGAAGGGCAGGTCAAGCGCAAGAGCGATCTGACAATAGAGAACGCGGCAAGCAACGTTCAACAGTTAGCACGCGCCGCATCCAGTGCCTGATGCGAGAGCGTACAAATATTTTCAACCAGGAGAATGAAGGATGCACAGTATCAGCAAGGTCTTCGGTCCTTTCCTCATTGCCGGCGCATTGATGGCCAGTGCCCAGGCCGAAACAGCACCCGTTCGTGAACAGCTGGACGCAGCGCTCTACAAGGACGGCGTTCAGATCGTGACTGGCACATCGGTCATTGGCAACAATGGTAAAGCCCCCTTTGTCATTTCGAACGGCGAGAACATCGCCTACGGTCATTGCACGAAGGACGGCAACACGACCACTCTTAGGAGCGAGAGCGCCTTTGTCGGCCGCGCCCTGTTTATCGCACCGGCCATGGTCGACGGGAACAAGGCGATGGTTTCGGTCAGCGTTCAGGACACGGAATTCGTCGGCAAGTCCGAAGACGGTCCAGCCGACTGTCGTTCCGAGGTCGTGAATACGAAGGGTCTCATCGTCGAAAAACGCAACGTGGTGGTCGCAGATGGCCAGACTATCGACGTGCCGCTCGGCGACGCACATTATCGCCTCGCGCTAAAACTTCACCACGCGGACCTGTAATTACCGGGCCACGATAGAACAAAGGGCGCTCCCGTCAGGGAAGCGCCCTATTTTTTTGCATGTGCGCCGGACCACGTCCGCGTCCACGTCATAGCGGTGCAGGAGCCCTATGGAAAAGCGCACGATAGCCCGGCAGGTTGATGAGAGACCGCTCCCGATCAACCGCCAGGCCGCGTGCCTCAAACCAGGTCGCGAGCCAGTCGATGGCTCTTTCGAGTGCGTGCTCGTTCGCCTCAGAGGCGAAGCGAAGTGCGTGGTGACCCAGCAACGCGGCATACTGCGCCGAATTGGCCAGAAAGAAAAACGGCGACGCGACACGGGCACGCTGCCACGCCAACGCGAACAGCTCCGCGATCTCGCTGGCCTCCAGTAACGGGACCTGATCCTCCCCGATGTCCGTCACCATCGCCAGATTCATCGGCGACACGAACTGCCGGTCGGGTCGCGCGCCAACTTTTGCGAACACCGGCCTGTTCTCCGCGTGCCAGGATTCCAGCGCGTCCGTTCCGACCCAGACTCGTGAGCGCAGGTTCTCGTTCAGCCATGTACGGCATTGCGGCTGGCTCACGAGCGAAAAGCCTGCGACGGCGAGCGGCGCCCAGTCATCGCGTCCGACGGCGAGGTAGGAGAAGTTGCCGTCGCTGTACGAATAGCAGAGGGCATCGAGACTTGCCCTGTCGAACTCAAAGGCCGATGCCCGGTGTCGATGCGGCGCAACCGCTGGCACGACGACCTGCGAGGCGGCGTCAACAGGCATGAGGGATGGGACAGGCACAAGCCTGCGGAGCAGTCGATCGAGCATGGAAACTCCAGATATTGATCAGCGTGCTTCCGATTCGATGACGAATCGCGACACGGGATTCTTCTTGATCGTGGCGATGACAAGGCTGTCGCGCGCCCGTGTCATCGCGACGTAGAACAGGCGCCGCTCCTCCGATTCGGTGCTTTTCTCGTCCGGTACGACACCCTCTTCGGCGCGCGTGATCCAGACGTGGTCCCACTCCAGCCCTTTCGAACTGTGCATCGTGGTCAGCACGAGCGCGCCGTCTGCGGGCTTGTTGTTGTCCCGTTTGAGATATTCGATCCGCTCGGCGAACGTGCCGTTCAGTCGCGACAGCACGTCGTACGTGCCCTGGATTGCGCGAATCGCCGGATCGGCCTTCGCATAGGTCATCATCAGTTCCAGCACGCCATCGAGCGCAAGCGAATAGAACTGGCGCTCACACATCAGTTGCCATTCGCCCAGGCGCTTCATGAACGCGCGGTAGGCGGTGGCCGTCTCTTCGGGCAGACCTAGCGCGACCAGATCCTTTTTCTGCCGTTGTACAAGCGCCGAGCCCATGTCGCGGTGCAATGAGCCCAGGTGCGCAGAATTCATTCCCATGTAGCCCAGGACCGCATCAAGCCCGTTCTGCTTGCGGCCTTCGACGATTTCGAGCAGATTGCACATGAGCGCGCCCTGCGGCCGGTTCAGTACCGAACTGCCGGACGCACGGAAGTACGGGACGCCGTGCGAGCGGCAAACCGCTTCGATCGGATCAAGGATACGGTTCGTGCGTGCAAGAATGGCGCACGACTTGCCGGACGCGAGCAGCGGTTGCAGGAATTCGACCGCGGCAATGGCGTCTGCATATTCGTCGTCGGACCGCTTCGTCGCGACCGAGCCGCCGGCGCCGCGTTCGGCCTGCAGCACCTTTGGAATGCGATCGGCGTTATGGCGGATCACCCGGTCGGCGGCCGAGAGGATTTCGCTGCGGCACCGGTAATTGCTGCCCAGCACGACCCGCTGCGCATTGAAGGATGCGGCGAAGCTCTCCATCCCGCGAAAGCCGAGCGCGGCGCGGAAGCCATAGATGCTCTGGTCATCGTCACCCACGACCGTCACCTGTGCCCCCGCTTTCGCATGAAGCTCGACCCACCGGTACTGCAACGGGTCAGTGTCCTGAAACTCGTCAACGAGCAGATCCGTGAAGCGGTACGGTTTGATATCGCCCGCCTCCATGCCTGCAACCGCGAGACGCAGCATGTCCTGGAAGTCGATCTTGCCGTTGCGCTCGAGCGCTGCCTGATAGGCCTCGTAGAGTTGCGCATCGGCGGTGCCGGCCTCGACACGACCAAAATTGGTCTTGATCCGCTCGATCACGGGCACGACTTCTTCCGGCTTCCATTCGAGGCCGAGTTCGGCGATGACACGGGTAATCAGGCCCATGCGATCGCCATCGGATGCGATGTCCCGCCGTTTTCCGCCGGGCTGGCCCAACTGCCGGAACGCCAGCGAGTGGAAGGTGCCGGCGATGAGCCGATTCTTTGCCTGGGCGCCCGCGAGCGCCAGGATGCGATCGCGCAGTTCCACCGCAGCGTCCTTGCTGAACGTGACGGCACCGACGATCGCGCCAGGCTGCGACAGGAGGAGCGCGGCCTTGGCGGCAATCGTCTTCGTCTTGCCCGCGCCCGGACACGCGATCGCGACGCAGTGCCGGCGGTGCTCGGCAACCTCGCGCTGCTGGGGATTCAGGCCGTCAAGCATGATTGCGTCGCGCCTAGCGGCCGCGGACCGTCGTCATCAGGCGCAGGTGGGTCATATACCCACGCACGCCAACCGGATGAAACTTGCGCAGGAAACGCGCCGTTTCCTCGTCGACGTCCGACTGGTCGCGAATGCCGTTCCAGACGAGAAAATCGAAGTTGTCCATCACCTTGTCGAACTTCATCAGCAGCGACAGCAGACGCATTGAGAAACGAGAATACGCCTCGACCTCGATGGCAAGCGACGGCTTCGTCACCGTCGGCGCGAACACGATGTCACCCTGGTCGCGCAGTTTCTGCTCGGTCTTCTCGCGGAAGTCCGTGGCCACGCCAAGCTGTTCATCGACATACGCTTCGAGTTCGGCAACCTGCTTCTCGAGCCAGGAAGTGACCGTGCCCTGATCCTCAGCGCCAAACGTCGAGCGGCCAAAGCGCTGCATGTTGATGCTCATGCGGTTCAGGTACGGCCACCACTGTTCGAACAGCGGCTTCAGGCGGGTGTGATTGAGCCGCACTGTCGCGGTCACTACTGCCGCGCCGGAAAGCTGGCGCGCCATCAGTTCACGGCCGATTTCCCGGCGGCGTCGCACGATCGCTGCGCGCTCGGCCGGAGACAGCTCGCGGAACAGCTTGCGCGCTCGGGCGACCTGCTCACGCTTTTCCTCGGCTTCTGACTCGCTGATCATCCCTTCCTTCTGAAGGGTGTTTGCCGCGTCTTCCATCTGTTGCAGCTCGAGTTCGACCTCGCCGCCGTCCGCGCCATCCGTCGTCGCATTCTGGTTTGCCGCCGACGCACTTGCGGCATCAGCACCGGTAGCCGGGTTTTCCGCTGCTGCAGGAATGTCGGTCGCCGACGGCTGGCTCAGGGCTTCAGGATTCGTCTCTTCGGAGATGGTGCTCATGTAGGGTGTCCTTTGGAAAGGTGCACGCGCACGCGCGCGGCATGTCCCTATTGTTGCGAGCCTCATCCCGCCCGGGCCGTCAAAACATGTGTGATTTGAAGCATCTTTCTGACCAGTTGATGAGCCGGACGGAGTTTTTGAGTTGCGTAGGCCGCGGCGCAACGGACGGGGCATTCGCCTTTTTGAACCGGATGGAGCGGCGGTCCCCACAGCGGGCGGAGGGGCAGACCGATCGTCTATGGCCGGCCCAGGAGCGGCCATTCGACACGGGGCCACAAATCGCGGACAATCGACCAGCCGCCCCCCACCACATCGCATGAATCATGAAGCAGCGTGTACGGATAAGGCTTGTTCAGAGGCAACAAGCACGGTGTCATGCGACCGGCAAGCCTGCAGCTGGAACGAAGGGATATTTGGAAGATGACTATCGGTCGCGACTTGCCGCTATCTACTATCAACACAAAGAGTTGTTCAAGCGATTAGAAGGCGCGTGAGCACGAGAAGCCCACATATGGGCCGCGTCCCGTCTCGTCACCACAGCGCCGACACGCCGCACGACCGTGCGGAAGAATGTCGAGACAAAGGCAGCCTATGCCGAAGCTTTCGGCATCGGTAGGCGCTCCGCAAACGCGCTCGAAGCGGTGTCAATAATCCTCCGGTAGTACTCTTTGACGTGCTTATCCCGCGCACCTGGGTGGAATGTCCTAAAACACTCGATGCCATTCGACCGGAAGTGCCAAAGAGCCTTTGGCTCAACCTTCACAGTCTCACGCTCCGGAAGCACAGCTTTCAAGGCGCGGTCGTACGTGTGGCCGCTACCGAAGATGATTAGATCTGGCTTAAGCAGTTCGATTTCAAACTTGCCGGCCGCCACCGAAAAATCAAACAAATGAGCAGAATGCCCGATCGAGGTCCGAGAGTAGCCGCGCTTCGGGCGGTGCCAGTCCATCTTCATCAGGTTGTTCCAGCAAACAGCCGCTCGATCGCCTCCTGCGAACGCATCAGCGAACCGCTTCCACTGCCGCAATAACTCACTATTACCGGTGCCACAGGCGTGTTGATTCTCATAGCGAGCCTTCGCGATGTCGATCCTGTCCGGACGCTCGTAGAAGGCTCCCAGCTTGCCACACCAACCGTTAGTTTCCTTCCCAATGAACATGACGCGGACGGGCGCATCGAGGTAAGCCTGCGACACGCTAAGGAGAAACGGCGCCGACAACTCGTGAAAATGTTGAATCAAGCCGGACTTGGCCGCGGCAAGCGCCCCTGCATAGTAAGTATCCAAGACCGCTTGAACATCGTGTTTGAGCATGGTTCCACCGGATGCTATGCCTTGGCGGCGGCCCAGCCCTTCGCCTTCAGCTTTAGATTCGACGGCAATTGTGGCATAAGTGGATCAGATGTCGGCTGAACGCACGGGCGTCCCCTGTGGCTTTCCGCGACAGTCTCTTCCGGGTCCGTCATGGGACACCCGGCGCGATTCGCCGCGCGACCGCGGCCGTCAGCCGGCTGACGGCCTTAACCTGAAATGATGCGGTTTTCCATATAGCTTTCGGGCTGGCCGATCACTGGTAGGACGACGCCGCGTGCCACAGAAGCGCACCGAGAACCGCGGCGATGGCGATCCAGCACGGAGCGAGCACCGGAATCGGGGCGACGAGGACCGCAAAGGCAACACCGAACACCAGCAGGATGCCATGGCCTGCCAGGTGAAACGACAGTGGACTGGCGAAGCCCGCCGCTGATGCCTTGATCTTGCGACGCATCGCGCCGTCGAAGAACGCCGCGACGCAGAAGATCAGCGTGCCGAAAATCCAGAGCTTCATGACGCTCGCGCGGTACACCAGCCGGTACAGCTCGCGCCAGAAGTTGTGGACCCAGGTGTGGGCGAACTCGGACACTCCCCCATCGCCAATATCGCCGCCTCCCGTCGCGTCGATGGTTGCGCGGACCAGACCCGTTTGCACGAACCACGCCTTGAACCGTTCGTTGGTCTTCTCGACCACTTCGTCGGCCCTCTCTGCACCGAGAATCGCTGCGACCGACTCCGCTTCCCCGGGCGGCACCAAGAACAGCGACGGCTCAGGAATGGCCGGCATGATGAACACGGCAAGCAACGGCACGAAGAAGAACCACCACTTGACGTGGGAGACGAACCGGCTACTGGCCATGGATGTGCATCCACCCGATCAGGAATGACCCGATCCGCACCAGAAGGTAGACCGGAAAGCCAACGAGCCCCGCGAGGCCAAGATAGAAATGCACAGGCCGCCGCGCCACAAAGAGCGCCAGTGCGAACGCCATCGCGTTCGGACCGCGCGAGAACTCGGCCGGTCGCCCGCCTTCAATCTCGTCGATCGCGCTGGCCGTCGACATCGCACGGCGCACGACGTCCGGTTCAACCCTCGATAGCTTCGCTATCAGAAAAGGCGTGAGCGACATCGTAGTCCTCGAAATAGAGTCGGAAGTTTTCGCCCGTCAGCGCGCGCGCGGCCAGCTGGAAGGCGGCCGAGCGCTGCGTGACCGATTCGGGGCAGCGCTCGTCGAACATGCCTGTTTCAAGCTTGCCGTAGCGTGCCTCGAACGTGGTCACCGGCTCGAACATCGGCGGCCAGACGTGATAGCGCTCGCCGTCAATCGCCACGTAACGGCGCGCGTACAGCAGGTGAGCGCGGGAGAATAGCCCCTGCATGAATGCGATGTGCGGGTTGCCCGTCTTGCGGGTGCGCTTGTAGGCGGCGAGCCCGCAGTCCAGCATCTCCTTGACGAGCGGCTCACTCTCGCCCATGAACTTCTCCCCGATGAAATCGGCCACGCGGGCGCAGGCGAGTTCAAGCTCCGGCGCCACCGTGAAGACGGGAATCAGGCGGGAGGACAGCTTGTGTTCGCGGATGATTTTTTTGAATACGGCAGACATGCGTAGGTTTTCAGCCTTGAAGGATGGGAATACGGCCCTGATAGACGGCGGCACCCGAAATGCGCATGAAGTACTGCAGGTTGGGCAGGCCGTGAATCAGACGGGTTGGGATCAGCGGAACCTTCTCCAGTTGAAGCGAACGTGAAACGGACCCGGTAAATTCACCGATATGCGCTTCGCTGCCCGTGCTCGTACTGCCTGTGAGCGTCAGGTTGCGAATCGCGGTCTCGCCGACCTTGTCGGAAAACCACTGCGCGGTATCGCTGTCTTCCAATCTTAGGATGATCTGGTTGTTCAGATTGCCCAAAACCTGCAGCATTTTGGCGGCGTTTCCGAGCCGCGCTTCCAGGTCCGCTCGCGCCTGGAATGCGACGAACGCCTTGAAGCCAGCGCCGCGCCCCTTGTTGAGAATCTGGATCACCTGCTCGTTGATCGCTTCTGCAATCTCGTCGATGATCAGCACCACTTCGGGCGGCGAATCGTAGAAGTTATAGATGGACCCGCACACCGCGGCCACGTCCGACAGGATCATCGACGCGATCGCTTTCTGCACGATGTTGTTCGACAACGAATCGAGGCCCATGTACAGGACGGCCTTCTGCTTGATGACCTTGTCGATATCCCAGATTTCGCGCTCGTCGTCGAAGTCATCCGCCTTGGGCGCGAGCATCAGGCCCGTCTCGCCCGTGGCGAGCATCTGCAGCAGCGGCAGCGCCGAGGCGATGATGCGCATGTAGTGCTCGCGGTCGTGCACGTGCGTGGCTATCAGCCCGTCGATCGCTTCGTTGCCTCGCTCCTGCGACGCGAACTGGGCGTTGTAAAGCCCGATCATCCCGTCGACGAGCGTGGCGGCATTGTTGCGCTGACCCTGCCGGGTCGTTTCGGTGGCGACCTGTTGCTCCCAGTCGAGCAGATTCTGTTCAACGAAGAAGCGCTTTAACGCCTTTTCGAGCAGCGACGTGATGCCCGACTGCGCATACTTGAGGATCGAGCGCAGGGTCGGCTTGTCGCCGATGTAGAGCTCGCCCTTCACGGCACGGTCGATGAACAGGAAAGCGAAGTCCCGGAACGGCCCCTCCTCCATCAGCTGGGCGATCCGGCTCGGGATTTCCGACGGCTGCGACCAGTTTTCGATCGGGTTCAGCCGGATCGACTCGGACGGCTTCGCCTGGTTGAAGTACAGGAACTTCCGGCCTGCGCGCTGGCATTCCTTCTCGACGCGCCGCTTCCACTCGGCGTCGTTCTTCGGGTCGACGATGATGAGCACGTCGCCGAGGTGAATGACCTGGGTGGAGATAACCTCATAGGTGCGGGTCTTGCCGGCGCCCGTCGTGCCGCCAACCAGGGTGTGACCGCCCATCGCCTTGTAGTGAAACGGCACCAGCGCCTTTTTCGGCTCCATGCCGTGAATCCACGACGAACCCTGCGGCATGCGATCGCGGATGCTGTCTTTCGGCGCGAACATGCCCTCGATGGCTTCTTCGATCCGGCGGCCGGTTTTCGTCCTGTTGAGCCAGCGCGGCAGACCAGGAATATCGGTCGTCGGCATGCGCAGGATGTCATGTGCGATCTGGCAATGCTTCTGCGTCCACTCGTAGCCGATGCCGAGATACATCGAATTCGCTTCGGTGCGCATCCGCTTCTGGATCTGAAGGAGCTTTCGCACCTCGAGCGTCGTCAGCCATTTGGTCGAGATAGCCATGCGGAAAGTCAGTGCGCGCCAGATCTGCATGGAACGCAGCGCCAGAAACGCAATTGCGACCAGTGCGAACGCCCAGCCATAGGGCATGCCCGAGATGGGCAACAGCACGATCGCCGCCAGCCAGAACACCGCTGCGCGAACTTCGTAGATTGGCCTGAAATGGTTGATGTAGCTGGTCACGCTGGGCTCGCGAGTATGAGTTGTCCCGCGCGCGGCGCGAGGGTGACTTCGGTTGGCGCATCGGCGACCATCAGGCTGCGCTTGCGCATGTGTTCAACAAGGGTGCTGGCGGCGATGCCGTAGCTGCCGATCAGCCGCTTGGGCACGACCAGCCCCTTTTCGGTCCATTGCACGGCCGCCTTGCCACTGGCGACGTCTTCACTGAGTGCCTGAAAAAATTCGCGCACGGACCCGGGCACGCCCTTGAGGACTTCATCGAACGCCGACGCGTTCGACGCCTTCGGTTGACTCGCCGTCGTTGATAGTGGGCGCATGGCGGTCGGATCGACCGCGGCGGACACTGGTGCCCGCGACGGCACAACTGGCGTATCCGCAGGCGTGGCGGACAGAATTTCGCCCGTCGACGGTTCGACGGTCATGCCTGCCGGTGTCACAACAGCCGCCGCCTGCGCTTCCGTCGGACCGGGGGAAGCCGACGTTGGGGGCGGATTGTGTGGTGCTGCCGCGCTCGCACCTGGTACCGGTGCTCCCGGCGATGACACTGGCTCCAGCTCGGCCGCGACGTGGACGGCCGATGGCACAGCAAACTGCACCGGTGCGAATACACCACGCTGCGCCTTGCGGTCAAACTCGTCGGCCGTGCTCACGCCCTGGCGGACCACCTTGTGCAGCAGCGATTCGGCCTCGATCGGCCGCATGTTCGGATTGATTGCGCCAAAGAGTTCGGCGAGCACTTCGGCGTCGAGACCGGCGAGCAGTTCGGAGCCCACCAGCATCTGGGCCAGCATGCCGGTACGCATCCGTTCGACCGGCAGCGGGTTTTCGCGCCGCGCGAGGCGATATGACGATCCGGCCAGCCAAGGGCCGAATGCTCCGTGAACCGGCGGATTCCACAGGACACGGTCGCTGGCACGCTCACTGGCGAAGTGCCGGTACGGTTCATCGAGCCGCGAGCACACGGCGGCCAGAAACACCGCATAGTTGTACTGCGACTCGATGCGCCTGCGCTTTTCTGAAGGCAGATTGGTGCCGAACTTCTGGCCGCCAGCGAGCCGCATGGCGTAGAACGCGGTCTCGATCGTGGCGCGGAAGGCGCCGCCCGGTTCGCGGTACAGATCCGGGCTCAACGGCAACGACGAGAACCACGACGCGCAGGCGCGCAGAACGGCGAGCCACTTGCGCTCCAGCTCGCTCTGGCTGGCTTCGTTCGCACACTGCGCAATCAGGTCCACGCGACGCTGATACTCGCCGAGCAGCGCGTCCCCGGTCATAGGCGTATGCGCGGTCATAGCAGCGGCTTCGCGAGTTTGGCCAGCGCCCCGCCGGTTGCGCCCGTCCCGCCCCCGAACATTCCGGCGATTTTGGGAATCTCGAACGACACCAGGAACACGAAAAACGCGAGGTCAAATACGTAGCCGGCCGACAGTGAAGTGGTCAGTCCCGCGCTGGCCGCGTCCTTGACTGCGTTGACGAGAGTACCCGTGACGAGCTTCATCATGATGGCGGCCACGACCATATACATGCCCGCGGTGATCATGAAGTCGAGCCATGACTTGAAGTAGCTCCGTGTGAATGACGAAAATCCGAGCGCAAAGGCGATCTGGCCCATCACCGCGCCGCACGCGAACTGCAACTGCCCCACGTTGATGTAGAACACGAAGACGATCGCCGTAATCGACAGGACGAGCCACGCAAGCAGGAGCGGAATAACGCCGATCAGCACCGAGATGTACTCGGTCCATGCGGCACCCTTGAAAGCCTTGATGACCGAGTCGAAAAGCTGGCTGGCGGCATTGCCGATGATGCTGACCGAACTGCCCATGGTCGTGCCACCGGCAATCTCGGACGACAGTGTCACGAACCACTTGTAGAAGGATGGCACCCAGGTCGCATATCCGATGTAGAAGGAGGCAAAAATGCCGAGCATCCCCAGTTCCTCGAACAGCGCGACCCACGCCATGACGGGGTCCTTCGTGGCAGCGAAGCGGATCGCGGCCAGCACGATGGTGATGACCGCAAGGCCACTGGCGAACTTGTCCGATTCGTGGCTGATGCTCTGGCTTGCATCAGCGGCGGCATTGACCACCGAGGCAAACATCGCGTTGAGCGTCGCCATCGCGTTCTTATTGGCCTGCCCGAGTTCTCCTGGCTTGACGAGCGACGCAGCCGTGGCACCCGAGCTCGACGGACTGGGCGTGTTGGAAGCGGGCACCACGGTGCCGTCCGGCAGGGTCGTAGGTTCGTCTGCGATCGCAACCCCTGGACACGCGAACACACACAGCGGCACCAGCACCGTCAGAAAAAGCCGGTTCAGATAGCGAAGCATGTTCAGCCCTGCCCGCATCAGAAGCCATAGGACGCGCGTTCTGCGTCCTGTTGATCCAGGAAGCTTTTCGCGGCGGCTGAGCGGTTCTTGTCATCCTCGTTGGCAATCGACTGCTTCTGTGCATCCTGCTGCTGTTTGCCGGCCGTCATCTGGATCAGGTCACTCATCTGGCTCGATACGATGTCCAGATAATGCGTCGTCATCTCAGCGGTTGCCTGTTGCGTCGGCGTGAGCGACATCTGCGACTGCAGTTCCTGGCGGCGTTTGGCCAGCGTCTGGGCATGCACCATGACGTCATTGCCTGTCTGAAAGAGGCGCGTGGCCTCACTGTCACGCTGGTTGTAGAGCGTTGCCATGTCGGAGAACCACTGGTCATTCGACTTGCCCGAGCGGGAAATCAGCGTCTGCACGTGGTTGATCCACTGACTGCCCTCGTTGAGGTCACCGTACATCTCGGTCAGGGTGCTTTTGAGCTGCGTGAACTTGCTGATGTCGCCGGTAATCTGGTCATACTGCGCCTTCATGGCAGACGGGTCGAGGTTCGTCGCCTGCAGCAGCTGGTTTGCCATCATCTGGTACTGATAGACGATGTTGCTGTCCTGATAGATCTCGGTCTTCACGGCCTTCGCCGCAGTGATGATGTTCTGCGCGAGATTGGACGCGTCAATGACGGGCAGCACGGCGTACGCAGCGTGCGACATACCGAGCATCAGGCCTGCGGCGAGCGTCAGGCGGCCAAGGATCATTTTCATCGTGGGTTTCCTAGTCGAGGGTCAGCATTTCGCGCACGTAGGCCTCGCGCCAGTCCGGTGCGCCGGACGTGTAGTGCCTGTCGAGCACTGCCTGCGCGCGGCCGTCCGAGCGCAGCACCGCGAGCGTTTCCTTCGGAAAGCTCGCCTGCAGCATGCGGGTCTGGTCCGGCGTCACCCACAGGTAATCGCGGTTCGGCACGGCGTTGGCCAGCATGTCGATCTGATGTTCCGTCAGCCCGAACAGGTCGCGATACAGATGCAGGTTGTTCTTTGCATCCTTGTTGGGCAGATAGAAGATGTTGGGAATGTTCTCTTTGAGAATTTCAAAGTTCGGGATGCGGGCCACCTGGGAAAGCGACTGCGTCGCGAGCAGTAGCGTCGCATTCAGCTTGCGGATGGTGACTGCCCAGATTTCCAGCCGCTGGTAGAAGCGCGGATACTGGAAGAAGAAGCCCGCCTCCTCCACTTCGATGACCGTGTAGCGCTTGCCGTCAAGCCATTGCGCGATACGGTAGAACGCGTAATCCATGAACAGCGCCGCGGCCACCGGATAGTTCTGGAACAGGTCGCCCATCTCGATCGAGATGTCGTCGGACAGCGAGAAGGCGTCGTCGATGTGGTCGAAAAACCGGCCGTTCTTTTCGCCCTGGGTCCAGACGGCGAGCCGCTCGCGCAGCTCGATCGGCAGAAGCGCGTTCAGGTTGGACAGTGTCCAGAGGTCTCGCGGGTAGCCCGTACCCAGGACCGTGACTTTCTCGAAAATCGTGCGCTGCTGTTGCGGCGAGCATCGGAAGTCATCGTCCTCGATCGCCATCTGCACCCACTCGGCGACGTACGGGAAGTGCTTTGAATCGTGCAGCAGCGAAAGCGGATTGACCGAGGTCCCGGCCTCAAAGCGCCCCGTTGCGTCGACGAACCGTCCGCCCGCGAGCAGGGTCGGGATGCGGGTCGAGCGGTCCTTGTCGAACCGGATTCGCCGCGCCTTGTGGCGCCCGGTCTGGGAGACGAGGAAATTCAGGAAGATCGACTTGCCCGCGCCAATCGGGCCAATCACGAGCGCGTGCGACTTGCCGCCCGGATGGTGCAGACTCACACGCTGCAGCGTCTTGTGACGCGTTGGCAGCATCGTGAGCGGCCCGGTCTTCTCGCCGGACTGCTGCGTGAGCCACGCATTGACCGTGTCGCCTTCCGAGACGCTGCGCACCGGGGCGATGTCGGACACCGCCGGCGTTTCGACAAACTGCAATCGCCTCTGCTGGTCCCACCGGCCCGGCAGGGTCGTCTGCCAGGCGGCAAACAGATTGTCCCGCTCGAGGATCACGCCAAAGCCAGCGTTGCCGATGCGGCCGATCACTTCGCGCGTGGCATCGTCGCATTCCTCGACCGTATCGCCATAGACGATCACCGAAACGTTCGCAAAGCCATACTGCTGCCCGTCCGCGACGAGCTTCGCCAGCGCCTTTTCCGCTTCATCAGCGAGACGCTCGCGGCCTTCGTCGTTTTTCTGCTCCTCCTTGGAGAAATAGGCCTTGAGGATCGACCAGGGGTTGAACGCTGCGACCTTGTAAAACTTGCGGATCTTCTCGATGTACGCGCTCGCCTTCGTTGTGTCCAGAAAGCGGAACATCACGCACACATCCAGTTCGGCGTCGACTTCGGCGAGCACGTCGAGCGCCGCTTCCTGAAAGCCCATCCACTCCTTGACCGCGATGATCTTCGCGTACCGATTGCCGTGCGCCGATTCGAACATCAGCGTGTCGGCACCGATCGTGACTTCGCTCTCGGTCAGGTGCGTGTCCAGCATCGTGACCGGATACCGCACGCGCCGCGGCGGCACCGACGGGTTGGCCGCCTGATGGAGAAAGGCGAGCGCGTTCTGCAACTGCAGACGGTTCATCCTCAGGCGCGTGACACCGCCCTTGAACGCGTCGATCACGCCTTCGAACCGCTTGATGTCAGACGTCAGCCGCTCGATATCAAAGGCGAAGGCACTGCGCGCAAGCACCGAGTCCTTGATCGTCTCGAAGATCGCGAGCGGCATCGATTTGCCGCCCACCGTCATATGATACGCGACCTTCTCGAAGATCTTGTTGACGCCGGTCTCGGGCGTGAAGGCGAGCGCGAGCGAATGCGTGTTGCGGAAATACCGGCCGCTCGCGACATGAGCGCGATTGATTTCGTCGACACGCGCGTCCATCGAGGAATCGAAAGTCCCGCCGATGTCTCCCTTGACGCGCCGGTGCGAGAGCTTCCACCACGCCGTAATCCGGTGGTCGAAATTCTTGCAGGCGTGATCAAGGTTGTCGCGCGCGGCCGAAATATCGGAGGCGTTTGGGCTGTCGGCGTCCACGCCTTCGAACGTATAGACGGTCAGCAGCGACCCGTCCTTGTCGAGGATCAGCTCGGGCGTGACCATCGTCGCCCAAGGGGCGATCTCCTGGATCGAGCGGCGTTTCAGGCTCTTCTTCAGCATGGCAGGTCCTGATCAAATCCATAGGGACGTTTGAACCGGGCCGAAAACTTCGCGGTTGGCAGGGGCTCATACACGTCCGCGTAGCGGTTGTAGACGAGCATGACCTGCTTCCACCACGGATCTTTCGAGCTTTTCCAGCGCAGCAGCCAGTGCACCGCGATCCCAACGACGAGGAAGGTTGGCGTCATGCTGGTGTAGCAGAGCAGCATGGTCATCGTGCCGTTGGCGATCGCGAGTCCGCGATCTGCCCCGCCCATCTGGCGAGGCAGCGAAAGCGAACGGCTGACGCGGGTGGGCTTACGCATGTGAACTCAGGTGCAGGTGTAGGTGACGTGGAGATGGTTCTTCACGATCGGAATTGCGCACGCCGCGAGGCCGAGACCAACGAAGACGGTCGAAATGACCTTGCCGATGGTGCTTTCCGAGTTGCCGATCGCGACGGCGCCGACGATGATCAGCACGATGCCGATGCCGTACAGCCAGGGACCGCTGATATAGGCCGAGATCAGACAGATGACGTCCGTCGCGGAACCGAGGTCGGTCAGGTCGGTGGCCGACGCGAACGGCGCCAATGCGGCGAGCGAGGCGCCCACCAGAGTCGAACGCAGCTCCCGACGCGTCAGGAAGCGCGTCCAGATCAGTCGGCTCAGCGCTCGCGTGCGCTCGCGCGCGGTAGCGAGAAAATCAGACGGGTACTTCTTCATAAACGGCACTCCGATGGGTTAGAAAACGCGGTTGAGAACGTAGTCGCCGTCCCTGAAACCCTTGATTTCGAGGATTTCAGAAACGTGACGCAGCTCGCCTGTGCGGCGAAGATGAATGACGTAGTGGAAGCAGTCGGCCACCGCCTTGCGCATGTCCGCCAGTTCCCACCGGCTGCCCGGCGGCACCCCGAGCATGGCGAGACTTTCGAGGCGGCTCAGCCCGCCACGCGCGTCGTTGGCATGGATCGAACCCATGCCGCCGTCGTGCCCCGTACTCAGCGCCTGGATGAAGTCGTAGGCCTCGCCGCTTCGGACTTCGCCGACGATGATCCGGTCGGGCCGGAAGCGCAGGCACAGGGCGACGAGCAGCTGGGTCGTGACACCCTTGTCGGGGTTTGAGAGCAGCCGCACGCGATTGGGCGCGGTCAGCTTCAGTTCCATCGTGTCCTCGACCGTGATGACGCGTTCGTCTTCAGGAATCTCGGCATTGAGCGCGTTGAGCAGGGTGGTTTTGCCCGACGACGTGCCGCCGGCGACGAGTACGTTGCGGCGTGCCCGCACCATCGCGCTCAGCGCCTCGCGCAAAGCATCGTCCTGGATGCCCGGAGGGAAGAGATCGAGTTCCTTTTCCTTGCGGGCGTTCGTGAGCGAGAACGCGCCCATGTTCACGTAGTCGCTAAGCGACAGGTGCTTGTCGCGGTGCTTGCGGATCGAAAGCGCATTGCCGTCGATCGCGGTGGGCCGCATCACCGATGCGATACGCAGATTCTTGTGGCCTGCGTTGATGATCCCCTGCGCGGTGCCAGCGACCGCCGACTTGTCGACCGATGCCGCCAGCGCGCTGATCGCGCCGTCAAGCACCGCCTCGTTAAGCGTGAGGTCAAGCCGATGCATCTTGCCGCGGCGCTCGATCCAGATGTTGTTGAAATCGTTGATCATGATTTCAGCAACGTCGGGCGCCTCAAAGCACTCGCGCAATGGACGCAGGGACTCGAAAAACATGCGGACCGCGCTCTCCTCGAGCGGGCGCAGTTTGAGCAGGGGATTGTCGGTAGCCTCGGACATGCCTGCTATTGTTCCGTCCGGCCGGAACCTGAAGCAGACTGAAAGAACGATCAAATCCGCGAGCTTTCGGGGAAAGTGTCGTGCTCGATGTCGCAGACGATGGATGCCTTGAACCACGCGGCGCTGCATCGCGCGTTGCTCGTTCCCGTCAGCCGGCTAACGGGTTTAACCCGGAAAGCTCAAGAAAAACGTATAGCTTTCGGATTAACCGCAGCGGGAAATTGTGGTATATGTCTGCGGCGCAATTGCCTTTCCAATCATCAATCATCGATGGCAAGAACAATTCCGTTTTACACAAGCCCGCAGGCCGTTCGCGCCCGCCGCTCGAAAACTCTGCTGTTGCCGATGCCGCGCGCCCAGGCGGACGAACTTTCCTTACAGGTGCACATAGCCCTCGACGCGATGCGACGAGGCCAGGGCAACCTGAACGCTGCCCAGACGCTGTGCCAGGCCATGATCGTTGTGCGGCTGCTCGCGGAAGCCGGATACGGCTCGGCGACGGTCGAACAGATGCAGGACGCAGAAGAGGTGATCGGGTCGGCATTCGACCGCGGCCGGGACACCGGCGTGTGGATGCTCGACGATGACGGATTTGCGCAGTTCGCGACGATCGTGAGCACATACGACCATCAGCTTCGGCGCGCGCCAGTCGCCGCGATCGCTGACGCTAGCGACAGGCTGGATCGTTTTCGCGCGGGCGAGACATTTGAGCAGACGGCCCGCAGGCGCGCCTAGCGACCTAGGCATCAACCGGGACAACCAGAATTCGGGCCACAGGACATGAGGGGAAAAATCGCTGACGGCGAGGCCCGCGACAGGCTGATCATCTGGCTTCGCCGACGCATGAACGAGTTCGGCATTACGCTTGAAGCACTCGCTGAGTCAATCCAGCATGACGTCGAGCACCCGCCGCTTTATCGCGATGCGCGCGGCAATGAATGGAACGGGCTGCGCAACATGCCCGACTGGCTACGCGCCGCCAGAAACGCCGGTGTGAGCCCGGACTTCTTTCGGATCGAGCCGAAGCCGGCGCCTGCCCCCGTGGTCGCCACCGCGGAGACCGATCCGCGGCAGCCGGACCTTTTCGGCTGAAGCCAACCGCGTGAAATCATGGGCATCCGCTCGTGCTTCGTGAAAACGTCCCGTTGAGACTCGGAGCGGACGTTAAGGTGTGCGCGGAGCCGACCGTTCTCGACCTCGATTCTCGTACAATCCCCCGTACCAAGAAGGAGAAGAGCATGGGCGAGGCACGTCGGCGGGGTTCCCGCGAACAACGCGAAGCGGAAGCGATTAAGCGGAATAAACGCGAACTCGCCGAAGCCATGGGCATGGCGGACGACGACGACCCCACACGGCAAGCGCTGAAAGCCGGACTCAAGCCGTTCATGGACCGTATGACGCCCGAGCACTGGCAGCAGCGCCGCGCTGCGGTGCTCGATCACCTGAAGGGTCGCGTGAACGGTACCAAGCTCGCGGAGGCTCAGTCTGTGCGCGTGCGCGAGGACGAAATGGGCTGGTACCTTTTTTTGTGCGACCAGGCGATTAACGATCCGCTCTGCACGGATGTGAGCCAGTCGCAGCGCATCCTTCCGTTCTTCGCCGGCCTCGGTGCCAGGTGGCAGCACGCGCACCGTGTGGTCGGGATCGAGCGCAAGCTGGACGAATTGTTGAAGGAGCACCGCAAGCAGCCCGACGGGCTTCTCTTCGAGGTACTGGTGGCGCTTGCCTACGCCAAAGAAGGTTGGGACGTGACGTTCATCGAAGAAGGTCAGGATAAGACTCCAGACATGCGTATCGTGCGCGGAGACCAAGAGTTTTTCGTCGAATGCAAACGCATGGTCCGCACAACTGATTACTCGGAGAAGGAGCGCAACCAATTTCTGCGCCTGTGGGACGCTGGCCGGCATGTCCTGCTCGAGAAGCGTCAGTGGGTGTGGTTCAAGGGGACGTTCCACGTCGATCCGGCCGAACTGCCCGACGACTTCCTGCTTGACCTCTGGCAATCGTCGCTGCCGATCGGCTTGGGTGAACGAGTTCTGATGGACAACGAGCAGGCGACGATCAAGGCTCGCCTTATCGACCAAGCGGGAGTTCGCCGGCATATGCGAGAGTTTAGCGTGAAGGCTAACTCGCCCATGCTGACGCAGGTGATCGGCGGCGACTGGGCGCCTGAAGACGCATCGGTCACGCTCCTACCGATGATCAAGCGCGGGCACGTGAACGGCTGCGAAGTGTCGGAACTCGGCATGTACGTCGAGGAGGTCGCGTTTGCGTGCGGCTTCACACGGAACTTCGACTCCGAGGTGTCGATCGACAAAAAGGCGAAAGACATCAAGAAGCTGCTCTCAGACGCCGTGAAGCAGGTGCCTCGTGATAAACCGTCGATCATCCACCTGGCCGCCGAAACGATGGAAGGCCCCGACGTAGAGCGCCGCCGGACCGAGAAGCTTCTCTCCGGCATGCCAGACTTCGATTTTGACGGAGCGCCTGTCGCGCTGGTCCGGTTCCACCGGCTACAGGCCCATCAGCGCGCCTCCATGCTCTTCGAACTCGACGAGACAGTGGACAACCTCCGAGTGCAGGGCATCGACCTCTCCCAGGTGCCGCGCATGGTCGTGGCGCCGCAAGACTCCCCAATGCAGCACGGGGCACACTGGAACCTCTACCCCTGACGCGATCCCCAGTGCTTCGGACTGAATGCAGTCAAGACAAGAACGACCCTGTAGCAAATTCTGCAGTGCAGGACGGCGGTCGGTAACCACCGCCTTGTATTCCTCTTCCTCCTCCAAGTCTGAATGTCGCGGCCTGGTTTGCAACGTTCCGCGCCCGTGATTTTCAACGAATCGTTCAGCGGCATCGAATGACCGTAGTTGGGCCGATAGCGGCCCGACCGCCGGCGTTATCGCGGACAAAAAAATAGCCCGGCGAAATTCGCCGGGCTTGGGTTCAGAACACGTGGCAGACATCGCCTGTCAGCAGATCACTTCCATCATTTCCCCAAACGGTGCCTTCTTCGCGCGCCGGAGCGGCACGGTCGATGCCCACAGGACGGGATAGGACGGTTCATCGATCGGAAATGCTCCATCCATGTCGGTGAGATAGACCAGAAACGTGGGTTGAATGACCGGCTTTCGCCGGTGCCGTCTTACCGCCCTTTGCGAGAGACTTCTGCGCTTTGGACGCCTGGCTCTTCTCCGCTTCCTGCAGGATCGCGGTGGTTGCCGCGACCTGTTCGGACAGCGACGCATGAGCCGTCGAGTACGAACCGATCGCCGCAGCGAAGCCCTCGTCGAGCTCGGCCGCCGTACCAGTAAGCACCAGCGGCTGGCGCAGCGCAGCGTCCTTGCCCTCGCCTTGCGGCACCACCACTACCGCCACGCGTTCGTTGTCCATCTTCAGCGTAAGTTGCAGCTTGCCGCTGGCTCGCACCAGCGCTTCAAGTTGTTGAAACATTGAATACCTCGAAAGAAGAGAGACGCCGCGCGATGGCGGCGTATACATATAGAGGGGAGACGGGACGCAGAACGCGCCCCGCGATTTCAGAACTTCAGCACCTTCGGCAGCTTGCCCTCGTAGTCGAAACCTTCGACCTTGAGGAGCGCCTCGATGACTTCCGGCTTCGATTTCGCGAAGACCTTTTTGAAGTTGTCGCCCAGCGCGGCGCGGATGCCGATCTCGTCGGCCAGCACCATCATCTCGGACTTCGTGATCAGCTCCAGAAACTCCTTGTCGAGTTTCCAGTGCTTTTTCAGATCCAGCTTGTGCGACTTGCACAGTTGCGTCAGATACGTCACATCCAGACCTTCGATTGCGGCGAACAGCATTGCAATCATCAGGTCCGCCTGTGAGCTTTCCTTCGCTGCCTGCACGGCGTCGATCGCCTTGGGCAGGTTGGACACGGGTGCCTCGCTGCCAACAATCCGCTCGAAGAACTTGCGGAACGCAGCATCGTCGACCTGACGTGCATGACCGCTCAGCACGACTGCAATCAGATACTGGCGGGCCAGTTCATGATTCATGCCGATATCGGCGCGCAAGGCCTTGCGCCACAGCTTCACGCGATAGGCCTTCACCTTCTCGGACTCGGCAATGACCGTCACCGAGGGGTTCGTGGACGCCGGAGCAGTGGCTGACTTGCTGCCCGCACTTGCGCTTTTGGCTGCTGGTGCGGACTTTGCACTGTCGGGCTTTGCCGGCTGCGATGCAGCCTTCTCCGCCTGGATGCGAGCCGCCACCTTCTTCATGTTGCAGACGGTGTCGAAGCACTGGCCGCGATAGACCTTACCAATCGAATCCGGAAGGCCACTCACTGCTGCGCCGTAATTTGCGCAACCGTGACAGGCTTTCGCCTGTTCGAGACCAACGCCGTTCGCGCCTTCCACAGCCAGTTGCACGCGCGTGTTGTTGTCCCCGGCACGCACGATACGCACGGTCTGGAACTCGTCACGCAGGCCTGCCGCTGTCACTTCAAGCTGCTTCTCCGTCTTCTCGTTGAAGCAGGTCCGGTTGGTACAGTTTCCCGTACCGATCGCTTCGCCAAACATCTGTGCCTGCGTTGAAGAGTTGTGCGGGCACCCCGCACAGTCCGTCCTGTCGAAGATGGCAGAAGCCAACGCGCACGACGCCGATTCCACCAGATTGCGCACATCAGCGGCCGACCGCTTCTCAGCGACAACGACAGGCAGCACCTTGTCCTGATTCTCTTTCGAGAGGGCCGCCAGCAGTTCAGCGTGAGCGATGTTGATTTTCCGCTCGCTCAGCGCGTCGAGCACCGCCTTCGAACAGTTCAGCAGCGCAAGGCGGCTGTCCAGTGTCGAGCGTGACCATCCAAGGAGCTTGGCAGTCACGTCGCGGTCGCCGCCATGCAGTCCGAGCAGCTCGGCGGCATCGACGGCTTCTTCGGCAGGAGAGAGGTTGTGGCGCTGGATGTTTTCGGTGAGCGCAATACGGCGCGCTTCGACTTCATCGACGTCCTTTACAACGATGGGCATCGGGAAGTCTTCACCGTGAGCGTCCATGGCGCCGCGATAGCGCCGACCACCCGCGATTACCTCGAAGTCGAAGTCGTCTTCGACAACGGGGCGAACGATGATCGGCGTGTCGACTCCATGCGCGCGAATCGACTCGGTCAGTTCCGCCATCGCCTTCGGATCGAAGTACGTACGCGGGTTACGACCAAGCTTGATGCGCTTCAGGGGTGCAGTAAGTTGTTGCATTGCAGGTTCTCCAGAAAGGGGAACCTGCTCCCTATCGGGAGTGGTTCCCGATGGGGTCAAAGATGAACGATGCCGGGCGAGCCGGCTGGGTCGATGCGTCAGAGACGCGGTAGGTTCATCAAAGATACCGTCACGATCCGCCGCCGTTTCAGCGGAAAGCTTCACAATTGCATATCGCTAAGAAAAAAGGCCCACCGTTCTCGGGTGGGCCTTCGTTTCAAAAGAGCGTCAACTGGTCGATCGTATCGAACACCGAGCGCTCGCGCGTGCCACTCGCAAGCGACTGCTCGAACAGTTCCGCCAGAGAGGTTGCCTCACGAACAGGAGAAATGTCTGCGGCGTTGCCGTTTGCCCGTTCCAGTACAGCGACATCGGGTTCATCCATTCCGGTTGCGACCGCATCGCCACCCGCATCGTGGCGGGCAGCTACTGCGATCTCTTCGACTGGCTCGTCGTGCTCGAGCGCGACAGCATCGCGAAGCAGTTCTGCCTCGACCCTCCGTCGCAGCCTGAAGGTCCAGCCGCCCAGCACGTGCGCAGGCGTGTACCACGTGCCCCATACCTCCATCGACAGCGCGTTGCCATGTACCACGGTGGCGGGGATATGCAGCAGCGAGAGTTGCACATAGGCCATGTGGACGCAACACGGATCAATGTCGATACAGGTCGCGTGCATCACCTGCTGATAGTTGTGGCCGGCAGCATGCAACGATTCCGCCGCAGCGATCACCATGCCACCAGCGCCACATGCGGGCTCCTGAAGCCGGATGAAGCCGCGCCGTTGAACTTCGGCACCGCAATCGCCCATCAGCATCATCGACATCATCCGGGAGACGGTGTAAGGCGTGAAGAACTGGCCTGCCCTGTCGTTTCCGAGCCCCAGCATCATGTAGGTCTCGCCGAGAACGTCCGTCAGGCCACCGCCAATCAATTGAGCGCCTGACGTTGGCTTGCCGATCATCGCCACACGCAGCTCGAACGACTCAACGAGAAGGCCAAGCATTTGCGGGAATTTCGCGACTTCCTCCTTTTTGTACTTGCCGACGATATCAAGGTAGCGCTTCTCGCGGGCATCGAACTGCGCACGGTCCACACTGTTGCTGATCGCCAGCGCACTCAACTCGACGAAGTCGGAAAACACCGTATGAAGATGATGCCCGTATGAGAACGACTGGATCAGTTTCACCAGCTCTTTCTGGCAAGAATCCGCGGTCAGATCGTGCTTACGTTGTGCGGCGTTTTTGCTCATGCCCAAGGTCCGAAAAATAGACGAGGCATGCCCCGAGGGGCGTGCCCCACGGGGTTAATGGATGTCCTAGATGCCGTAGTGGTTGCGTATCGCATCGGTGTGTTCATCGCGCGCCGCGCCTTGCACCGGTGCAACATTAACTGGAGGTTGTATGCTGGAACTGATCGAAATCGTCCGAGGCGGCCTGCCGCTCGGCGAGCTGCGTACATGGCTGTTTTTCGCAACGGCCGCGGCCACGGGCATCGCAGGCTGGTACAGCTACGATGTGCTCGTTTGGTACACGAACCGGAAGAAGGGTGCTCAGTAATGGACCCGATCGAACGTCCGACTTCGTATTACAGCAGGTTCATGGGACTGCCGTTCTTCGCACGCCGCGCGATCATATTTGTTGCGTCGGTCGCGCTGTGGTGGTTCGCCGCGATGCTCGCGAGCAAGCACGTGGTGGACATGAACCTGTGCGTCATACTGCTGATGACGGGTGCGGCTGGCGCGATCTGGTCGAGCGAAATCTGGCGGCTGTGGAAGGTCTTCGCTATCGTTGTGGTGGTATGCCTGGCCATCCTGAAATCCTGAAATTGGCGAAACGCGCAGGCGAAAAAAAAGCGGCTCCCCTTTTGGGGAGCCGCGTCGTTTCAGGGGTTGTATTCAATGCGGCCGCTTGGCTGCAACGATAGCAAGACGGCGTGTGCAGAAATCCCACGCCTCGGTAAAGGTCTGATCGCGGCTGGCGTATTGCGTTTTTCCTGCGGCCTTCCGGTCGATCACATCGAACGCCACTGCCTCGGACTTGACGACCGGCTGACGGCCGCCTTCGGCACCGTTCGTAGCAACGATCGCAAAACCACCGACAAGTGCTTGAAACGAGCGCATTTTCTTCTCCAGAAAAATAGCCCGACGAGATATTCCCCGGTGGGAAATATCCCCACCGGGCAAGATAAAAGAGGTGCGGCGAAAGCCGCGCTTACTGCAATGCCGCTGCGAGTTGAGCAGCCTTCACACCGCCGCAACAGTTCTCCGTCGACGGCACCGCATTCGCGCACCGTGCAACCCACTCGTCAGCGAAGTCGGTTCCGCGTACACGCGGCCGGTGAACGATGGCCGTGAACCCTTCGGCTCTCAGACGCTTCGCGAGCTCAACGCCACCTGCAACGCCGACAGATTTGCCGGTCTTTGGATCGACAGCGTCGAAGTCGACAAAAATGTGCACGACGCGAATACCCAGACCTTCCGGCACAACGAACTGACGCAGCAGACCGATGTTCAGGCAGTACCACGTCGGCACATCGAAGAGCATGTGCGCAGCACAGGCCGTCTCGAGCTCCTCCAGAAATTCGGCGATTTCATGCAGGACTACCACAGCGCACAGCTGCTGGTCACCGCAGAGGGCGCGCATAAGGCCTTCGCCGGTCTGTTCACGGCGCTGGCCGATCTCGTCGGCAAGTTTCACGGGGAGCTGCAGGCTGCTGCACGCGCAGCCTGATTGTCGGCCGCTGGATACAAGAGAGAAAAAAATAAATGATGGAAAACAAAGATAACTACCGCGCGGTCGAGCGGCTCTACGTCCCGGACTGGCTCAACGAAGTCATTCAGGTGACGAACTTCAATCTGGTCGACCACCTGAAGCTGATGTTGCGGCACGACAGCGGCTTCAGCGAGGTGCTGAACATATCCCGCGAGGAGATCGACCACCGGCGCTCGCCGTACAGGTTGCAGGCCCGACACTCATGCTGATCACGTACGACCCGCCCCAGAACGGCCCTGGCGCGTGGGGCTGTTTCAGGTTCCCCTGCGTAAAGAGGTCATTGAGCGTCGGCGGGTTGGCTACCACCGCGACAGGCCCCCCTCCAATCAGCGTCGCGTAATTGTTGGTCACCCAGTCAGATAACGCCGAGTTAATGACCGCCTCGTTCTGGCCTTCGGCCGTCATGACCTGCGCGCGCCGTTTCGCGGCGTCTTCCTTGATCGCGACGGTCGTCATCAGCGCAGCGGCCACCAGCACGACCACCATCTCAACGATGCTGAACATGGGCGACTATCCTTAGTTGTTGTGCGTCGCGTACATCGCAATGCTTGCCGTCGCGCCACTTGAACTGCACGCCGTCCCCGCAGTCGTCTGGCTAAAGGTCGTATTGGGATCGGAGACGGTCGTCCCGTTGACGGTCACCTTGGTATAGGCGCCTGCCACGGCGCCCACCGCGAGCGAACAGACCGTCGCCGGAACCGGATAGGTGAGCACCATCGCATCGTCGGTCGTGGCAATGGTGGCGACCGCAGCTGTCACCGGGCCACCGAAGATGCCGGTCAGCGTGCCGGCCGTCTTGTTCACCCGGCTGCCTGCCGAATCGAACGCGTGATTCTGCGCCAGCGTGAGTAGCGACTCGGCCGAAAAATCCGTGTCGCTCGCCGTCGCGTCCTGAATACCGCTGCGGAAGAGTTGCGACTCGCTCTTGAACTGATGGGCGTGGATACGATCCATCACGAAGCTGCGACCCTCATATACGATGAGTGCCAGCAGCGCGGCACCCGCCATCACGGCAGCGCCTTCGATGATCGACAGCTCGCCGGACTGTTTGCGCCGACGGCCCATGCGCAGGATCGCGGCCTTGCGTTGTTCCTGGGTCTGATTGTGGATCGGGTTCTTGTTCATTTTTTCCATGCCTCGGTCAATTGGATACAGCTGATGTAGTCGGGGAAGAATCGAAGCTCGCAGCGCCGGTCGCAGCGTACGATCCGATGCCAAGCACAAAAAACAGCGTGACAGCGAAGCCGAGCAGCACGTAATGCGTGATACGTGCATTGCGGCGCACGGTGGCGACGACGCGGTCCAGCGATGTTCGGCCCAGATTCTTGATGGCCTGGACGAACTGGTCGCGCCCCGCAGCGTCGGCGATGGTGTCGATCACCACCTCGGAGAAGATGCCGGTGTCGAGCGCCCGCATCGGTTCATCGGGGCGTTGCGTGAGCCGCCGGCTCATGCGGTCGATGTGCCACCTGAGCCACGGGTCGGCGGTCTTCGCAAGCCGGTCGAGCGCCGCCCGCAGCACGAGGTTCGAATCGAAGAGACCGGCAAGCGACACGATGAGCAGCGCAGCACGCAGGTCGCGGCGGTTGCGCCACATCAGCGGCAATGCATCGACGCGGTTGCGGAAGTGTCCGGTCCAGCGCTGGAGCGTCCAGAAATACAACGACACCAGACCCGCGGCGATTGCGGCGCTCAGCCACCAGTACTCGTAGCAGAATGTGTCGATCGCATAGAGCGTCTGCCCTACCGGCAGCCATTGATCGACCGGCTTCGTGTCCGCAACGGCCGGGAAGATTTCTCCGCCGAACAGCATGCAGAACATGTAGAGATAGACGATCAGGAATGCCGGATAGGCCATTTCCAGCGACGTCGTCGACGCGAGCACACCTTCGGCGTGCGCAGCCATTTCTGCCAGCTCCAGGCCGCGCACCGCGGCGTCTTCGCGCGTCGACGTACCGGCGATATCGAGAAGCGCGTGTTCCTGGCTCGGAATGAACGGCTTGAGCGCGGCGGCAAAGTCGTCGCCCGCGACCATGCGCTTCGCCACCGCATTGAACACCGGCCACGTTAGCCACCTGCGCGAGCGATGACGCTTTTCGAGGGTTGTCAGCCGCTCGAGCAGCGTCTCGCGATTGCGCAGCCCCTTGGCCGCCACGTCCAGACGTGTCTCTCGATAGAAGGTCTCGCGCACCTTCTGGAAGCGCCATCTGGCGATGCGCATGCGCTCCTTCTGCGGCAGCGCCATGAAGAGCGTATGAATCAGTCCCCGGATCATGACGGCAGCCTCCCGTCACGGTCAGCGAAAATCCGGTATTCGTCAAACGGACGCATCGCCGTGTCGATGAAGCGCGGATCGATGATCCCTTGCGACGCCTTGTAGAGCGCGTGCTCGTAGATCGTCTTGCCCGTCATGTCGTCGCTGTCAAAGCCGGTCGTGCGCGCCGATCGCCATACCCGCTCAGCGCCGCGCCAGTCGCGTTCGGCAACGCGGTCCAGAAACTCCATCGTTGGCCGGAAGATCTCCATTGCAAGAGTCTGCCCCTTCGTGCCGGCCGCTACCTTGCCCGCGCGCGTGAAGAGTCCCTTCAGGCGGCAGTGTTCGCAACCGCCTTCGTCGCGGCACGCCATCTTCGAGGTGTCCAGGCCAAACTTGCGTTCGAGCGTTTCAATCTGCGCTGCGGGCATCACGTCACGTGCGGGCACCTTGCAGTGCGGACACAGCAGGGGGATCAGCTTCTGGTTTGCCACAGCATTGATGAACTTCTCGGAGGACACTTCGTCCATCGGCAACTGCAGGCGCCCACCGGCGAGACGCATGAAGGCACCGATCGCGCTGTCCGCGTGAAGCGTGGTCCGCACCGGATGCCCGGTGAGCGCGAGCTCCGCGACCAGCCCGGCGACGACACGGTCCCGGATTTCCCCGACCGTCACATCGTCCGGGTCCATACGCATCAGCGTGCGGATCACCTCGGCGCACTTGCGGTTCGCTTCTTCGTCGGTCTCATCGGGACGACGCGGAATCGAAACGTCCGAGAGCCACGGCTGCGGATACTCGGACGGCTCATTGACTGCGAACTGCTTGCGAAGGTCGCGCGACGCGAGCATGAAGGACATCGCGCGCAGCAACGTGGACTTGGCCGAGCCAGTCTCACCGGTGAGGACCGTGACCCCGCCGCTAACGTTGCCCAGCGCCTGGATGATGCGCAACTGGGACGTCTGCAGCCCCATCTGTTCCGGCATCAGTACCTTGAGATTGCGGAAATTACCGTCGAGCAGGCGCAGGCCCACATCAAAACCGCCAACGAGCGGTGAACTCTGCCAGCGGATATTGACGATGTCGGACTGCACAACGAGCGGGATCATTGCCGACTGCGACGCCGTGGGCTGGAACGTCTCGCCGGAGTTGGTGTTGCGCGCGACGAGATCCTGGTAGGCGGCAGACAGCGCGCGACGCACCAGCGCCTTGGGCAGCTTGCGGTACGTGTAGAGGTCGCCGTTCACGCGGAACCGGACTTCGACATCGTCGTTGAAGTCGCGGTATTCGAAGTGGATATCACCGGCGCCATACGCGTGCGCGGCTTCGGTCACATCGCGGAACGTGCCGATCGCACGCGAACTCTCCGGGAGGACGGCCGCTGACCGGTTGCGCTCTCTCGCGTAGATCGCCGCGATCACGGCGTCCGTTGCGATCATCTCCTCATGCACCTTGATGTCGGCGCGCTCGAGATCCATGACATACGTCGGATAAAGCGCGGACTCATGAAACGTTCGCGTCGTGACGACGATTGCCATGCCGGCCTGCACTTCGACCGCCACAAATTCACGGCGCGCCGCATCGGTAATGCGCAGCGTCGCATCCTGGCCGCGCTCGCTGAGGATGCGCTTGAAAGCCAGTGCATCTGCGGCCACGAGTTGCGGCAGGCCCGACGGCAGGAACCCGGCCTGCTGCGACACCACGTCCGCTTGAGCATGGAGTTCGTGCACCTCGTGCAACCCGTCGGCGGGCTGTGTCGGCGGCATTGCCTGCGGTGCAACGTCATGCCCTTCGGTCCGCTGCCCGGTGGGCTCAGCAAAGGGACGCTCCATCATGTCGGCCGCCATCGCTGATTCGGGACCAACGTCCCGTGTCGTTCCAGCGACGTTCTGAGAGGTCTGTTGCGCTTCCGCTGCGTCGTCAATCGTCGGTTCAACTCGCGCCGCGTGAGGGGGTGCTTCCGGCTGTGCAGGATCGACACCGACCGCCTCGTGCGCGTTGCTGTCATTGGCATCGACGTCGGTGACGTCCGCCATTCTCAGCCTCATGCCGAGCGTCATCGGCTGCCCCGGCTTCGCGTCCACTGGCTCTGCCTTGAGCGGCCTGTCCTTTCGCACGAATCGCGGCTCGCGATTCGTGTCCTCCTTGCGGTCTGCACCGGCGATAGGCATCGATGCCGGGGATTCGTCAGTGAACCCGGCGCGCAGCGCGCGGAACCGTCCAAGAATGCCGCGCGAAGACGGCTCGTCTTTTTCAATACCGTTGAAGAGGCTCATCGTTTATCGTGCGACCGCAGAAAGAGGAAAGGAGGAAGGCAGCGGACCACCCAAGTCACTCAGCGTTCGCGTCGGACTGCCCGGCTGCTGCGCGTTGTCGGACGTATTGGCCGTGCCGCCGCTGATGGTTTCGGTCCAGGTACGCTTGCCATCGGTGACAGTGACGACGAATCCATCAACCCGCTTCACGGTCCAGCCATTGAGCAGCTTCACGCCAACATGCGCGGGATAGGAGGCGTTGCGGTAGTCGTACAGCACCGACGTTCCGCTCGTATCGCTGAAAGCGCCAACGAATCGCACCGGTTCTGTGTGGGAAGCCGGCGGTGTCGCCCTGATGACCTGCGCAGTGACTGGCGCTGTCGAAGGCGCAGGCGCAGGCGCAGGCGCGTTGAGCGTGACAGCAGTACCCTGCGGCCCGCCATCGCCGGCAAGCTGCCGTGCAATTTTCGAACGGGTAATCTGGTCGATCTCATCGATCGACAGGTGCGGCGCAGCGGGAGCAGGTAACGTCTGCGCTGCCGGTTGCGAAACAGGTTGCGAGACGGGTTGCGAAACCGGTTGAGAAGCCGCGGAGGCCGAAGCAGCGCCTGGCGACGCGGGCGAACCCATGTCAAGATTGGCTGACGGTACGCGCACGCTCGCTGTCTGCATGTGCGGCGAAGCCGGCTTCGTCTGTTGCGCCTGCGCAGCACCGGTGATCAGCGTCAATGCACTGGCAATCGCCGTCAGCCGTTTATTCGAGTACATAGTATTTGCCCTTCGCTGTGAAATGGATTCCGCCCTGGTCGCCTGCACCGCCGTTCGCCTTCCCTGTTGCACCCTGTTCGTTCAGCTTCAACTCCACCGTCATGGAGTCGAGCGTCATGTTCGATGGCAGCTTCGCGAGCAACGGCGATTGCCAGCGAAAGCCGTTGATCTCCCATGTGCCGACACGAATCATCTGCGTGGGCCGCGGGCCGGTTGCGCCCGGCGGGATCGCGAGTAACGGCTTCGCAGGTTCGATGTGAACCGTGTAACCGTAGCTGATCAGCTCGAATGGTTTGGTCGAAAGCTTCTGCGGTGGTGTCTGCAGGGCGTCGATCAGTCCCTGCTCCGTCGGCCATGCCTTCCTGTCACTGGCTGTCACGAACGCGACGCCCGGCACCAGCGGACCGCGCGCTCCGGCGTGCAGACCATCCGCGTCAAAGCGCAGCGGACGCATCGCTTCGGGCGCCGCCTGGCGGAGGTCGTCGAAACTGCCGCCATACCGGCGAAGGGTCAACGAGCAATAGCCCTGCGTCGCGCACACGGCCTTCTCGAAGACCCATCCCGCCACGACGGATTCGCTATTGCCAAGGGTGGAAAGAAGCGCTGGCGCGAGCAGATTGGCGCGCGGCATCTTTGCCGCGAAGGTCTGACGCACAAGCGCCTCATATCGATCTTCGAGCGACGGCTCTTTTGGCGCAGGCGGTGCAGGAGGATTGAGCAGGTCCAGCAGCTGGATGCCACCGAATACAACGGCCGCGGCAATCACCAGCACCGGCACGAGTGTCGGCAGGTTGACCGGTACTTTCGCGATGCGGCCAGTCTTGCGATCGTCAAGCAGCGCGGCCGCGCCGAAGCTCTCGTCCACGTCTCCCACGGCCTGGCCGGAGCCGAGCGTGGTCAGCGCCAGATTCAACCGCAGGCATTCCTGCTCGATCGTCAGACGCCTTTCGTGCGCCTTCGGTACCGTGAGAACCTCGTCGCTGCGTACGACACCCCGCACCACGAAGACGACGTGCACGCGCTGGTCATCCTGCAGCATGACGAGTACGGCAGCCCTTCCCTTCACACGTTCGTGCTGGGCGATCCGCGCCGCTCCCGAATACAGTCGCGCGCCCTTGATCTCACCCGTCTCAGGTGCGCAGAAACCACCGATGGCGTCCTTGCCGACCTTGTATTCGATGTAGTGCGTCGCGCCGAAATCATCGGCGTAACGACGGCGCTCGGCGCGCATCTGTTTGGCCGGATACGCGCGCCAGTCCAGTCCGAAGACCAGACGCGCGTTCTTTTCGCGCGGCAGCGGATCGGTAATGTGCATGCCCGTGCTCACATCGACGGGACGACCGTAGCCGTCAGCATGATCACCTGGAAGGTCTTCGACTTGTTCCACAGACCCGTGATACCCGCGATACCACCATTCGTGGTGCTGTTCGCAAGGTCGGTCATCTGACCGTACAGCACCACCGTCTGGCCGTCAGACAGCGCGATCGTCTGGTCCTCCTTGCTGCCTGTCGTGTGCGCCAGCTGGATCTGTTGCAGCGTCTGGCCAGAGCCGACCGACGCCGACGTGAACGGGCCATTGAGCTTCGAACTGTCGGCCCAGTACGAGAGGATGATCTGGTTGTGGTCGTTGACCGCTGGCAGGATGTTGACGAAGTCACCCGTGGTCACGGTCCCCGGCGTGAGACCCGGCACGCCCCCGGACGTGGCCGTGAGGCTCCCCGCAGACGGCGATGTCGAGCGCAGATAGTCGTCGCTCTGGAACGAGGCGATCGAAACGGGCAGGCCGTTGAGCGTCATCTTCGTCTGCGTGCTGTCCTGCACCGTGCGGCCATACTGGTTCAGCGCATTGATGACAGCGTTCGTGCCCGAGAACGGCGCGTTAGCTTGCAGCACCGACAGGCCGACCGTGCCGCCGCCCGATGAGAGCGATGTGGGCGACGTGAAGCTGACCGCATACTTGGCAAGACCACCCTGGATATAGTTGAACACCACGTCGGCATTCACGCCCGCCTGACTGCCGTTGTTCAGCGCGATCTGCAGCGTGCGCACGCGCAGCATCACCTGACGCGTCGAGACGGCGTTTTCCTGCGCGAGCAGTTTGCCCATGCGGTCTGCCGCCTCACGCGTGTCGTAGACCATCACGAGACGGCTCTGCGGATTTACGGTCACGCGACCCATTGGCGAGCGCAGCTTGTCGAGCGCATCCTTGATTGCCTTGATCTGGTCGAAATCCCCTTCCCGCCCCGTTGAGGTCTGGGCCGCGAATGAGCCCGTATTGCCGCCCGATCCACCGGTACCGTTCGCCTGGTTGCCCGTCGAGGTGTCCATGCCCTTCGACATGGTCGACTTGATCGACACCTTGCCCGGGATCGCGGCGATCTGGTACATGCGCGTGACAAAGCGCGTGATGTTGATGGTCGAGCCGTCGAACGACCAGTCGAGACCGAGGTCCTGGGTCATGCGGGTCAGGTACGCGCCGGCATAGCCCGTGAAAACCTGGCCGTAGACAGGCTCTTCATAGCCATTGCCGTTTCCTGTCGTGCTGCCCTTGCCGCCTGAAGAATCGGTGTCGCGTGGTACCAGCGAACTGCGCGGCACGAACACGTCGGGGCTCAGATGGACGGGATAACCCGTTGCGCCGGAGATGAGCGTCGAAATCTGCCTGATACCGATGTTCGCAGGCATCGTCACCTTCTTCTCGCGGAAGGTGGCGGGCAGCGTCGCTTCATACGCGACGGGCACGAGCCGGTCGCCGAGGAACGCCGTTTGCACGTCTTCCACCAGCGCCATCGAACCAGGCAGATTGGCCATCGCGTCGCTCCCGGTGCGATGAGCCGCGTCGTAGGACGCGTTGATGTCGCTCTGATTGACCGCGCAACCCGCGATCGTCAGCGAGCAGGCGACGGCAACGACAGTTTTGATAATGGATCCGTGACGCATGGTGTTAGTCCTGGCAGTTGGCCGCGCGCGCGATGACGCGGATGACGTTGTTCGTGTGACGGCAGATGCGCGTGGGCACGCGCATGTGATTGGTCGCCTGCATGACCTGCGTGAGAACGGTCGTGAAGTCGCCAGAGAAAGTCGCATTGAATTCGAGCGGCAGATCGTCATCGACCTTCCACGCAAGTTGCCAGCCCTGCGTCTGCAACCAGCGGTCGAGCGCGTTGCGCAGATTGAGGTCCTGCGGCGAGAGCGAAAGCGTCATCGTGGCGGCCGGTGCTGTCGGTGTGCCCGGCAGAACCACCGAGGCAACACCTGTTGCGGTATGTGAGGACGAGGCATCCAATGCCGTCCGCGCAACGGGTGCAGCAACCACTGCGGGTGCTGGTGCTGGTGCTGGTGCGAGTGCCGGCGCGGGCGCGGGTGCTGGTGCAGAAATCGCAGCTGTCGCGCGAGTAGACGGGACTGCCGCGAGGATCTGCCATCCGTCGCCGGCGGGGGCCGCGACGTGCGACTGGTCCGGGTCGATTGCGGCGTGGCTCCAGCCTGATGCGCCCACTAGCGCCAGTGCAGCCAGGATACGCGCGATCACGCGCACCCGTTCATTGCGTTCGATGGTCACGTTCATTCGTTATTGCCCCTGCCGCTGCAGGCGGCGATAGATTGCGTTGGCATAGATCAGCTGCTTCTGGGTCGAAACCGCGTTATAGGCACCCACGGCCTTCCAGGTCGGCCCGAACTGTTTGATGTTCGAGGCCAGAATCCACGTACCGACGTAGGCGTTCACGCAGGCGTTGAAAAGGTGCTCCCGGCGAATGCCATACCGGGCAAGCCTGGGTAGCCACGATGAGTTGATCTGCATGAGGCCGATGTCTTCGGTCCCGTTGCTGTTCACGTTCACTGCGTTCGGCCGCATGCCGGATTCGTGCTGTGCGATCGCGCGGACCAGTTGTGCGCTGACGTGCCGGTAGGCAGCAGCGTCATCAAGGCAGTCAGCCCGCGCAACGGAGGCACTGCCAAGCAGCACCGCGCTGACCACGGAAACAATGGAAATGCGCGCACCGTGCATCACGATTTCGCCACCGCCGTTGCGGGCGCCGTCGGCGCGGCAGGAGAACCGGGCACAGGACGCTCGAAATACTTCACGTCGTGGCGACGGGTGACATTCACGGTATTGCCATCCGCGGTGACGATGAACTGCTCGGCCGTACCGTTGAACATGTAGTACCGGCCCTTCTGCTCGCCGGAACCCAGGTGCTTCACGTCTGTTACATGGATCTGCACTACCGACGCGGCGAACTTGAAATACGTTTGGCCGTCGCGGTCGAACACGGCCTCGAGATGCGCCGGGCTGGTGGTGTCGAATTCATAGACAGTCCCCGCGGAACGCGCGAGCTCGACCGTCTTCGTGCCGTCCGACGCGACCATGCGCTCGGCGCGCTCGATGGTCATCACGTTGGTCCCGGCATCCCACTTCGGATGCAGCGAACGGCCTTCGGGCGTTCGGAACGTCAGCTCCCCGGTCGGCTTCGACGCGAAGCGGATCTGTGTATGCGTGTCGTCGCCGTCGCGGATCGCCTGCGCGCCAAAGTATTCGGCCAGCAGGGATGCGGGCGCAGCGGCCGGTGCCGCTTCCTCTGGTTTTGCAGCCACCGTCTGCACAACGGCATCGGCTTGCGGTTTCTCGCCAGCGGCATAATTGAGCGCGCCTGACTTCGGCGCATCGCGGTGCAGGCGGATGTGTCGCGACGTGAAGTCGACGTCCGCATACAGTCCGGTTTGCGTCATCAGGCGATCGAGCGCCTGCATCCAGTTCTCGCCCGCACGCGTGGCAAAGGCGCTTGCATCCGTGATGTCCACATCCTTCTGTGCAGACCCGGTCCAGCCCTGCGGAGCCAACGCCTTCACGAAGCTGGCCACGGGCATGCTTGCCTTGAGCGCGCGGACCGGTTCGAGCGCACCATGCGTGCCGATGAGGACGAGGCGATTGGTGAAGCCATCAAAACCAGCGGGCTGATCGTCACGCAAAGCCGCGAGCGCGCCACGCGCTCCGCCGCCGATGAACGTGTTCGCCTTCGTCCAGCGCGCGCTGGCCTGCCGGCCGGCCACCGTGTACGTGACCGTTTCGGGCGTGCCGTCGACCACGACATAGGGGCCTTCAGCGTGGCCACCGACCGCGGAAATAACCTGGCCCGCGCGAGGCTGGATGTAGGTCTTCGATCCGTCGTTGAAGATGAGCGCAGGACGTTCTGCGATACCGCCTGCAATCTCGTAATCGAAATCGAATGGGTCAGTGTTCGCCGCATGTGCCGTGATAGCGCCGAACAGCGCGAGACAGGCAAGAGCAATTCGGGAAACGTTGAGCTTCATAGGCCGGCCTGGATCTGGTTGAGGTGCCGCGCGAAACGCGCGAGATACGCCTGCCCCGGAGCCGGATTGGCGCTGTGGTAATACGCAATTGCTTTCGCAACCGACCGCGTCTTGCTGTAGTTCTCGTTGAGAATGTCCTCAGCAACACGGATGCTGGTCGCCGGCGCCAGGGCTTCCCACGGCGAAGCGAAGCGCCGCGCATGCCAGCACCAGTTCACCTGCATGAGGCCTACGTCGAAGTCGCACCGTCCACTGGCAATCAGCGACTGGATCACGCGGTATGCGTCCTCGCGGGACCTGAAGAAATAGCCCTGCCCCGCGACGTTCAGGGTCCATGGCCATGCCCGGCCATCGAAGGCGGACTCATTGAGCGCGATGCCCGCCAGCACCTTCGGATCGACGCTCGCGTGCATCAGCTCGAACGGCGCCGTCGCGCCTGCGCACGCCCAGCCGCCGCGACCTTCCGCGATCGCAGCCTGTGCGTCGTCATCAAGCACGACAGGTTGCAGCCAGCCCTTCTTCACCAGCAGACGCTCGAGCGGAACCTCGCGCGCATCGACAGACACCGTCATACCGGTCTCGGGATTGCTGCGCACCGGCTGGCCGACGAGTGGTGCGGCCCACGATTCGAACGCTTTCGGCCCGCAGTAGAAAACGGGTTTGCCATCGAAGTTCGCGACCGAGCGTGCGCCTGCCTGCGTCAGCACGACGCTCGTCGGGCTGATGACGTTCTCGATGGTCGCCGCGCGGCCTGTTATCGAAAGCGCCGCCAGCGAGAGGATGACGAGGCGCCTAGTCACCGCGGTACGGCTCCATGTAGATGTCGCGATTGACCTTGATCATGAAGCGGCGCTCGCCCGGGCCCGTCGTGATCGTGGGCGGGATGTTCTTGTAGCGATCGAGAACAGACTGCGACGTCTGCGCCGCGACCTGTCCGGCCGTCGTGCCTACCTGCGTGACGCCGAGCGGGCCAGTGGTGGTCGACGACGTGCCGCCCTTGTCGAATGCGCCCAGAAGGATCGCCGTGAGGAACGACGTGCCGAAGATCTTCAGGAAGTGGCTGTTGACGCCACCGGAGAACCCTGCCGATCCATCGGCATCCGCACCCTGCCCGCCGTAGAGCGGCACATGCTTGCCGTTGGGCAGCCGCATTTCGGTTGCCGCCACAAGAATGGTCTGTTGGCCGGGCTGGATATCCGAACTGTAGGGCGCGGTGATCATCGTGCCCTTCGGGATCATCAGGCAGTCACCGCGAATGCTGTCGTAGACGTCCTTTTCCACCATGAGCGCAGCGGTGCCGGGACGATCGGAATTCAGCCCCTCGATGGAGAGCACGGGAATATGGTGCGGCGGCGAAAGCACGCAACCGTGCGCCTGTCCAACGAAGCCGCCGCGGGAAAAATCCTCGCCGTTGCCGGATTGCCCTGCTGCGGTCCTGATAAACGCCGTGTCGCGGTCCTGCGTCGATGAAACGGCGCCACGCCCGGCCTCCGGACCAATGCCCGCTGCCGCCAGCGCTGCGGCAACCTGTGCACCGGCTGCACCGGTGGAAGCCTGCTGGGCGGATGCCTGTCGCGCGGCAATCTGCTGCGGCGTGAGGATGCCCGGTGGCAAGGTCGCCTGCGTGGTCCCGGAATCCTTGACCTTGACGCCGGGACGGAAGATCGCCGACGCGTAAATTGCGTCGGTATCCGCCTGCGTCTTGAGTTCGCGGGTGCGCTGGTCAGCGACGAAGTTATCCGCGGTCAGACCTGGCGCGAGGCTGGGCGCTGCAGCCGAAGCAGCGCGCGGCAACGCGGCGGCTCTCGCCTCGGACGCCGCAATCCGTCGTGCAGCCGATTGCTGATCCTCAATGATCTTGTCGACGTCCCGGGTGCTGTTCGACCTGTCGACCACTTCTGCCTGTTTGGCCTTCTTTGCAAGTTTCGCCTCGTCGTCGGCCTTCGCGCTCTCCTTGACCTGATAGTAAAAGCCCAGTGCCGCAATGACGACGGCCGCGACTGCGCCCGCGCTGATGAGCGCGTTGCGTGGCGACTTCCCCTTGACGATCTGCGCCTGCGCGCCCGTCGGCTGTCCGTTTAGCCCTGTCATGTGCGCGTGCTCTCAGAAGCCGAAGATGCCGGGACGACCGCGCCTGATCGTGACCTGGTCGTTCGCAGCGCGCAGGACGATCTCCTCGGGCACTTCCTGCACGACGATGTATTGCCCACGACGGATGAAGTTGGGGCTGACGTTGTCTCCATGATCCTTCACGATCGGCACTGCAAAAGGCGCATTCGCAGGCAGGCGCAGCCACACCGACTTGCCATCATCGAATACCGTCTCCGGCCGGAACGGCGCCGAACCCGAAACCGTGTAGTCGAAGTTCAGCTTGTCGGGCGATACACCAAGCGGACCGGAACCATTGGCATTGGGTCCACCCTGCCCCGCATCGGTCGCGTCAGCGTTGCCATCCTCGCGCGCGCGTACCTTGGCCATCAGTGAACCGGGATAGTTGAACCGCACGGTCTGATAGAAGAGGCCACCCATCGGCGACGAGACGAGTGTCATGTCGTACTCGCGCTGGTTGGTCGTGAGGTGCAGCGTGTTGACAAGACCCGGCTTGACCGGCTTGATGAATACGTGGTTCGACCCGTCGGTATCCACGATCCACCGGATTGAATCGCCAAGCGCGGGCTCAGTCGCCAGCACTTCTCCGCGCGCCAGCTCGATCGTTGTCGTCTTGAGCGGCGCAGTCATGATGCGGTAGATCTGGTCGCGGCTATAGGGGAACACCGCCATGCGGGCGTCACCCGGCATGGTGATCGGGTCGGTACCGGCGTTATAGGGATTCACCGGGCTCATGGGATCGCCAATCGCAGTAGCGATATCGAAGGGTGCGGACGGAGCCGGGCTGCCCTTCCCTGCAGCAGACACTGGCGAGCAGACCACCGTGACGCAGGCAAGAGCCGCGACCCACGAGGCGAGCGTGCGGGAGTCGATCATCATTGCGTTTTCTGGATGGAGAACAACGGATAGAAAACGCCGAACGGGTTCGTACCGAGCGCGTCTTCCGAAGTCGGGGGAATGATCTGGTAGCGGAACGTCAGCGCGTACTTCTGCACCACCGGCTTGTCAGTCGGCGATTGCGTCGTGCTTGTTGTGAACTCCACCACCGCGGTCGAGTCTTCGAGCATCGCGACGTTGGTCACGCGCACTTCACGCACCAGCTTCGGGTTGAGCGTGATCTGCTGGAACGGTGCATCCGTCTTGACCCAGTCGCCGAACTGGTTGCGAGCATTGCCGACCATCATGGCCTTCACGCCGTTGATGTTGCGAGCCATGCGCGAGGTCTGGATGTCATCGGTGAGGACCGGCTCGATCGTGAACCATCGCTCGACGGTCTCACGAAGCGAGGTGCGGATAGCCTGATCGTCTGGCTTGTATGCCGTCAGCTGGGTAACGACAGCATGGCCGTTCGCGTCCCCCGCCACACCATAGGCCTTCACGACGGACGGCGCTGGATTTCGGGTGTAGATTGCGCCGCCAGCAATGAACACGAGGATGAAGCAGAAGGTCTTCCAGTGGTTCGCTTCAACGCGCAGGCGCGAGCCGTTATCGAAGATGATCTTCTCGGGATCATCTTCGGAATAGCCCCCAGGGGCGGTAGACAGTGCTATCTGCTTTTTGCTGCGGAAAAGAGGCATGACGCTCGTTCCATTTGGACCGACTCCATTGAATCAGTCCGCATGGGAAGCAACTCATGCAAAAGAGGTGCGATTTGTGGGCGCTTTCTGGGCTGTGGGGCTCGGCGATGGGTCGCGTCAGCCGGCTAACGGGCTTAAGCCGAAATGATGACGATTTTGGGGTAGCTTTCGGGGCAACGACTGCGAGCGTATCGAATAGGATCGTGGCTGTTTACATGGGTTACATGGAACCGCACAGTCACGTCATTGATTTAAAACGAGAATGTCGAGCTTTCGGTGTCAGCCGGCTGACGGAAGTTTTGGCGACGTCCAATTCAAAATGCCAAGTTCCTCAATCGCGACATGTGATCGCCCGGTTGATGCTTGAGGTTCCTTGACATTCGAGCGTCCGGGTTAGCCTGAACTCATTTTGGAAAGATCCATTATGCAGACAGATTCACTTACGCTTCTTCAGCGAGAGGCTCTCGCCCAATACAACAGCCTGCGCCAACGGAAGACATCGATCATCATGTTCGGGCGGCTTTGCCGCTCGTTTTTGAATCGGGAAATTTGGCGATCGCAGTCTGAATTGGCTTCAGCCTTGGGCATTTCGAAACCACACGTCAGTCGGTTGCTGCGCGCAGCAAAAGTCCCAGACGAAGTTATCCACACTTTTGGCGACGCACATCGCATTTCCTTTGAATCCGTGGAAACACTCGCGAAGATTGAAAAGCGGACTGGGCGTATACTCTTGATAGCGCGCGCCGTGAGCTTTGGCGCCCGTTCCGACCTCAAGGTGCACGAGATACTCGCGGGCCTGGCTACTGGGTTTCTGGCGCCGATCCGACAACAGGTCGTGAGGCTCACACGCCATAAAGAGGAAGGTTACATCAGGCTGTACTCGCCGCAGTTGACCAGCATTTCGTCGGATCTTCCGCGTCTTGAGAGGGCAATCAACGCGGTTTTGATTGGAGTGTTGCAACTTATCTGATAGGCCGCCGGTCGGGGACGACGTGTCCGTTGAGCTTCGTCGTTTTCATCGCCTGGTCGGAATGCATGTCCGCAAAATTCGCACAGGAAAGACGCCGGCGGAAACACAGGACGTTCTGCGGCCAACATGCGTTACAAGTATCGAACTGAGACTAGCGAGACTTGCCAGACCTTGACCTGTTGAATACGTAGCCGGCGAATCCGTCTTTTAGGTCGGGGTACTTCTGGATCGTCGGTTCAGCCAAATCGCTGGTTGGATCGATGCCCAGTCGACGCAAAGTGAGTTTGCCGGCGGGCGTTACCTTATAGGTCCGTCGCCAGTCCTCTCGCTGTCGAGGTGTCGCTGCTTCATAAGCTTCCCATCCGCGCCGGACTTCTTCGACTCTACGGTCCTGAGCATACACATCCTGGGCGGCGATCCGCAACGCCGCCCGATTGACAGCCTTTTCTTTCACTTCGACTTCGCGTTGTTCTGTCAGCGCCAACGTTTCCTGGATCTCTACCATCTGACGCTCAGCGTCGGAGATGATCCACCCCTCCTTCAGTGCCTTCATGAAGAATCCCGCCGGACTCTTCGACACCTTACCCAGTTTCAAGCTGAAGCGCGTGCGCTCGATTGCCTGCTCCAATCGTTCATCGTTGTAGGTGTCGCGCGATGCCGCGATCTGGTTGAGTTGAGCGCTGGATAGCCCGAACTCCTGCTTCAACGTTTGATAGATCGCTTGCGCCTGCTCGTGAGTATGAAGGATGCGCTCAGCCATCTCTTTGCGCTCAATGCGGAACTTCAGGCGACCGATTTTCCGAGACCCCTGCTCGTTGCGCGTCTCGTATGAAAGCCTCAGGTCGGAGACCTCGTTGATCTGCTCAATAGCAGGTACTAGCCAGTCTCGTTTGAAGTACTTGAACTCGTTTGCCTTGGCACCCATTGCCCCTTGCCACAAACGCAATTCATCGAGCGTAAGCCAATCCGTTTCTCCGTCATCGGCGTATGGAAGCAAGTGGTCGTACATGACCCGTGCGTAGCTGAGGGTGAAGAGTGACGTAATACGCAGGCTGAGCCAATGCGACTTGCCTGGACCACGAATGATGTCTATGAGATCCGGAGGTACTCGAAATTGGAAGCGGCCGCCAGAGTACGAGATGCGTCCGATCAGTTGTACTGAGCCAAAGGGCTTTTCGCCATCGGCGTCCGGAGCAGTGGTCGCCTGGATCAATGCTCGTTGGGCTTCTGTGATGACTTGCTCGAGATGGGTGTTGTTGCGACTCGAGTAACGCATAAGCCATTTGAAGTAATCCAGCTCAACGTCATAGAGGCTACGCACCTGTTCGTCCTGAGCAACGATGAAATACGCCGCATCGATCAGACGTCGCGCTGCGACGCCTAAATCGATAATTCGAATAAGGACGTTCTTTCGCGCGAAGCCAATATCGGATCGCGCTGTGTCGACCGGTAGATCCTGACCGGTTGCGTCGTCGAACAAAGCCAAGGCCAGTTGCCGAGATGTGGCTACTTGCCCTGCAGTTGTCATGCGGCCTCCAAGGTTGCGGTCAAGGATATCTGGAGCGGTACGGTACCGATGGGAAGGTGCGAAGTCAACACAGATCACCTCACCTTGCTCGGCGGTCCACACAGAACACCTCACCTTTCACCCGCCCCTCGCCACAATTCGCCTCACCCTCGCGCCAAATCGCCTCACCTTGCTGCTCAATTTGGTTCACCTTGGGGTGGTAAACGCCTCACCCTAGCTCTCAATTAACAGCACCTTTGACACAATTCGCCTCACCTCGGGTATCTAACTCCCTGTTTTTTAAAGAAAGTCTGCTTTACGTTAGTTGTTTGTGGTTTTTGTTTATTTTGTAAACACTAACCACGGCGGGCCGAATGTGCGCGACGAACAAGCTGCCGCGGAGCGATGCAGTCTGCGTTTGTAAATGGGAAAGTGGGATTGGGCTGACGCAGAGACTAGGGATCTTTGACAAAAACGTCGTCGGCGTGGCCTTCAGCGAAGGTGAGGCGAATTGTGTGGCGCACAAATGAGGGCCGAAATTTGGCGGCTTTTGAGTCCGGATAAGGTGAGGCGTTCTGTGTTGGCGGGTTTTATTTTTCGACTCCGGGCCCGTTAGTCGTCTCTCCCTTTGGCGATTTTCCGTTACAGTCTTCCGCTAATAAGACCGGGTAAGTAGTTGAAATAAAAGGAAATAAACGTTGGCGACGATTGAACTCGCTGTTCCAGTCAGATTTCAATGGCAATTCTGCAGTGGGATGAGTATTCTATGGTTCGACGCGTGATCCACCAATAACCGTAGAAATCGATGGTGAGCGTGAAGAAATCAGCTCACCTAGACAAAACATAGGAACTGCAAAATGAACTTGAGCGAATTGCCTGGGATAGACAGGCGCGTGAAGCTCTCCAATCTCGGTGAGTTCGCTGAGCGTCTGTCAGTCATGGCGAATGAACTACGCGACCAGATTCTGGCTCCGCGACCTCGCAAGAACCCTCCCGTCTTCACGATTGGGGAGTTGGCAGAGCTGTGCGGTATCGACCGCCAGAAGATTAATTATCTGGCGACTAAGGAAGGTGGGGAGCTTCCGCCCGGCATGGCGCACGGCACAGGCAGGGCGCGCATCTTCTCTCTTAAAGATGTTCGCACGTGGGTACAGCAAGTATCTGACATCTACCAGACTCCGCTCGTCACCGGCACTCGTGAGCATCGTGGCCGCGTGTTGATCACTGCGAACTTCAAAGGGGGCTCCTGTAAAACCACTACGACCATGTGCCTGGCGCAAGGTTTGAGCCTGCGCGGTCGCAAAGTCCTTGTCATTGACCTCGATCCGCAGGCGTCCCTCTCGGAACTCTGCGGCTTGTATGCGGAAAAGGACGTGACGTGGGAGGACACGGTCCTCCCTTTCATCTACGACCCGAACATCGAAGGCGGACTCGCCGCGAAGGTTCAAAGTACATATTGGGATGGCCTCGACGTTATCCCTGCACACAATTACCTTCATGACGCGGAGTTTCATCTTCCTACGGCGCAACAGACAAACCCAGGCTTCGAATTCTGGTCTGTTCTTCGCAAGGGAGTTGAACCGCTGCGGGCCCAATACGACTACATCATTCTGGACACCGCCCCGTCTCTTTCGTACATGACCCTTAATGGCCTGATGGCGGCAGATTCGATGGTTATGCCATTGGTTCCGGAGAGCTTGGACTTTATCTCCTCGGTATCTTTCTGGTCTCTGTTCGCCGAAGTCGCGCATGGGTTCGTGGAGCATGAGGTCGATAAAACGTACGACTTCATCTCTGTCCTCCTGTCTCGAGTCGACTATGGAACAACATCATCAGCGCCGGTTGTCCGCTCCTGGTCTCAACGTGCATATGGGGACTGGCTTAATACAACGGAGGTTCCGGCCAGTTCCGTTATGAGCAACGGCGCGTTAGCCTTCTCGACGGTCTTCGACCTATCGCGTTCTGATGCTGTTGCGAAGACTTTGGCCCGGGTAAAGCAACCGCTGCTGGACTACTGCAAGTGGATCGATGATCAGTATGTTGCGCAATGGAGGGCCGGACAATGAGCAACTTGCGTGAGCGCATGATGAGCAAGACTGCTGAGGTCCGGGCAGCGAAAGACATCAAGCTTGACCAGCAGCAAGAAAAACCCACCAGCCCGCGAACCGCCCCTGGGATGGCAGGAGCGTTAGCTCAGGCACAACAGCGAATAGTCGAACTTGAGAAGGCAGGCACCGCGTCGGACGTAGCCGTTGCGGACATCGTTCCTAACCCGTGGCAGCCACGGAAGGTGTTCAACGAAGCCAAGATGGCGCAACTCGCCGAATCGATTCGGGAAGCGGGGCTGGTTCAACCAATCGTAGTTCGACGGGCGGCGCCCGGCCATCAGATTGTTGCTGGCGAGAGGCGTTGGCGTGCCCACAAGATGATCGGGAAAGAGACGATCAAGGCTGTCATCATCGATCTTTCGGATGAAGAGATGGCGATGTTAGCCCTTGTGGAAAACGTCGTGCGCGACGACCTGTCCGACTATGAGATCGCTCGCTCTATTCGTAGCACCGAGAAAGAGTTTCCCAACCGGAAGCGTATGGCGGAAGGTCTGGGTATATCTCGTTCGGAGCTGTATCGCTTCCTCGCTTTTTCGGATCTTCCAGACTTTGTGGTCAAGGATCTAGATATACAGCCGAGACTCCTGGGGGCGAGTGCCGCAGAGGGCCTCGTTTCGGTCTTGCGGGACCAGAACCCAAAAACGGTCGAAGTGGCGCGAGAGGTATGGGCAAGAGTGGTGGCTGGGGAACTCGATCAATCGAAACTGGCGAGAACAATCAAGCAAGCCATCCAAAGCGGTGACAATGGATCGCGTAGTGTCAGTGACCGTAGCATCGAGAAAATTTTTGCGGGAAAGAACCAGGCCGGGTCGATTACGAAAGATGCTGTAGGATTTACCGTGAAGATTCGAGCCGGAATGCTTACGGACGAAAAAGAGAGGCAGATACGGATGCTCATCGCTGAGCTTTTTTCGGGCAGCAACAGCAGTGCTGAGTAAGATAAAGGTGCCCCAAGAGGGCACTTTTTTTGGCGATCCCTCCTCAACTTCTGGCTGTGCGCGTGTCCCAACTTGGGACACGCGTCCCCCGTCGTAGAAAGGCTCAGCAATTTGGGAGATCATATCCCCTAGATTCGGAACTTTATTTGTCGCGGACTGAAGGTGGCAGCGACGATCCTTTTTGCCGAGCGAGTGTCCCAAGTTGGGACACGTGTTTTTTCGGGCACTCTCTCGCCGTCAATATTGATTTACACAGCGCAGCATGTGCGGTCGAAGGCCCGCGTCGCGGCATAACCGCGCCGGGCGAAGGCCCCACATGAGGGCATAAGCCACGCTGCCTTCGCTGCAAGCGATCGTTGGATGCAACGGGAAGCGACTTAAGCGTCGGCTCTTGCCTGCTCCTGAACGGTGGCGAGCATCATTGCATCGGTTGCCACCATTCGTGATCTTCGCCGCTGACAACAGATCCAGTTTGGCCGGACGCGGGCAAAGCCCCGCCGTTTGCGGCGAGAGAAGAAAGCGCGGACGCGAAAGGCGTCTTGACATTGTGTCAACACCGATACGGTTGCCTGCATGCAACGAACTTCAGGCGCACCGATCGAACTGATGCCAAAGGTGGCCGCAAGTGCTTCCTCTGTCGCATTTCCGGTCCTAGCCGGTCCGTCAATAACGACGTGCTGATGTAGCCGGTCAGACGCTAGGCTGGCCACGCGGGGATGTGCAAAGGACTAGCCCCATGGCGCGATAGCGAAGAAGCGGCATCGTCGGCCGAGGCCCCGTTCACCCCTGCAACAGAGCCTGAATGATCAGGCGCGTGGTTGCGCCCGCTTCTGCGAGAAGTGTGGCGCTCACGCAGATCACGAAGCGCGGCCACTACGACGGCTTCCCCTACCCACCAAAACAGAGCCGGGTCGATTTCAGGGTGCGCCGCGGAGTTCCAAGAGTCGCATCATGGAAGGTGCACAGGGCAACGTTCCGGTCAGCCACTGGGTGTTCCAAACGCCGCGCGACTCGAGCGGCATGATCCGCAAGCGACATCAACCATCGGCTTACTGGGCATTGACCGGTTTGCCGCGTTCTCCGATGTTTCGCGTCTTGAGGCGCTCAACGGATCAGGCGGTACTAGAGACGTCTCGCGCTTGCGCAGCGCTTGCTATGGAGGACCTGTAGACGCGCAGCATGGCGAAGTCGACTGCGGGCACGCTTGGGTATTTGGTCAGAACATACAGGCCAACTCTGTCCTGAACACAGTGATTCTCGAGTAGGACTGGGGCGACGTTCCGCGTCAACTTGAGCAAAAGCACGACTGAGAGGGTGGCTGGCTCGCTTCCGTGCCGAGCAGAAAAGCGAGACGCATCCCTCCGGCGGACACGTCTCAGCAAATAACCGCAACACATGGGCGAAATTCCGCTTGTATTGCGTACGGCCACAGGGAACCCTGTCGATATGGCTGACACAATCAACATGCCGCGCCGCGGCGGAACGCTTTCAGCAGCGAAGAGCTGGACATGCCCCGGCTAATCTGTAGAGAGATGCGGCAGTCCGGTCGCTCTGGGAAACTGGAACCCGGCCGAAGCGATGACGCATGATGCTTGTCACGCGTAGCGCCGCAGGAATCTCCGGCCTTCAGGCCAAGGAGGATGGCGAATACGTACAAGCAGTTCTCGAGACGAGCTCGTAAGCGCGAGATGGTGGGTCTGCGGCGGCACGCCGCGCTAGACGCAGTATCTCGTCGACGCGCTCGCTCATCCACTCTCGCGAACTCTCGGTGTCGATGCAGAATGTGCCCTCGGGCGGCGCAAAGCAAAATCCCTGGCATAACTAAGGAGTTGCCGTCATGTTGCCTGAGGCTTAGTTGGAAACTCGAAATTCCCGCGGCAGAATTGCGCGCCGCCTCTGTGAAACATTGCCGAACAATTTCTGGCAGCTCCCAAGCCCCGTCTGTCAGCGCTCTTGCGGCTTTGACCGCAATTGTTTCACGGCTGGGTCCTCAATATGATCGGCAAAAAGACTAAGAGCTGTCGCTCGGACGGGGCCTTCGCCGCACGGACGCGTCGGACGTAGTGAACATTACGTAATTTGTAGCTTGCCGGATTCTGCGCGGCTGGCTGTCCGAGAGGACTTCTGTCAATGATGGAAGGCGGTATGACGAAACAAGACACTTCGCAGGCCGCCCATGGGCCCGACACAGAGAGATCGCCAACTTAGTGGAATTCATGCATACGGCGGATGCGCGAAGCGTCAATGCCTTGATGGTGGCGACCAACGGGGAAATCGGTCGGGGGCGTTAGGGATTGAGGAGGGAGGCGAGGGTGGGGCGGCATACCGCGAGGCACTGATTAAGCGCTCGGTACCGATATGTCGCGGCGATTCGAACGGGGCTTCGGTTGGCGCATTGTTGCGCAGATGCGGGCTCTCTAAAGGCTTGGCAGATTGAACGAAATTGGCCCAGATGCGCGTGAAGCCTCGTCGTTCACGGCGGGGAAGGAAAGCGCGGACGCCAAAGGCGTCCTTGACAACGCTTCGGTTCTGATACGCTTGAGCCATGCAACGACTCTAGGCCTTCAAGTTCGAACCGATGCCCAACGGCGAAACGCAACGCAATATGCGCGTGTTGGCGGGCGCGTGCCGGTTCGTCTATAACGAGGCGTTGGCGTTGCAGGTCGAACGCCACAAGGGCGGCGATAAGAAGCTCGGCTACGCCGGCCTGTGCAAGCTGCTCACGGAGTGGCGCAACGGCGCGGAAGCACCGTGGCTCAACGATGCGCCAGTCCATCTGCTCCAGCAGGCCTTGAAGGACCTTGAGCACGTCTACACCAACTTCTTTGACAAGCGGGCCGAGTTCCCCCCGTTTCAAACGAATGGGCGAGCAGGATGGGTTCCTCTACCCGGACCCGAAGCAGATTAAACGTAAGCGGTCCATCTTTAGCGTCTGGCAGTGATCGCCAGGAGCGAGGAGCATAGGCGTCCACCAATTTGGACTGACTCCCAGAAGTTGGACGGTTAGATGGCTACGCCTGACGGAATTGAGTCCGATATTTTACGGGGCTCATGCCCTGCAGTTTTAGCTTGATACGGTCATGGTTGTAGTACCAGATATAGTCCTTTATGCCGACCTCCAGCTCGTCAAGATTATCAAATTTGTTGAGATAAAAGAACTCCGCTGAGCTAAAGTCGGAAGTGGTGTACGGGGGATCTGGGGCGGGGAATTGAAGGCGGTGGAGGTTTCAGCTGAGAATCTGATTGTCGAAGTCGGAAACCAGCAAACAACAAACCATCCACCATGAGCAAG
>NZ_JBFPKF010000025.1:0-77611 GCF_040948685.1 Paraburkholderia sp. BR14374 | reverse complement strand
ACTTCGCGTTGTCGGCCCACACCATGTTCTTTTGCATTTCTACCGTCTCTGCTCTACCGGTGCCGTCGATCACGCGCTTCGCGCGTAACAGTCTGCGGTGCAACGGTGCTCATCAACGATCGGGTCCACGACAGAAAATTGATCCATGCACTTGAGGCTTCCGAAGCGCAAGCGCAGTGTGCCACCGCCGACGAAGACATCTGAGCAAACGACGTTCCAAATCTCTTCGGTGCGCGCCCCACCGCTCTTGCGCAGGGCATTGAACGGCGTCGCTAAAGTTGCCTCTCGCCATCCTCGGCTGCTGCCACTTCGGCATTCGACACCGATCTTCATCATGCGCAACTGCTCGATCGCGACGACCGGCTCGCGCGTCAACGGCGAACTGCGAGCCTCGTACGACGACTGTGAGACGGTGGTCTCGCCTGTCTGCGTTCGGCAGGCTTCGGGCGTGCACTAGCAGGAGAGATCGGCAGTTATCCGGTGATGGCGAAGCAGAGAGCGATGCCGCGCTCGATGCTGCAGTGCGTAACGACATTCACGGCCGCGGCGAATGACGCCGCGTGCAACCGGCTGGCTACTGGCCGTCTTGCCTTGGGCCGTTCCGTGGTCTGTTGACGTCGCTGTTCGCGCCGTCGCGGGTACCCATATTCAGACCATTGGCCTTGCGCTTGGAAGATCGCGTCGAAGGGCTAGTGCCCGCCGCACCGACGCCACTACCCGTGACATCCGGCGAATCGTATCCTCTTCCACTCGGGGTTTTCATCCGCCCCGCGCCGGCACGGGATGTTGCCGTCCCGTCAGCGCTGCCGCCGACTTGTGCGTATGTTATTGCCGGCAGTGCCACGACGAGAACCGAAGCGAAAAACGTCTTACTTAGATGTTTCATGGCTCACTCAAGCGAGGATATTTCAAGCCAGCATCGGCCGTTCACATGAATGAAGCGCCGCAAGGGGCGTGCCTTAATCTCTCGACAATGCCATCATGATGGCCGCCCGTCGCAGTGCCCGGTTTCTCCGCCAGTGAACGCGAGCAGCCAGTCATCAAGGGCCTCATAGGCTTCCGACGAGTTCGGGCACGACGGTGAACAGGTCACCGACGAGGCTGTAATCCGCGACGCTGAAAATCGGCGCTTCTTTATCCTTGTTGATCGCGACGATCACCTTCGAGTCCTTCATGCCCGCAAGATGCTGGATCGCACCCGAAATGCCGACCGCGATATACAGTTGCGGCGCGACGATCTTGCCAGTCTGACCGACCTGATAGTCGTTCGGCACGTAGCCCGCATCGACGGCTGCACGCGATGCGCCCATCGCTGCACCGAGCTTGTCTGCCAAAGGCTCCAGCACCTTCGTGTAGTTCTCGCCGCTGCCGAGACCCCGGCCGCCCGACACGATGATGTTTGCCGACGTCAGTTCCGGACGATCGAGCTTCGTCACTTCGCGGCTCACGAACTGCGAGATGCCTGCGTCGGCTGCCGCTTCGAGCTTCTCGATGGAGGCGCTGCCGCCTTCCGCTGCGACGGCATCGAAGCCAGTCGTGCGTACCGTGATGACCTTGATCGGGTCTTGAGATTGCACTGTCGCAATGGCGTTGCCCGCGTAGATCGGACGCTCGAACGTATCGGGTGAATCGACTGCGGTGATGTCGCTGATCTGAGCGACGTCGAGCTTCGCGGCGATACGCGGCACGACGTTCTTGCCGTAGGCGGTGGCCGGAGCGAGGATGTGCGAATAGTTCTTTGCGATATTCAGCACCGTCGCTTCGATGTTTTCCGCGAGGCCCACTTCGAGTTGCGGCGCATCGGCCAGCAATACTTTGCTAACGCCCGCGATGTTCGCTGCCGCGTCGGCTACGGGCTGCGCATTGTGACCCGCGACCAGCACGTGAACTTCACCGCCGATCTTCTTCGCCGCTGCAATGGTAGTCAGCGTCGCGGCCTTGATCGATGCATTATCGTGTTCTGCTATTACCAGGCTAACCAGATTCGTCATTTGCTTTGTCTCCGTGTCGACTGGAGTTAGCGCTTTAGCGCTTACTCCAGTCCCATGCAACATAGTTGCCGTTCTTTCTAAAGCACCTTTGCTTCGGTCTTCAGCTTCTCGACCAGCGTCTTTACGTCCGGCACTGTCACCCCGGCGGAACGCCTGGGCGGCTCGGCGACTTTCAGTGTTTTAAGACGCGGCGTGACATCGACGCCGAGGTCTTCGGGCCTGATCGTTTGCAGCGGTTTTTTCTTCGCCTTCATGATGTTCGGCAATGTCACGTAGCGCGGCTCGTTCAGGCGTAGATCAGTTGTGACCACGGCGGGAAGCCTCAGCGACAGCGTTTCAGCTCCGCCGTCCACTTCGCGCGACACGGTCGCCTTCCCGTCAGCCACAACGACCTCCGAAGCGAACGTCGCTTGCGGAAGGTCAGCCAAAGCGGCGAGCATCTGCCCGGTCTGGTTCGAGTCGTCGTCGATGGCCTGCTTGCCCAGCAATACCAACGAAGGCTGTTCCTTGTCGACCAGCGCCTTGAGCAGCTTGGCAACGGCCAGAGGCTGCAGGTCTTCGGATGACTCGATCAAGACAGCACGATCCGCGCCTATCGCCAACGCCGTACGCAGCGTCTCCTGCGCCTGCGCAACACCGCAAGAAACCGCCACCACCTCGCTAACCACGCCGGCTTCCTTTAACCGGACCGCTTCCTCAACCGCGATTTCGTCGAACGGATTCATCGACATCTTCACGTTTGCAATGTCGACACCCGTGCCGTCCGACTTGATCCGGATCTTCACGTTGTAGTCGACCACTCGCTTTACACCTACCAGCACTTTCATACCGTCTCCTTCGAATATGCCGAAGCCGTGCGCGCAGTCATCGGCGAACGGATCATGTCAGCTGCGCGCTCGGCTAGCATTAGCACCGTCGCATTGGTGTTGGTCGAGGTTATCGACGGCATCACCGAGCCGTCGACGATGCGCAGGCCGGTCGTTCCGCGCACCCGCATTTCGGAATCGACGACGCTCATTTCGTCCTCTCCCATCCGGCACGTGCCAACCGCGTGATACACAGTCGAGCCATTGTCACGCACGTATTGCAGTAACGCCTCATCAGTGTCCGCCTGACGGCCTGGTACGGTTTCGTCGACGATATAGCGGGCGACCTCGGGCTGCGCGAAGATCCGGCGGCCGATCTTGAGTCCTTCCACCATCGTGTTACGGTCCAGTTCGCTGCTGAGGTATGACGGTGCGATCGTCGGCGCTGCAGCGACCTCGCTGCTGGTGATGTGCACGTGCCCACGGCTTTCCGGGCGCATCTGCCAGACGCCGCAGGAGACGCCGGGCTCCGACTCCAGCACTCCGATCCGTCCCTCGGCGAAGCTGCCTGGCGCGATCACGAATTGCACGTCGAGCCGCGTCTGTGCGAAGCCGCCGACGATCGCGGCACTATAGGTCAGTACGCCGGTCCCCGACACGACGTAGCGCATCATTTCGCGCGCGAGCGCGAGTCCATGCGAGCGCTCGTTCGCGGTACCTGCACCCCGGACCCGATAGCCGAGCCGGACTACATAGTGATCCTGCAAATTGTTGCCGACGCCCGGTAACGCGATGCGTGTTCGAATGCCCGCATTGTCGAGCACGTCCTTATCGCCGATGCCGCTCATTTCCAGCAGCTTTGGCGTGCCGATCACGCCGGCGCTCAGGATGACCTCGCGGGTCGCGCGAAACTGGATCGGAACGCCCGCGGTCGTTGTCGCATTGATGCCGCTCACGTGCGTGCCGTTCATGTCGAGCCCGGACACCTGGACGCCGGTCACCACCGTGAGATTCGGCCGCGCCATTGCGGGCCGCAGATAACCGCGCGCCGCGCTGGAGCGGCGACGTCCGTCGCGCGTTTGCTGGTAGTACCAGATCGACGGACCGCGCGTGTCGCTGTTTGGATCATCTACAAACTCGAGACCGGCTTTTTGGGCAGCTTGCACGACCGCACCGCAAATCTCCGGCGGATTCTCCACCCGGCTGACCTGGATCGGACCATGCGTGCCGCGTTGCGGACTGTTGCCCTCGGTCCACGTTTCAGAGCGGCGGTAGAACGGCAGACAGTTGCCGAAGGTCCAGCCCCTGGCGCCCGACTGCTCCCAGCTATCGATATCCTCCGCAAACGGGCGCACATAAAGCAGGCCGTTGATCGCGCTGGAACCGCCGAGTCCGCGTCCACGCGGAAACAGGATTGCGCGGCCGCAGGTCTCGGTGTCGGCTAGCGTGCGATAGCGCCATGTCACGGTTGGATGATCGAGCAATCGCACGAAGCCGGCCGGTACGTGGATGAACGGGTGACGATCGCGCTCGCCGGCTTCGACAAGAATCACTTTGACGTTCGGGTCTTCGGTCAGGCGGTTGGCGAGCACGCAACCCGCCGTCCCCGCGCCGACGATCACGTAGTCCGTTGTGTACGATTTCATGACTTCTCTCCGACGGCGGCCGGTTCACGACCTTCGAGTGCTGCGATCTCCTCCTCGGCGAAACCGAACTCGGCAAGTACTTCAGCCGTATGTTGTCCGAGCGTGGGCGGCGCACGGCGGTAAGCCACCGGGCTGCCGTGAAAATTCACCGGACTCGCGATGTTCGTTACCCTGCCCGCAAGCGGATGTTCGATCTCGACGACCGCGTGGTTATGCGCGATTTGCGGGTCCTGCGTCAACGCGGTGTGATAGTCCTGCACGATCGCGCATGGCACGTCCGCGGCGCTCAGATGCGCCACCCAGTATTCGGCGGTATGCAGCAGAAACTGCTGTTCGAGGATGACGTCGAGCGCATGCCGATTGGCAGTCCGCGCGGTGTTGCCGACAAAGCGTTCATCGCTCAGCAAGTCTTCGCGGCCCAACGCCCGGCAAAGGTTCTGCCAGAATTTTTCGGTGAAGCAGGCGGCAAAGAAATAGCGGCCATCGGAGCCCTGATAGTTGCGATACGGCACCATCGTCGGATGGCCGCTGCCGAGGCGCTCCGGCGCTTTACCGCTTCTCAGCGTCTCGCCGTCGCGCGGGATGGTGCTGAAAAGCGCAGCCGACAGCAGCGACGTATCGATGCGCTGACCTTCGCCATGCCGTTCGCGATGCAATAACGCCGCAGAGATGCCGAACGCGAGCAGCGCAGCCGCGCCGAAGTCCGGCAACGGCGCCCCGAGCCGAACCGGATTGCCGCCGGCTTCGCCCGTCATGTCCATGAGACCTGCGACAGCTTGCACGATGGGATCGTTTGCGGGCCACGCGGCGTAAGGACCGCTTTGTCCGAACGCCGACACGCTTGCATAGACGATCATCGGATTGCGCGCTTTCACGGCCTCGTAGCCGATGCCGAGCCGATCCACCGTGCCTGGCCGGAAGTTTTCGACGACGACATCGGCCTGCTCCGCCATGCGCAAAAATGCATCGCGTCCTTTCGGCGACTTCAGGTCGAGCCGGATGCTGCGCTTGTTACGGTTCTGCGACAGGAACTGCACGCTTTCGCCTTCGACGAATTGATTACCGAGATTGCGCGAGAGGTCACCGGCGTTCGGTTCCTCAACCTTGATCACGTCCGCGCCGAGGTCGGCAAGCAGCACTGTACCGACCGGACCCGCGGTCATGACGGTGAGATCGAGAATGCGGTAGCCCGACAACGGGCCGACTTGCTTCTTATCCATGATGTGCCGCCTGGGAATGCGATGTGTCCATGAATTCGGGACGAGGGTAATCGAGCACGTCGTAGGTGAGACGGAACGGGTCGGCTTCACCGCGCGTGATGGTCAATGCGTGACTGAAACGGGCATCGTCGCGCTCGGGATAGTCGGTGCGATAGTGGCTGCTGCGCGACTCGCGCCTCTCGATACACGCTTGCACGATGACGTCGGCAGTCGCCGCCATGTTGTCGATCGTCAACGCATCGATCACTTGCTGCGGCGTGGCCCCGCCCCCTGCGGCAAACGCCGCGCGCGCCTCGCGAGCGGCGGCTAACGCGATATACAGACCGCTCTCGGTCTTATCGACGAGACAATGCGCCTGCATCGCTGCACGCAGATCGGAGGCGATACGTCGAGCGTCGAACGACGCATTCGGCTTTAGCGCCATTTCGAGGCGCCGTGCAAGCGGCGTCACATCGGACGTGCCCGGCGCCGCGCTGCCGCGTGCGTATGCGGCCGCACCCACGCCTGCGCGATGACCGAACACCTGACCTTCTGCAAGCGAGTTGCCGCCCGGACGATCCGGACCGCGCACGCCGCCCGCGAGTTCGCCGATCACGAAGAGCCCCTCGATGGTCGACATCGCGTCGGTGTTGGTCATCCGGACACCGCCATTCAGGCATTGAAAAGCAATCCCGACGTCGAGCAGATCACGCTTCGGATCGAGCCCTTTGGCGCGCATCCAGCGCATGGTGTTCGGAATGGTGGCCGCCAACCGTTCCTCGGCGATGTCGGCGAAAGAGAAATGCACCGCGCCGCGTTCCGTGCCCCTGCCCTGCGCGATTTCCGTTGCGATCGCGATATCGATATAGCGCGACTCGTTCGAGATCGTGAACGGGAACACTTTCTCGTCCATTGCAGCCTCGGGCGTCACGCCCGTCGGCAGATAGTCCGGGAGGAATTCGTGACCGTCGCGATTGAGCATCTTCGGATGCAGGACGAAGCACGACTTGCTGAAGAGTTGCACGTAAGGGTGCACCATCGCCGGCCCGAACTGGTGGAACTCCATGTTCACGAGTTCTGCGCCGTGGCGGAAGCAGATCGCCTGGCCGTCACCAGTCATCTCCGCTGTCGACACCTGCTGCGAGAACAGACCGTGCGCGCCGCCCGTGCCAAGCACGACGGCCCCCGCCGCGACCACCAGCAGCCGCCGCGAATCGAGGTCCATCGCAACCACGCCGCTCACGCGCCCGGTCGAATCGCGCAGAAGGTCGATCAACGCCGCCGGCTGACGGGTCTCGACACCGAGCTTTCTGCCCTGCTCGGCGAGCGCGCCCACGAAGGCCTTGCCGGTTTTGCCCTTCACGCCCAGCGCGCGCGCATAGCTGCCGAAGTCGCTGCGGATGAGCTTATAGCCATCGGCGACGCGGTCGAACGGCACGCCGAGTTCGATCAGGTCTGCGATGCGCTTCGGTGCGTCCTCCGCCAGAACGCGCACCAGGTCGGGATCGATGAAGCCGGCTGCCGGACGCATCGTGTCTTCGTAGTGCACGGTTGCGCTGTCGTCGGGACTGCCGTAGCCGGATGCCCCCATGCTCATGATTTCGCTGGCGCCGTGCACCGTGCTGCCACCCTGTCCGACCGGTGCCTTGGCCAGCATGAGGACCTTCGCACCGGCCTGTGCCGCCGACACGGCAGCACGCGACGCCGCGCCGCCACCGCCGACCACCACTACGTCGGCTTGCGCGTAGTCGACGCCAAAGCCCAATTTCTCCAATGTCCGAACTGCCGTCACGTCTGTCTCCGCTTACGATTTGAGCGCGCGCGCCACGATGTTGCGCTGGATTTGATTGGTGCCGCCGAAGATCTGGAACATCTTGGCTTCGCGGTAATGACGCTGCATCGCGTATTCGGCGGAGTAGCCATTGGCACCCATGATCTGGATGCCGTCGGTCGCGACCTGCACGTAGGTGTCCGACGCGAAGTACTTCGCCTGCGACGACTCCACGTCGCAGCTTTCGCCTTCGTCGAGCAGCTTCGCCGCCCGAAACGCCATCAGGCGAGCGGCATCCACGCGCGTCTGCATATCGGCGAGCAGATGCGACACGGCCTGGAAATCGATGATCGACTGCCCGAACTGTTTGCGGTCGTTCGCATACCAGCGCGCAAGATCGATTGCCGCCTGCGCGCCGCCCACGCACATCGCCGACAACGCGATGCGCTCCTTCGACAGCACCGCGGTGAGCTTCTTCCAACCCACGTGCAGGCCGCCAACGATCATTTCTTTCGGAACACGTACTCCGTCGTACACCACTTCGCAGGTCCGGATAGCGTGGCCGCCGAGCAAATCGATCGGATTGATGGTCAGTCCGCTGGATTCCTTCGGTACGAGGAAGAGGCTGATCCCGTCGTGCTTCTTCGCTTCCGGATTGGTGCGCACCGCGGTCAGAATGTAGTCGGCCTGCAGCGCGCCGGAAATCCACATCTTGGTGCCGTCGAGAATGAAGTCGTTTCCGTCGGCCACGCCGCGCGTCGTCAGCGAGGCGGCATCCGAGCCGGAGCCGTTTTCGCTCAGTGCGAAGGCAAGAAAGGCACGCCCTTCGGCTAGCTTCGGCAACACCATGGCCTTGATATCGTCGGGAGCGAACCGCGCCAGCGCGCCGCCCACCATGTTCACGTTGGCGTTCCAGAAGCGTGCGAGCGCGATGGTGTGGTACGCGACGACCTCCAGATAAGCGGCCATGTCGAGATAGCCGCCGACGCCGCCGTACGCTTCGGGCAGCGTGATGCCGAACCAGCCCTGTTCGGCGGCCACCTTCACGAGTTCCTGTGGGAAGCGCTTCTCTTCGTCGCACTGGCGAACGTATTCCGGCGATGCATGGCGCGTCAGCACCCGATTCACCGAATCTCGAAATTCGAACTGGCCGGCATTCAGATACGGTTTGAGGTCGCGCCGGTTGACCAGATTGCTTGCGTATTCGGGATTCACTCTGTCTCCTCCTCGTCCGATCAGGACGCCTTGCGTTGAGCCATGTCTTGTTCGGCGTGGCCGAGCGGGATTGCACGCAACATTTCCGAACGCGACTTCGCCCCCGTCATCAGGAACGCAAGATCCGAGCCGCTGAGAATGAAACGCGCGCCTTTTTGCACGTAGGCGGTCATCAGTGCCTCGTCGTACACCCCGCCGACGCCCGGCACCTTGCCGTGCCGGTGGCATGCAGCGCACACCGCGTCGACGGCGGCCGCTACGCGCACATGGCCGAGTTGTCCGGTGATACCGAGATCCGCCGCGAGATCGGTCGCGCCGACCAGCAGCACGTCGATGCCGGGCACCGCCGCGATCGCGTCGGCGTTCTCGAGACCTTCGCGGGTCTCGATCATCGCCACGACCAGCACCTCTTCGTTGATCGCGCGAACCACATCGGCGATCGGCAGAGCCTGGAAGCCGACCTGCGGCAACATGCCGGGGATCGACCGCCCGCCGGCAGGCGGGAAGCGGCACATGTCGGCGATCCGCGCGGCCTGTTCGGGCGTACTCACGTGCGGCACCACGATGCCCATTGCGCCGGTATCGAGCAGTCGAGTGGCGTGGAACGGCTCGTGCCCCGGCACGCGGATGATCGGCGTCACACCGCCCACCAGAGCGGCCGCGCAAATCTGCGCGGCCGTGTCGACGTCCATCGAATTGTGTTCCATATCGATGAACAGCCAGTCGAAGCCCGCCGTCTGCGCGATCTGCGCGATGTCGACGGTGCGGGCCTGGCGCAGCCCCATGCCGAGTGCCAGTTCACCCGCGGCGAGTTGCGCTTTCGCGTGATTCTTGATGGTTCTCATGAGGGATTCCATTCAGGCGGTGCCGTCGAGAGGCTCGTCGTTCGCCAGTTCGAGGTTGATGAATTTGGTGTCCATGTAGTCGCGGATCGCGTTCGGTCCGCCTTCGCGTCCGAACCCGCTGTCCTTGCTGCCGCCGAATGGCGTCTCCGCCGTCGATGCCACGAACGTGTTCACGCCGACCACGCCGGCCCGCAAGCGCTCCGTGGTTTCCAGCGTGTTGCGCATCGAGCGCGTGAAGACGTACGCCGCGAGCGCGAACGGCAGCCGGTTCGCCTCGGTGATGACTTCGTCCATCGTCGCGAACGGGGTGAGCGTTCCGACCGGGCCGAACGGCTCGTCGTTCATCAGGCCGATGTGCGAAGCGGGGTTGGCGACGAGCGTCGGCTCGTAGAACCAGCCGCGACCGAATTGCGAGGGGCGCCGGCCACCGCATAGCACGCTGGCGCCTTCACTCACGGCTTCATCGACCAGACGTTCGATCGCGTCGCGACGCTTCGACGTGGTCAGCGGACCGAGATCGGTGTCCTGCTGCAACGGATCGCCGACGCGAAGCGCTTTGGAGCGCTCGACCAGCGCCTTAACGGTCTTGTCGAAGATCGATTCGTGGATGTAAAAACGTGTCGGCGACGCACAGACCTGGCCCGCATTGCGGAACTTGCCGAGTGACGCGAGGTGCGCAAATGCGCCGATGTCGGCGTCGCGATGCACGATCACGGGCGCATGGCCGCCAAGTTCCATCGTGACCTTTTTGAGGGTCTTCGCGGACATTTCGACGATCTGACGGCCGACAGGCACCGAGCCGGTGAAGCTGATCTTCGCCACGCGCGGGTCGGCCATGATCGTCGGCGTAATCGAGTCGGCTTTGCCGATCACCAGATTGACCGCGCCCTCGGGAAACCCGGCATCGACGAAACAGCGCACCAGTGCCATCGTCGCCCCGGCCGCTTCGTTCGACGGCCGGATCACGATCGTGTTGCCGGCAGCCAGCGCCGGACCCATCTTGCGGGCCAGCAGTAGCAGCGGGAAATTCCACGGCGTAAAAGCGGCGACCACCCCGAGCGGCTCGTAATGCACTAGATACCGGCCGCCCTTGACGCGACTTTCGTAAGACATCCCAAACACACGGCGCGCTTCATCGGCGAACCAGTCGATCGACTCTGCGGACGCATTCGCTTCCCCGCTGGCCTGTGCGATCGGCTTGCCTGTTTCCAGCGCGACGATTCGCGCGAGCTGCGGCGTGCGTTCGCGGATGAGCGTCGCAGCCCGGCGCAGCAGCGCTGAGCGCTCCCACGGCGTGAGCTTGCGCATTGCGGCTGAGGCGTCGGACGCGGCGTCGATGGCCTCGGTGACCTGTGCCTGCGTAGCCAGCGGCAGATAGCCCAGCCGCTGTTCCGTCGCCGGATTGATCGAATGCTGGCAGCTGTCAGCCGTCGCGGCTTGCCAGCGGCCCCCGAGCAGCAAGCCGTGCTCGCGGTAGTGCGCCTCTAATTCCATTTGCTTCCTCCTGACAGGTGTCCCGGATGTTCCCGGCTTTGTAGGTGCTTTCCCGGGGGTTCACTTTGTATGCACTCTTTTTCTTATATCAACACCTTGACATCGAAGTGTCAACACTTTTAGAGTGTGTGTCAGCGAAATATCATTCGCCGCATGCACTTTCAGTAGACGAGTTTCACAAAAAGAACGCCACCGGCGCCGCCGAATGCGTCATCAGCACTTCCTTTCCATGGAGCGAGACGAAAATGAGTTTGTATTCCCGTCGTACCTTTCTTCAAACGTTCGGAGCCGCCACGGTGGCGGCGATGGGGACCGGCGCCTTGCCGTCGCTCGCTCGGGCGCAGACTGCGCAGTTCAAGCTGAAGTACGCGAACAACCTCGCGTTGTCCCATCCGCTCAACGTTCGCGCGAAAGAAGCCGCGGACGCCATCAACAAGGAATCCGGCGGCCGCGTCGAGTTGCAGATTTTCCCGAACGGTCAGATGGGCACGGATACCGACATGCTGTCGCAGGTTCGATCGGGCGCCATCGACTTCCTGACCCAGGGTGGCGTGGTGCTGTCGACGCTCGTGCCGGTCTCGGCGATCAACGGCATCGGCTTCGCGTTCAAGGACTACAACCAGGTGTGGGCAGCAATGGACGGCGAGCTCGGGAGCCACATCCGCACGGCGATCTCGAAGGTCGGGCTCGTCGCGATGGAGAAACCGTGGGACAACGGCTTTCGGCATCTCACGAGCTCGGTCAAGCCGGTGCAAAGCCCGGCCGACCTGAAAGGCCTAAAGATTCGCGTGCCGGTCAGCCCCCTTTGGACCTCGATGTTCAAGGCGCTCGACGCCTCGCCCACCAGCATCAACTTCAGCGAGGCGTATTCGGCGCTGCAAACCAAGGTCGTTGATGCAGAAGAAAACCCCCTCGCGCTGATCGAAACCGGACGCTTCTATGAAGTCCAGAAGTTCTGCTCGTTGACCGGCCATATCTGGGACGGCTTCTGGTTTCTCGGCAACGCGCGGTCCTGGGGCAAGCTGCCGCCGGACTTGCAGACGATCGTGGCGAAACACCTGAATGCGGCCGCAGTGGCTGAACGCGCAGACGTCGCCGCACTGAGCACATCGCTGATCGGGAAGTTGCAGTCACACGGAATGGCGTTCAACAAGCCCGATATCCAGCCGTTCCGCGCCTCGCTGCAAAAGGCCGGCTTCTACGACCAGTGGCGCAAGAAATACGGCGATGAAGCGTGGGCGTTGCTCGAGAAGTACACGCAGAAGCTCGCATGAGCGCAGACCACCGAAGAGTTTCTGGAGAACGAGTCATGACTTCCCGAGTTCATCCCGAGCAGGTGTTCGCCCACGACATGGGCGCGCCGAAGGAACGACATGCGGCATCGAAGGTCGTGCGCGTCGGCAGCGCACTGGAACTGGCCATCAAGTGGATCACCGAAGTGCCCGCTGCGTTGCTGCTAGTGGCCGAAGTGGTGCTGCTGCTCACCAACGTTTTCTGCCGCTACGTGCTGCAGGATCCATTGATCTGGGGTGACGAACTCGCGTCGATCCTGTTCATCTGGCTGTCGATGCTGGGCGCAGTGGTGGCGTTGCGGCGCGGCGAACATCTGCGGCTGACGATGTTCGTCGCCAGAATGTCCCCGCAAAACCGCGCGTTCGCGGAAACGCTTGGAAACTTCATCGTGATGACTTTCGTGCTGCTGCTGGTACGGCCGGCAACAGACTGGGCGATGAACGAATGGATCATCAGCACGCCGGCGCTCGATCTGCCGAATGCCATCCCCGCGGCCGCGATTCCCGTGGCGGCCGTGCTGATGCTCGTGCTCGCCGTTACGCGGTTGCTCGAGCGCTCGTCACTGCGCGATTGCGTGAAGGCGTTCGCGCTGGTGGCCGGGGTCGCAATTGCGCTCTATTTCGCACGGCAAGCGCTCGCGCCACTGACCGCGGTCAGCCTGGTCCTTTTTTTCGCTGTCGGCGTAATCACGATCATCTGTCTCGGAGTGCCGATCATGGTCGCCTTCGGGGTGTGCACGTTTGCTTATCTCGCGACCGTCACCGGCGCACCGTTGACGATCGTCGTGAGTACCATGAATCAGGGGATGTCCGGCCTGATCCTGCTCGCCGTCCCGCTGTTCATCCTGCTAGGCGGGCTCATGGAAGCGATGGGGCTTGCAGAAGCGATGATCCGTTTCCTCGCTTCGCTGATCGGGCACAAGCGCGGCGGCCTCGCCTATGTGCTGATCGGCGCCATGTACCTCGTCTCCGGCATCTCCGGCTCGAAGGTGGCCGATATGGCTGCGCTCGCGCCGGGCCTGTTCCCGGAAATGAAAAAGCGCGGTGCGAATGAAGGCGACCTCGTCGCAATGCTCAGTTCGGCGGCGGCCATGTCGGAAACCATTCCGCCCAGCCTCGTGCTGATCACGATTGGATCGGTAACCGGCGTTTCGATTGCCGCGCTGTTCACAGGCGGCTTCATGCCGGCCGTGGTCGGCGCGGTAGCACTCGCGGCAGTCGTCTGGTTCAGAAGCCGCGGGGAAATCCTGCAAGGCGTGCAACGGGCCTCGCGGGCCCAGGTCGGCCGCGCATTTCTGATCTCGCTGCCTGCGCTCGCGCTGCCCTTCGTGATCCGCGCGGCCGTGGTGGAAGGCATTGCGACGGCGACGGAAGTGGCGACAATCGGCGTGGCTTACACCTGTGCGGTGGGTTTGCTACTGTATCGCCGCTTCGACTGGAGCCGGCTCTATCCTATTCTGGTGGAAACGGCGTCGCTGTCTGGCGCGATACTGATCATCATCGGGTGTGCCACGGCGATGGGATGGGCGCTCACGCAGTCAGGCTTCTCCGCGCAACTCGCCACGTTGATGATGGCTGCGCCCGGGGGCAAACTGGGCTTCCTGGCGATCTCCGCGATTACGTTCGTGATGCTCGGCAGCTTTCTGGAAGGAATTCCGGCAATCGTACTATTCGGGCCGCTCCTGTTCCCGATTGCGCGTGCGATGGGCATCTCCGACGTGCACTATGCAATGGTCGTGGTATTCGCGATGGGACTGGGCCTGTTCGCGCCGCCGCTTGGCCTCGGCTTTTATGCGGCGTGCGCGGTCAGCAAGGTCGACCCGTCCACCGCGATGCGCCGCGTTTGGCCGTATCTGGGGGCTTTGGCGGTGGCCCTCATCGTGATAGTGCTGGTTCCGTGGGTATCGACGGGTTTTCTGCAAGCAAAATAAAGGTATCGAATGACACAGAAGGGGCAATCAACATGAAAAACGCGTTTGACAGTGAACTGAACGGCAAGGCGAACGCGCGCGCGCCCGAGGTAATTGCGTCGAAGCTCGAAGACATTCGCGAACAGGTGCGCGCCATGATTCAGCGGGGGGACTTGCGCCCCGGCGAACGCGTGAATGAGCAGGCGCTCGCAAACCAGATCGGCGTCGGCCGCAATTCGGCGCGCGAGGCCCTGCGCTCGCTCGAACAGGCGGGGCTCGTGCGAATCGTCCCCAATCGGGGCGCCGAAGTACGGCGGCTGTCGCTCGAAGAGGCGATGGATCTCTATGAGATTCGAGCAGGGCTCGCACGCACGGCGGGACGTCTCGCCGCTCTGCGTCTGACCACCGACGAGGAGCAGTCGCTGAGCCTTCTCGTTGACAAGATGGACTCCGCCGTGGCCGAGCGCAACACCCCTCTGTATCAGAGTCTGAATACCGAGTTCCACCGTCAACTAATGGCAGCGACCAAGAATCCGCGGCTGATCACGATCAACCAGGCTGTCGCAGATGAACTGACGCTTTACATTCACAAAGGTGTGTATTCGTTCGCGCAGATGCAGCGTTCCGCGAAAGAACACCGCGAGCTTTTCGAGGCGCTGCGTGCGGGTCAGGCCGACGCCGCTGCACAGGCTTTCGAGAATCACGTGCAGACGGGCAAGAAGCGCATGCTCGACACCGTGTCCACGAGCGCGTCCGAACGTTAATGAGCCTGGAGTAGCTTGTTGAAAACCATAGTCTTTCTGGACCGCGCGACGCTGTCGGCCGATCTACCCGAGTTTCCGTTCCCACATCGCTGGGTCGAATATTCGTCCACTACGCAAGAACAGGTGCTACAGCGCTGCCGTGACGCGCAGATCGTCGTGACCAACAAGGTTCCGCTGACGGGGGAGATGCTCGCGCAGTTGCCGCAACTGGAAGTGATCGGCGTGCCGGCCGCAGGGATCAATCATCTGGATATGAAAGCATGCCGCCAACGGAGCATCGAAGTAGTCGCATGTCCGGGCTATTCGACGATCTCCGTGCCGGAGCACGCGTTCGCACTGATGCTCGCGCTGCGCCGCAACCTGGTTCCGTACTGGAACGACGTTTATGCTGGAGGCTGGAGCGGGTCATCCACTTTTTACGCTGAACTGCATCCGATCGAGGATTTGCATGGTTCGACGCTCGGCATCGTCGGCGCCGGTCACGGTGGAAAGCGACTCGCCGAACTGGCCGGCGCGTTCGGCATGCGTGTGCTCTTCGCCGAGCGCAGGCACGCCAGGGCGGTGCGCGAAGGCTACACTGCATTCGGCGAGGTGCTGCGTGAGGCGGATGTGATCAGCCTGCACTGCCCGCTTACCGACGAAACGCGGCATCTGTTCGGTCTCGCCGAATTCGAGCGAATGAAGCGCAGCGCGTCGCTCGTGAACGCCGCGCGCGGCGGCATCGTCGACGAGGGGGCGCTGATCGAGGCGCTCGACCGCAAGCTGATCGCGAATGCCGCGCTCGACGTCCTCGAGCAGGAGCCGCCAGCGATCGATCATCCGCTGTTGACCAGCGCGCGCACGGATCTGATCGTGACTCCACATGTCGCATGGCGGACTCAGGTGGCGATGCAGCGGCTCGTCACACAGCTCGCGCAAGGCATCGAGCAGCATTACGCGCGGCGCTGAAAGCGAAATTCGACGAGGTAGTGTTGCGCCTCTTCAAGCTGCTCCGCGCCGTCGTGTCAATCCGTGGCGCTTCCTTTTGGGAGTCGGTCGCGAGGCACTGCGCTGATCGTAAAGTGCCGATACCAATCTGCGAGAGGACAAAATGACCGACTACCGCTTGCGTCTGAATCTGGAATCCGCCGAAGAAACGCGCGATCGGCTCAGACGGGCCGCCGAGGCTGCCGAGATCGGCACGTTCTACTGCCCTTTGCCTCTCGGGCGGCTTTACTGGAATGCTCGATGCAAGACGCACTTCTGGCTGAGCGCTGATACGCCGGACGCCGAGGTTGATATCGAAACGTTCTATCGCCGGATCCATCCCGAAGACCGGTCGAAAGTCCGTGCTGCAGTTCAGACATCGATTGAAAGCCACGCGTCATACGACGTTGAGTACCGGACTGTTTCACCTGAAGGGCATGTGCGCTGGCTCCGGGCCAAAGGAAGCACGTGCTTCGATGACGCTGGTCACGCAGTCAGGTTCGACGGGATAACGATCGACATTTCGGGGCAGAAGCGCCTCGAAGCGGAACGGGCTGCGCTGATGGAAAGCGAGCGTGAGCAGCGACTCGCTGCCCAGAGCGCAAACGAAGCGAAGGACGCGTTCGTTGCGACTGTTTCGCATGAGCTTCGATCGCCTTTGACCGCCATCCTGGCGTGGGCAAACCTCATCGACCAAGCCGCGGATGATGCAGACTTCGTTCACAACGGCATTTCCGTTATTCGCCGCAATATCCTGACACAGACCAGGCTGGTTGATGATCTGCTTGATGCGGCTCGTATCAGCACGGGTAAGTTTTCCATTGAGAGACTTCCCGTTTCAATTACGGCCTGTCTTCAGGCTGCCCTGCAGGACGTTCGTCCCATCGCTGACGAAAAAGGTATCTTCGTCGCGGATGTAGTCGCCGACGAAGTTGAAATCTACGGTGACGCGGCCAGGCTTCGCCAGGTCTTTGGGAACCTGCTCAGCAACGCCCTGAAACATACGAACCGGGGCGGGAAAATCCTGCCTTCGCTTGTCGCCGACGGAAACATCGTACGCGTCAGCATTGCGGACACGGGTACAGGAATCGCGGAGGCCCGGCTGGACGATATATTTCAGCCCTTCGTTCAGGTGGAAAGCCCGGTTGCGAAAAAATGCGGTGGTTTAGGTCTGGGCCTTTCGATCGCACGAAACATCGTGATCATGCACGGCGGTGAGATAACGGTGCACAGCGATGGGCCGGGCAAAGGTTCCATATTCACAGTGATATTGCCTGCCGTTGGAACGTCTCCCGCCAAGGTCCCGCGGTCCCCGGGTGACATTCTCACTGGATCAACGATTGCAGGAAGGACAATTCTGTTCGTCGAAGACGACGTCGACACTCTGGAGGCGCTTGCGCTCACGCTTCAGCTGGAGGACGCGATGGTGCAAACTGCGCGGTCAGCCGAAGAAGCCCGCAGGGCAATCAGGCAGGATCTGCCCGATGTAATCGTTTCTGATCTGACCATGCCCGGAGAGAGCGGATACGAATTTGTAAGGTCTTTGCGGCAGGAAGGTCTCAGAGTCCCAGCGGTGGCGCTTACCGGGCACCTCGGACAGGAAGATCAGGCACACGCAAGAGCCGCCGGTTTCGATGACTACCTAGGCAAACCGGTCGCCCCCGCAAAACTTCTGGAAGTCATCGCAAGGTTGATCGGAGAATGAATATCTACCGCGCCACTTGCCTTATTAGGCGCGCAGCTTGCTAAGGCGCTCCCAGGGAAAAGAGGAGCGCATCATGAGGATTGTCCTTCTGGTAGACGACCACGAGAAACGTTCTTCTCGCGATGCGCCCCATGTTCAGACGGTCTCCGTCTTGCCGGCGACCGGGGTCGCGTGTGCGCGGCGGGTCAGCAGCAACAGCATCGCGACGCTCACGATCGTCAGCATCGCCAGCGGCATCAGCGCCAGCGCGTAACTGCCCGTCGCCTCTTTCACCCATCCGTACACGTTCACCATCAAGCCGCCGCCAAGCAGGTTCGCGATTGCATTGACCGTTGCGAGACCCGCAGCCACCGCGCTGCTCGCGCAAACGTCCGGCATGCACAAAACGACGGTGTATCGACTGATGAACTCGCTGGAACGTATGGGTTATGTGGTGCGCTCGCAGGCGGGCAACTATTCGCTCGGACATCGGCTGCTGTATCTGGGCAAACTGTTCGAGCAGTCGTTCCATCTGTCGTCGGTCGTCGAGCCAGCGCTGCACGCGCTGGCGGCGCTGACGAAAGAAAGCGCATCGTATTACGTTCACGACAACGGTCAGCGGCTTTGCCTGTTCAGGGCCGAGCCTTCGGAAGGCCTGCGCGAAACCCGGCTCGCCGGAACGTCGCTGCCGCTCGACGACACGGCTATCAGCCAGGTAATCCGTTTCTGGGGACTCGGCGAGCCGATATACGACAAGCCGCCTACGCTGCCGATATTCACGGCGGGCGCACGCGACGTGTACCTGCTGTTCGGCACACAAGGCGCCGACGGTCAGCCGCAAACGCTCGCCGCCATTCTCACGCGGCTGATCGACTACAGGATGGACCCGCTCACCGCACTCGCCCGTCCGCGTTTTCTGCTCGGCAAGACGTTCTCCGACACGCGCGATGCGTTGAAGCTCGAAGAAGACGCAGGCGCCGACGTGTTCGCGGCGCTCGCCGCGCGCGGCCACGAGGTGAGCGCGATCCCGACGCAGAGTCCGCTGGCGGGTCACCCAGGTGTGATACGCATCGATGCGGACGGCGCGGTGTCAGGCGCGCACGATCCGCGCAGCGATGGCCGCGCGCTCACCGTCTGATGGATCGGCGCGTGGGTTCTTTCCCGCGTGCTGGTTCACGCGGGCCGTTCAGGTTCGCCTACGTGGCGGCCTACGCACACGGTCCAGACGCAGTGATTCGCCAGCTAACGCAAGCGCGGCTATACGCGCGTTGATCGCTGAACGGGCTAACGCTTGTGCTCCATACGCTTCAACGTCAACGTCAACCCAACGTAAAGCGGTTACGCGTCGTCACATAGTCACTCGCGCCGAAACGGCCCACCGGAAAGTAGTGCTGCAAACGCACGCGCCACGTTTCGGTGTCGATCAACTCGTCGCGCGCATGCAGCCGATGTACGCGGCCAATAAAGATCTGCCGGGTGGTGGTCTCCAGCGTCTCCCATATCGTGCACTCGAAAGCAACCGGCGCTTCGGCAATGCGCGGCGGCGCAATGCACGAGCTCGGCACCGGCGTCAAGCCGACCTCGACAAGTTCGCTAACGTTGGGCGGCAGCCTTTCCCCGCACCGATGCATTTCTTCGGCGATCGTCTCGTCGGCGAGATGCACGACGAACTCGCCGGTCCGCAAGATGTTGACCGCCGTGTCCTTCAGCGTGCCGTCCGCCACGCGGTTGATGCTGATCATCACGATCGGCGGCTCTTCGCCGAGCATATTGAACATCGAAAACGGCGCGGCGTTGATCGTACCGTCGGCGCCGAGCGTGGTGACGAGCGCGATCGGACGCGGCACGATCAGGCTCGCCATCAGCTTGTAGCGCTGGTATTCGGTGATCGCTTCGAAATCAATTTCCATGTCGGGCCGCCTGGTTCGTAGTCGCGTGTTCAATGATGCCGAGCAATTGGCCGAGGCTTTTCTCGCCGTGCATTCGCGAGGTTTGAATGCGTTCTTCGAGATCGCGCAGATGCGCTTCCATATGCCCCATTGCGCCCGCCGAGTCGCGCGCCTCGATGCAGTCGACAATCGCAGCATGCTCGGCGTGCTCGCACGGCGCATGCCCCGGCGGCTCGTACACCCCGACGATCAGCGAACAGCGCGATACCAGTTCCTTCAGATAATTTTGCAGGATCGAATTGCGGGCCAGCGCGGCGATGCGCATATGAAAACCGCTGGCGAGCGTCGCCCACGAAGGCTGGTCGTAGCGGTGCATGGCGTCATGCTCGCTCGCGAGTTGTTGCCGCAGCGCCTTGATGTCCGTCGCACTCGCGCGCTGCACGGCAAGCTCGACCAGCATCCGTTCGACTGAGCGCCGCGCCTCGAATATCTCGCGCGTTTCCTCGGGCGAGGGCTCGGCGATTACCGCGCCCTTGTTCGGCCGCAATACGACGATGCCGTCATAGGCGAGCTTTTCCAGCACACGACGTACGACCGCGCGGCCCACGCCGAACAGTTGGCACAGTTCGGGCTCCGGTAACCTCGTGCCGGGAAGCAAACGATGATTCATCACGCCGTCGAAGATCGACTGATAGATGCGTGCATTGATATCCGTGTCGTCACCGGCGTTTTTCTTCGCGGTAGCCGCGCCGGCTTTCGCGCTCATGCGACGGCCAGGCGCACGATGCCGGCCCGCTCCAGATCGTCCATATGACTCGCGATCTCACCTGGAGTGGTAATCCACACATCGCCTCGTGCGCGCGCCGTGGCGATATGTTCGAGCGCGCGGCGCAGATGCCGCAACCGGTACGGCTGTCCGACCAGATACGGATGCAGCGCGATGCCCATCACCAGCGCTTGCGCTTGCGCGCCGCGATTGGCCTGTTCGAGCATCTCGTCGAACTGATCGACGATCATGTCGGCGAACGCGCGGCCGTCCATGTGACGGCCCACCATCATCGGCAGATCGTTGAGTTCCTGCGGATACGGAATCGACCACAGCGGCGCGCCACGCGTGGCCATTCGTACTGGGCGGTCGTCGTGACACCAGTTCAACGTGTAGCGATAGCCGGTCTCGGCCAGCAGATCGGGCGTCAGATGCGACTCCGAAATCCACGGCGACAGCCAGCCTTGCGGCGGCGTACCGGATTCTTCCGCGATCCGTTCGCAGCAATGCAACAGCAGCTCGCGTTCACCGCTTTCGTCGAGGTCGCTCTGCCGGTGCGCGTTCGTGTGGCCGTGGCCGATCAGTTCATCGCCACGCGCGACGCAAGCCTCGATCAGTTCAGGACAGTGGTCGTAGAGCGCGGTATTGATCAGCGTGCCCGCAGGCAGCGCGAGCTGATCGAACAGTTCGATGCAGCGCCACGCGCCGACGCGATTGCCATACTCGCGCCAGCTATGGTTCAGCACATCCGGTTGCGGGGAGAGCGGACCGAGGGCCGCACCGAGGCCTTCGCCGAACGCAAAGTGCTCGATGTTAAAGCCAAGATAGACCGCGAGTCCGGTGTCGCCAGGCCAGCGGAACGCGTCACTATCGGTGATCGGGCGGTAGGCAAAGCGGCCATGCGTGGCAAGCGATTGACGCGCGCGGTTCACTGCTACGGGCATGTTCCGTGTGTCGTTCATGAGCAAGAAATCGTGGATGTCGAAAAGCGCCACGACACGTAATGGATGAACCGGATTGGTCAGTTCATGCCCCGAGACGGATCGAAGACGCACCGTGATCGCGCAATCCCATCCTTCTGATCGCGAACGATCGACGCTGCGGATCGTTTGCAATATGTGAGCCAACTCGTAGACGTTAAGCACAACGGTACGTCGGCAATCGCGAGCGTCACAATTCGATGGATGGCACACGTCTTGCGTTTGCATGGCTTCGCATGGGCGGCGCATTGGTTTTGACGCGTGCCCCACTGTTCGCCGTTCACGAGGACACATCCTTCATGATTCAGCCTGTTTCAACGGTGCTCGAAACCAAAGCCGCCGATATCGAACTGGTCCACGTGTCAAAGCAATATGGCGATTCGCTGGCCGTCGACGCGATCGACCTGCGCATCGCCGGTGGCCAGTACTGTTGCCTGCTCGGCCCGTCCGGATGCGGCAAGACCTCGACCTTGCGCATGATCGCCGGTCATGAATCCGTCACTGAAGGTGACATTCTGATCGCGGGCCGCAACGTCACGCGCGCCGAACCCGCCGCGCGCGGCACCGCAATGGTGTTTCAGAACTACGCGCTGTTCCCGCATCTGAGCGCGCTCGACAACGTAGCGTTCAGCCTGAAAGTGCGCGGCGTCGCGAAGGACGTGCGGCGCAAGCGTGCCGCCGAACTGCTCGAACTGGTCGCGATGTCCGCGTATGCCGATCGCAAACCAGCCCAGTTGTCCGGCGGCCAGCAGCAACGCGTGGCACTCGCGCGCGCGTTACTGAATCAACCGGGCTGCCTGCTACTCGACGAACCGCTCTCCGCGCTCGACCCGTTTCTGCGTGTGCAGATGCGCGCCGAGCTCAAGCGTTGGCAGAAGGATCTCGACATTACCTTCGTGCATGTCACGCACTCGCAGGAAGAAGCGATGGCGCTGGCCGATCTCGTCGTGGTGATGAGCCATGGCCGTATCGAGCAGAGCGGCACACCGCACGAAGTATTCAACCGTCCGCGTACCGAATTCGTGGCCCGCTTCCTCGGCGGCCATAACGTCTTCAATACGAATGGCCACCTGTTTACCGTGCGCGCCGACCATCTGCGCGTGGTGCCGCACGGCGTCACGCCAGTGCAGAACGCCGGCGGCGAGAGCGGCCTGACACGCATTGGCGGCGTACCGTGCAGGGTCCGTGAAGCCGAATACCAGGGCACGCATCTGCGCATGACGCTCGACCCGCTCGACGGCTCGCCCGAATTGATCTCGCTCGTGAGCGACGGCGACTACGACGCGACACGGCTCGGTCCCGACGCGCGCGTGGTGATCTGGTGGAACGAGCGGGACGCGCATCCGCTGGCAGCCTGAGTGCTTGCATCGCAGCGGATCGCATTGCAGTGACCCGAGCGTCGAATAAGCGCGAATTGAACGTCAACTGAGGAGAAAGCAATGAGTGAAACGAACGAGAGCCCGGCAGTGGCCGCAACCGATGTGAAGGAAAAAGGCCTGTCGCGCCGCACGTTCATCAAGGGCGCGGTGGCGGCGGCCGGCATTGCCGGCTTTCCGTACGTGCATGCGCAGGAAAAGATCACGTTGCGCTACCTCGGCACCGCGGTCAATCAGAGTGCCGACATCGCGAAGAAATTCAAGGAAGACACCGGCATCGAGATTCAATACGTGCCAGTGACCACCGACGACGTCGCCAAGCGCATCATCACGCAACCCAACTCGTTCGATATTGTCGACACCGAATACTTCGCGCTCAAGAAGCTGATTCCGGCCGGCACGCTCGCGGGCATGGACGCCAAACGCATCAAGCTCGCCGACAAGATCACGCCGGTGTTGACGCGCGGTGAAGTCAACGGCAAGACGATCGGCGACCAGGGCACCGCGCCAAAGAAGGTGATGTTCCTGACCGGCCCGCGCTCGACCGAGTTCTCAGCAAAGCCGACCGAATGGATGACGCTGATCCCCACCACCTATAACGCGGACACGCTCGGCATTCGTCCCGACCTGATCAAGCGCCCGATCGACAGTTGGGCAGAACTGCTCAACCCGCAGTTCAAAGGCAAGGCGGCGCTGCTGAACATTCCCGCGATCGGCATCATGGATTCGGCGATGGCGATCGAGGCGATGGGTCACATGAAATACGGCGACAAAGGCAATATGACCAAGGCCGAGATCGACCAGACCATCAAGATCCTGATCGACGCCAAGCATGCTGGCCAATTTCGCGCGTTCTGGAAGGACTTCAACGAAAGCGTGAACCTGATGGCGTCGGGCGAAGTGGTGATCCAGTCGATGTGGTCGCCGGCGGTGACGAAGGTGCGCACGATGGGCATCGCGTGCAAATTTCAGCCGCTCAAGGAAGGCTATCGCTCGTGGGCCTCGGGCTTCGGCTTCCCGCGCTCGCTGCAAGGCAAGAAGCTCGACGCCGCGTACGAATTCGTCAACTGGTTCCAGGACGGCTGGGCCGGCGCCTACCTGATGCGCCAGGGCTACTACCCCGGCGTGATCGAGACCGCGAAGACGCACATGCAGCCGTACGAATGGGACTACTGGATCGAAGGCAAAGCGGCCGCGCAGGACATCAAGGCGCCGGACGGCCAACTGCTCGAAAAGGCCGGCGCCGTGCGGGACGGCGGTTCATACACCCAGCGCATGAGTGCGATTGCGTGCTGGAACGCGGTGATGGACGAGAACATCTACATGGTTCAGAAGTGGAACGAGTTCATCGCCGCCTGATCGACGCCGCGGTTCGATGTGCTTGCCGAGGTGTGACGCGCCGGCAAGCACGGCTCCTTTGAGCAGCGTAGTCATTTCTCGTTCTCGCGTAGCGATGCGCCGCGCAGTCATTCGATAAACACCCGCCCATGGCAACCATCGACCTTCCCTCGCACGCGCAGGACACGCCCGTCAAACATCGCCTCGCACCGGCATGGTTGCAGGCGACGCCGCTGTCGCTGACCTTCCTGCTGTTTTTCATCGTGCCGCTCGTCATCACGCTGATCGTCAGTTTCTGGGACTTCAACGAATACCAGATCATTCCCGCGTTCACGCTGAAGAACTACGCGGCGATCTTCAACGGCTGTTCGTCGATGACGGACGTTTGCGTGACCTTCAAGACGTACTGGTCGACGCTCAAGTTCTGCGCGATCGTGTGGGCAATGACCTTGCTGCTGGGCTTTTCGATCGCCTACTTCCTCGCGTTTCACGTGCGCACGACGAGCATGCAGACGGTGCTGTTCCTCGTCTGCACGATTCCGTTCTGGACCTCCAACGTGATCCGGATGATTTCGTGGATGCCGCTGCTCGGCCGCAATGGCCTCGTCAATCAGGTGCTACTCGGCGCGCATCTGATCGACCAGCCGCTCGAATGGCTGCTGTACTCTAACTTCTCGGTGGTGCTCGCGTTCGTCCATCTCTACACGTTCTTCATGATCGTGCCGATCTTCAACGCGATGATGCGCATCGAGCGGTCGCTGCTCGAAGCCGCGCGCGATGCCGGTGCGAGCGGTTGGCAGGTGGTACGCGACGTGGTCCTGCCGTTGTCGAAGACGGGCATCGTAATCGGCTCGATCTTCGTGATCACGATCGTCATGGGCGATTTTCTGACCGTCGGCGTGATGGGCGGGCAACAGATTGCATCGGTGGGCAAGGTCATTCAGGTGCAGACCGGCTACCTGCAATTTCCCGCCGCGGCAGCCAATGCGATCATTCTGCTCGCCGTCGTACTGATGATCGTGTGGGGTTTGACGCGGGTCGTCGATATCCGCAAGGAGCTGTGAAAATGCAGGCCATTCGCGTCAAACATCGGGAACGCCGTCCAGCCAGTTTCTACTGGCTTGCGCTGCTGTTCGGCCTGTTCGTGCTGTTCTTGTATGGGCCGGTGATTACGATATTCATTCTGTCCTTTCAGGGCCCCGAGGGCGGCCTGACGTTTCCGATGCGCGGTGTCTCGCTGCATTGGTTCGCCGCGTTGCGCGACGGCGTCGGCGATGTTGATATTTGGAGCGCGTTCGGACGATCCGTGCGGCTCGCGCTGGCGGTCATGGTGCTGACGGTGTTGTTTTCAGTGGCGGCGGGCCTCGCCTTTCGTCGAAAGTTTCGCGGCGACACGGCGGTGTTCTACGTTTCGGTCGCGAGTCTGATCATGCCGTCCATTATTGTTTCGCTTGGGATCGGTTTGACGTTCCGGCTGCTCGATAATGGGGTGAAGTACCTCGCGTCGGCATGGGGGTATCAATCGTTTTCCGATAGCTATACGACGTCGATGGGCCTGTTCACCTCCGCGCTCGGAGCGCATTTGACGTGGACGCTGCCGTTCGGTTTGTTGGTGATGTTCGCGGTGTTCAACCGCTTCAATCCGGCCTATGAAGAGGCGTCGCGCGATCTGGGCGCGACGCCGTGGCAGAGTTTCCTGCACGTCGTGCTGCCGATCATCGGACCGTCGGTGGTCGGCGTCGCGATGTTCGGCTTCACGCTGTCATGGGACGAGATCGCTCGCACCTCGCAGGCGATCGGCGATCAGAACACGCTGCCGCTCGAGCTTCAGGGGCTCACCACGTCGGTGACGACACCGGTCATATATGCGCTCGGCACGATGACGACGGTGTTGTCGTTGACCGTCATGGGCGGGTGTCTGCTTGCGGTGAGGTTGTTGGCGCGTCGGCGCGCAGTGGCAGGGTTGAAATAACTCGTGGCGTGGCCGCGTGGCGAGGGCCAAGCCGTTCTCCGACGGGTCAAACAACACTCGATTTCTGCCGGCGGCCCTTGCATGCGCTCTGGCAGGAGCCGGGCCGCGCCCTGGGGCGGCGATCTGCGGCAACGATCAAATTGCGATGGGCGTTTTGCGGGAGGCAGAAGAACTCGGTATCGCGATTCCTGAGCAGCTTTCGGACACCGGCTTCGACGGTCTCGCGATCGCGCGCGAAGCGCGGCCGCCCCTGACGACGGTGCACGTGGACACGCGCGAGATCGGCACGCTCGCCCGAAGCATCTGCTCGATGCGCTGGATGGGCGAGCGACGCAACATGCGCTCTTCGAAGGAACTCAATTCAAACGATGATCTCGCATGACTCGTCGTCGCCAACGTCGGCACGATCGCCGGTGAGCCGCCTCACATCGAACTCGAGCTCGACGGCCTCACCGTGAGTGGTGGCTTGCGCATAGTACCGGTTCGGTGCGGCAAAGACGCCCGTCTTGACTTCTATCAGGAATGGCCCCTCGTGTTGCATCGCTTCGCTGAGGGCTCCGTCCAGGTCGTCAAGGCACTGGACATGACGCGCCGCCACACCGAGCGAAGCCGCAAACGCCGTCCAGTCATGATTGGGCAGCCGGGTGAACTGTTCCGAAATCGAACCTTTGTCGACCGCGTCGATATGGATTGCGCCATGTGCGGCGTTATTCAGAACCACATAAATCACCTTGACGCGATATCGGGCCGCCGTCTGAATTTCTATTCCATGCATCATCATGCAACCGTCACCGGTCACGACAACGCACGGCCGTTCTGGTGCAGCAAGCTTGACGCCGATTCCAGCGGCAATAGCCCATCCCATCGGCGCGAGAGAACTCGACGAAAAATAGTTGCCCATTCCCGACGACAGCCAATAGTGAGCCATGAAGATTCGATGAGCACCGGAGTCCACGACGACGTTGCTGTCCTTCGGCAGTAGCCGGCACAGACGCTTCACCACGTCCCCAGGATAGAGCCGCTGATCGCTATCTGAAACCTGCCCTCCGGCTTGCTCGAATTGATAGTCGTACAGCGCAGTCGTGTTGAGGTCGGCCACCCATGCCTTTCTTTTTTGCAGCACCTGCCGGAACCCGGCGCCCGTTTCCACCTTCTTTTCTGCCAGCAAGCGGAAGGACGCGCCAATACCAGAGAAAATCGTTCCTTGAGCGATGTGGCCAGTAGCGGGCGGATCGAAGCTGTCGTCGAAGACGATCACCTCTTTGCCCGCGAGCAACTTTCTGCTCCAGTTCATGCTGTCGCGTTGATTCAGGTCGCTGCCGAACACGATCAGGGCGTCGAGTTCGTCGGTGTTGATCGCGCGAACCGCCCTCGAGTGGCTGGCGAATCCATAGACGCCGAGCGCGAGGGGGTGCTTCTCAGGAAACGCCCCCTTTCCTGATAGCGTCGTCGCAACAGGAACATGGAATTTTTCGGCTACCTCGAGAAGGGCCTGCGCCGTTCGCGCGTCGTTGCCACGGCTTCCGATCAGAAACGCGACCCTCTTCGAGCCGAGTAGGTACTGGTCGCACAAGGCATCCAACGCTGCGCGGTTCGCGGGGACTTCGCGTGCGTTGAATTCGCTTTGGGAGTACGGTGTGCGCGCGGCCTCCTGACTACTTGGAACATCCTGTTGCTGTACATCGACGGGAATGCTGACAAATGATCGCGCCCGACGCATCCAGTTCAGCCCGTCCGTCGCGCGGCGCATTTCGGCCTGAATGTTGCCCTTGTTCTTGAGATCAACGACATCTTCCATCAGGCCCCTCACCACGGCGCTTTCGAAGATGCCGCCCTGAGTACCGTCCTGGAACGCGCCTTTACCCTCCGCGCCCGACGAGACGCCGCCGGCGATATAAAGCACTGGGATCCGGTCTGCCTGGGCGGCTGCCATTCCGGGCACGAAATTCATGGTGCCCGGCCCGGAAATGCCCACACAGACGCCGAATTTCCGGCTCGCCCGCGCATAACCGTCCGCCATGAAAGCGCTGCCGGTTTCATGGGCGCCGACGATCGCGCGGATCGTCGGCGATTCGTCGATGGCCTCGAGCAGAGGGTAGATCAGCTTCCCGGGAACCAGAAAGACATGATCGATGTTTGCTACTTCCAACGATTTCACGACCGTTTTCGATACATTGAGAGACGCGTGTGATCCCATAATTTTTGGTCACGATCCGAACAGAACCCATTAGTCGAATCTCGCTGTTTCTCATCCGGTCGTCACTTGCAGCAGCTAGCATGGACTAAGTGACGAAGCCTGCGTCAACCGGCATGGAGACGGCGAGACGGCCTTTAGTGCGCTGCACACTGACTGCAGTCGCATCTCGCGTTGCTTCTTCGAACCCGCGTCATCGGCGAGCCCGTGTCTCCATCCATGTCGCTTCCTCCCCGGCGACATCGCGGCTCATATACGCCGGTCCAGTCGCCGAAGCAATGGCTCGAGGGGTTGCCGCTCCTGCGCAGCGTTTAGCTCGCTGCGTCAGCCCGCTCTGCCACTGGTCGTTTTTCCTGTACGTTCGCCCGCGAAAGAACGAACGACTTTCACTGCCTATGCGGTGATAACAGCCGAGGACGCCGAATGTCGCGGCGGCATCCGCGGTGGATCCTTGTGTGGCGTCATCGCTTGCGATGCACTTGCCTGCCCGCTGGCGACCTTGAAGAAAGACACCGCGTCCCGGAGGCTTTCTGCCTGCTGCGCCATGTTCTGTGCTGCGGCCGAAGCTTCTTCCACGAGCGCAGCGTTCTGCTGGGTGACCTGGTCCATCTGGTTAACTGCCTGATTCACCTGCTCGATACCGCTGCTCTGCTCGCTCGATGCCGACGAAATCTCGCCCACGATGTCCGTCACGCGCTTTACCGACGTGACGATCTCCTTGATTGCTCCCCCAGCCTCTTCGACGAGCATCGAGCCAGCCTCCACCCGGCCGACCGAGGCGGAGATCAACTCCTTGATTTCCTTTGCAGCGGTAGCGCTGCGCTGCGCGAGCGTGCGGACTTCACCGGCGACCACAGCGAAGCCACGTCCCTGTTCACCAGCGCGAGCCGCCTCGACCGCAGCGTTCAGCGCCAGGATGTTGGTCTGGAAGGCGATGCCCTCGATAGCACCAATAATCTCGGACATCCTGGTCGAACTGGCGGTGATGTCGCGCATCGTCTCGACTACCCGCCCGACAATTTCGCCGCCCCGCTGCGCGACGTTCGAGGCGGTGCCCGCGAGCGTTGCGGCCTGCTTCGCATTGTCCGTGTTGTGACGGACCGTTGCGGTCAGCTCTTCCATGCTCGATGCCGTTTCTTCAAGCGAGGCCGCCTGCTGCTCCGTGCGGCTCGACAGATCCTGATTACCTTGCGCGAGCTGCGCACTTGCTGCGGCCACACCTTCGGCGTTCTCGCGCACGTCCGAGACGACCCGCATCAGGGCATCGCACATTGCCTTCAGCGATGCCATCAGGCTGCTGGTGTCGCCGGGACGCAGATCGATCCTGACATTCAGGTCACCGGCAGCGACGCTTCTGGCGAGCGCCGCGGCCGTCGCCGGTTCCGTTCCCAACTGACGCGTCACGCTACGCACCATCCAGACTCCAATTCCCAGGCCGATCAACACGGACATCGCCACCAGAACAAACATCAGATTGCGGCCTTCACCGTATACCGCGTCGTTGGCTTCGGCGGTTTTTTGCGCATCGCCCTGTTTGAGAACCACGAGGTTGCCCATCAGGACCAGGGTCCTGAAGCCCTTATGGTGGTACTCGCCCAACAGGTAATCAGTCAGTCCGTCCCGGTCCTGTGGCCCGGCTGCATTGATCCTGGCTTTGAATTCGTTGAACGCCTGGATGTAGTCCTGCCAGCCCTGGTCGAGTTCGGTGAAGGTAGCTTTGCCCTTCTCCGTGTAGACGAGGGGTTCCGCCTGGTTAAGGTGATCGCGTGCCGAGGCGAGGGCTTTTTCAGCCTGACCCATCGAGGTAGTCCGCTGCTCAGGCGTCGGAGCGAGGATGGCATTGCGCAGGTATGTACCGACTCTCAGGACGTCGGCGTTTGCCTGCTGAATGAGGTTGAGCCCGACGAGATCCTGCCGATAGGTTTTGTCTGCGTTTGCACTGATTTGCGACATATTGCGCAGGCCAATTGCACTGACGATGGCACTGATGGTCGAGACCAGCACAAAGGCGATGATCAGTTTGGCGCCGAGTTTCATATTGCTGAAATTCATAATTCGCTTTCTCAGGACAACAATGGAACCGCAAGTGCGCCCCGAGTTGCGAGCAGATGCACCTCATCCCTACTTGCGATTGACGTCTGACAAGCAGCGCCGGTCTGGACGACCGGGACCTTGCCAGAACCTCACATAAGGGTTAACGGCAATGCCGCAGCATTCTTCAGATCAATTCTTCAAGCCGAGAATTTCTTTAGTATCTTTCGCGATGAAAGGAAGTCGGCAGAGGAGTTCCACCGGCCTTGATCCGCAGAACCGATGGCAGGAATGCGGTGACTGGCGCAAGAGACAAAGCATCAAGCGCGCGATCGGTCCGGCAAATGGGTGACTGTTACGACGATGTTGTGCGAAGTCGCTGACAACGTTGTTCCAAACTGACGCGGCCAGGTAATCGCACTTCTCATTTTCATGAAATTCAAAATTCCTCATCAATCAATTCCTGCCTGCCCGCAAAGCTTTGCCGCGATTGGCTCAACATTCTCCATCACGAATTTTTGCCGGTAAGCGCGGATAGCTCCACTCGCGTCGCTCACCTTGAGTTTCATCATCCGTCGCGCTACATTGCCGCTCGCAGCATTCCGCACGGACTCCTGCGCACCCTGTAACTCGTACGTAAGGAACCTCCGATGGGGCAACAGGCGGAAGGCAACGACGACACTCCCTGCAGCCCGGCCGGCCGCGACGCGTTCGCGCCGGTCGCAGGGGCCGCCGGGTTGCTGGTCGCCGCGCTCGGCACGCTGAGCGCCGTCGACTTCCTGCCCGTAGACCTGCGCTGGTGCGCGCCGCTCGCCAGCGCATGGTGCAACGTGCTCGTCATCGCGATCGGTGTGCTGCTCGCCGATCGTGCACGCCGCCATCCACCGCAGGGTTCGGCGGCCGGCCTGCTCAAGAACTGGCTGCGCAGCGCATTCAGCCGCAAGCAGGACGCGGAGCAAGTCGACAATCCGTGGCCGGCGATCGCCGCCGCGATCGACTGGCGGCCGTGGGCCGTCACCGCCGGCGGTGCGTTCTCCGTCGCGCTTGCCGCGCTCGCGTGGCAGCCGCCCTCACCCGCGATGCTGGTTCGCGCAATGGCTGCGCCCGAACCCACGCTCGCGGCCGGTGCGGCCTGCATCGTCCTCGCCTTTCTTACACTGGTCGCCGAACGCCATCATGCGGCGGCCGCCAGCGGTTCGGCGGTATCCGCGTCGCTCACCCGGGTGTTGCGTGTCGCGCTCGTCACCGCGCTCGCGGGTGCGCTGGCCGCCGCATGGTTCGCATTCCGGCACCTCACGGCCGACTGGCTCGTGCAGGCGGTCGCGCTGCTCAACGCAGCCGTCGCCGCCGAACTGGCTCTGCGCGGCGTGCTGTCGTGGTTTGCAGTGCCGCGCGGCGCCGTCGTGCCGACCAGCGCGATCGCCGGACTGCTGAGCCGGCGCCCGTCGCCGTTCGCGTCGCTCGGCGCCGAACTGCGCCATCGGTACGGCGTCGATCTGCGGCAGAGCTGGGGCTGGCGCAGCTTCGTGCGGCTGCTGCCGGGCGCGCTGGCCGCCACCGTTGCGTGCGCGTGGCTGCTCACCGCCGTCGTCGTGCTGAACCCGGAGCAGCGCGCGGTATATGAACGGTTCGGCGCGCCGGTCGCGGTCTGGCAGCCGGGCCTGCACGTCGGTTTGCCCTGGCCGTTCGGGCGCGCGCGCATCGTCGACAACGGCGCGGTGCACCAAGTCGCGATCGCGGGCAGCGCGAATGACGGTAGCGCCGATACGGCGTCGGTGCCAGCCGATGGCCCGACGCCCGAACGCCTCGACCGTCTGTGGGATGTGCCGCATCCGTGGGAAACCACCCAGGTGATCGCCGGCGCGAACGGCGACCGCCAGAACTTCCAGGTCGTCAACGCCGACGTCCGGGTCGACTACCGGCTCGGGCTGACCGATGCCGACGCGCGCGCGGCGCTCTATCGCACGATCGACCCGGAAAGCACGGTGCGCACGGGCGCCAATCGCGAACTCGTGCACTACCTCGCGTCGCATACGCTCGAATCGCTGCTGGAAACCAATCAGGCCGCGATGGCCGCTCAGTTGAAGCGCGCGATCCAGCAACAGCTCGACCTGCTGCAAAGCGGCGTCGACGTGATCGCGGTCGTGATCGAGAGCGTGCACCCGCCGACCGGTGCGGCCGCCGCTTTCCACGACGTGCAGGCCGCGCAGATTCGCGCGCAGGGCAGCGTCGCGCAGGCACGCGGCTTCGCGGCCGGCCTGCTCGGCAACGCGCAGCAGCAGGGGTTCGAACGGGTCGCGCAGGCCGAAGCGCAGGCCGGCGATACGGTGTCGTCGGCGCGCGTGCAGCAGATCGATTTCGACGCCGACCTCGTCTCGTACCGGCTCGGCGGCCCCGCGTTTCCGTTCGAGTATTACCTCGACCGGCTGCAACGCGGCCTGCGCAACGCGCGCATAACGATCATCGACGACCGGCTTGCCGACGGCACGCGGGCGACCGTCGATCTTCGCAATACTCCTGCCGGCGATCTGGCCGGCATCCATTGAATTGTCGCGGCGATATCCGCACGGGCGGCGCAACACGGCGGCAGGCCGTGCCGCCGCCTCGCACGCGGACGACGCCGCACTCGGGGCGACATCGTGAGTCTGTTTCATTCGCACGCGCATGATCATGCGCACCACGGCCATGGCCACGACCACCACCACGCGCATCACGGCGCATCGCAGCCGCCGGGCGCGTTCCGCCTGCGCGTCGCCATCGCGCTGCTGTGTGTGCAGGTCGCGCTCGCGGTTGCGAGTTTGGTGCAGGTGCGCGCCGGCGAGGCATCGGTCGTCACGCGCTTCGGGCGGCCCGTGCGGGTGCTGCTCGAACCCGGGCTCGCGTGGCGCCTGCCTGCGCCGATCGATGCGGTGACGCCCGTCGACCTGCGCCTGCACACCACGTCGAGCGGCCTGCAGGACGTCGGTACCCGCGACGGGCTACGCATCATCGTCGAGGCCTACGTCGCGTGGCGCGTGCCAGCCGATGCGAGCGACATCGGGCGCTTCATGCGCGCGGTCGGCAACGAGCCGGACGAAGCAGCGCGGCAGATCCGCTCGCTCGTCGGCTCCGCGCTGCAAACGACGTCCGCCGGATACGATCTGGCGTCGCTCGTGAACACCGATCCGGCCCAGGTGAAGATCAGTGAATTCGAAGATGCGCTGCGCCGACAGATCGACGCGCAGCTTTATGCGACTTACGGGGTGCGCGTTGCCCAGGTCGGGCTCGAACGGCTCACGCTGCCGGCCGCCACGCTTGCCGCGACGGTCGACCGGATGAGCGCCGAACGCGAGACCGTGGCCGCGCAGCGTACCGCGGACGGCAATCGCGAGGCTGCGCAGATCCGCTCGGACGCTGAGCGCGACGCGCGCATCGCGCTGGCCGATGCGAACGTGAAAGCGGCCGGCATCGAAGCGCAGTCGCGCAAGGACGCGGCCGACATCTACGGCAAGAACTATGCGGGCAACCCGCACCTATACACAATGCTGCGTTCGCTCGACACGCTGAACGCGGTGGTCGGCACCAATACGAACCTGATCCTGCGCACCGACGCCGCGCCGTTCCGCATGCTCGTGGATGGCCCGACCGACGGGTCGGGGCAGGCGCAGCCGGCACCCAAAGCGCACAAGGCCGCGCGATGAGCGAGCCGTCCGCACCGCCGCTCGGTCCGGGCGCGCAGGCCGTGCGCCTGTCGTTCTGGTTCATCGCCGCGCTCGCGGTGCTCGCCGCAGGCACATGGGCCGGCTCGAACATCCGGCGGATTCCGGCGGACAGCCGCGCAGTCGTAATGCGTTTCGGCGCGCTCGTGCGCACCCAGGACGCCGGGCTCGTGATCGCGTGGCCGCAGCCGTTCGAATCGGTCCTGCTCGTGCCAGGCGCCGCGCGTGTGCTCGAGCAGCGGATCCGCTCGCTCGAGCGCGATCCGCGGGCGCTCGCGCCATCCGCGCAGGGTGTCGCGCGATTGCCCGACGCGTTGGCCGGTTCAGGCTACGTGCTGACCGGCGACGGCGGCGCGGTCGCGTTGAGCGCGGTGCTCTATTACCGGGTCAGCGATCCGTACGCGTATGTGCTGCAGCAGGACCGTCTCGATTTGGCGCTCGAGCGGATCGTGTCCGCGTCGGCCGTCGAGGTCGCGGCGACCCGCGATCTCGACGCGATCCTGGTCGCGCGGCCCGAGCAACTGGCCGCCGACCGGCAGATGGCCGCGCGTCGCGAACGGTTGCGCGGCGATCTAGCCGACGCGATCGCGCGCCACCTGCGCGCACTCGACGCGGCGCACGCGGGGCTCGGCGTCGAAGTTGCGCGCGTCGACGTGCAGCCCGCGTTTCCCGGCGCGGCGGCAGACGCGTTCAACGCGGTGCTGACGTCGCTGCAGGTCGCCGAGCGCACCATCGCCGAAGCACGCACCGCAGCCGAACAGCGGCGCCAGGACGCGCAGCAGGATGCCGACCGGATCGTGCAGGACGCGCAGGCCCACGCGGCCGAACGCGTCGCGAACGCGCAGACCGACACGCTCGAAATCCGGCAACTCGCTGAAACGCTCCACGAGAAGGGCGATCCGGGGCTGCTGGCACGGCTGTATCGCGATCGCGTGCAGCGCGTGCTGTCGAAAGCCGGGCGCGTGACGACGATCGATCCGCACGACACCTCGAACCTGATCCTGCCCGGAAACGCCCGATGAATTCGCTCGCCGAACCGGCCACGCAGCCGGACGCCGCTCCCGCAGGTACGACGGCCTACGCGCTGTCCTCCGACGAACGCCGCACGATCACGGGGCAGATCGCGCTGGCGCTGCTCGCGGGCGGCCTGCTCGTGCTGTCGTTCGCGTGGCGCATGCTGTCGGGCGGCGGACAAACGCTCGCGCAACTCCTCGCCGCGCTCGCATCGCTGATCGTAGCGGGGCCGGTGTTCGCGAGTGCGTGGCACAGCCTGCGTGTGCCGAGCCTGCACGGCGTGACCGACCGCCTGATCGCGCTCGCGATGCTGGCCGCGTGGGCGATCGGCGACATGACGACGGCCGCGCTGCTGCCGATCGTGATGACGTTCGGCCATGCGCTCGAAGAGCGCAGCGTGCTGGGCTCGCAGGAAGCCATCCGCGCGCTCGGCCGGCTGACGGCCGGCCGTGTGCGCCGCATCGGCGCCGACGGCAGTGTGGTCGAAGTCGCGTACGACGCGTTGCGCGCGGGCGACCGCATCCAAGTGGTGGCCGGCGCCCGCATTCCGGTCGACGGCATCGTGGTGGCGGGCACGTCGAGCGTCGACAACGGGCCGATCACCGGCGAATCCGTGCCGCACGACATCGATGCGGGCAGCGCCGTGTATGGCGGCGCACTGAATCTCGACGGCGTGCTCCGCATCGAAGTCACTCACACCGGCAAGGATTCGACGCTCGGCAAGATCATCGCGCTGATGCAACAGGCGGAGCAGGCGAAACCGCCCGTCACGCAGGTCCTCGAGCGGCACATGGGCGCGTATCTCGCGCTCGTCCTGCTGATCGCGGCGATCGTCTGGTTCACGTCCGCGAATGCAGCGGCGATGCTCGCGGTCATCGTGGCCGCGTGCCCGTGCGCGCTGGTGCTCGCCGCGCCGTCCACGGCCATTGCCGGGATCGCGGTCGGCGCGCGGCACGGCGTCCTGTTTCGCAATGCCGCGTTCCTCGACAAGATCGCCGAGGTCGATTCGCTCGTGATCGACAAGACGGGCACGCTCACCCGCGGGGAATTGCAGGTCCGGCAGGTGTGGCTGCAGCCCGGTGTCGACGCCGCGCAGGCGCGTGCGCTGGCCGCGCGGCTCGGCGAAAGCAGCGCGCATCCGGCGAGCCGCGCGCTCGTCCGTGATGCCGCCGCGTCCGGCCTCACGGGCGCCGCTGTTGCGCCGTTCGAACGCACGCGGGAATTGCGCGGGCTCGGCGTCGTCGCCGACACGCCGGCCGGCACGGCGGTACTCGGCCGGCCCGCACTGCTGGCCGACCATGCCGGTGACTTGCCGCCGGCCCCTGACGGTTTCGACGGGCCGCTCGTCGGACTCGTGCTCGGCGGGCGGCTGCTCGCGTGGTTCGGTTTTGCCGACACGCTGCGGCCCGACGCGCACGAAGCGCTCGCCGAGCTGCGGACGCTGGGCCTCGCGCGGCAGACGCTGCTGACGGGCGACCTCGAGCGCGTCGCTGGCAAAGTCGCGGCCGAGACGGGTATCGAGACGGTGGTCGCGCAGGCGCTGCCGCACGACAAGCTCGATTACGTGATGCGCGAGATCGGCGCGGGCCTGCATCCGCTGGTCGTCGGCGACGGGCTGAACGACGTGCTGGCGATCAAGGCCGGCTCGACGAGCATCGCGATGGGCGAGCGCGGCGTCGACATTGCGATCGCGTCGGCCGATATTGTGCTGCTGGGCGACGATCTGCGGCGGATTCCGACCTGCATCCGCCTCGGCCGGCAATGCCGGCGCACGGCGACGACCAATGCGGCGATCGGCCTCGCGTGGACGCTCGCGGTGATCGCGCTCGCCGCGACCGGCATGCTCGGCGCAGTGTGGGCCGCGATCCTGCACAACGTCGGCACGTTCATCGTGATCGCCAACGCGGGCCGTCTGCTGCGGATCGACGACTCCCCTGGCTCGGCGTTCGCTCCTTAGCTTCTGTCCAGGACCAGCCACGCCATTTAACGGTCGCGCCAGCTACTCAGTCGGGTCTGAATAATTCGAAGAGCCGCGCGCAAGAAGGGTTTAAAGCGGAAAGTGGTTGATGCGATCCGCGCCCCTGTCACGCTGCCGATCATCTGTTCTGGTTGGGCGCGCTTACCTTAGGCAAGCTATCGAGCGCGCGTTTCAAAGCAGCAACACCGCTACGCAGGCTAGCTAACACGGGAACGCGCACGCCCTCCAACTGCGGCACGAGCCGCGCCATTGAGACCTGCGCCAGTACGATCACGCCGACCTGTGCTGCAAGGGCCGAGATTGCGCTCTTCACAATTTCGTCATGGCGCGCACCGTCCCCGCTCAAGAGGGCCTCGAAGGCGCCTTCGGCAATCCGTTCGGTCACTTCGACGGCGCGCCGCAATTCTCCGGCCTTCTTTTTAACGAGGCGAACGGTGGGCTCCAGCGTAGTCGGCAGAGTCGCGATCACCCCAATATGAGAACCGATGGAGCAAGCCTCTTCTGCCATCGCCTCGTCGATTTTCACGATCGGAGTGCCAATCAAGTTGCGCACCGAGTCAGCAGCTTCGCCGACGGACGAACAGGCGTTAAGGATGATGTCGACGCGCATCGCCTGCGCATTGGACATGTAGGAATGAATTCGACTTGCGACTTCCGGAGTCACATGGCCGGCGGCACGAACGTCATTGAGCAAGCTGTCATCGACGATGTTGATCACTCGCGCATTAGGAATCAGCTCGCTGATTTGCTCCTTGATCGGCTGGACCGATACTGGTCCTGTGTGAACCACGGCGATGGTTGTCATAGTCAGATTCGAGTCCTAAACGTCATTGATTAGAAGTCAGATCGCTCAGGTGTAGTCTAGAAATCGGCGACCTTACCCCAGGAGGAATTGGCGAATCGGCCAGGTCGATACGGTATCGGGTCAACGATCGGTTCAGCACCGCTGGCAAGGTCCGCGATCAAGTGCCCCGCGCCGGGCGCGATGCCAAAGCCGTGGCCCGAAAAACCCGCAGCCAGGATTAATCCGGGCACACCCGGCAACTCGCCAATACCCGGCACGCCGTCGGGCGTGCTGTCGACGAAACCGGCCCACGCATGCGTGATGTTGGCTTTGCGAAGTTCGGGCAGCAGTTCGACGGCGCGGCGGTGGGTTTCGGTGACCGTCGCCCGATCAGGCTTGGGATCCAGGATGCGTACGCGCTCCATGGGTGTCGGCGCATCGAGCCGCCACCGCTGCAGCGTTTCATGGCCACCCCGGACTCCCTCCAGGCCGCCCGGCAGGAGGCTGCGCCAGCGCTTGGCGAACATGGGCATGAACTGCGGGGCAAATCGCAGGAACTGTGGCGTCACATCCACCCGCGCGCGACCACTGATGGCCAATGCATAGCGTCCGTCGTTGCGGCGGGTCACAGATACGCCAGAGGTGAACAAAGCGTCCGGCAAGCGATGTCCGACAGGGGACACGCTCAGGATGGACTGGCGGATCGACGCCTGAGGAAAACGGACGCCCAACTGGCGGCAGAACGCGGATGCCCATGCGCCACCTGCGAGCACGACTGTGCGCGTCTTGATGACGCCGGCTTCCGTCACGACGCCGCAGACCCGCCCGCCCTCCAGTTCAACGCCGCGCGCCGCGCAGTGTTGAATGACACTACCCCCGAGCTTCATGAGTGCGGTTGCCACGGCGGGCGCGGCTTTCGCTGGATCCGCCGTGCCGTCGCTGGGCGAGAAGACGCCGCCTTTCCAAGGCCGGCCCGTCGCCTTTCCGCGCTCGGCGGCTTGGCGGCTATCGAGCATGTAGGTCGTCACTCCCGCCGTCTTTGCGAATTCGCCCCAACTGGCCCAACGAGCGAGCTCGGCGTCGTCATTGCTCAGATACAGCAGCCCGCAGCGATGAAAGCCCGTATCTTCGCCGGACTCGATGGCAAATCGCTCCCAGAGATCAAGGCTTTTGCTTGCCATCGGCAATTCGCGTGCGTCGCGATTCTGCTGCCGGCACCAGCCCCAATTGCGGCTCGATTGTTCGGCGCCGATCCTTCCCTTCTCGACGAGAGCAACAGACACGCCGCGCCGGGCTAAATAGTAGGCGGTAAACACGCCGATGATGCCGCCTCCGATCACGACCACATCGGCAGCGGCCGGTAACGCCGGTGGGGATTGGATAACGTTCAACGGAGGGGACATGGCTGACCTCGTTCGCTTGAAGTTCCGAACGCCGCCCTGCGGAACGAGGTTGAAGGTGATGCACCGTCGGCGCGGTGCAGCACAAAAGCCGCGGTCATTTTTGCTCCTGCGCATTGCGCACATATCGACTGAAAGAAGGGAATGCAGTATTGAGCTGCTGGCCACGCAGGCCTCGAGGCATATGATCAATTAGGAATTCAATGTACTCGCCCATCGAAGTCGATCATGGAAGAGTCGTCTCGTTGAAAATCTAGTTAAACGGCTGAAGTCCAAGCCTGTCTACTACGCCTCCCCTTTCGATATTTGACCAGTGTAAAAAGTCTCGCGGTCACTGATTTGAGCAGTAAAAAAACACAATCCAGTTGTCCTGAAATCCCTAACAGCACATCCTGCGGGCGAATCTCGCGGACGACGGCTCTCGCCGGACTCGAAATCTGTATCCCGCCTGGCCGGAACAGCAACGTGCCGCCTCAGGCGAAGTCGACGGGGCGGTGATCCACGCATTCCGGGTGGTGCGCTCGCTCTCCGCCGCGCATGCGGCACCACCTTATGCAAGCCTTCACGCGTAGTACCCGAGGATCGACTTGATCTCCAGAAACTCTTCCATCCCTTCGACGCCATACTCGCGACCGTTGCCCGATTGCTTGTAGCCGCCGAACGGTGCCTGCGGATCCCACGCCGGATAGTTTAAATGCACCTGTCCCGACGCGATCCGTGCGGCCACCGCGCGCACCGTGTCGAGGTCGGTGCCCTGCACGTGCGCGCCGAGTCCGTAGACCGTGTCGTTGGCGATCTGGACTGCTTCGTCGATGCTGTCGTACGCGAGCATCGCCAACACCGGGCCGAAGATTTCCTCGCGCGCGATCGCCATGTCGGAGCGCACCGCCGAGAAGATCGTCGGCTGCGCGAACCAGCCGCGCGAGAACCCCGCAGGCCGACCCGGGCCGCCGACCAGCAGCTTGGCGCGTTCGTCGATCCCCGTCGCGATCATCGTCTGCACGCGCTCGTACTGCGCGCGGTTCGCGAGCGGACCGTGGGTCGTCGTCTCGACGAATGGGTCACCGACCACCATCGCGTCGACGGCCGCGACCGCGAGCTGTTCCGCCTGCGGCAGCAGCGCGCGCGGCACGATCAGCCGCGTCGGCGCACTGCACGATTGCCCCATGTTGCGGAACGCGGCGGCGACGCCGAGCGATACTGCGCGCGACAGATCCGCATCCGGCAACACCACGTTCGGCGACTTGCCGCCGAGTTCCTGCGCGACGCGCTTGACGGTCGGCGCGGCTGCCTGAGCGACCAGCACGCCGGCGCGCGTCGATCCCGTGATGGACACCATATCGATCTGCCGATGCGCGGCGAGCCGCTCGCCGACCTCCGGTCCCGTGCCGCTGACCAGATTGAACACGCCGGGCGGCAGCCCGGCGGCCTCGACAACCTCGGCGAACAGCAGCGCACTGAGCGGCGACAGCTCGCTCGGCTTGAGCACGATCGTGCAGCCGGCCGCGAGCGCCGGGCCGACCTTCGCGGTGATCTGGTAGATCGGCCAGTTCCACGGCGTGATCAGCGCGCACACGCCGATCGGCTCGCGCACGATCGCGGTCGTGCCGCGCTGCACACGAAATGGATACGACGCGAGGTTGTCGCGGGCGACGCGTAGATGCTCTGCGGCGAAGGGCACATGCGCGTTGCGCGCATAGGTGATCGGCGCGCCCATCTCGGTGGTCAGCGCCTGCGCGAAAGTTTCCGCGCGTTCGCGCATCAGCGTGTGCAGGCGGTCGAGATAGCCGGCGCGCTCTTGCGGCGAAGTCGCCGACCAGCGTACGAACGCGGCGCGCGCGGCCTGCACCGCGCGCTCGACGTCGTGCGCGTCACCGAGCGGCAACTCGACCAACGTCTCTCCATTCGACGGACACACGAGTGGCGCACTCAACGTGCCGGCAGGCTGCGTCCATTCGCCGTTGATGTAGATCTGCTCCAGATGCCCGGAGCTCTTCAGATGATCGAGCGGGGAAGTCATTGGGTTGCGTCCTTGAAGCGATACCAGGCGCCGACAATCGGCAGAAACCACGGTTTGCCGAAATGGCCGGGAATCGCCGGCCACGAGAAATCCTTCCACGGGTTCAGGTCGGTGCGGCCATCCATGATGTCGGCCATGCGCGTGCCCATCAGCGTCGACATTTGCGTGCCGTGGCCGCTGTAGCCCATCGAGTAGTACACGCCGTCGCGCTGCCCGGCGCGCGGCAGCCGGTTCGTCGTCATATCGACCATGCCGCCCCAGCAATAGTCGATCCGCGTCTCCGCCAGTTCCGGGAACACGCTAGCCAGTTGCTCTCGCAGGATCTTTCCGCTTTTTTCGTCAACGTGCGGATTCGACACCGCGAACTGCGCGCGGCCGCCGAACAGCAGGCGATCGTCCGGCGTGGTACGGAAGAAGTTGACGAAGTTTTTCGTGTCGGTCGCCATCCGCCGGCGCGGCAGCAGCCGGTCGAGCTGTTCGACGGACAGCGGCTCGGTGACGATCAGGAATGCGCCGACCGGCACGATGCGCCGCCGGATCCAGCCGAACGGGCCGACCTGCGAGATGCCGCTCGCGAGCAATACCTGCTTGCACCGGATCTCGCCGCGCGGCGTGCCGATCCGGTATAGGCCGTCCGGCTCGCGGCGCAGCGCGAGCACGGGGGTCTGTTCCAGAATATGCGCGCCGCGCGCCTCGGCGGCGCGCGCGAGTCCGCGCACATAGCGCCCCACGTGCATACCCGCGCTCTTGCCAAAGATCAGGCCGCCGTGATACCGGTCCGAGCCGATCTCGTCGCGCAGTTCCGCGCGTGTGACGATGCGCGTGTCGGGATCGATGTTCGCCGCCAGCAGCGCCTGGCTGCGCACCAGCTTGTCGAAATGCTCGGGTTTTGCAGCAAGTTTGAGCTTGCCGCTACGCGCGAAATCGCAGTCAATCGATTCTTCCCGCACGAGCCGCTCGACCGTGTCGACGCCGGCGTCGAACGCGCGATAGATGTCATTCGCGCGCTCGGTCCCGATCAGTTGCGACATCGTTGCATAGTCCTGCGCGAAGCCGTTGTTGCACATGCCGCCGTTGCGGCCAGAGGCCGCCTGGCCGACCGTTCCCGCTTCGCAGACGACCACGCTCGCACCCTTCTTCGCAAAAGGCAACAACGGCTCATGCGCGATCGGTCCTTTTATCCGCTTGTTCGATGATCGCTTCACGATGGACTCGGTGCGGGCGGCCAGCGTGTCGCTGAGGATAGAAGGCGCGGACGACGGATTCATTCTCGAAGGCGTGAGCCACATGCGCGAGATCAGCCGTGACCCGGAGCAACTCGTCGCCCAGACTGCCGGCCAGCATCACCAGTATCCCGACGGCTTCATGCTGTTTCTCGGCACGATGTTCTCCCCGATTAAAGACCGGCATGCTCCGGGCAGTGGCTTCACGCATCACCTCGGAGACAAGGTGACTATTGCAACGCCGGAGCTCGGCGCACTGGTCAACACCGTTCAGTCGTCAACCGAAAATGACCAGGTCCTGGACGGCACAGCAAGCGGATCGATTTGCACTCACCGCGCCAGAGGATGCGGCGAGTGCGCGGACGCACGCGCGCCCGGCGCCGCGGCCGCCTCATCTCCCGGCTCCGCGGACAGATCGCGCTTGAAAGTCTCTGCGAGGAAAAACGCGCACGCGAGGCTCAGCAATCCTGTCGCCGCGATATAGATCGAAATGGGCAGCGTCTGGCCAAACGTCGCGAACAGATAGGTGGCGATCAATGGCGTCGGTCCCGACGTGATGATGCCGGCGATCTGATACGGCAGTGAAGCACCTGTATAACGCACCCGGGTCCCGAACAGTTCCGCGAACCACGTCGATTGCACGCCGTACACCGACGCCTGGCTCAACGCGATGCCGCAGACGTACGCCACGAAAATCAAAGTCGGATTGCGTGTCTCGAGCAACGGGAAGAACGCGAATCCATAGATTGCCACGAATACCGCGCCGAGCATGAAGACGGTCCGGCGTCCAATCGCGTCCGACAGCTTGCCGAACAGCGGCAGCGTGAACAGCGCAACCATGCAGCCCACAATGATGGCGTTCAGCAGCAGTCCGCGCGACAAGCCGAGCCGCGTCGTTCCGTACACCAGCACGAACACGTTGATCACGTTGAAGGTGATGTCGACCGCGAAGCGCGTGCCGATCGTCAGCACGAGGTCTTTCGGATGCCGGCGCAGCAATTCGATCAGCGGCGCTTTCACGACCTGCTTGCTCGCTTTGATCTGTTCGAATACCGGCGACTCCATGACGCGCAGGCGGATGAACAGGCCGATGGCGATCAGCGCGACGCTCAGCAGGAACGGCAGGCGCCATCCCCAAGAATAGAACGCCTCCGACGGCAGACTCGAGACGGCTTTGAACACGGCGGTCGAGAGCATCAATCCGAGCGGCACGCCCAATTGCGGGAACGCGCCGAAGAAACCACGCTTTCTGGCCGGTGCCGTTTCGACCACCATCAGCACCGCGCCGCCCCATTCGCCGCCCACGCCGAGCCCTTGCAGGAAGCGCATCGCGACAAGCAGCATCGGCGCCCAGACGCCGATCGAGGCGTAGGTCGGCAGCAGGCCGATCACGAAGGTGCCGACGCCCATGATCGTCAGCGTCGCGACGAGCGTCGCCTTACGTCCGATGCGATCGCCGAAGTGCCCGAAAAACACGGCGCCGAAGGGCCGGGCGAGATAGCCGACCGCAAAACTTCCGAATGCCGCGATGGTGCCGACCATCGGATCGAACGAGGGAAAGAACAGCTTGGCGAAGACCAGCGCCGAAGCGGTGGCATAGAGAAAAAAGTCGTACCACTCGATGGCGGTCCCGACCACCGAGGCGACCAGCACACGGTTGACGGCCGACCGGCTGATAACCGGCGCGTTGCCGGATGAAATGGGCGATGTTTTCACGTCTCCTCCCTTCTCTGGGAATCTATGTTTTGAACTGCTGCGTGTCGGCGGCGCGGGGCCGCCCGCACGTTACGATCAGTTCACTGTGCTCACCAGTGCAGTTCCATCGGGAAATGGTCGAGTGTTTCGACGCCGCCCGAGGTCAACCGCACGATACGTTCCGTGCGCAGGCCGCCGACGTTCGGCACCGTGATCGTCGCCTTCAGCGTAAAGACCATGTTTTCCTGCAGCACGGTCCTGTTGCCCGGCCCGATCCACGGCGCTTCTTCTTCCGGGTCCATGCCGGTGCCGTGACCGGTGCCATGGCCGCGCGCTTCGCTCGAGTATTGCTCGTAGTTCGACTTCACCAGCGCCTGCTGGATCACCGCGTTCAACTCCATGGCCGCCATGCCGGGACGCGCGGCGGCCAGCCCCGCTTCGACCGCGCGCGCCGCTGCCGCGACGATCGCCATCTTCTCTGGATTCGCCGGACCGTAGGTAAAGCCGCGTCCGCCGTCGGCCACGTACCCACGATAACGCGCACCGATGTCGGTCATAATGAGCTCGCCCGGTTGCAGGATGCGGTCGGTGGGGCGCGCCAGGTTATACGCCGAGCGCGGACCGGATTGCACCATCGAATCGAACGCGGTCCGGTCCGCGCCTCCCGCGAGCATCGCGCGGTCGGCGATTAAAGCGAGTTCGCGCTCGGTGTACGGACGGCCGTCGGCGAGCGCGTCGCGAATCGCGGCCATCGCCGAATCGGTCAAGGCGGCGGCTTTGCGCATCAGCGCGACCTCGGGCTCGCTCTTGATCGCCTTGATTTCGGCCAGCACCATCGTCGGTTCGAGCTTCAGTTCGCCGAGACCGGCGTTCAGGCGCTGCAACAGGTCCGCGGGGATATAGGCGGCGCCAGCCAGGCCGACCGTGCCGCTGCGGTGCCGCGCAGAAAAGGCCTGCACCTGTTGCGTGACTTCACGCAGACTGCGCACCCCGAAGGCGGTCACGCTCGTCGCGTAATCGAAGCATTGATCCGACACGAACAGCACGGGGTCGCCGTCCACCGGCAGCAGCAGGATCGCATTGGCAATGTCCGATACGCCGTCGAGCGGGCGGAACTCGGTGAAGTAGCCGATGTTCGCGCCACGCCAGCAATCGCCGAATGCAAGCAGGCCGACGAGGCCCGCCTTGTCGAGCGCGCTGCGGACCTTGGCGACGCGGCCGAGGAATTCGTCGGTGGTGATGCCTTCCGGCGGGATGTCTGCAGTACGAATGTTCATTACCTCTTCGCCTCCTGTGCGGCTGCCTGCGCGGATGCTGGATGCAGCCGGTCTCGATGCCCATGATGGGAAACCGCCCGCCTTGAAATGCAGGGCGACTGCTGCATAGTAGGATTGTTCGATATGCTTTTATAATGAAAAATAACGCAAGATCTATATCAATACGGAATACGCGGAGGCGACATCGTGAGCTCGGCACTTCATCCGGACGACGGCGCGGGGGCCATCGCGCCGGGCCGCTTCGACCCCACGCGCCTGAAGACGCGCCAATTGGCCCTGATCGTTCAGCTCGACACCCATCGCTCGGTATTGCGCGCGGCGGACGCGGCGCACATGACCCAACCCGGGGCGACCAAGTTGCTGCGGGAACTGGAAGAGACGATGGGTGTGCCATTGTTCGAACGGCATCCGCGCGGTGTCGAGCCCACGTGGTACGGCGAGGTGCTGATCCGCCATGCGCGCAGCGTGCTGGCGGAGCTGCAGCACGCGTACGACGAAGTGTCCGCGCTCAAAGCCGGCCTGACCGGGCAGGCGATGATCGGCACCGAGGTCACGGCGGCCACCAACCTCGTGCCGCAGGCCGTGGCGCTACTCAAGAAGCGCTTTCCGCAGATTCGCGTCAACATCGAGATGGAGTTCAGCGAGGTGCTGGTGCAGCGTTTGCAGGAAGGCAAGCTGGATATGATCGTCGCGCGAATCCGCAATCCGGACGATCTGGCGGAACTGCACTACGCCCCGCTCGCAGAAGCTCAGCACGCGCTGTTCGCGCGCGTTGGCCATCCGCTCGCCAGGCGTAAGGCTCTCAGTTGGAACGAACTGGCGCCGCAAACGTGGATCCTGCCGCCGAAGGGCAACGTGATGCGTAATCAGTTCACACAACTTTTTCTCGAACGGCAGCTCGCGTTGCCAACGGATGTGGTCGAGAGCTCATCGCTGCCTGTCATCACGAGTCTGCTGCAGATCAGCGATATGATCGCGCCGCTTGCGCGCGAGCCGGTGCGGCCGTATTGCATTGCCGGCGCGCTCGAACCGCTGCCGTTCGAGCTCGATCTGAAGCTCGGGCCGGCGGGCATCGTCACACGGCGCGGGGACAGGCTCTCACCGGGTGCGCGGGCGATGCTGCAAGCGCTGCGCGAGGCTGCCGGATTCGATACCGGAGCCCCCGGCGCCGACAACGACTGACTAACCTCGACGGGACTCAGCGCAGGCCGTCCACGGCGAAGGTGCGCGTGGCGGTGGATTTCCTGCGCCAGCAGTTGAGCGATGGACCGCTCGCCTTACGGCGCCTGTGGTGAAATCGGTTCCGCTTACAAGGCGTCACAGCCCACCGCGTTGCCCGCCATCTCCCGGACCGCCTTGGCGCCTTCGACCCGCAGCAGTTCCGGCAACGACACGCCGTTTTTCGCGGCCGTCAATTCGGCCAGTATGGACAGGGCGATCTCCGGCGGCGTCCGGCTGCCGATGTAGATGCCCACCGGTCCGTGCAGGCGTGCGAGTTCTTCATCGGTGAGATCGAACTCCTTCAAGCGCTTGCGCCGCGCCGCGTTATTGCGACGCGAACCGAGCGCACCCACGTAGAACGCAGGCGTTTTCAGCGCTTCCATCAGCGCGAGATCGTCGAGCTTCGGATCGTGCGTCAGCGCGATCACCGCAGAGCGTTCGTCGAGCTTCATGTCCATCACTGTGTCGTCGGGCATGGCCCGAACGAGGGTCGTGCCGGGCACGTTCCACTCGTCCGTATATTCCTCGCGCGGATCGCATACCGTGACCTGATAATCGAGCCCCACCGCGATGCTGCACAGATAGCGCGACAACTGTCCCGCGCCGATCACCAGCATCCGGTAACGGGGCCCATGGATGCTCATCAGCGTCATCCCGTCGAACAGAAGACCGTCCGTCGCCTGCGCGGGTTCGAGGCGCGCAGCCCCCGTCGCCATGTCGAGCGTGCGCGCGACGAGCCTGCCTGCCTCCACCGCTGCACACAGCCCGGCGATACCGCTCGCGAGCGTCAACGGCTCCAGCACGAGCTGAATGGTGCCGCCGCAAGGCAGGCCGAAGCGATGCGCCTCCTGCGCGCTGACGCCGTACTTCAGCACCTGCGGACTTTCCTGTTCGATGCCTCGCTGCCGCACGCGATCGATCAGATCGTCTTCGATGCATCCGCCCGACACCGACCCGACCACCTGCCCATCGGCGCGCACCGCGAGCATCGCGCCCACGGGACGCGGCGACGATCCCCATGTCTTCACCACCGTCACCAGCAGCACGCGATGCCCGTCCGCCAGCCATCGTGCGCTGCTTTTCAGGACTTCGAGATCCACGCTATCCATTGACTCGCCTCCCTGCCGTTCACCGCAACGGCGCGATGCCTTCCGCCACGCCGGCCGGCATGCAGATGTGCTTCAACTCGGTGAAGTCCGCCAGCGCATCGTAGCCGTGTAGCCGACCCAGTCCGCTTTGGCGATACCCGCCCGTTTCGGCTTCGGCGAAAAGCTTGTTGTGGTCGTTGATCCACACCGTGCCGTTGCGCAGCGCACGCGCGACGCGCAATGCGCGCGCTCCGTCGTGGGTCCATACGCTCGCCGAGAGACCGAAGACCGTGTCGTTGGCTTTCTCGATCGCTTCCATTTCGTTCTCAAAGACTTCCAGCGTGACGAACGGGCCAAAGATCTCGTCCTGGCAAAAGAACGCCTTCGGATCGTCATGCTCGACGAGCGTCGGCGACAGAAACGCGTGCCCCGAGCAAGTGCCTCGCAGCAGCACACGCTCGGCCGTTGCGCACGCGCGCTCGATCGTCCGTGCCACCGCATCGCGCGTCGTGCCGTCGATGAGCGCGCCGATATCCGTCGCCGGATCGATGCCCGGTCCGACCCGCAGCGACGCAAGCGCTAACGCGAGGTGCTCGCGCATTTGCGCAGCGCGCGACGCATGGACCAGCACCCGGCGCGCCGCCGTGCATTGCTGCCCGGAGATGATCGTCGCGGCGCGCGCGAGCCGCGGCGCGATCGCCGCGACATCGGCATCGTCGAAGACGACGCAGCATGACTTGCCGCCAAGTTCGAGCGACAGCTTCTTCATGCTGTCGGCAGCGGCCGCCATGATCTTCTTGCCCGTCGCCGTCGATCCCGTGAAGCTCACCACGTCGACGCCGTGCGAATCGACGAGCCGCTGGCTGGCCGCGTATCCGCGTTCGTTGACGAGGTTCACCGCGCCTTGAGGCAACGCCGTGTGTTCGAAGCAGCGCAACATCGCGGCCGTGAGCAGCGACGTTTGCGCCGCCGGTTTGACGATCGCCGTGCAGCCGGCCGCGAGAGCGGGCGCGAGCGAGCGCACGAGCAGCACGGCGGGCGCATTCCAAGGCACGATGATCGCCGCGACGCCGGCCGCTTCGCGCAGCATCGTCGATATCGTGCCCGGTTCCGGTTCGAGCACGTGCCCGGCAATATGGCGCGCGAGCCCCGCGTAATAGCGCACCTCCGATATCGCGCCGGCAATCTCGCCGCGCGATTGCGCGATCGCCTTGCCGTTTTCGCGCGTGAGCAGCGTCGCGAGCATGTCGCGTTCGGCTTCGAGCGCCGAAGCCCAGCCGAGCAGCACGTCCTGGCGCAAGCGCGCGTCCTGCGCCCATGTCGTGCGATCGAACGCGTGGCGAGCGGCGGCGATGGCGGCATCGGCTTCGCTCGATCCGCCGTCGGCGAACCGGCCGATGGCCTCGCCCGTCGCGGGATCCATGCTGTCGATGTTGGGCGTGCCGGTCCATTCGCCGGCAATCCAGTGTCGTGCGTTCATGAAGATCGTTCCTTGATGGTGTGTGAGGGCTCATCGCCCGACAGGCTCGACACGCGGTGCAACTCGTCGCCGATGATCCCGATCAGTGCTTCCGCCGCCGCGCTCAACGGGCGGCGCGGATGATTCACGCAGACGATGTGCCGCACGATGCGAGGCGCCAGAATCGGGTACGCGCGCAACGTGCCGTGCCGCGCGGCGCGCTCGACGACGATGCGCGGCAAAATCGTCGCAAAGCGCGTGTGCTCGACGAGCTTCAGAATTGTCGAAAGCACGTCGATCTCGAAGCGCGGCGCGAGCAGCACGTCCTCGTGTTGCGCGGCGCTGTCGAGCACGCCGCGCAGGCCGTGACGTTTGGTGGGCAGCACGAGTTCCAGTTCGGGCAATTGCGCCAGTTCGATTGCATGCGGCAAGTCGGGGCCATGCGCGGCGCTGGTGGCTAGCACCATCTCCTCGTCGAGCAGCGGGCGCGAGTCGAGCGACAAGCGCGCGCGCGGCTTGTTGATGAGGGCGGCATCGAGCTGCCCGCCCGCCACCCAGTCGATGAAGGTCGCGCTGTAGCCATCGGCGACGGTGACTTCGACATCGGGGTAACGCGCGTGAAAGCGCGACAGCGAATCCGCGAGCACGCTTTCCGTCACCGATGCGATCAGCCCGATGCCGACATGCCCCGTCACCACTTCATCGCGCTGCACGAGTTGCTGCCGTGCGTGGGCAAGGTCACGCACGATCGGTAAAAACAGGCGGTACATCAGCCGTCCCGCGGCGGTCGGCGCCATGCCGTGCGCGCCGCGCTCGAACAGCTGTTGATGCAGTTCGTCCTCGAGCTTGGCGATCTGCATGCTCAGGGCCGGTTGCACGATGTTCAGCCGCTTTGCGGCACGGGTGACCGAGCCGTCCTCGAATAGTGCGATGAAGTACTGGATTTGCTTGAGATCCATGTTCCCTCAGAGCATCAGCGATGCTAATGGGGCGCGGTGCCATTATCACCCTGCGTTCATCGACGGTGCAGGGCCCCTTTTGGTAGTGCGCCCTTCAGTACGGGCGTGGGTGAGCGGTCTATTGATACGTAACTGTAAGACCGCTGTCATCCGGGCTAACACCGATATAACGACGAATGATTCGTCGCATCAGTAAACAGTATTAGATGTTATGACGCGATCTCGCTACGCTTCATCCCAATGCGCTTGCTACGGTAGCGCGCACAGATGGAGACGCTGATGAACACACGCGATGCCGCAACGCACGGCAATCCCTCATTCAACTGGGCACCAGATCACGCCGAAACCGGCTCGCTGTCGCTGCGCGACTGGCTCGCGCATCTCGCGAAAACCGGCCGGATCGCGACGATCGACAAGCCCGTCGCGCTCGAGCACGAACTCGCCGCCATTGCAAAGCGCCTCGACGGCGAACAAGCTGCGTTTTTCACGCAGCCGCACGGACATGGGATTCCCGTCGTGAGCGGCTTCATGTCGAAGCGCGCGTGGATCGCCGAAGCGATGGGCGTCGATGAATCGGCGTTGCTCGCGCGTTTTTCCGCTGCAGCCGCGGCGCCGCTCGCATCGAAACTGATTCAACGTGAAGACGCGCCCTGTCAGCAGGTGGTGCATACGAGCGGCATCGATCTCCACGCGCTGCTGCCCATTCCCACGCACAGCGAACACGACAACGGCCCGTACATCACCGCCGGTCTCGTGATCGCGCGCAATCCGCGCACCGGCGTGCAGAACGTCTCGATCAACCGCATTCAGGTGCACGGCCCCGATCGCATGGCGATCCTGCTGCTGCCGCGTCATCTCTACGCGTTCCAGCGCGACGCGGAAGCCGCGGGCGATGCGCTCGACGTCGCGATCGCGATCGGCGTCGATCCCCTGACGATGCTCGCGTCGCAAGCGATCACGCCGATCGATCACGACGAACTCGAAATCGCAGGCGCGCTGCACGGTGCGCCGCTGCCTGTCGCGCAATGCGTGACGAACGGCGTGCACGTGCCGGCGTTCGCGGAGATCGTCATCGAAGGGCGCATTCTGCCGAACGTGCGCGAGCCGGAAGGTCCGTTCGGCGAATTTCCAAAGTACTACAGCGCGAAGGAAGCACGCGAAGTCATCGAAGTGACGGCCGTCACGCATCGGCGCGCTCCGATCTTTCATACGATCGTGCCCGCCGAAATGGAGCATCTGCTGCTCGGCGCGATTCCGCGTGAAGCCACGTTGCTCGCGCATCTTCAGCGCAGTCATCCCGCCGTCAAGGACGTGCATCTGTCGGTGGGCGGCGTGTGCCGCTATCACCTGTGGGTGCAATTCGACAAGAAGCGCGAAGGCGAAGCGAAGAACGTCATCCTGTGCGCGTTCGGCGCGCATTACGACATCAAGCAGGTCGTCGTCGTCGATACCGATGTGAACGTGTACGATCCCGCCGAAATCGAATGGGCCATCGCGACGCGCTTCCAGGCAGACCGCGATCTCGTCGTGATAGCAGGCGCGCAAGGCTCGCCGCTCGATCCGTCGACGACGCTCGGTCAGCCCGACGATGCGCCGGCGCATCTGCAGGGCGTGAGCGCGAAGATGGGCCTCGATGCGACGCGCCCCGTCGTCTACCCCGCGCATGTGTTCACCCGCGTGCGCATACCGGGGCAGGACACGGTCGACCTGCAAGCACTCGTCGCCGCCGACAACAGCGCGTTCGACGCCTATCTGTCACGCGATCATGGCTGAACGAAAGAAACGCATCGTCGTCGGCATTTCGGGCGCAAGCGGCGCGGTGATCGGCGTGCGTTTGCTCGCCGCGTTGCGCCGGCTCGGCACGCACGAGACGCATCTCATCGTGTCGTCGTCGGGCGCGGTGACGGCCGCCCAGGAACTCGGCCTCGCGCGTGGTGATCTCGAAGCCGCTGCCGACGTCGTGCACAACGTGCGCGATATCGGCGCGGCCGTGGCAAGCGGATCGTTTCTGACCGAAGGCATGGTGATCGCGCCATGCTCGATGAAAACGCTCGCGGGCGTCGCGAACGGCTTCGCGGACAACCTGCTGACGCGCGCCGCCGATGTGATGCTCAAGGAGCGCCGCCGCCTCGTGCTGGTCGCGCGCGAAACCCCGCTCAATCTCGCGCATCTGCGCAACATGACGCTCGCCACGCAAATGGGCGCGATCGTGATGCCGCCGGTGCCCGCGTTCTACGCGCATCCGCAGACCATCGACGACGTGGTCGACCACACTGTCGGGCGCATTCTCGATCTGTTCGAGATCGAGCACGACGAGATTGCGCGCCGCTGGAGCGGTCTAGCCGATGAATTCGGCGGCCGCGCCGCACGTGAGGAGTAAGGTCATGAATCAGCGCGAAACCGCATTCGCCGACATGGACGCGCGCGTCGCCGGCAACGAGGTGCGCGAAGCGAGCGCACCGCAGCGTCACATCGGACGCTCGATAGAGCGCCTCGAAGACCCGGCGATCCTGACGGGCCGTGGCCGCTATGGCGACGACATCGCTGTCAAGCCGGGCACGCTGCACGCCGCGATTCTGCGTTCGCCGCATGCGCACGCGGATATCCTGTCGATCGATACGCAAGCCGCGTCGAAACTCGCGGGCGTGCGCGCCGTGCTCACGCGCGACGATTTGCGTCCGTGGTCGCGACCGTTCGTCGTCGGCGTGAAATCGCCGATGGAACAGTGGGCGCTCGCGATGGACCGTGTGCGCTACGTCGGCGAGCCGGTCGCGGTCGTGATGGCCGAATCGCGTGCGCTCGCGGAAGACGCGCTCGATCTCATCAAGGTCGACTACGCGATGCTCGATCCCGTGACGTCGATCGAACAGGCCGCGAAGGACGACGCGCCGGTGCTGCACGAACGCGTCGGCAGCAACGTCATCAGCGACCGGCATTTCCGCTACGGCGAGCCCGAAGCGGCCTTCCAGCGCGCGCCGCATCGCGTGAAGCTGGTCGCGCATTATCCGCGCAACACCTGCGCGCCGATCGAGTGCGGCGTGGTCATCGCCGAGTATCTTTCGGGCGAAGAAGGCTACGACGTCACGTCCAATTTCATGGGGCCGTTCTCGCTGCACGCCGTCATGGCGATGGCGTTGAACGTGCCTGCCAATCGGCTGCGTCACAAGGCCCCGCGTGATTCCGGCGGCAGCTTCGGCGTGAAGCAGGCGGTGTTTCCGTATGTCGTGCTGATGTGCCTCGCGTCGCGCAAGGCCGGCGCGCCGGTGAAGTGGGTCGAGGATCGGCTCGAACACCTGAGCGCGGCGACATCGGCGACGGCGCGTGTTTCAACCATAGAAGCGGCAGTCGAAGCCGATGGCCGGATCGTCGCGCTGTCTTACGATCAGTTGGAAGATGTCGGCGGCTACGTGCGCGCGCCCGAGCCGGCGACGTTCTACCGGATGCACGGCTGCCTGACGGGCGCGTACGCGATCCCGAATCTGCTCGTGCGCAATCGCGTCGTGCTGACGAACAAGACGCCGACGGGGCTCGTGCGCGGCTTCGGCGGCCCGCAGGTGTACTTCGCGCTAGAGCGGCTGATCCAGCGTATCGCGATCGAACTGAAGCTCGATGTGCTCGACGTGTATCGCCGCAACTTCGTTCCCGCCGATGCGTTCCCGTATCGCGCGGCGGCGGGCGCCCTGCTCGATTCGGGCAACTATCAGGAAGCGCTGCGCCGTTCACTCGACGAAGGCGGATACCGGGAACTCGTCGCGCACCGCGACGCCGCGCGCAGCGAAGGGCGGCTGTATGGCATCGGCTTCGCGGCGATCGTCGAGCCGTCGGTATCGAACATGGGCTACATCACGACCGTGATGCCAGCCGACGCACGCAAGAAAGCCGGGCCGAAGAGCGGCGCGATCGCGAGCGCGACCGTCAGCGTCGATCTGCTCGGCGGCGTGGTCGTCACGATCGCATCGACGCCCGCGGGCCAGGGCCACATGACCGTGTGCGCGCAAGTCGTCGCCGATGTGCTCGGGCTCGATCCGAAGGACATCGTCGTCAACGTCGAATTCGATACGCACAAGGACGCCTGGTCCGTCGCGGCAGGCAATTATTCGAGCCGCTTCGCGGGCGCAGTGGCGGGCACGGTGCATCTCGCCGCGACGCGCGTGCGCGACAAGCTCGCGCGCGTGCTCGCGAAGCAGTTCAACTGCGCGCCCGGCGACGTGCGCTTCGAAGGCGCGCGCGTCTTTCCGCACGACGCCGAAGACCGCGCGCTGCCGTTCGCGCGTGCCGCGAGCAATGCGCCGCACTGGGCGCCCGCGCTCCTGCCCGAAGGCGAAGAGCCGGGCCTGCGCGAAACCGTGTTCTGGTCGCCGCCGCACATGGATGCGCCCGACGAACAGGACCGCATCAATACCTCGGCGGCATACGGCTTCGCGTTCGACATGTGCGGGGTCGAAGTGGATCGCGCGACGGGACGCGTGCGCATCGACCGGTATGTGACCGTGCACGACGCCGGCACCCTCCTCAATCCCGCACTCGCCGATGGCCAGATTCGCGGCGCCTTCGCGCAAGGCCTCGGCGCGGCGCTGATGGAAGAATTCCGCTACGGCGCGGACGGCAGCTTCCAGTCCGGCACGCTCGCCGACTATCTGATGCCGACCACCTGCGAAGTGCCCGATCCGCTGATCGTGCATCTGGAGACGCCTTCGCCTTTCACGCCGCTTGGCGCGAAGGGTCTCGGCGAAGGCAACAACATGAGCACGCCGCCGTGCATCGCGAATGCGGTGGCGGACGCGCTCGGCGTCGAAGAGATTCGCCTGCCGCTCACGCCGCCCAGAGTGATGGCGATGATCGGCATGGACGATCCCGAACCGTCGCGGCCGGAATATCGCGAAGCGCCCGCCGCGAAGCCGGCGACGCCAGGCGGCGGTCGCGCACTGACGGCGCAGGGCGCGGTCGACCTGCCCGCGACACCCGAAGCCGTGTTCGCCGTGCTGCTCGATCCGAAGGCACTCGCTAAGGTCATTCCCGGCTGTCACGCGCTCGAAGAGACGGCGCCGAACCAGTATCGCGCTGACGTGACCGTCGGCGTCGGCATGATCAAGGCGCGTTTCGAGGCGCGCATCGGCTTGTCGGAGATCGATGCGCCGCGCCGCCTGCGACTCGCCGGCGCGGGCATCTCGCCGCTCGGCAGCGCGCGCGGCAGCGGTCTCGTCGAACTGACGCCGCAAGGCAGCGGCACGCGGCTCACGTACGACTACGAAGCACAGGTGTCAGGCAAGGTCGCGGCGGTCGGCGGCCGGATGCTCGAAGGCGCGGCGAAGGTCGTGCTCAAGCAGTTGTTCGAATCGCTCGGACGGCAGGCGGCGGGCAAGCCCGTGCAAGCGCACGGATCGTGGATCGTAAGACTCCTTGCACGTTTCAGGAGACACGCATGAAGCCCGCACCCTTCGATTACCTGCGCGCGATGACCGCGCAAGACGCGCTCGACGCGCTCGCGCAATACGGCGAAGACGCCCGCGTGCTGGCGGGCGGCCAGTCGCTGATGGCCGTGCTCAATATGCGGCTCGCGCAGCCGAAGGTGCTCGTCGATATCTCGCGCACCGCCGAACTCGATGCCGTGCGCGTGGACCAGCAGGCGCGGCATCTCGTCGTGAACGCCGCGGCGACGCAAGGCAGCGTCGAATGGCGCAGCACGCTCACCGACGAAGCGCCGCTGCTCGCGATGGCCTTCCCGCATATCTCGCACTTTCAGATTCGCAACCGCGGCACCGTGTGCGGATCGATCGCGCATGCGGACCCGAGCGCGGAGTTGCCGCTCGTGCTTGCGGCGCTCGGCGGCGACGTGATGCTGCGCTCGCGAAAGAGGCGCCGCACGCTCGCGGCGCAGGACTTCTTTCAGGGAATGCTGATGACCGCGCGCGAGCCCGATGAACTCGTCGAAGCCGTGCGCTTCCCGCTGCGCAAGGAAGGCGAGCGCTACGCGTTCGCCGAATTTTCCGCGCGGCACGGCGACTTCGCGATCGTCGCGTGCGCGGCCGTGGTCACCGACGAGTGGATCCGCATTGCTGTCGGCGGCGTCGCGGACCGGCCGGTGACGGAGCAATGGCCGCGTCTGCGGGGCGACGACCTGCGCGGCGCACTGAACGATTTGAGCTGGAAACTGAACGCGCAGGACGATGCGCAGATCAGCGCGGCATATCGCCGGAATCTGGTCCGGCAACTCGGATGGCGCGTGGTCGAGGAGGCAAAGTGAGCAAGATGTCGGACACCATCATGCGGCACGGCGAAGTGCGGCGCATCGCGCTGACGCTGAACGGCCGCGAACGAAGCGGCCATTGCGAGCCGCGCGAACTGCTGTCGGACTTCATCCGGCACGAACTCGGCGCGACGGGCACGCACGTCGGCTGCGAACACGGCGTGTGCGGCGCATGTACCGTGCAGGTCGATGGCGTCGCGGCGCGCTCGTGCTTGATGCTCGCGGTGCAGGCCGACCGTCGGCGTATCGATACCGTCGAAGGCCTTGCGCCCGACCAGACGCTCGGCGACCTGCAGCAGGCGTTCCAGCGGCATCACGCGCTGCAATGCGGCTTTTGCACGGCGGGCATTCTGATGTCGTGCGCGGATTATCTGCGGCGCGTGCCCGATCCTTCCGAAGAGCAAGTGCGCGAGATGCTCTCGGGTCATATCTGCCGCTGTACGGGCTACACGCCCATCGTGGCCGCGGTGCTCGACGTGGCGGCGCGCCGCCGGGCCGAGGCAAGCGCAAAGGAGGCCGAACATGCTTGATCTCGGACGCACGTTCCTGCAAAGCGTCGAGCGCAGTCCGAACGCGCTCGCGCTCGTCGATGGCGAGGTGCAACTGACGTACGCGCAGTGGCATCGCATGATCCTGAATGTCGCCGATGGCCTGCGCGAGCTCGGCCTGGAACGCGGCGACCGGCTGCTCGTCGTGCTGCAAAACCGCTGGGAAATGGCGACGCTGCATTGGGCCGGACAGTTCGCGGGCATCGTGATCGTGCCGCTCAACTGGCGCGCGAAGCCGGAAGAAGTCGACTACTGCGTGACCGACGCGGGGGTGAAGGCGATCGTCTACGAACCCGTCAGCGCGGATTCCGTCGCGCAGAGCGCCGCCGCGCAAAAAGTGCCGCGCGTCGCACTCGACGATGCGCTCGGCCGCACCACCACCTTCGATGCGCTCATCGTCGAACGAACGCGCAGCGGCGACGTGACCGACACGACGCACGCCACCGCCGACGACATCTCGCTGATCCTCTATACGTCCGGCACGACGGGCAAAGGCAAGGGCGTGCCGCGCCGGCATCGGCATGAACGCGCGGGCGCGCTCGCGCACGTCGCCCAGAACCTCTACAGGCGCGGCGAACGCACGCTCGGCGTGATGCCGCTCTATCACACGATGGGCGTGCGCTCGCTGCTCGCGATGGCGCTCGTCGATGGCCTGTTCGTCTGCGTGCGGCGCTGGAACGCGAAGCTCGCGCTCGAATGCATCTCGAAGCACGCGCTCACCTGCCTCTATCTCGTGCCGACGCTCTATCACGATCTGCTCGCCGACAGCGCGTTCGCGAGCACGGAAACGTCGTCGGTCAGAAAGCTCGGCTTCGCCGGCGCACCGATGAACGACGGCCTGCTCAAGCGCCTTTCGGCCGCGTTCGAGCCGGAGCTCTTCGTCAATCACTACGGCTCGTCCGAGGTCTACACGTTCAGCATCGATCAGGACGCGACGAAGAAACCGGGCAGCGCGGGCCGCGCGGGCATCAATACGCGGCTGCGCGTCGTGAAGCTCGATGCGCTCTCGCCCGATGCGATCGCCGAAGCCGGCGAAGAAGGACAGATCATCGTGGACCTGCTCGGCGACGAAGCCTTCGAAGGCTACTGGAATCGTCCGGACGCGAATGCGAAGTGCCTGCGCGAGGGCTGGTACTTCACCGGGGACACGGGCTATCTCGACCGCGACGGCGATCTGTACGTGACGGGCCGCGTCGACGACATGATCATCAGCGGCGGAGAAAACATCTCACCGGTGGACATCGAATCGGTGCTGTCGCTGCATCCCGCCGTCGATGAAGTCGCGGTCGCGGGCGTCAAGGACGAGCGCTGGGGGCAACGTGTGGTCGCATTCATCAAGCGCCGCGAGTACGTCGATGCCGACTCGCTCGATGCATGGTGCCGTCAGTCGGACCTCGTCAACTTCAAGCGTCCGCGCGATTACGTGTTCGTCGACGACATTCCGAAGTCGCCCGTCGGCAAGATCCTGCGCCGCAAGCTGCAAGCGGGCGAGTACACGCCCGATTCACACGCCCTGCCCGCGCAACCTACAGCAACCACCAAGGAGTAACCCACAATGAGTGATCTCAACCATCGCGGCCAGACTCTGCTGCAAGACCTCGACGGCTTCTCGGTCGAAATCGACGCGCAGCGCGAGCGCGCCGACATCATCCTGCATCGGCCGCCGTTCAACGTCATTTCGATGCACGCACGCGATCAGTTGCGCGCCGTATTCGAAGCACTCGACGAAGATCAACGCGTGCGCGTGATCGTCGTGCGCGCGAAGGGCGAGCATTTTTCGAGCGGCGGCGACATCAAGGGCTTTCTGGAAGCATCGCCGGAACACGTGTCGAAGCTCGCGTGGAATATCGCGGCGCCCGCGCGCTGCTCGAAGCCGGTGATTGCGGCCAATCGCGGCTTCTGCTTCGGCGTGGGCTTCGAGTTGTCGCTGGCGTGCGATTTCCGCATCGTCACCGATACGACCTTCTATGCGCTGCCGGAGCAGAAGCTCGGCCAGATTCCCGGCTCGGGCGGTTCGGCGCGTTTGCAGTCGATGGTCGGCATCGGCCGCACGAAGGACATCGTGATGCGCTCGCGCCGCATTCCTGGCGAGCAGGCGTACGAGTGGGGCATCGCGGTCGAATTCGTCGCGGACGCCGAACTCGAAGCGGCGACGGACGCGCTCGTCGACGAACTGCGCGCATTCTCGCCGCTCGCGCAACGCACCGCGAAGAAGCTCTTGAACGATTCGGAAGACGCGCCCTTGTCGATCGCGATCGAACTCGAAGGCCATTGCTATAGCCGTCTGCGCTCGTCGGACGATTTCCGCGAAGGCGTCGAAGCGTTTCATGGCAAGCGCAAGCCGGTGTTTCGCGGCAGCTGATACCCGACACGCCGCGCGGCGGGCTAAACAAAAGACAAGAGGAGACAACGCGATGACTCGCTTCGACTACGTGATCGTAGGCGGCGGCTCGGCCGGATGCGTGCTCGCGCATCGACTGTCGGCGGCGCCGTCGGTGCGCGTCGCGCTGATCGAGGCGGGCGCCGATACGCCGCCGGGCGCGGTGCCCGCGGCGATTCTCGACAGCTATCCGATGCCCGTCTTCTGCGGCGACGCGTACATCTGGCCCGATCTGAAAGCGAAGGCCACGCAGCACGCCGCGCCGCGCGTCTACGAGCAGGGCCGCGTGATGGGCGGCGGCTCGAGCATCAACGTGCAATCGGCCAATCGCGGCCTGCCGCGCGACTACGACGAATGGGCTGCGAACGGCGCCGAAGGCTGGTCGTGGCGCGATGTGCTGCCGTACTTTCGCAAGCTCGAACGCGACGTGAACTTTCCCGGCGGCGAATTGCACGGCAGCGACGGACCGGTGCCGATCCGCCGGATCATGCCGAAGGACTGGCCGGCGTTCTGCCATGCATTCGCGAAGGGTTTGCGCGCGAACGGCTTCGCGGAACTTCAGGACCAGAATGGCGAATTCGGCGACGGCTTCTTTCCGGGCGCATTCTCGAACATCGACGACAAGCGCGTGTCGACGGCCATCGCCTATCTCGACGAAGCCACGCGCAAGCGTCCGAACCTCAGCATCTATTCGAATCTGCGTGTCGAACGCATCGTGATGGAAGGCGCGACGGCCCGCGGTGTCGTCGCGATCGCGGCGAATGGCGAGCGCGTGCGTTTCGATGCGGGCGAAGTGGTGCTGAGCGCGGGCGCGTTGCAGTCGCCCGCGATGCTGATGCTCGCCGGTGTCGGCGATGCTCGCCAACTCGTGGCGATGGGTATTCCGTGTGTGGCCGACCTGCCGGGCGTCGGACGCAATCTGCAGGATCATCCGTCGCTCACCTTCTGTCATTTTCTCGAGCCGCGCTTTCGCATGCCGCTCGCGCGCCGCCGCGCGAGCATGATGGCCGCGCGCATGAGTTCGGGCGTCGCGGGCTGCGACGCGTCGGACCTGTATCTGTCGAGCGCGACGCGCGCCGCGTGGCATGCGCTCGGCAACCGGCTCGGCCTCTTTTTCCTGTGGTGCAACCGGCCGTATTCGCGAGGCCGCGTGCAACTGGCATCGCCCGATGCTGCCGTTGCGCCGCGCGTCGATCTGAATCTGCTCGACGACGAACGCGATTTGCAACGGCTCGCCGCCGGCGTGCGGATGCTGGCGCGCGTCGTCCACGCATCAGGTCTTGGCCGCGATTCACGTGACTTCTTCCCGGCCGCATTCTCACCACGCGTGAAGGCGCTGAGCAAGGTCGGCGAAGGCAATGCGCTTCTGACTTCGATCCTCGGCGTGCTGCTCGATACGCCCGCGCCGCTGCGGCGTCTGCTGATCGAACGCTTCTTCACGCGCGGCCTGCAGATGACTTCGCTGATCCGCGACGAGCGCGCGCTCGCCGATTTCATCCGCGCGAACGTGTTCGGCGTGTGGCATGCGAGCGGCACGTGCCGCATGGGCGGCGCGCAGGACCTCGACGCGGTCACCGATACCCAAGGCCGCGTGCGAGGCACGCGCGGGCTGCGCGTCGTGGATGCATCGCTGATGCCGCGACTGCCATCGGCGAATACGAACATACCGACCATCATGATCGCCGAGAAGATCGCCGATGCGATGCTCGCCCAGCGACGGGCGAGCGTGGCATCGCCGTTCGCCTCCGCGCACTGACGATTTTTCAACCTCGACAAGAGCGCGCATCCAACAAAGCGCGCCTGTGACACAAAGGAGACGCAAATGTCTGTAGCAGCGCAAGACGGGGCCACCGTGCTTTCGGTCAATCAGCGCCAGGTGATGGGCGCTGTGATGGCTTCATGCTTCGGCTGGGCCCTCGACCTGTTCGACCTGTTCGTATTGTTGTATGTGGCGCCGGTTGTCGGGCGTCTGTTCTTTCCGTCCGAACATGCGATGCTCTCGCTCGCGGCGGTGTACGCGTCCTTCGCGGTGACGCTGCTGATGCGCCCGCTCGGTTCCGCGCTGTTCGGCTCTTATGCCGACCGTCATGGCCGCAAGGGTGCGATGATCGTCGCGGTCGTCGGCGTCGGGCTTTCGACGGCGGCCTTCGGCGCGCTGCCGACGGTCGCCCAGGTCGGGCTCGTGGCTCCGGTCCTGTTTCTGCTGCTGCGTCTCGTGCAGGGCGTGTTCGTCGGCGGCGTGGTGGCGTCGACGCATACGATCGGCACCGAATCCGTCGCGCCGAAGTATCGCGGCGCGGTGTCCGGTCTCATCGGTGGGGGCGGGGCCGGGCTCGGCGCGTTGCTCGCATCGCTCACGTATCTGGCGATGTCCGCGGTCTTTCCCGGCGATGCGTTCGACGCCTGGGGCTGGCGTTGCATGTTCTTCACAGGCATCCTGAGTTCGGTGCTCGGTCTCTTCGTGTTCAACGGTCTGGAAGAATCGCCGCTCTGGAAGAAGCTCGCCGCGGAAAAAGCTGCGAAAGCCGCTGAACAGAAGAAGATCGTCAACGCCGATAACGCGCGCTCGCCGATCCGCACGCTGTTCTCGCGGGAATATCGCGGCGTGCTGTTCGTCAATCTGCTGCTGACTATCGGCGGCGGCAGCGGCTACTACCTCACATCAGGCTATCTGCCGACCTTCCTGAAAGTCGTGAGTCATGCGCCGAACGGCGCCGCCGCCGCGATCCTGATGATCTGCAGCGTGGCCGTGGTGATCGCTTCGGTCGCGGCAGGGCACGTCAGTACGTTCATCGGACGCAAGGGCGCGTTTATCTGGATCGGCATCATCCGGCTCATCGCGACGCCGGCGCTGTTCCTGCTGCTGCCGACGGCGCAAAGCATCACGATGGTCGGCGTCTACGCGGTGCTGCTTTCCGCGCTCGGCAGCGCCGGCTATGCGCCCGTGCTGATCTTCCTGAACGAACGCTTTCCGACCGCGATCCGCGCGACCGGAACGGGTCTGTCGTGGAACATCGGCTTCGCGATCGGCGGAATGATGCCGACGTTCGTTTCCCTCGTCGCGAAGGACGCGGGCCAGTTGCCGTCGACGCTCGCGATCTTCGTCGGTGCGATCAGCGTGATCTTTCTCGTGGGCGCGTTCGTGGTGCCCGAGACGCTCGGCAAGCTCGAAGGCGGTTCCGCGCGAAGTGGATCCTGAGTCATTGGACGTAATGGCGGACGCCAACGGGCGCACGCCTTTCGCTAAAGCCGGAGACATCGATGAAATACGAAGAAGACGTTCGTGCGCGTTCCTACAAGTTCCGTGACGAGTATGTCAATGCCACGCCATGGTGGTATCGCGGTGAAATGCACCTCGGCTTTACATTGCTCTTCACCGGCGGCGTGATCGTGTATTGCCTGATGCAGCTTCATGCACCGACGCTTGCCGAATGGCTGGCGGTCATTCCGCTCTTTCTGTTCGGCAACTGGGCGGAATGGGCGGCGCACCGCTACGTGCTGCATCGCCCGACGAAGTATTTCAGCATGATCTACAAGCGCCATTGCGCGGTCCATCACCGGTTCTTCACGCATGTGACGCTTGAATACAAGGGCCACCGTCACTGGCGCGCGCTGCTGTTTCCGCCTTTTGCGCCGGTTGCGTTCGTGCTGGCGGCCGTGCCGTTCGCGCTCGTGATTGGGTTCGCATTCTCCCGCAACGCAGGTTACATCGCGCTGCTCACGATGGCGGCGTACTTTCTGATGTACGAGGGCCTGCATACGCTTTCCCACGTCACCGACAGCCCGTTGCTCGACCGCGTTCCGCTCGTCAACACAGTGCGGCGCCTGCACGCCACACACCACGATCCCGAAGTGATGGCGACACAGAACTTCAACCTCACGTTCCCGATCTGCGACACGCTGTTCGGCACGCGCAGCGACGTTCCGAGCCGTGCGCGCGAACCGTTGGAACGCGGCCGCTAAGGCGCCTGTTTCCCCGAAACACCCGTCGTCACGCGCTTGATCTCATCAGTGATAATCGTGATGAGCGCCTGGGCGGACGGTCCGATCGGCCGCTTCGGATGCGTGACCTGAATGATGTGGCGCACGATCGGCGGCGACGCTATCGTGCGTGCGCGCAAGCGCCCTTCCTCCACTTTCGCCTGCACGACGACGCGCGGCAGGATGGTCGCGACATCGCTCTGCTCGACGAACTGCACGATGGTGCTGAGCAGATCGATCTCGAACTTCGGCTTGATGACGACGTCAGCCGCCATCAGCGCGGCATCGAGCGCGCCGCGCAGGCCGTTGCGGCGCGTGGGCAACACGAATTCGATGTCCGACTGCTGCGTGAGATCGATCTCGTCGGGCAGCTTTGGGCCGCGCTCCACGCTCGTCACCAGCACCATTTCCTCGACCAGCAACGGCTCTACGTGGAGCGTCAGCCGTCCGCGCGGCTTGTTGATGATGGCGGCATCGAGCCGGCCCGATTCGACAGCGTCGATCAGCTGCGCGCTGAAGCCATCGGCGACGGAGACTTCGACTTGCGGGAAAAGTGCATCGAATCGGGCGAGCGATTCGGGCAATACGCTCTGCGCCTCCGACGACACCATTCCCAGCGACACGCGGCCCGTCACGATGACATCGCGACGGCTCAGGTGTTCGCGTGCGTGATCGATGTCGCGCATGATCGGCGTGTAAAGGCGGTACATCAACCGTGCGGCTTCGGTCGGCGCCATGCCGTGCGGCCCCCGCTCGAAGAGCTTCTGCCGAATCTCCGTTTCGAGCTTGGCGATCTGCATGCTGAGCGCCGGTTGCGCGATGTTGAGCCGCCTGGCGGCGCGCGTGACGGTGCCTTCTTCGAAAAGCGCGATGAAGTACTGGATCTGCTTCAGTTCCATGGGACAGGCGTCTACGTGACGGGCCGATGAAGATAGTACCGCGCACTGTCTTTCATCAGGTGGGCGTCGTATGGCTAACCCACGGTATCGAATCGCTGTTCGCAGCCGAGCGTCCATATGCGTGCGACTATCACGCAACTGATCGGCACCGATCTCTCCAGGATTCTGCCCGGCACGCTACGTACAGATGCGCTTGGGATGGTGGTGTGGTGCCAACTTGGCCGGCTTTCGCTCGCGCTGTACCGAGCCTGGCACCTGCCGCCGGCTGACACGCTAGATACTTGAACGAAAGACGCGCAGTTCGGGGTTGCTGAGGATAACTCGCGAATCGGGCGAGCCCTGAAGGTTCCGGCCGCGTTGGACCGAGCGGTGTACTTGCGGGACCGGCAAGCCAATCGCCGAAAGAGAGTATCGGGCGTGCGAGAAGCCGCTTTCGGGGTAGCGCTCGAAAATCCGGTTAATCTCCGCGACAAGCGGACGGACACGCTCTGGCAACGGCGCATCAGGCCCCAACGTCAAGGCTGTCTGTCCGAACCTGACAGGTCCGGCCTTGATCATGGCACGCAGCACGGAATTCGCACTGCCGTGCCCAAACAGTTCAGTGCCATATGCACGGATCATGGCCCGCACAATTGCTTCGGCCGCCGGTGTAAGCGGCGGCATGACCTCAATCAGGCGCAGTTGCGATGAACGGACGTCCGGCGCGGTGAAGCGTCCGATATCGTCGATATCGGATTCCAAACGCTGCGCCGGCAGGTCCGCGCTAAAGAGCAGGATCCGGATGCGTTCATAGAGCGCGTCTTCGGCGGGATCGATGACAGCGGTGTCCGTCATTCTCTTTTCCTCGCGGTGAGTCGAGCCCAAACGGCTCGGGATATCGAACCGGAAGCGGATCGACAGGTGTCCAACTCGCGTCCGGCCAGAGGTTGCTGACCGGCGCGCTAGGTCCGTCGAACATACCGGTCCGAAACAACCGAGCGTTGCTGGATCCATGCGATAGCAAGCTCGAGTGCCTCGTCGCGAGCCTCCTGGGCGTTGGCAAAGTCCACATCGACGCCGAGCGTGCGTGTATCGCCGGCCCGGCCGGTGACAATGGCCGCCGCCGCGTAGCGACCCGTCTCCGTGGGGGTTACCATCGGCCGGATCTCGTAGCCGTGATACTCCATCACTTTGTCCGTTTGCATATGACACCTCCGCAAAGCGTCGCGGCGCACCGGAGACGCGAGGCGACGCGGTTTTTCAATCAGTCCTGCAGCCCGTGCCTTGCCGCGTAGACCTAAGCCCGCGACACCGGCATGCGCGAGCAACGTTTCAATGACCGCGGGCGTCGCCCGCGCGTCCGCCCGGCCTGCCCTGACAGCCCCGCACCCGCGCGTCACGGCGCGGACGGCACGCCTGTCGTTGCGATCGTGCAGCCATTCAGCCTGCGTGTCCCGGCACTACGATGTCGGGCGTGCGGCCACCTTGCACGAGGGGCGTCTCCGATCTTTCCCCACCGCCATTGCCGGCGGCTTGCCGGCTTACACCGGTGTGCCGCCCGGGTGAAGCGCGTCGAGAAACGTTCTGCCCTTCCCTGACAGGTACGCGCGGCGTGCGCCCGAGGCGCAATGTTCCAGCATGACCAACTGGCGCTCGAGCAGCGCGTCGAGCTCGGCGCGATTCATGTCGAGCTGGTCCGGCGCCTGGCGAACCAGTATCAGGGTCGCAAATTCGTGTGGACTGAGCATTTCCGTCTCCCGTAAAACATGGCCCCTTTAACAGGCGCACGATGCATGAAAACGACACGTGCTTACTTCAGGCCGTACAAGGGCCGCGCTGCCATGCAGCGTGGCGCTGTTGCGCGAGGAAGCGCGCCGGCGAACCGGCGTCGTCTGGACAGCCCGCGTTGGGTGGCGGGTCTCGTGTAATGCGTCGTTTTATGTTCGGCCTCCGGCTCGGGGGCTTGCGTTCGCCGCTGATCGACAGCCCCCTTTTCAACCGGGACCTCGATCGCTGCCAGGCGAAGCCCCGGCGCGGACGCGACGATCTCGGCGCAGTCGTCGATGCTGCGACGGTTGACGGAAAGAAAGGATGCGCATCGCGCGCAGGCTCGCGGGAAAGCCGCAAAGACGCCGGCCATCTGCCGGTGCAGGCGGTCGAATTCGCCTGGCCGGTCGATGCCGAAGAAAAGATCGCTCATGGCTGGCTCCCTGAAACCGGGCCTCTCACGAAGAACGAACCGGACCACGCGCTCCAGTTCGCCCGTCCGTGGAAAAACACCGCCGACAAACAAATCGAAACACGCAGCGCTTATCGCGACTGCCTGAGCGATGATCAAAATAGCGCAAGGAACGGAAATTTCAAGTGGCCCTGCAACATGTCACTCAGGAGGCTGCATGGTTCTTTTCGATATGCTTCAGGAACAGATGGACAGCGTGCGCCTGCCACTCTTTGCCGTCACGGTCACGGCGGCTGCGCAGGTGAATACGCCGCTCATCGCGATACTCCACTGGCACGGTTTCCGGCGAGCGACACCGCTTGTCCTGCCCGGCGTTGATATCACTCCACAGCCCGTGCCGGCCTCGGTGATCCAGCTTGATGCGCCGTGGCACAGTTTCGAGACCGTGGACACCGTGCTGCTGGATGCGGCATGGCAATCCGGTGCGTGGGATGTCGAGCGCGTCGAGCGGCGCGGCTGCAATGTGATCGGCGCCGGCGCCGCCGAGGCGCTCGCCTGCCGTCAGGCGTTCGGCACCTATGGAGAGGACGTGGCGCGCGGTCCGCAGCTTCTCGGTGAGGAAACCGGTCGCGAGGACTTTGGCATGTATGAAGGGATGCTCGCTGAAAAACTGGGCACGGCGCCGCCGATCCAGTGACTCGGCACCGTTAAGGGCGGCGCCGTCCGGCAGGACACGGACGGGGTCTCATCAGGTCACACCACTGCGCTGGTCGCCCTCGTTAGATGCGAAAGTTCTGATGATTTTCCGCCGAAGGCGCTCGCAGAGAGGGTTGGTAGCGCCGACGTGGGTGCTGACATGAGGCGTCGCGGCGTCCCGCATCTGAGTGCGCACGTATCTTGAAATTTTTAGTCAGTGAAGCTAAGTTATATCCAGCTCAGGCAGTGTGCCCCATGATCCACGGGTCGCACACTGCGTGTTTCGATTTGTTTGCCTCGCAGCATGGCAGGCGAACTGGAGCGCGCAAGCCCGTTCTCTTCCTTGCTGCCTCTGAGGAGAAGACGATGAGCAACCTCCATCCACGCTCGGACTCCCCTCTGATCGAGCGCCTCCACCGCACGACGGCCTCCCTTGCCGACGTTCTGCGACCGCTCCCTGAGCGCGCCCGTCGCATGCTCCATGCACAGGTCAATGCGATGCGACCCACGATCCGACAGTTGAGATCACGCATGCGCAGACGCTAGCCGGGCGATTGTGCTGTCGATTTTCTTCGCCGTCATTCTCGCTGTAATCATGGCGCCCTTCGGCCTGGATTCGAGCGTCGGACTGGCGTCGGTGGTGGGTGTGGTATTCGGCGTGCTCCTGTACGTGATCAATTTCCACGGCATGACATACCTGTTCCCGTGGTTTGCCGACGCGCGAGGCTGGTGAGTTTTCTCAATCACATCCTCTTCGGGCTGGTGGCGACTGACACGTATCTGACTCTGGAAGGCCGGGAGTCGGACGTCAATGGAAGGACGGGCGCCGGTTGAACAGGACCAACATTCAGGTGGGCGCCCGGTGATGATCCGGACGCATCGAGTGAGGCGGGGGTTCTCGAGTGCGTGTCTAACATTAGCAGGATCACTAATGAGATTTAGGCAAGGCTGCCACGGATGACGAGGCATCAAGGGTGCCGGGATGCGCTGAAAATCCCTGCTCGCCGGGGATGCCGGCTCTGCGTGCTGCGTAGGATCGCGGACGGCCGGGCGATACCATTAGGCGGTGGGCCATGGACAGGTTTGAGATGAAAACGGCGATCAGTTACCGTAATGTCGCGAAACTTTCCCGCCCCGGGCTGCAAGACCTGATCAGCCGGCTCACGGATCGGCGTCTGACGCCCCATCTGTCGCACTTCCCGGCCGGGCTGGTACGGCTGCAGGCGATGCTGGAAAGGAGCCTGCATCGCAGTCTCTACCACGTCCGGCTCAGGCTGGTGCTACCGGGCGCAACGCTTGCGTGCGGCCACGATGCGCCGAAGCCAGAGACGGCGATCGAGCATGCCATCACTGAACTGGAGCGGCAACTGGAACGCCACGTCGCACACCTGCGTCACGAGGACGCCTGGCGTCGCAAGGAGCGGCGCGCCGGGTTGCGGCAACTCAGGACGGCGGTGGCCGAACAGACGGACGCCGCGTCCACGCTGTTCGGCGAGACCGTTCGTCCGCTGCTCGCGTCGCTCCAGCGCTTCGTGCAGCGGGAACTCGCCTATCTTCAGACGCGGGGTGATCTCGCTTCGGACGACCCATCGGTCGACGATATTGTCGACGAGGCGCTCGCGCGCGCCTGCGAGCGGTTTGCTGAGCGCCCGCGTCGGCTCGAACCCCTGCAGTGGCTCTATCAGATCGCACTGGAACTGCTTGAAGCAGAAGTCGCACATCGCCAGATGGAGGAAGGCCGATGCATCTCGCTTGAGGGCCGGCTGCCCGTCCAACTGCACGAACCGCGTGAAGACGATGACGAGCTGCTGTTCGAGTACTGGCAGCCCGATGAAGTGCTGCGCCTTGAGGACGTGGTGCCAGCGGCGGACGGCACGCCGGAGGACGCCGTCATCTCGAGGGAGCTGCGCGAGCTGGTCGCCGCGCTTCTCGCCGAGCTGCCAGAGCCATGGCGTCGCGCCGTGACGCTCTGCCGTCTTGAAGCGCAGCCGGAAGCCGCCGCGGCACAGGTTCTGGGGATCACGGAGGAGGAACTCCGGCACCGGCTTGCCCATGCCGACGCTTTTCTCACGGCGAGGCTCGGTGATCTGCGGCTGACACCGCAGCCGTCGGTCGAGCCTGCCGGTTACATCGCGCGGGGCACGCTGCCGCCTGCATCCGGGCTTTCCAGGGATTTTGACGAGGCGACGCGGCGCGATACCCCACAGGGGGCACGGCCCGTTCATGATTGAGTGCGGACGCTGCAACGTCCGAACCAATGACGGAGGGCAACGATGAAAACAGCCACGAGACCAACGCGAGACCGTATCAATGACGTGGACAGAATGCTCGACGAGGCGCTGGAGGAAACCTTCCCCGCGAGCGATCCTGTCGCGTAAGGGAGAAGTCATCGCGATAGGCCCCGGCAGGCGGCTTGAGGACGGTCGCCTTTGCGCCCGACGTCAACGTCGGCGACCGCGTACTGTTCGGCCCGGCCCCATAGGCCCGCGCCCGGTGCAACTGTGCTTCGTTTGACAGGTCAGGAGGTAGCGCGAAATGTCCGCCAAAGATGTCAGGTTTCACGAACTCGCCCGCCAGCATATTCTCACGGGCGTCAACATCCTTGCCGATGCGGTCAAGGTCACGCTCGGCCCCAGGGGGCGAAATGTCGTCCTCGAGCGCGCGTACGGCGAACCGGCCGTCACCAAGGACGGCGTGTCGGTCGCGAAGGAGATCGAGCTGAGCGACAGGTTCGAGAACATGGGGGCGCAGATGGTCAGGCAGGTCGCCGCCAAAACCTCGGATGTCGCCGGTGATGGTACAACCACCGCCACCGTGCTCGCCCAGGCCATCGTACGGGAAGGCATGAAGTACGTTGCCTCGGGCCTGAACCCGATCGACCTCAAGCGTGGCATCGACCAGGCCACCGCGGCGATTGTCGAGGAGCTCAGGAAGCTTTCCCGGGCTGTCACGACCGGCCGCGAGATCACCCAGGTGGGCACCATCTCGGCCAATGCAGATGAGGAGATTGGCAGGCTCATCGCCCAAGCGATGGACAAGGTCGGCAAGGACGGCGCCATCACCATCGAAGAAGGCAAATCGCTGCAAAGCGAACTCGAGGTCGTAGAGGGCATGCAGTTCGACCGCGGGTGGCTGTCCGCCTATTTCATCACCGATCCCGAAAAGCAGTCCGCTGTGCTTGAAGAACCGTACATCCTCGTGCACGACAAGAAGATCTCGTCGATCCGCGACCTGCTGCCCCTGCTGGAAGCGGTGGCCAAGGCAGGCAAGCCGCTTCTCATCATTGCCGAGGACGTCGAGGGCGAAGCCCTGACCACGCTGGTGGTGAATTCCGTGCGCGGCATCCTGAAAACCGTGGCCGTGAAGGCGCCTGGTTTCGGCGACCGGCGCAAGGCGATGCTGGAGGACATCGCGACGCTGACGGGCGGGCTCGTCATCTCGGAAGAAACGGGCGGCAAGCTCGAAAACGTCAAGCTGGAGGACCTCGGACGGGCGAAGCGGGTGGAGATCGAAAAGGACGCGACAACGATCATCGATGGCGCCGGTGACCGGAAGACGATCGATGGGCGCGTCCAGGCGCTCCGTCGCCAGATCGACGAGACGACGAGCGACTATGACAGGGAGAAGCTGCAGGAGCGCATCGCGAAGCTGTCCGGTGGCGTTGCCGTCATCAAGGTAGGCGCCGCTACCGAGATGGAGATGAAGGAGCGCAAGGCACGAGTCGAGGATGCGCTGCACGCAACGCGCGCGGCGGTCGAAGAAGGCATCGTGCCGGGCGGCGGCATCGCATTGCTGCGTGCCCGGGCCAGCCTCGGCGACGTACGGGGCGCCAATGCCGACCAGGACGCGGGCATCCGCATCGTGCTGCGCGCACTTGAAGAGCCGCTGCGCCAGATCGCCACCAACGCGGGCGAGGAGTCCTCGGTTGTGCTGAACAGCGTGGTCGGGGAGACGGGCAATTTCGGCTGGAACGCGGCTTCAGACACCTACGGCGATCTGTTGGAGATGGGGGTGGTCGACCCGACCAAGGTGGTGCGCACGGCGCTGCAAAATGCCGCGTCGGTGGCCGGTCTTATCCTCACCACCGATGCCGTGGTTGCTGAACTGCCGAAAGACGAGGCAAAGGCGGTTGTGCCTCCGGTAGGCGATTATTGATACGGCGGTCCGCACGGCGGCAGAGGGCGTCCGCCTGCGCGGGCGATGCAGTGCAAAGACTGAGCATCGGCGAGGACATCATGGGCAAGATCATCGGTATCGACCTTGGCACCACCAACTCATGCGTGGCGCTGATGGAAGGCAAGCAGGTCAAAGTGATTGAAAACTCGGAAGGCGCCCGTACGACGCCGTCGGTGGTCGCGTATCTCGATGACAACCAGATACTCGTCGGGGCGCCCGCCAGACGCCAGGCCATCACCAATCCCGGGAATACGCTGTTCGCAGTGAAGCGTCTGATCGGTCGCCGCTTCGAGGAAAAGGAAGTCCAGAAGGACATCGGCCTGATGCCCTACAGGATCATCAGGGCCGATAACGGCGACGCGTGGGTCGAAGCGCACGACGAAAAACTCGCTCCACCGCAGGTGTCCGCAGAGGTGTTGCGCAAAATGAAGAAGACGGCCGAAGACTACCTCGGCGAGCCAGTCACGGAAGCCGTGATTACCGTGCCAGCGTACTTCAACGACAGCCAGCGCCAGGCGACCAAGGACGCGGGCCGTATCGCGGGGCTCGAAGTCAGGAGAATCATTAACGAGCCGACCGCAGCTGCCCTCGCGTTCGGTCTGGACAGGCAGGAAAACCGTGACCGCAAGATCGCCGTATTCGACCTCGGTGGTGGCACCTTTGACATATCCCTGATCGAGATTGCCGACGTGCGCGGTGAAAAACAGTTCGAGGTGCTGTCGACGAACGGGGACACGTTCCTCGGCGGTGAAGATTTCGACCAGCGCATCATCGACCATCTCGTCGGCGAGTTCAGGAAGGAGCAAGGCATTGATCTGTCGAAGGACGTGCTCGCACTGCAACGCCTGAAAGAAGCGGCCGAAAAGGCGAAGATCGAACTGTCTTCGAGCCAACAGACCGAGATCAACCTGCCCTACATCACGGCAGATGCCTCCGGGCCGAAGCATCTGAGCGTGAAGCTCACGCGCGCCAGACTCGAGGCACTCGTCGAGGATCTGATCGAGCGCACGATGGAGCCGTGCCGAATTGCGATCAAGGACGCCGGGTTGTCCACGGACAAGATCGACGACGTCATCCTCGTTGGCGGCATGACGCGGATGCCAAGGGTGCAGGAGGCGGTCAAGGCGTTTTTCGGGCGCGAACCCCGCAAGGATGTCAATCCGGACGAGGCGGTCGCCGTGGGCGCGGCGATCCAGGGGGCCGTGCTGTCTGGTGAACGAAAAGACGTGCTGCTGCTTGACGTGACACCGCTCTCGCTTGGCATCGAGACGCTCGGCGGGGTCATGACCAGGATGATCGAAAGGAACACCACCATACCGACCCGGTTCTCGGAGGTTTTTTCGACCGCGGACGACAACCAGTCGGCAGTCGGCATCAAGGTCTATCAAGGCGAACGCGAGATGGCGAGCGGGAACAAGCTGCTCGGTGAGTTCAAACTGGAGGGCATCCCTCCTGCGCCGCGTGGCATGCCGCAGATCGAGGTGATGTTCGACATCGATGCGAATGGAATCTTGCACGTGTCGGCCAGAGACAAGGCGACGGGCAAGGAAAACCGGATCACCATCAAGGCCAGTTCGGGCCTGTCCGAAGGCGAAGTTGAAAAGATGGTGAGAGACGCCGAAGCGCACGCCACGGAGGACCATCGGCTGCGTGAACTGGCCGAGGCGCGCAATCAGGGCGACGCCCTGATACACCGCACGCGCAAGGCCCTCGGCGAATACCACGAGAAGCTGAGTCCGGACGAGAAGGCGAAGATTGAAGCCGCGATCAGGGAACTGGAGGCCGCGCTCAAGGGTTCCGACCGGGACGAAATCGACGTCAGGACCCGCGCACTCGCTACCGCCTCGCAGCAACTCGGAGAAAAAGTCTACGCAGACGTGCAGTCACAGGGGAGCAGCCCCGGGCCTGCGACCAGCCCGCAAGAGGCAGGCCGCCCGGGGCAAGACGTGGACGATGACGTGATCGATGCGGAGTTCAGGGAAGTGAACACCAAACGGTGACGCGCAGGCGGGCAGCACTGGACGGTAAGAGGCCTTCGCCATGAAGAGACGATTGTGTGGATTACTCGCGGCAGCGGCGATTGCCGGGTTGTGGCCAGAGACCACGATGCCAGCCAGCCCGCCGCTGCCGACGTTGCCTCTGCAGCGCGATATCTGGATCACCGGGACAATCGGACGTGGCAGCGGGACGTATGCGCCGGGCGACTATACGACGATCACGCTGGATCGCCCCTCGACCTCCCCCTGCACTGACAAGGTGGTGACCGACATCCTCCTTGGCGAAGGCGGTGCGATGCCCCCCACACTCCTGCTGCCGTATCTTAACCAGCGAGTCGCCGTCAGGGGCCGCGTGATCTGTCCAGAATCCGGCATTCAGTTTGAGCCGCAGCCGGACTTCGTGTTTCCGATCTGGTGAGGCCCGTGTCCAGTCGCGTGCCACGCGCGCATCGGGCGTCGTGTGTTGCGACCGTGGCGAGTTGAAGTTGCCACAGCGGCACCTGACCGTGGCATTGCTTACGCTCACGGCAACAAGACAGCGCCGCAGTGCCCTGAACTACCTGTATTTTTCCCGACGGCGGAAAGGCGAGCCGGTCATTCACCACTGAAAGCACTGCGGATATCTGTTCGAATGCACGCCGCATAGCCGGAGAAATGACTTTCCATATTCGTTTTTCTTGGTTCCGCTGTTCCTTAACGTCTAATAGATTGTGCGTTCGAAAATTCCAATAACTTAGACACGCTCGACATGTCCAATAGACGTTTGATAGCTTTGGCCGCGCTCCCATTCATTCTGGAGGCCTGCGGTGGAGGTAGTATTTCGGATAGCCCGAACCCTTTGGCGACCTCGGATCAGTTGGCAGCCGAGAAACTTGCAATCGCTGTTGTTGAGGAGCCTGCCGTTGTTGCGGCAAAAGCTACGCTTAAAGCCAACTGGCTCGCGGCGGCTCAAGCGACCGGCGGTGTATCGGATGAGGCGTTGACAAACCTCGATGAAGCCGTAGATGAAAGTGTGTTCGCCTTCGCGCTATCGCTTGCTTCCGGCGATGCCAACGACCCGAAGGTGGTTTCCTTTCTCGCAGCCCCGCACAATTGGTACGGAATGAACGTGCCGGGATCGCGGACAACCTTTGATAACCCGGACACCATATACCGCAAGATCCCGGTTGATCCTGCGTCGAGCTACGTGTTAGCGGGAACAGTCCACGCGCAAAAGCCTGTCGATTTCAATTTCAGCCTCTACAGCAGCACCAGCGCAACGCTTTCCAACCTCGCCGGCGACCAGCTCGCCACACAGGCGGATGGCAGTTTCGTCATCAACGCCAGCTCGTTATCAAGCGGGGGCAGCAATCAAATCCAGCTCGTCTCGGGAGCCGCATCCATCTTCGTGCGCGATACGATCAACGAATGGGGAGTACAACAATTCAACAGCCTGGCGATAAAGCGGACCCCGCCAGTCTCGACGCAACCACAGACCGCTGACGCTCTCGCTACAACTCTGGCAGCGACACTGCAAACTCCAGCTGCGGCTGCGCCCTTCATTGCCTACAATGCCCTTGGGTACGCTCAGCCTGTCAACACGCTTCCTGCGCCATCGCTTGGCGGCACCGGGGGGCGCCTCGCAAACCAGGCCGCCTCATATGCTGCATTCCAGCTTGCCGATGACGAAGCACTGGTCCTTAACGTCAACCTCGGTGGGGCAAAATACTTCATCGCACCGGCCTATGGCCGATGGACGATCACGACCGACTACATCAATCACACCCAGACGCTGAACAACGCGCAAGCGGTGCCCAACCCGGATGGCACGTACACGTTCGTGATATCGCCGAAAGACCCAGGCGTCTACAACTGGGTTGACACGGCAGGACTGCACCAAGGCTTCCTTAACCCACGCTGGCAAGGGTTACCCGCGACGCCTGCTTCGGTGGGTCCGTCGGCGACGGTCAAGGTTGTCAAGCTTGGCGATCTTCAGACCGTTCTCCCGACGACAACGAAGTACGTCACTGCGACGGAACGACAAGCACAGTTGGCTGCGCGTGCTGCGAGTTACGCATCGCGATACGCACCCTGAACTCTTCGCGTTGGCGTGAATGAGCGCCTGACGGCGACGCAGGATCTCGCCGCCGGCTGTACATTGAGCGCGGTCGTCCAGGACGGGCGCGAGCGGCCGGAAAGGACCGCGAAAGCGGACGCCTTTGCAGTAACGTCGAACGGTCGAACGCGGTCCCATGCGTGGAATGACGCAGGCCATCACGCTCTTTGTCTCATGTCATCCCTGTGCCGGGACATCGCCATCGCCTGCCTGGCGGCTCTTCAGGTGATCGAGCGCCCCCTGCCTGACTGTGAAGTTCTGCTTCATAGCCCATCAACATTGTGAGGAATAGTCGCACACGCAGATTGATGCTAAACCTAACGTGTCAGTCAGGAGTGACGAGCTTGCAATGCCTCACGCATTTGATGGCGATGCGCGAACACGATCGCGCGACCGGCCTGATTGGCCATGAAGTCCTGAATTCACCAGGAGAACCGCTGATGACCGCCGCCTCTGTTTCCGCCGGTATCGTCCTGCCACGCCCCGCCTGGCGCAGCCTGCTTTGGCTCACCCCGCTTACGGTCCTATGGATTGTGTTGATCTACTGGCAACCGATTATCCCGGACAGTGGCGCTCAAACCACGGCACACCAGTTGATTGCCCAGGCGTTCATCGCGGTCGGCTTGTGGCTCGGCCTCGAACGCACCGACCTGACGCCGGGTCAACGCCGCACGACCTGGCTTGCGATCATCATCCCGCACACACTATGGTTCGCGATCGTCTGGAGCGTCGCGATCCACGGCGTCTTTCACCTGAGCTACTCCCCGCCACCGGTGCCGTTGCTGCCGTTGGCGATCATCCTGCCGGTGGTCATCGGCGCGCCGCTGTTGCTGTTTTCGAAGCGGGTGGGCCAGGTGCTCGACGTGATGCCGGCGGCTTGGCTGGTCGCTCTTCAGCTTTACCGGGTGTTCGGCAGTTGGGCTCTTGCTGCCTGGCTGCATGGTGCGCTGCCAGGTCTCGTGGCATTGCCAGCGGGAACTGGCGATGTACTGACGGGCTTGTTCGCCGTGCCGGCGGCAATCGCGGTGGCGAGCGGTACAGCTCAAGGGCGGAAGGCGGCGCTCGTCTGGAACATCTTCGGCCTCGCCGATTTCGCCGTCGCGGTTACCTTGGGGATAGTAACCTCGCCCGGCCGCTTCCAGTTGATCGTTCCGAATGTGACAAGCATTAACGCCGGCGCTTATCCGTATGTGCTGACCCCTGCTTTCGTGGTGCCGAGTTCGATCCTTCTGCACGCGCTGTCGCTGCGCCAGTTGACCCGACGACGCGCAGGACGACCAGCAAGCGGCGAGGATCGAAGGGCGATTCTGCGACCTCTTGATGCTTAGTCTCAACGGCCGGTATCCAATCGAAAGCCGTCGCCTTCGATCGATGCACTGAGCGGCCGAGGAGGGTCGGTTTCGGGCGACCGCGTCGGGCAGTGACCGGCCAATGCGCGTCGTTCGACGCTCCGCCTGTCTGGTTCCGCCCGCATCCCTAAGCGGTCACTCACGGATCGGCGCACGGCGAATTCGCCGGCTCGCCGTCCCGACCCTGCTACAAGCATTCCTGCGCTTGCTCAGGTAACGGGCACGAACTCTCCTTCGGCGAAGAACCACGCCGACATCGTCCGCGCCAGTTCGAGCACGACCTCCGCGTCGGTCCGACCGGACGACGCGCGCACGTGGAACGAATGATCTGCGTCGTCCACCACATGCAGCGTGGCGCGTGGCCGCAGCGTCTCGACGACCGACCTCAGCAGGTGAAGCTCGGCCAGCTTGTCGCGCGTGCCCTGCAGGAAGAGCATCGGCACCGTGACGTCCGCCAGGTGCCGTGCCCGCTCCACGCCGGGCGCGCCCGCGGGGTGCAGCGGGAACGCGACGAAAGCGAGGCCACGCACACCGTCGAGTGGGGAGACGGCTTGGGCCTGGGACGTCATGCGGCCGCCGTACGACCTGCCGCCGGCGAAGAGCGGCAGGGCTGGCAGCCGCCGGCGGGCCTCGGCGACGGCTGCCCGCACGGCAGCATGTGCCACGGCCGGCGAGTCCACCCGCTTGGAGCCCCGCTCCATGTACGGAAACTGGTAGCGCAATGTGGCGACATTGGCCGCCGCAAGTGCGTCGGCCAATGACGACATGCCGGCGTGCTGCATGCCCGCCCCGGCACCGTGCGCGAAGACATAAAGGGCCCGCGCGTCCTCCGCCACCCGGAGGAGCGCAGAGACCTTGGTGCCGTCGGGCAGTGCTATGGAAAGCGATTCTGGGTCGTCCATCGTATTCAGGTCGTGTCGTTGTGGCCTTAGTGCCGATTCTGCATCAATGAGGCATCGCGGAGCGTTTGTGGCGCCCTCCGGCAAGGCATTGCGAAGGCGGAGTTTGCCGGCTGTCACGGATCGGCGTAATCGAGCCGGGGATGATCGGCGTAATGAGGCCACCTGGAATGGCCCCGAAACGCGATTTCGAAGGGACTCAAGAATGCGTTTTTTTGCCTGATTTTGCAACCGCGTTTTC
>NZ_JBFPKF010000024.1:0-79024 GCF_040948685.1 Paraburkholderia sp. BR14374 | reverse complement strand
CGTGAACAGGGGTTCCTGCATCTCATCCATTCCGCGCATCGCATCCGCTGCCAAAGATCATGAACACGATATCCATAACGCCCGTCCCTCAAACCCCGTTTACACGGGACCCAAATTCAACAGCCTGCTAGGGCTGCCGCTGGCCGCCCTGATGCGTCGGAGGAGTCTGGTTCTGTTGCTGCTGTCCGCTGTCTCGGCCGGGTTGCGCCGGGTTCGACGGCTGTCGATTCGAATTCTTGTCCGAGGTCATGAAGTTCTCCTGTGTGAGATTGCGGGTGACCGTGGCTAACCACGGCCATCGTGACTAACTCGCAATCAGCGTTCCCGGTCGCTGCGTCGCCGCGTGAGACCGTTGGGCGCGGCCATGCAGGTGGCTGGCTCTGACGCTTCTGCTGTCGACGCAAGCGACCCGGAGAAGGAATTTTGAAAGTGTATCAATCGCGTTGAGCGTCCAATACCGTTGGCGTGCGTATTGGCGCGATTGAACAGTGATTGTGTGTGGGCAGCGGACGCGCGGCATATGGTGGCCAGGCAATCTGCCTGGCGCAAAGGAATGTAGCGCCCTGCTCAAAGCTGGGCGCATGAGGCGATCCAGATCCCAGCCGCCGCGAGAAAAGCGACGGCTCGCTCGCCCTTTACTGAACCTGGCTGCGCAGCGTCTTCGCGGCGGCAACCATGTTCGTCAGCGCCGGAATCACTTCAGCCCACTGGCGTGTCTTCAGGCCACAGTCCGGGTTCACCCATAGACGCTGCGCCGGAATGCGTTCCGCCGCCTTTAGCATCAATTGCACGATGTGCTGCTGCGTGGGGATGTTCGGCGAGTGAATGTCGTAGACGCCCGGGCCGATTTCGTTCGGGTAGTTGAAGTCGTCGAACGCGGCGAGCAGCTCCATGTCCGAGCGTGAGGTCTCGATCGTGATGACGTCCGCATCCATGCCGGCGATCGACGCGATGATGTCGTTGAACTCGGAATAGCACATATGCGTGTGGATCTGCGTTTCGTCGCGCACGCCGTTCGCGGTGATCCGGAACGACTCGACCGCCCAGCGCAGATACTCACCCCATTGCGCGCGGCGCAGCGGCAAGCCCTCGCGCAGCGCGGCTTCGTCGATCTGCACGACGCGTACGCCGGCCTTTTCCAGGTCGAGCACTTCTTCGCGAATCGCCAGCGCGAGCTGGTAGCACGACACCGAACGCGGCTGGTCGTCGCGCACGAACGACCAGTTCAGGATCGTCACGGGGCCGGTCAGCATGCCCTTCATCGGCTTGTTCGTCAGCGACTGCGCGTAGCTGATCCATTCGACCGTCATCGCCCGCGGACGGCTGATGTCGCCGAACAGGATAGGTGGCTTCACGCAGCGCGAACCGTACGACTGCACCCAGCCGAACTGGCTGAACGCGTAGCCGTCGAGTTGCTCGCCGAAATATTCGACCATGTCGTTGCGTTCGGCTTCGCCATGCACGAGCACGTCGAGACCGAGCGCTTCCTGTTCGCGCACGCTGCGCTCGATTTCCCGCCGCATCGCGTCCCGATAGCCTGCCTGATCGAGCGCGCCGCTCTTGAACTGGCTGCGAGCGTGGCGAATTTCCGCCGTTTGCGGGAACGAGCCGATCGTCGTGGTCGGGTATGCGGGTAGTTCGAGCAGCGCGGCCTGCTTCGCCGCGCGCTCGGCATAGGCGTGCTGGCGATTGCCGAGATTGGCGTCGATGCGCGCGAGCGCGGCCTTCACCGCCGGGTTGTTCACGCGCGGCGACTCACGGCGCGCGGCAACCGCGGCGGCATTGGCGGCGAGTTCATTGGCGACCTTGTCGCGGCCACCGTTCAGTGCGGTGGCGAGCACCTTTAGTTCGTCGAGTTTCTGCAGCGCGAACGCGAGCCAGGAGCGGATTTCCGCATCGAGCTTCTCTTCGCTCGCGAGATCGACCGGCACGTGCAGCAGCGAGCACGACGGCGCGAGCCACAAGCGCTCGCCAAGTTGGCGCGCGAGCGGGGCGAGCCATTCGAGCGCGGCGTTCAGGTCGGTCTTCCAGATGTTGCGGCCATTGATCGCGCCGACCGACAGCACGCTGTGCGCGGGCAGCTTGCGCGCGGCGAGCGCGACTTCGTCGCGTGCGTTGATTGCGTCGATATGCAGACCGTCGACGGGCAAGCCGCACGCAAGTTCGAGGTTCTCTTTTAGCTGGCCGAAGTAGGTAGCGAGCAGCAGCTTGACGCCGCGTTCCTCGAAGCCTTGATACGCGGTGACGAACGCGTCGCGCCATGCCGGATCGAGTTCGGTGACGAGCACCGGCTCGTCGATCTGCACCCACTCGACATCCATCACCTTGAAATAGTCGAGCAGCGCGCGATAGACGGGCATGATGCGAGGCAACAGCGCGAGTTTGTCGGAGTCGTCCTTCGCCTTGCCGAGCCAAAGATACGTGATAGGGCCAATGATCACCGGCTTCGCCTTGACGCCCTGCTCGCGCGCTTCACGCAGCTGTTCGAGGAAGCCGGACGTGTCGAGGTTGAACGTCGTATCGGCTGTGAACTCGGGGACGATGTAGTGGTAGTTGGTATCGAACCACTTCGTCATTTCGCCGGCCGCGACGCCGCCGCAGCAGGCGGCGTGCTTCTCGGCACCCTGCGCCGAACGGCCGCGCGCGACGCGGAAGTAGTTGTCGAGCTTGTCGCCATGAAAGCCCTGCACGCGTGCCGGCAGATTGCCGAGGGTGAAGCTCATGTCCAGCACCTGGTCGTAGAACGCGAAATCGCCGACCGGTGCGAGATCGAGCTCGCTCTGGTCATCCCAGTGACGCGCGCGTAGTTGCGCGCCTAGCGCCTTCAGTTCCTCGCGCGACGATTCGCCCTTCCAGTAGCGTTCGAGGCCGAACTTCAGTTCGCGTTTTGCGCCGATGCGCGGGAAGCCGAGATTATGTGTCGTGACCATGGAGGCTGCCTTCCGATGAAAAAATGCAAGGAACGATGTAAGGATTGGCAGCCATGATAGGGGCTTCGTTCCATGACGAAAAATGGCATTATTTCATTTATCCATTAGTTTTGTTCATCCAAGTGGTCGGGCGCGCGGATCGGGTCGCGGCGTCGGGTCGCGTCTCAACGCGAACCGACGCCATGTTTTTCTGCCATCACGCGTCGACAATCGTTTCGAAACCGCCATAAATGAGCCGCTGGCCGTCAAAAGGCATTGGATCTTTATCGGGTTGCAGCCGCGGGTCGGCCATTACCGCTTTCATTCCTTCGTCTCGCGACTGGCGCGACGGCCAGACAACCCAGGAGAACACCACTGTCTCATCCTCCTTGCGCTTGACCGCCATTGGAAACGACGTCACCTTGCCTTCCGGCACGTCATCTCCCCAGCATTCGACCACCTTCAACGCGCCGTGCTCCTTGAAGACGGCCGCCGCTCTTTCGGCGAACTGTCTGTAAGCTTCGCGGTTGGCTGTAGGCACCGGGACAACAAATCCATCGACGTAAGTCATTCGGAAACTCCTTTTTCCCATGGACTATAGGTGCGGTCGGCAGCGCATCGCAACACGACCGCCCATACGTACGACGAGCGGGGAGTCAAGAAATCGACAATAGTCGGTTCCCTTGCATCGATAGCCTGCTTCGACCCTAAGCGGCGCTTTCAGGGCATGGTTCCTTCTGTACAAGCGATCCCGTTTATCGTTTTGAGGCCGGGACGATCGTATTCTTCGAACGCGATGAATCAGCTTCATGCAGCGAGACTCGCCGATGCGGTATGCGATACACCGATTGCCGAGCGTATCGCACCGACGACATGCGCCGCATCGCGCGCAATGCCGGCGAAGCGGCCCGACTACAAGCCGGCTTGCGGCGTCACGCCGCGTACGTGGGCAGGATAGCCTCGTCCATTGAATACGGGGGCGTCGATCCAACTGAAGTCCGGCGTGAACCCTATGCACCGGATAGTCGACCCGATGCCGCTCGCCGCCAGATCGAGCGACGTCATCGAACTGACTTCGTCGGTCGCGAACGGCAGGAAACAGGTGTCACCGGCGAGCGCGGCCTACGGATTCAGGCTCGTGACGCTGGCAATGCCAACGCCGACCTTCACCACGCACAAACCAATAAATAGGAATATTCATTCCTTCGTGGCCCAATAAGCATTCGGCGGAACGACTGCCGAGGGGGCTCGCCATACATCCAGTGAGACATCCAGGCACGCATCGCCGAAGCGCCGGTCCGCAATTGCCAACCGCCCGCTTCCATCCGCCTGAGACGCTCGCGATTCTTGCCCAAGGTCGGGGATTTACCTATTTCCGTCATTGGCCCGCAGGTGCAACATCGCATTACATTGCATAACATCCATGTATACGAAACAGCCGTCTAAATGCGCATACTAAAATGAAGACGTGATGCTGCTAATCGCACCCGCGCCGCTGCTATGTTGGGCCTGAATAAACGGTAGTGGATTTGCGTTTATCGTCCGTAATGATCGAGAGGCGGATGCACTTTTCACCGGCCCCGTTTCAGAAAAAAAATGACCAAACTAAATCGCAGATCATTTATCCAGACCTCAATTGCATCGGTCGGCGGATTGGTGCTGACTCCCGCGTCCGCTTATGCTGATGCGACGGTGGCACAGAAGCCTCCAGCGCAGAGCGCCGCTGGCCCGGATGACATCGTTGCCCTTGCAGACTATTGTTTGCAGACCACCTATGACAACCTGCCGAGCGCGGTGATTGCCATAACCAAGAATCAGATTCTGGACACAGTGGGCGCGGCGCTAGGGGGCACCAATGAGCCAGGAGCCAAAGAGATACGCGAGTTCACCATCGATATGGCCGGTAAGCGCGAAGCCGCAATCTGGGGTACCAGCATTCAGGTTCCCGCCCAGGATGCTGCTCGCGTCAATGCAATCATGGCCGACGCTCTCGACTATGACGATACCTATGAGCGGTCTTTCATGCACCCCTCGGTCATCACGATTCCGGCCGCCTTAGCCGTGACCGATATGCTCGGCAATGTCAGCGGCAGGGATCTAATTACGGCTACGGCTTTGGGCGTGGACCTTGCCTGTCGATTGGCCAATTCGGCACAGCCTGGCGTCGATGCGTTCATTGTGGGCTGGCACAACACTAGCCTTTATGGATATTTCGCTTCAACTTTTGTCGCAGGTAAGCTGATGGGGTTGACGCGTGATCAGTTGGTATCCGCACTGGGTATTGCATTTCATCAAGCTTCGGGTAATTCCCAAGCACATCTGGACGGTGCATTGACGAAGCGTATGGGCGCTGGCTTCGCTTCCTATGCCGGCGTAATGGCGGCGCGTCTATCTCAGCGGGGCGTCCAAGGAGCCAAAAATATTCTGGAAGGTCGCCGTGGCTTTTATTATCAGTTTCACGGTAACAAGTATTCGCGCGATTTCCTCTTTGAGGGACTAGGAAGTACTTTTGCCGCGACCGAGGTCTCGTTCAAACCATGGCCGTCGTGCCGCGGTAGTCATACGGCGGTGGATGCAGCGCTGACTATGTTTGCAGAGAACAAAATTGAAGCTCCCGATGTGGAAAGCATCACCATCTACAACGGCCCGGGCGAATATCTGCTTCTCGATTTTCCGCTTGGCAAAAAGCAGAACCTAACATCTGTCGTGGACGCGCAATTCAGCAATCCTTGGGTTGTGGCGTGCGCGTTGGTGGACCATAAGGTCGGATTCGAACATTTCACTACGGCAGCGATCCGGCGCCCTGATCTGCTGGCAATGGTCAAACGCATCAACACGATGGAAGACAAAAGCCTGGCACGTCCGGGTGGCGGACCTGGTGCTACACGCCTTGACGTTTTCCTGAAAGATGGCCGGACGTTCACCAAAACGGTGGCATTTGCCAAAGGTGAACCCAAGAATCCAATGTCGCCCATCGAGTTCCGTCAAAAATTTCTCGATTGCACGAAAAAGGCGGGAATGAGTAGTGCGCAAGCCCAAGCGTTGATGGCCGACATTCAACAACTGGAGACCCTGCCAAAGGCCAACACCTTGACCACAGCTATGGCCTTGTAGCCGCGATCCCGCAGGGATATATGGGCGGATTTACTAATCCGCCCATAAGGAATCGCGTCTTCCCTACCGCTGCACCAAGGCGAGCTTGACCCCGACTCCGACGAACGCGGCTGCAAAGCTCCGGCGCATCCACTTGAGAACATCGGGGCGCGAAAGAATGCGGTCACGGACCCTCGCCGCGAAGAGGCCGTATGCCATGAACACGACGAACGTCATCGCCATGAAGACGAGCGATAGTTCCAGCATGCGAAGCGCAGGCTGGTTTTCGCCGCGATCGATGAATTGCGGCAGGAACGCGAAGAAGAAGATCGAGAGTTTAGGGTTGAGAATATTCACGAGGATCGCGTGCAAGATCACATCTCGGTCGGTGCCGGCGGGGCTGTCGGACGTGATCTTCAACGGTCCTTTTTCCCCGAGTGTTTTCCATGCAATGAAAAGCAGGTAGGCGACGCCCGCATATTTGATCGCTGAGAACGCGACAGCGCTCGCATGCAGGAGCGCTGCCAGACCAGTGATCGCCGCCACCATGTGCGGCAGGATGCCGACCGTGCAGCCCAATGCTGCGACGATTGCTGCACGCGCTCCACGAGACAAACCAGCGCCCACTGTGACGAGTGCGCCGGTTCCGGGCGAAGCTACGACGATCAGCGACGTGACCAGAAATTCCATGGTCATGGCCTCTCCATCGTGGATGCGCAAAACCAGAGCACACATGCGACGCGCGTTGGAATATCACGGCGAAAACGGGGGAAAAGGAAAGATAGCAAGATCGTGCCTCACGCCGGGGAAAGAGATTGAGCCTCGATTCTCGGCGTCGGCGGTCCGACGGTCTTGAACAAAATTGCAGGCGTAGGCGGTCAGCCGGCTCCGGTGGCGTACGCACCCGGTGTCATGCCAAAACTACGGACGAACAGCCGCGTCATATGGCTCTGATCGGAGAAACCGCTCTGCGCGGCAGCTTCGGCGAGCCGCGCGCCATGACGGATCAACTGACGGGCGTGATGAATGCGGCGCTGCAGGATGTAGGCGTGGGGCGTGAGGCCGGTCGCTTTCGCGAAAGCGCGCAGGAACTGATAGCGGCTCAGCCCGGCTTCGTCTGCGAGTGCCGTGAGCGTGACCATTCCTGGGGGATCGTCATCGATCAGGGCGCGGGCCGAAGCGATTCCGGCTGGAACGCACCGGTGTGTGGCGGATGCGGGCTGGAGCAAGCTAGCTAGCACAAGCAGCAAGGTCTCGTCTGCCCTGAGTCCGTGCGGGTCTGCAATCTTGCCAGTCATTGCGCGAAATAGCTGGCCGAATTGCGCTGCGAGTCGTCGGTCACTGACTTTTGGTTGGCTGAACTCGCAAGTCGCTCCTTTGCGGCCTTCCGTAATGTCCGTGGCCAGCTCGGCAACGATCGCGGGGTCGAGATACAGCATTCGCCATGAGCGGCCGCCGTCGCCGATCGGTGCCCCGTCATGCACTTCACCAGGGTTGACAGTGATTACGTCACCCGCACTGGCTTCGACAAGACCACGGCCGCTCGTCGATTTCTGTGCGCCGCGCTCGATCAGACCCACACCAAACTGCTCATGGGTGTGGCGGCCAAAGACGAGCGTGGTGTCCGCTTCCACAGCTTCGATACCGCTTCTTTGGCAGATCAACAGCCTAAATTTGGTGCGTTTCATTTCGCTCATGACCTCCGGGTCTCGTCGCACCCACCCACGTTGCCAGTGCGAGTCATGTCATATCATGTATCCAACTGCCTGGATAGGGACCATGTTAATCGCCAGGACCATGTTAATCGCCATCATGGCTCCGGCAATCGGCCACTCGATTCAGCGAAATATCCGGAAACCGTTGGTCATCAGTCGAACGTGATGAAGTCCTTGAAGATCAGTCGTCCCCAGTTATTTCCGCGCGCGTGCACAAGCAGTCCACCCTCCGAAAGCCCGCCAAGTTGGATTGGCGCGAAACCGAGTTTTTCCGCAAGCGCACCAATTTCCGCTGCGGCGCCGTCATCATCACTCGCGAGGAACACGACTCTCCTGCCACCCTGCACGGCCGGGTCCTGGCCGAGGACGGCCGCAGCCAGATGATTGAAGCCTTTCACGAGCCGGGCTCCGGTGAACGCGTTCGCGACGAAAGCTGACGACGGGAGACCGCCGAGTTCCTCGGGCGGGGAGAACGTGTTCATCACGTCGACGATGAGCTTTCCCTTCCAGTTGGGCAGCGCCTTCGCGACCTCCGCGTATGACTCGAAACGAACAGCCAAAAAGATGATGTCCGCCTTGACGGCTTCCGCCAGGGTTTGGGGAATGATCGTATGTCCGATCGCTGCTGCATCGGAAGCAAAGCTTGCCGGGTCGCGCGTGGTTGCAACGGATACTTCGATGCCGTTGCCGGCGAACGCCCTGGCAAGTGCGTGGCCGATCTTGCCGAAGCCAATGATTGCGTAACTCATATGTTTCTCCATCGTTTCCCGGCGGGCTCAGAGCTTGTAGCCGCCGCTCGCTTCAATCGTTTGGCCGGTCACCCAATGGCCTTCATCGGAGGCGAGGAACGCCACGACGGCCGCGATTTCTGAAGGCTCGCCAAAACGGCCCAGCGCGATTTGGGCCTCGACCGCCTTGACGAGTTCGGGATTCGCCCGAAAATCGGCGTTCGCATCCGTTCGCGTGAAGCCCGGCGCTACGGCGTTCGCTGTAATGCCACGCGGCCCGAGCTCGATTGCGAGCGTATGGGTCAGGGTGTTGATCGCGGCTTTCGCCATCGAGTACACGGGCGCAGCCGTCACGGGCTTCGTGGCGGCTGCGGAAGAAATGTTGATGATGCGTCCACCATCGGCGAGTCGATCGAGAGCGGCCTGGATGATGAAGAACGGCGCGCGGGCGTAGACCGCCATCAGGGTGTCCCAACTCTCCGGCGTCGCGTCCTTGAAGCCAACCCAGCCGGAATTGCCAGCGTTGTTGACCAGAATGTCGAGGGCCTTGCTTCCGTTGCGCTTGATGAACTCGTCGTCGAGTCTCTCGAACAAGGCCGGCACGCTCGCCGGATCAACGAGATCCGCATGGATCGCGAACGCGCTGCCTTCCTCTTTCTCGATGGCCGCGATCGCCTCGTCCGCGCTGGATTTGCTGGCGTTGTAGGTTAGCGCGACTGTCGCACCATCCTTTGCAAGACGTTCGGCGATGGCGCGGCCAATGCCTCGTGATGCCCCGGTAACGAGAGCTGTTTTGCCCTTTAGAGGTTGTGTCATCTGATTTTTCGCCTCAGAGTTGTGCCAAGCCGCCGTCAACGGCGACCTCGCTGGCGGTCATGAAGCTGCTGTCCGACGACGCAAGAAAGGCGGCGACCGCCCCGATCTCCACCGGATCGGCCATACGCTGGAGCGGCGTCATCGCTCCGTAGGCCTTCTGGCCCTCTTCGCCTAGCGCCTCCTTCGCTAGTTCGGTCGCCGTCGCCCCGGGCGACAGCACGTTTATCCGGATGCCAGTGCCCTTCAGGTCTTCCGCCCAACTCCGGGCAAGATTGCGCACCGCTGCCTTGCTCGCGCTGTAGGCCGTGAACCCCGGGGCTCCTGTGGTGCCAGCGCTCGATCCGGTCAGGATGATCGAACCGCCTGAGCTCATCAGCGGCAGCGCCTTCTGGACCGTGAAGATCGTCCCCTTCACATTGGTGTCGAAGGTGTCGTCAATGTGCTGGCCGGTGATCTGTCCGAGCGGAAGCGGGCTTCCCGTCCCCGCATTGGCGAAGACGATGTCCAGGGTTCCGCGCTCGGCCTTCACCGCCGCGTAGAGCCGGTCGAGGTCGGCCAGATCGGTGACCGAGCCCTTCACCGCGCGTGCATTGGGCCCGAGGGCGGCCACAGCGGCGTCGAGCGCTTCCTGCCGGCGGCCGAAGACGAAGACGAACGCGCCCTCCTCGATGAAGCGCTGAGCCGCAGCGCGGCCGATACCGGTAGCGCCGCCGGTGATCACGGCGGTCTTTCCATTCAGTCTGTTCATGTCATGCATCCTTCGAAACGAAAGCGACAAGCCGAATTCTGCGGCTCTTGATTCATGAAGCCAATTGACTAAATATGCATATTTCCCATCTAGTTTTTAGATAGCTATGCTCGACAACGTCACGATCAATCAACTTCGGGCCTTCGTCGCCGTGTGTGATCACGGAAGCTTTTCCGGGGCTGCACGGGAGCTGAGGCGTGCACAGTCGGCGATCAGTCACGCGACCAGCGCGCTCGAGAGCGCCTTCGATGTGGTGCTGTTCGAGCGCAACACTCGCAAAGCGACGCTGACGGCTGCTGGCCGCAGCCTCCTGCCCGATGCTCGCGGTGTGATCTCGCGCACAGAGGAAATGAAGATGCGTGCGGTTGCCATTGCTGAAGCTGGGGTCCCACAGGTCTCGGTTGCCGTGGATAGCTACTTTCCACGTGCGCACCTGATCGAATGCCTGCGCACCTTGCAGGCGGACTTTCCAACGGTTGCAATCAATCTGCGCATGACGACCATGCAGGACGGCGAGCGTTTGGTTCGCGAAGGCATGTGCGCGTTGGCGGTGACGATCACGGACGTGCCGGAGCTGAGCCCCGGCACCATAGAAAGGCAGCATCTATGTGACGCGCAAATGGTGACCGTCTGTGGGCCATCCCATCCGCTCGCCTCAATCGCGGGGCCAATCCCGCGGGAGGAATTTGGCCGGCACATCCAGCTCGTCGTAACCGACAATCAGCCCAATGCGGAAAAGACCCAACAGGGGGTCGCCAGTGAACGCCAGTGGCGGGTGAATGACCTCGGCGCGAAGCACGATCTGCTCAGAGGAAGCTTGTGCTGGGGGCACATGCCGCGCCATCTGGTCGAGGAAGACCTCTTGAAGGGGACACTTGTCGAACTCCAACGGCGCGCATGGCACATGCGCCCCCTCACGTTCATGATCTCGCAGCGGCGCGGCTACTCGTTTTCCGAATGCGAGGCACGGCTGGTCGACCTTCTCGGCAATCGTGATCCTTCGCAAACGGTGGGTAGACCGAGGCCAGCGTAACGCGCGGCCGCTGCCGACAGCGACACAAGAAACGGGCGCACAATAATGCGTCGCTTACCTGGCCCCGGAGGAAACAATCATGTCGCTCGATCGCTATACCCTGCTCGGTCGTTCCGGCCTGCGCGTGAGCCCGATGTCGCTCGGCACGATGACGTTCGGCACCGAATGGGGCTGGGGCGCCGACGAAGCAACGGCGCAGCGGCTCTTCGATCTATACGTCGACGCAGGGGGCAACTTCATTGACACGGCTGACCTTTACACGGAAGGCACGAGCGAGCAATGGGTCGGCCGCTTCACAGCGGCGCGCGCGATGCGCGAGCGGCTCGTGATCGCGACGAAGTACTCGTACAACGCGCAGCCCGGCAACCCGAACGCAGGCGGCAACCACCGGAAGAACCTGCTTCGGGCGCTCGAAGGCTCGCTCAGGCGGCTCGGCACAGACTACATCGATCTCTATTACCTGCACACGTGGGACCGCATGACGCCCGCCGACGAAGTGATGCGCGCGATGGACGACGCCGTCAGCGCTGGCAAGATCCGTTACGTCGGCCTCTCTGACGTGCCAGCGTGGTATGCGGGTCGGGCGCAGACGCTCGCGGACTGGCGCGGTTTCGAACCGGTCGCTGCAATGCAGTTGGAATACTCGATGATCGAACGCAACGCGGAACACGAGTTCGCGGACCTCGCTACACACCTCGGCATGGGGCTCGTGGCGTGGAGCCCGCTTGGCATGGGCGTGCTGTCGGGCAAATACCGTCCGTCGCAAGACGCCCAAAACCAGGCCGCTGTAACGGGCAGTGGTCGCCTGCAGACGCTAGGTACCGCGCCGCCGCCCGGATTCGACAAGCTATCTGCGCGCAACTTTTCGATCGTCGCCGAGCTGGAGGCAGTCGCGCACGCTGCGAATCGGCCGATGGCCCAGGTCGCCCTGAACTGGCTGTATCAGAAACGGGGGGTTGCGAGCATCGTCGTCGGCGCGACGAAGGCCGCGCAGCTCGAACAATCGCTCGGTGCACTCGACTTCGTGCTGGCGCCCGAGTTGATTGCCAGGCTCGACGCGGCTTCGGAGCCGCCCCACCCGTTCCCGTACTACATGTTCGCGGATGGTCATCAGGCACGCATTCATGGACAGGTCGATGTGGCCGCACAACCGCCGAATCATGCCGACTTTCAGCGAGTGCCCGCGCCGCAGCCCACCGGGAAGTGAGCAGCACACACTTACCGTCGCAACAACCACAAGAGCACTGACACCACGACCGAAATCACGATGCACGTGACGATCGGGAAATGGAAATTGATACCGCCGCGAACGATATGGATGTCGCCAGGCAGCCGGCCGAACGGGATACGCACGAACCAGCGCCATCCGAGGCCGGCAAGCAGGCACAGCACGCCCAAAAGAATGAGGAAGCGGTTCATGGTGCTCGGTTACTCACGAAAAAACCAATCGTGGCGAGGTCCCCTATCGAGAATGGCTCCAGCTACCGCGTCCACGTCCATTCTTCCCGGGTTGCCTGCTGATAGCCACGCCATCGACGCGCTCGAAGGAATCCGCCGCAGCCATCCCGTGGGCACGCAGCACCTCGGCCAGCGAATCGCGCAAGAGTGCGATCGGCCGCACGAGCCGTCCCGGTAGCGGGTGGTGAACGAGCCAGACCTCGACGCCTGATTCGAAATCCGCGACATCAATCACCTGCAACACGTCGCGAAACGGGCTGCGCGCAAGCACTTCCGGCGAGACGATCCCGATTCCGAGTTGGCGCGCGACAAGCGATAGCTGCAAGTCGGAGCCGAACGCCTCGACGGCGATGTTGAACGGCAACCCCGCCCGCGCGAGCGCGCGCGACAGCGCCGAGCGCATGCCGCAGCCGTCCTGGTTGAGCACCCACGGATGCTGCGCGAGGTATTCCAGCGTGACGGGCGTTTTCGGCAGCCCAAGCGAACGCGCCGCGACGACGGCAGTCGGCATGAAAGCGAGCCGCGTACTGACCAGCGCCTCGGGCAGCGCGATATCACCGGGCATCAACACGACAGCGGCGTCTACCTGCGCCAGTTCGACCGATTGCAGCAGACGCGGTGACCAGCCCGCCGTAACACGCAGTGTCAGCTTGGCGAAGGTGCCGCGCAAGCGGTCGAGCGGCTGTTCGAGCGCGAGGTCGGAGAGGAACGGCGGCACGCCGATGCGCAGTTCGCCTTCCGGCTCGCTGTCTGGGGACGCGACGGCCAGCAGTTCGTCGACGGCGCCGAGCACGTTACGCGCAAGCAGGTAGACCTCACGCCCGGCGGCGGTCGGCTTGAGCGGCTTCTCCTGACGGTCGAGCAGCGCGAGAGCCAGTGTGCTTTCGAGGCTCTGGATGCGGCGCGTCAGGCCGGGCTGGGTTAGATGGAGCCGTTCGGCGGCAGCGACGATCGAGCCACACTCCACGACGGCCACGAACGCCTGTAGATCACGCGTGTTCAAAACAATCTCGCATAATCATTATCAATACATTTCAATTGTCGCATAACGATGCGACTTCTAGCATAGACCATAAGTCCTTCAACCGGAGCGTCGTCATGGACCGCCCCGCAGATCTTTCATCCTGTACCGTCGGCCAGCCGCACGCCGAACGCGCCGACGAGCGCCAGGCCGGCCAGCTCACCACGCCGATGACGGTTTTTTTCGCCACCGCAGTCGGTCTCATCATCATCAACCTGTTCGCCGCGCAGCCGCTCACCGGCCCGATTGCCACCGCGCTGAATCTGCCCCATGCGCTCGGCGGCCTCGTCTCGATGCTGCCGCAGTTCGGCTACGCCACTGGGCTCGTGCTGCTCGTTCCGTTGGTCGATCTGATCGAGAACCGCCGCCTGATCGTGCGGACGCTGTTCTGCTGCGCATTGCTCCTCGCTGTGCCGATGTTCGCGCGTTCGGCGTGGGTGTGCCTTGCCGCGCTATTCCTCGCGGGTGCGACATCGACCGTGATCCAGATGCTCGTGCCGATGGCCGCGTCGATGGCGCCCGAGGCCCAGCGCGGCCGCGCCGTGGGCAACGTGATGAGCGGCTTGATGATCGGTATCCTGGTGTCACGGCCGCTCGCCAGTGTCATCACGGCTTGGGCCGGCTGGCGCGCGTTCTACGGCACGACCGCGCTGATCAATGCGTTGCTCGCGAGTGTGCTCATGCGGCGCCTGCCCTACCGCGCGCCACCGGTAATCACGCGCTACGCTGCCTTGCTGCGATCTCTCTGGACGCTTCTCGCGCGTGAACGCATCCTGCAGCGGCGCGCAATCTCCGCCGCTTTGGCGATGGGGGCATTTAGCGCGTTCTGGGCGTCGGTCGGACTACGGCTCGCGCAGGCACCGTTCGGATTCAGCATGCACGGGATCGCGCTTTTCGCGCTCGCGGGTGCGAGCGGCGCGGTCGTCACGCCGCTCGCCGGCCAGGCGGGCGACCGCGGGCACGGTCGCAGCGCGCTTCTGTTCGCGCACCTGTTGATCATCGCGGCCCTTGTGCTCATCGCCGTGGCGGGATCGGGCGGACTGGGGTTCGCCCCGCAGGCCCACCCCCGGCTCGCGATCGCGGCGCTAGTCATCGGCGGCGCGGCGATCGACACAGGCGTCGTCATCGATCAGACGCTTGGCCGCCGCGCCGTCAATCTCATGAATGCCGCGGCGCGCGGGCGGCTGAACGGGCTGTTCGTCGGTGCGTTCATGGTCGGCGGCGCGCTGGGAGCGGCGCTCTCGGGAGCCGGATGGGCTGTCGCGGGGTGGCGCGGTGTCTGTGGCGTGGGCGTTGCATTCGCGGGTGCAGCCTTTGCCTATGGTGTCGCGGGCCGCTCCAACCGGGTGGGAACCTGAGGCCTGCAACGCGGTTGAGCGCGCGTGGCCGGGTGCGAACGATGCGTTCAAGGCACCGCGAAATCGCGCGCCCCCGCAGGTTTGACAGCCAGCACGCAAAAGGCCTTATCTGTTTCGACAAGGCTCGCTTCGATGAAGCCAGCAGTTGTTAGTCATTCGATCAATCCACTCGGCTGCTGACCCGAATAGGTGGTGAACCCGAGTGCGACCTTGCTCCCGACTTTCATGACACGCCGTATCTCAGCCAGGCCAGTTTCGGAGTCCGGCCAAAGTTGCATGGAGTTGATTGCCAGCACCTTATCGAAGGCGTTGTCTTCGAATGGCAAGCGCTCCACTGAGGCGATTCGTAGGCCGACCTGCCCGCGAGCGATCGCCATGGCATTGCGCGCTGTGGCTTGCTCCAACATTTCCTGTGATGGGTCGATACCGTCGACATGCCCGAAGGGTGCCGCTGCTGCGAGAAGCTGAATAGCCGCGCCGGGGCCAAACCCGACTTCAAGCATGCGGTCGTTTTCCCGAATCTTGAGAAGGCCGATCGCCCAAGCCGCGCACGGTTGGTTCATCTTTGCCATAACCATGCCACCGAGCTGGCCGAGGATGCCTTCAGGTCGACCAAACGTGGGCAATGCTCGCGGGACCAATCGGTTGAGCGAAAAAGGCATTGGAGAGAAACTGCTGATCACCGGCTCAGTTGGCCATCTTCGGACGTTCGCAGACATGCTCAGGCAGGCAGTCGGAGGCCGGCTCCCCCCAATCTGTCGTTGCTATGCCACCAGCCGACGCGGCTGAGACAGTTCTACGTGCGCGCCCCACTTTGCGGCAGCGCCTAGGGCGCTAGTTGCCAGCGCAGGATCGGGTGGGTCGCGCCCGTCGGTATAACCCACGTCCCGGTCTCACTGAAATCCCACGAGGCGTCAAAACTGGCCGGATTGCTCATCTGTGCGGTCGTGAGCCCGTTGGACGCGGGTAGCTGCGCGCCGTACCCGCTGCTCTTCGTTCGCGTTGTCGTCTCCTTGTCCCAGTACACGTTGGACGCGAGCGGCATTCCAGCCGGTAAGCCCTGGTAGGCGACGATGCCGCCATAAGTGCCATAATCCGGGCCTTGGAAACTTGATCCTGAGACTTCGCCCGACGCAAACGACTGCTCGATGAGGCCGGTATTCGAAAGAGCCAGTCCGCCAGCGCTGAATGGGCCGTACACTTGCCCCGTGGCATACGACTGCGAAATCGTTCCGCCGTTAGCGCCGACCAGACCGCCACCGGAGCCATGATAGCCGCCGCTCACCGGCCCTGTCGCATAAGATTGCACGATGGTACCGCCGTTGCCACCGACGAGGCCGCCGAGCAAACCGGCTGACCCGACCAACGCGCTGCTCCACGAGCGCTCGATCAGGCCGTCGTTGCGTCCAACGAGGCCGCCGAGGACAGCGCCTTCGAACGCGCCGGAACCGCGGCTGCCGGTAGTGTAGGCGTAGGCAATCAAGCCCTGATTCTCGCCGGCCAGAATGCCGAGCGGGAGCCCGCTCGGAAAATACATATTGGTCACGACGCGGGCGTTGGTCATCCCGACATTGCGCACGACGCCGGTCGGCCCGATCACGCCGAACAGTCCCATCGCCGGCTGCTCGGTCGAGCTCTGATCAAACTGGGTGAACCTGTCGATCACATGGCTCATCCCGTCGAAATGGCCGGAGAACGGCGTGGTCGCATTGCCGAGCGAAGAGAAAGCGAATGACGTATCGGTCGCACTAGCGTCGAGGTCTTTGCCGAGTGCATATGCGCCGCCGAGATCGAGCGCGATGTTCTGTAAATCGCCAACCGAATTGACCAGCTTGTAGCCGGTCACCTGGGCGATGAGTCCGCTATACGGAGCTGCTGTCCAGGCGCTGTTCGCGACGATCGTGCCGGGACTGTAGCTGCCGTTCATGTCGTAGAGCGCGCTGACGATGCCGGTACTTTTCGACCAGTCGATGGTCCCGTCGCTGGTCACGCTGCCGCCGTTGTCGATGCCTGATGCGTCGGCGCGTAAGGTCAGGTTGCCTGTGCCGTCGTTCGCGATGGTCGTACCCGGCGTCACTGAGACGTGGCGGTACGCCGCGAGCGTGAGCGAAGCCGGACCTGACCAGCGCAGGCTCGACGTGACACCCAGGTCGCCCGTCGCGCCGTTGGCGCCCGTCGTGGTGACATTGACCGAGGTGCCATCGTTCAGGCTGCGGCGCAACGCGTGCGCGGCGGCATCATCGATCGTGAAAGCGGGCGTCAGGAGATTCCATTGCCCTGCATCGACCACTGTGTGCCTGCCGAACGTCAGTTGTGCCGCCTGGGTATCGACCGTTCCGCCTCGGCCGTCCGCGTTGCTTGCGGCGATCTTGCCGAGCTGCTCGACGCGGCCGGTATCGGCGACCAGCCATACATGGCCGTCGCGGCTTGCCGTGCCCGTCGCACGGATGCGCGTGCCGCCACCTGCAAGCGCATATACGTTGCCATCGGCGGCCTGCAGGTTGACCTGCGCGGCGTTGATGAGCCCCTTGTTGACCACGGTGCCCTGACTGCCCGTCTGCACGAACACCTGCCGGCTGCCCGCTGAGTCCTGCAACAGCACCTGTCCGCCTGCCGCCAGTTCCGCCGTGCCGTTGGGCGCTGCCACGGTGCCGGCGTTGATGACTGCGTGTCGCGCAATCAGGAACACATCGCCGCCGCTCGAACTGATGCTGCCCAGGATGACCACGCTTGCATCGGAGCCGCCCGAGAGCGTAAGCGCGCTGCTGCCGCTCATGAATGCACTATTGCAGACATCGAGGGTGGACGCGACGAAGCGGCCACCGGTGCTGACCACACCCGACGGACCCACGACGATGCCCTGCGGATTGATCACATAGAGGCTTCCCGTTGCGCTGAGCCTGCCAAGAATGGCCGAGGGCGAGCCACCCCTTACCCGGTTCAGGGTCGCGCCCGTGCCGTTGTCGAACGTCACGCTGTTGTGCCTGCCGATCGAGAAACTGCTCCAGTCGATCACGCCGCGCGTCGAACCCGGTTGCGTGATCAAAAGAGCGTTGCCCTGGTTAGCTATCGTGCCCGTACCGGCAGTATATGTGCCGCCTTGCGGAAGGCGGCCCGCCGCGAACGCAACGGGTGTCATGGACAGTCCAGTCAGCGAAATGCCGACGGCAAGCCAGATGCGGCCGCGCCAGTGCTGTCGACGCAGTGCGCGTCGCGAGGGCCAGGGTAGTTTCGAATGCGACATACAGCCCCCTTTCCGCTGCGTGCGGAATGGCTGCCGACGACCCGCAGAGTCGACCGGAAATGCATGAGTCGCTGTCTGAAGAATAGCAGTCGGCGTTGCGGATGCATGCCGATATCTCAACGTTTTGCGCCGTCCTGTGCGGACTAACTACGAAACCGTTCAGCGCGAAACGGACGCGCATCCGCACAGGTCGGTGTCCCGGTCATCATCTCCGCCAGCAGTCGACCGGTGACGGGCCCCAGGGTCAAGCCATGGTGGTTGTGACCGAATGCAAACCACAACCCGCGATGACGCGGCGCGCGCCCAATGACTGGCCGCATGTCGGGTGTGCAAGGACGCAGGCCGAGCCACGGACTCGCGTCGAGTCGCTCACCCAGACCGAAGCTCGGCCTGGCGGTGCGCTCCGCGCGTTCAAGCTGGATGCCCGTCGGCCTGGCGTCGCGTCGCGCGATCTCGACCCCCGTGGTAAGCCGCAAGCGCCCTTCCATCGGCGCTACCACGTAGCCCTGCTCCGCGTCGACGAACGGCATCGAAAGCATCTGGCCGGTAGGACGGTAGTGCATGTGATAACCGCGCTTCGCGCGCAAAGGAATGCGGTAACCAAGCGGCGCGAAAACGCGGTCAGACCATGGACCGAGCGCCACCACGACTTCTTTTGCGCTGATCCGGCCTGACGATGTCTGAACCGTCCACGCAGCGTCCGCTTGCGCCGTCAGCGTGGTGGCGTCGCCGGTCAACACCGTTCCGCCGCCTGCTTCGAAAAGACCCGCATAACCTTTGGTCAGTGCCCCGGGATTGACGATGCTCTTCGGGTCCTGCCAATGCAACGCGCCACAAAAGCCGTCGGCGAGGCCCGGCTCGCGCGCGGCCAGCGCCGCCGAATCCAGCACCGCGACCCGCAAGCCATAGGTCCTGGCGGTCATTGCGGCGGCGGCCGCCTGCCGCGAAAATTCCGCCGGGGTGCGATAGGCGTCGATCCAGCCGCTGTCGCGAATGAGATGGCCGAGTTGCGCGCGCTCGATGAGCCGATCATGTTCCGCAAAGCTTTGCTGGATCAACGGCAACATGTCGCGCGCGGCGGCCATCAATCGCTCGGGCGACGATTCCCACCAGAAGCGCGCCAGCCAGCTCGCAAAGTGCGGCAACGCCCGATAGTCCCAGTACAGGTCGGTCGAACGATTCTTCGCATAGCGCAGCAACGTGCCGAAATCGCGCGGAAAGCCGTACGGAACGACCGACGAGCTTTCAATCAGACCCGCGTTGCCGAAGCTGGTCTCTTCGCCCGGAGCGCGCCGGTCTACCAGTGCCACCCGGCGGCCGCGATCCTGCAACTGCAGCGCGGACGATACGCCGACAATCCCGGCGCCCAGCACGATCACATCGAAATCCATAAGCTCGCTTCGCTTTTTCTGTCAGGACTGGACGCCGGGCTGCCGCATTTTGCGCAGCAAGCCGGTGCGAAACCTCTGGCGCCGGCTCGTGGACCCGTTACTTCGCGATGATGTCGTTGTTGAAGTACTTCTGCGAAAGACTGCTCAGCGTGCCGTCTTTCTTCAGCGCGTCGAGTGCGGCATTGACTTTCGCGACCAGCGCCTTGTCGGCCTTGCGCAAGCCCCAGCCGGTGCCTTCGCCGAGCGTTGCCGGATCGCTGAGCGGCTTGCCGACGATCGCATACTCGTGGCCCGCGGGCTTGCCGAGGAAACCGTCCTGCGCAGTTTGCGCCTCCTGAACGGCAGCGTCGAGGCGCCCGCCGAGCAGGTCGGCGTAGACCTGATCCTGGTCCTGGTACGAGACCACCGTTACGCCGCCATTCGCCCAGTGAGCTTTGAGGAAATCCTCCTGCGACGAACCCTGCAGTACGCCCACCCGTTTGCCCTGCAGACTTTTCACGTCGGGCAACAGGCCGGAGCCTCGTCGGGCCACCATCACGATCGGCACGATATAGATCGGCTTCGTGAATTCAATCGATTGCTTGCGCTTGTCCGTGATGTTCATCGCGGAATTGATCACGTCGAATTTGCGGGCTTCCAACGCGGGAATCAGTCCATCGAACGCATTCTCGACCCATACGCACTTCACACCCAGCTTCGTACAGACCGCATTGCCGACGTCGACGTCGAAGCCCTGCAATTGCCCGCTCGGCGACTTGCTTTCGAACGGCGGGTAGGCTGCCTCGATGCCAAAGCGCAAGGTGTCCTGAGCCTGCACGCCGACGGTCCCAAGCGAGCCCACCAACGCAGCGGCGACGATAAGTGAAAGTTGAAGCTTCCGAAACATAAGAGGTCCCCTGGTGTTTGGGCGACGACGATTGAGGGCATGCGCGACGGTTGACCGACCCGCTCCGAGACATCGCATGAGGCAGCTGACGCGCCGGCCTCACACCTGCTCCGGATTGACAGTCTATTCTGGACAGATATAAAAGCAATTTTCAAAAATAAATGTCCAGACTGGAATGTTTGACTTAGAATCGCCTCACCGCCGGAGCACCGGCATCGTTGTGGAGCGCAGTTCAATGATCCAGTCAGAAAACGCAACGCCCCTGATCGTCGACCAGCAAACCGTTCGCGAGGCGCTACCCCACCTCGACGTGCGCAGCGTGCTGGCGCAGATGTTTCGCGCGCTCGGAAGCCACCTGGCAGTGCAACCTCCGCAGACGCTGACTCTTTTCCCGCAGAACGCTGGCGACTTCATCACCTATCTTGGCGTGATGGCGGACGCGAAGGTGTTCGGCGCGAAGCTGTCGCCGTACATCGTCACGCAGGCGAAGCCGATCATTACCGCGTGGACGGCATTGATGTCGATGGAAACGGGGCAACCGCTGATGTGGTGCGATTCAGGTTTGCTGACGATCGAGCGCACCGCCGGAGCGACCGCACTCGCGGTACAGCAACTCGCCGCCGATCATGCGCGCCAGCTCTCTATTGTCGGCGCAGGGGCGGTCGGACGGGCTCATGTGCGCCATCTGGCGTCGACACGGCCGTGGCAATCGATCCGGGTGTTTTCGCCCGGGCTTGCGAACGACACCGAAAAACGTGCGCAGCTCGCGGCGCTCGATGAAAGAGTCTCCATCTGTGCAAGGATCGAAGACTGTGTCGCCGACGCCGACGTCGTCGCGCTGTGTACCTCGTCCGGCACCCCGGTGCTGCACGAAAATATGCTCGGAAGGCCAGCGCTCATCACGTCTATCAGCACCAACGTGGCGAACGCTCATGAGATTCCGCCCGCATGGCTTGCCGACATGGACGTCTATTGCGACTACCGCCGCACCACCCCAGCCAGCGCGGGCGAGATGAAGCTGGCTTCGCAACATCATGGCTGGCGTCCCGAAGCCGTGCTGGGCGATCTCGCCGAACTCATGTGTGGCGAAGCGACCAAACCGTCCTATCGAAAGCATGCGTTCTTCCGCTCGATCGGGCTGGGTCTTGAAGACGTCGCGATTGCCTATGAACTGTTCAAATATCTGACTGCTCGAGCGGGCATGTAAGTAATCGCCACGATCTTGCCGACGCGCCAGATCGCGCCATGCCGCCGGAACAATGGCAAAGGCCGTTCGCCGACATGCGGGTCGTCGTGCCATCGAGCAGAAGTACCGCATCGCTCGTGGCAAAATGCCGAACATTTTCGGACCTTCCATACCGACGCCCACCCAAGTGGACTTTCAGAAAGCTGCAAGCATCTATCCCTATGCGAAAGCCCAAGACAACGGCCGCACGTCGGCTACTTCTGGATCGCTACAGCCGTGTCGCCGATGGCATTGCGCTGTTGTTTTTCCCGTACGTCGAAATCGTCATTCATGACCTGCAAAGTCAAACGATCGCCTACATCGCCAATAATCTGTCGAAACGCGAACTCGGCGACGACTCCGCGTTGGAAGAGATCGACCATTCCGCGGAGTCCGGTACGGTCGGGCCGTATGAAAAAATCAATTGGGATGGGAGGCGGATGCGGTGCGTCAGCACGGTGTTGTTCGACGATGCCGGTAGCGCTATCGGCGTGATGTGCGTGAACTACAACATCGCCGTCTTCGAAGACATCAAACATGTGATCGATCGTGTGATCTCCGGCGCCGGCGTCGTGAAGCAGCCCGAAGAGCTGTTCAAGGACGACTGGCAGGAACGCATCAACACGTTCCTTCACACATGGCTCCAGGAACGTCAGTTGGCCCTGAATTCGCTGACTCGCGACCATCGTCGCGAGATCGTCGAAGCGCTGTGGGCCGAAGGGGCGTTCAAGGGGAAGAGCGCTGCCAACTACGTCGCGAATGTGTTGGGGATGGGACGTGCCACCGTCTATCAGCACATTAGAGATTTGCGAGGCACGGCGACCTGATACGGGAGAAACAACACCGACATGCAGACGATGGCAAGCGCTATGCCCGGTTGCGACAGCGCGTGCCTCACTCTGCTCGTCTGAATTTTCGTCGATAGACTCCTGTGCCGGTGCCTAGTTGCGTGCGCCGTGACCGCCGCTGTGGCCCCCGCCCTGCTCGAACTGAGTACTGCGACCGTGGAACCCATGGTGAAAGCCGTCGCCATGGTCAAAGTCGTGGAAGCGGCGGAAATCGCCGCCAAGGAATACACATGGCTGGCCGCGAGACGGGCACCCGGCATAGAACTCACACGGATAAGCCGGATACGCCGCGCACGTGTTGTAATAACCTGGCTCCGCAGCGCAATCTATCGCGCCAAGCAGCAGCACGGCAAACAGAACCTTCCCCTTCATGATGCAAACCTGCCATACCCCGTTCTTTCAGTATTCACCGCCACTATTCACAGCCCTCGGCATGATGGCGCGTCACCCGATGGCATGTTTTGCGTAACAGGTGGCGAGTTTTGCGTGTCGGGTGCCGCTGTCATGGTCTTTGATCGCCTATCCGCTGCGGCTGCATCGACGCAATGACTGAAGTTTAGACCATTCGATCCAGTGGATAACCAGACCTGTGAGCAAAGCTCAGTCCGGAGGCAGCCGGTCACGTCTGGCGAGTTCCGCGACCGGCTGAGGCAAGGTCCTTCGTCCCGAACTTTGATATCGTCAATGGTCGGCGACTCGCTCCCTGGAGCCGCTTGCTGGAGAGATGATCCCGAAAAGTCCATTTGTCTCCTTGTTAGGACCGGCCGAGAAGTACAGCGTGTCGGGGCTCGAATTGCGGCCGCCACCGAGTGTCAGAGTCCACAGCCCGTCGATTGCCAGTGGATTGCCGAACTCATTCTCCAACTGATCGACGAACCCGCCGTCATTGTCGAAGACATTGATTCGACCATCGCCGAAGTTGCCAATGAGAATCTTGCCGCTGAAGCGGCCGAACGCAAACGATGCGCGCGTGATACCCCACGGCGAGTCGAGCGTCCCTCGGCTTGCAAAGCGACGCAGCAGGTGGCCGTCGGTATCGAATACATCGACGAATCCGCGACCGCGTCCTGCATCGTCGTCGTGCTTCTCTTTGTTCTGCTTTGCGTAGGTGACGAAAAGATCTCCATCGATGTTCGCGATGCCAAACGGCGCATAGCCGGCTGGGATGTTCGGGTCGACGAAGCCGCCGTCGGTCGTCGCAGGCGTGAACAGGCCGTCTGAACCGTTCGGCCCAAATACATCGATCCGACCCGAACGGAAGTTCGTCGCAAACAGGAATCCGCCTTGCGCATTCACTCCGAAGACGAGCGCCTTGTAGACAGCCCCGCTTGCGGCGGAGGGATTGGACGAGTTATCGACCGCGATCACGGCGTTGTTCGCCGGATTCAACCCACCGGCCCAAGCGGAAATCGTGCCATCTTCAGTTGCGAAGATGAATAGGGCCGGGATCTTGGTACCTGGCACGAGAAACGCAGACGAAGGATTCCATACAATCCCGGTTGGCGCCGCGGGCGTGGGATTCGGTGGAGACTTCGGAAGGACGGGATGACAGGCGCCGGCCGGTATCACGTTGCCTGGCAGCGGGATGGCGACCTGCAGCGCCGTCACCTTTGTCCCCTCGCCGTCATACAGCGTGGAGCAGCCGGTGGCATTGTCGTTGATCCAGAATGGACTTCCTGCCGGACTAAAGGCAATACCCCAGGCGTTCTGCAAAACACCGTCGACCTTCGGGGCAGAACCTGCCACGTTGGACACGAGCGGTTTGACGACATAGGCATCATCAGCAGCGGCATGCCCGATTGTGAAACCGGCGGCGAGCACAATCACAGCCGCCTTGAGACCACGCGAGATCAGAGACATAGCTACCCTCCTCGGCACTGGCGAGACATCGCCGCAAGCTAAACGACCGCAGGACTTCGAATATTCCCGCTCTACAAGAAGAATTCCGAAGCCACGACTTGCCACGACCGGTTGCTTCAGAGTCGACGACGTCGATCTATCTGCATAGTGATGAAGTGAAGCGGGCACGGCAGATGAGCGAGTTCGGCAGGTGGCTAAAGTGCCTTGCTAAAAGCCGCATCGTGCACTAAAAAACATCTACCTAGCTCGTACGTCTACTGGCCGCCCAGCCAATGCGGTGGGCGCCTCCACCCAGCGAACGCGACAGTCTATGAGTCTTCTCGAGCTCAGAGGCGTTTCCAGACATTTCGGCGCCATTCAGGCCCTGATCGACGTGACGCTCAGCCTGGAGCCAGGCGAGGTGGTCGGGCTCATGGGCGATAACGGGGCCGGGAAATCGACATTGGTGAAGGTGGTCGCCGGCAACTTTCCGCCTTCGCACGGTGACATTCTCATCGATGGAAATCCCGTGCATTTCAACAAGCCGATCGACGCCCGCACGCGCGGCATCGAGGTCGTCTATCAGGACCTCGCGCTTTGCGACAATCTGACGGCAGCCGCCAACGTCTTCCTTGGCCGCGAACTGCGGATCGGGTTCGGACCTATCCGCGTGCTCGATCACGCGACCATGTATCGGCGTGCGGGTGATCTGTTCAAGCAACTGAAGTCCGAGACGCGCCCGCGCGACCTCGTCAGGCAAATGTCGGGAGGGCAGCGGCAAGCGGTGGCCATCGCCCGCACACGCCTCTCCGAAGCGAGGCTCGTCCTCATGGACGAGCCGACCGCCGCAATCAGCGTCCGCCAGGTCGCCGAGGTGCTTGATCTCATCAAACGCCTGTCCGAACACGGTATCGCCGTCATCCTCATCAGCCACCGCATGCCTGACGTATTCGCCGTCGCCCACCGGGTGGTTGTCATGCGGCGCGGGCGCAAGGTCGCGGATAAGAAGACCGAAGCGTCCTCCCCGGAAGAGGTGACTGGTCTCATCACCGGCGCCATCGCCGCTGCCTGAAACTGCCTTGCCTCGGAGCCCCACATTGAACGACGCGTCGCGAAGGCCCCCCACAATGCCGCCATTGCTCGATGATCCACAGTCCGCGAGGACGCATACTCGCTGGTCGGGACTACTCGCAAGCCAGGTGTTCTGGGTCGTGATGGCAACGATCGTTGCCTGTATCGCCCTATCGATTGCGACCTCGACCTTCGCGACCTCCGAGAATCTTTTCAACGTTACGCGAAACTTCGCCTTCGTCGCCATCGTGGCGCTGGGAATGATGGCGGTGATCGTCACGGGCGGCATCGACATTTCGGTCGGCTCGACCATCGGCATCAGCGGTATCGTGCTCTCGGTCGTCATGAACGCGGGCTACCCGATCTGGGCCGGCATCGGCATGGGACTACTGACCGCCGGGCTGGTCGGCCTCGTCAACGGCTTGCTGATCGCGTATCTCGGCATGCAGCCTTTCGTCGTGACGCTCGCCATGCTGAGCGTCGGCCGGAGCCTCGCACTCGTGATTTCCCGCAGCCGGACCATTTTCGATTTCGGCCCCGACGGCAGCAAACTCCTCGCGCTCGGCGGCGGCGCGACGCTCGGCGTCGCCAATCCGGTGTGGTTCCTGATCCTGCTTGGGCTGTTGTTCTGGTTCGCGTTCGGCTGGACGCGCTGGGGCCGCTACGTTTTCGCGATCGGCGGCAACCGTCATGCGGCGACGCTCACCGGCGTACCGGTACGCCGCATCGTTTGCAGCGTCTACGTGCTCTGCGGCCTGATGGCGGGCGTCGCGGCGATTCTCGAAGTCGGCTGGCTGGGCGCAGTCACGACAGGCCTCGGCACGGGCGACGAGCTGCGCGTGATCGCGGCCACCGTGGTCGGTGGGACCAATCTGATCGGCGGGGTTGGCAGCGCCTTCGGCACGGTCGTCGGCGCGGCGCTCATCGAGGTCATCCGCAACAGTCTGATCCTGCTCGGCGTCGACGCGTTCTGGCAGGGCACGGTCGTCGGCAGCTTCATTGTCGTCGCGGTGCTCTTCAACCGGCTCGGTGGCGAGCGGCAAGGGGATTGAAGTGTCTCTGGACGCACCGGCCGCTTTCGAGCCGGTGCGCAGGACGCGGGACGCGTTACGAAGACTGTGTAAGCCGACATGGGCACCGTAGAGCCGGCGCTCAACAGGAGGAAGCTATGAAAAAATTGTGGATGTGTCTTGCTGCGGCTGGAGGACTCGCGATGCTGGCGTCCCCGGGCTTTGCGGCCGATAAGACCCTTGCGCTGGTCGTCAAGGGTCTCGACAACCCGTACTTCGACCTTATGCATCAGGGATGCGAACGGGCGAACAAGGAACTCAACAAGCAAGGCTACAACTGTTATTACACCGGTCCCGCGACCGCGGCCGACGAGAGCGCGCAAGTGCAGATCATCGACGACCTGCTGACCAAGGGCGTCGCGAGCATGGCGATTTCGCCCGCGAACGCGCCGGCTGTGGCGGAGGTGCTGCGCCGCCGCGGCGGATCGGTCCCGGTCATCACTGCGGATGCCGATCTGCTGCCGAAGGATGCGTCGCTGCGCAAGAGCTATGTCGGCACCGACAACTACGAGCTGGGCGCCAAGCTTGGCGAACAGTTGAAGATGCTGATGCCGAAAGGCGGCAACGTCTGCCTCGTGATGGGCAATCCGGCAGCGGAGAACATCAATCAGCGGGCCCAGGGCGCACGCGACGTGCTATCCGGCAAGAAAGGCGTCACCAAGCTCGCTGGCGAGAACGGCTGGCATGAGATCAGTGGCTGTCCGCTCTACGTGAACGACGACGCCGCGAAGGCGAACCAGATGATGCAGGACACGCTGACCGCCAACCCCACGGGCCTCGACGCCTTTCTGCTGGCGGGCGGCTGGCCGCTCTTCGCTCCGCAGGCCTTTTCGCAGGTCGTCGCCCCGATCACGGACAAGATCAAAAACGGCAAATTCGTGATCGTCTCGGCTGACACGCTCGGGCCCGAACTGCAGGCGCTCAAGGACCGCAAGGTGAATGTGCTCGTCGGCCAGCGGCCCGAGGAAATGGGCTACCGCGCCGCGATGGTCATGCGTGACCTCGCGGAAGGGAAGTCCGTGCCTCCGGTCATTCACACGGGACTCGACGTCTGCACGTGGAAGAACGCCGACACTTGCCTGAAGCATTGAAAGCCGGTGACCACGGCGACGACGAAGCCGTACTTCGCGAGTCGCGGATGAAATGGCCATCGAAATGGATGAGCGCGGTCCTGGCAGTCGTCGCGGTCGCTGCTCTGCTTGCCGTCCCGTTGCCTGGGCCGGTCGATCTTACGACGAGGATTGCCACCGTGATCTCGATCGAGCGACCGGATACGGTGGTTTTCGATTACGTAACGACACCCGCTCACTGGCCCCGCTGGCACCCGTCTTCGCTATCGGTAAGAGGGGCGATCGACCACTCGTTAAACGTTGGTGAACAGGTTGCGGAAGAATTTCGCGTGGCGGGTCGCCGGGGAAGCGTCCTGTGGACCGTCGCCGTACGGGACCGTCCGCGCAAATGGGCGATTGTCGGCACGATAGACGGGAAGCCAGCAGGCACAGTGAGCTACGCTCTGACGCCCGTAGCGTCCGGGACACGATTCGAGCGCGAGTTCGTGTACCGCGCACCGACACTGTGGTTTGCGGTGTTAAATGTCTTGTTCGTTCGAACGAGAATCCAGCAGGAATCCGACGAGGCAGTCGCGCGACTGAAGAAAGCCTTGGAAACAATGCCGTAGCCCGGATTTTTTCCGAATCTTTTGTTCACACACATTGCACTACAGAACCTGGAAGGCGGCGAATGCGCCGCCCGCGAACACTTGCTGCGAGAAGATCTGCCAGATGCCGCCCACTCGCGCGCCAATCATGCACATGTATTGGAGTGGATTCGCGCCAGCGCCCGGCACCGGGTAGCCATTTGGAAAGCCGGGGATGCTCCTCGATCAGGCGCGGTGCGCTTGGCCAGCCCGGTTTGCGCAGATCGTTGATCGAGCGCGCCTTGTACCAGACATTCCATTCATCGAACGACAGCATGATGCGTTTGCTCGAATGCTTGCGCGCCGCCACGCTGTCCGCAACGGCGACGCTCTCCTTGATGAACAGATCCATCACGTCGATGTTGCCGAAGAATTCCGCGGTCGAGTCATGACGGTTCTCGAAGTACGTGTGCAAGGAGATGAAGTCGACCGATCGAAGCAGTGTTCGAGCACGCGGTCTTCCCGCGCTCCATAGGTCGGCATGTCATGGGTCGACGAGCCGCACGCCGCGAGTTGAATGGTGGGATCGACCGCGCGCATCAGTTTGGCCGTTTCGGGCGCGACGCGGCCGTACTCGTCGGCGGTCTTGGGCCGCGGCAGCCGAATAGCCGAACAACCATTGGCGGAAGCCGGATTCGTAGATGAACTGGACGAGCGGTCGCGATGCATTGTTCGGTCCGCCGCCGGTCAGCAATTGCGCCTGACCGAACAGCTGGAACTGGAACACCGCTTCGATCACCGCAACCAGCGCGACGGTGCGCCGGATCGACGGCAGCGTGATCGCTCAGGGAAGGTCGAGCGGCGCTGCTCTTCACCTTCCCCCATTCGTGGGCGCGGAACAGGAAAGCTTACCGGCGGGCCTCCGTTGCCATACGGACTGCAAGGCCCGCTAGCACTGTGCCCATCAACCAGCGTTGAAGCGTAATCCACGTCGGGCGGCTCGCGAGAAATCCGGCAATCGAGCCAGCCATAGTCGCAATGGCTGCATTCACGCAGACGCTGATCACGATCTGCGTTGCACCCAGCGCAAGCGATTGATGAAATATGCTGCCGTGCGACGGATCAATGAACTGAGGCAATAGCGACAGGTAAAGCACGGCGATTTTGGGGTTCAGCAGATTGGTGGTGAACCCCATCAGGAACAGTTTGCGACGGCTGTCCACGGGAAGATCGCGGACCTGAAATGGTGAGCGTCCGCCGGGCTTGACTGCTTGCCACGCAAGATAGAGCAGATACATCGCGCCGCCAAAGCGGAGCGCATCGTAGGCGTAGGGTATAGCGAGAACCAGAGCGGTGATGCCGAATGCGGCACACAGCATGTAGAAGACGAAACCAAGGGCGACGCCAGCCAAGGAGATAAGTCCAGCTTGACGACCTTGGCAGATGGAGCGTGAAATCAGATAAACCATATTCGGTCCGGGTGTAAGCACCATGCCGAATGCAACGAGACCGAATGAAAGGAAATGGCTTAGATTGGGCATCGAAAAACTCCAAAGTTACGCGTATCGAAGGCGGCGAATTTTCATGCGTGATTTTCCATTAGCTTTGCGGGTTGCCGCCAGCAGATGTTTTGCGAGACTCAAGCGAACGGATGCAGCGCCAGTTCGAGAACCCAGGACGATGAGGAATAGGAGAAAGCAACAGCGGAAGGTTTTTGGACTGATCTTCTGCCGCACGATCGAGCCCGACCACATTCCAGCTAGAGCGGGCACGACCGCCAGCAGCGACAAGCCGAGCTGGTCAATCCTGAACGCGCCACGGGCGAGCATATGAGATTCGATCTCGCGGATCTGCGTCTGTTCGTTTGCGTGGTCGATGCTGGCAGCATTGCAGCCGGGGCCCGACAGGCAATTCTCGCATTGACGTCGGCAAGCGAGCGGATTAGTAACATCGGGTCGGATGCAGGTGTCGTTCTGCTTGAAAGAAGCCTCCGGGGGTAGTGACCACCGAGGCAGGAGAGGCGCTCGCGCACCATGCGCGTCTGATTCTCCAACACAGTCTGTTGCAGGGGGAACTACGCGACTTCGGTGCCGGTGAACGTGGTACGTTGCTGCTGTACGCAAATACGGCAGCGCTTACTGGCCTCTTGCCGCACGCAGCCGGCGATATTGAACGCGCCCCCGCAATCGACCACCGCTGCGGTGGCGCCCAGTTCCGAGGAGTTACCATGCCGCTCGCCACCGCCTCCGCACGGCTCGCCGCCGATGCCCCCAACTATCTCGTGGCCCTCGAAGCCGGCCGCCATGCGCTCGCTGGCGACGAAGGCCCGCACGAAGGCGGTCAGGATCGCGGGCCTGCCCCTTTCGAATTCGTGCTTGCGGGCCTCGCTGCGTGCACGTCCGCGACGCTGCGCATGTACATGCAGCGCAAGGGCTGGCCCGACGGCGCCATCGATGTGACCACGACGCTGCACGCGGACCAGGAGCGCAACCCGTACATTCGTCGCACCGTCAACGTGGATGCGCCGCTCGACGCCACGCAACGGGCTCGACTCGCGGAGATCTGCGAAAAGACGCCCGTCACGCTCTTCATCAAGCGCGGCACGCGCATTGACACCACGATGATAGAGCGGTGAAGAGCGGACGAACGCGTACTGCAGGCTAGTTCCCGTCATTGCTCTCATATGGTCGATGCGCTTCGGCAACTGACGTTTGCCGCTCAGTGTTGCCAGAACAGGGCGGCCGGCTGCATACAGCCATCGGAGGGACATACGAAGGGATTTATTTAACCCTTCAAGTTCCATCCGATCTTGCCGCGCATTGAACAAGAGCCGCATCGGCGACAATCAAAAAAAGCGCGTCAATCAACATCGGCTCATCAACTTCGCCGCGACATTCACCTTGCGTGGGGCGCAGTTCTCATTCAGATTGTCGCGCCACACGATAGGGACTACCCGTCGGATAGCCGCTATGACCTTCGTCTCGTGCACGATAGCGCGGCCGAAAATGAGGCGGCGGATTACCTTGACCCGCCCGAGCCCGAACCGCCTCCGCCGTAACCGCCACCGCCCGAACCGCCTGAGCCGTGACCGCCTCCACCCGGACCGCCTGAGCCGTGACCACCCGCGCCCGAACCGCCTGCACCCGAATTGCCTGCACCGTGACCGCCCGCGCCCGAACTGCCTGCACCCGAGCCGCCTGTGCCCGAGCCGCCTGAACCTGAACCGCCTGAACCTGAACCGCCTGCGCCCGAGCCGCCTGCGCCCGAACTGCCTGCACCGTGACCCCCTGCGCCCGAACTGCCTGAACCCGAACCGCCTGCGCCCGAACCGCCTGCGCCCGAACCGCCTGAACCCGACCCGCCTGAACCTGAACCGCCTGCGCCCGAGCCGCCTGCCCCCGAACTGCCTGCACCGTGACCACCTGCGCCCGAACTGCCTGCGCCCGAGCTGCCTGCGCCCGAACCGCCTGCGCCCGAGCTGCCTGCACCCGAACTGCCTGCGCCCGAGCTGCCTGCGCCGTGACCGCCTGCGCCCGAACTGCCTGCGCCCGAGCTGCCTGCGCCCGAGCCGCCTGCGCCCGAGCCGCCTGCGCCCGAACTGCCTGCGCCCGAACTGCCTGCGCCCGAACTGCCTGGGCCCGAGCTGCCTGCACCCGAGTTGCCTGCACCCGAGTTGCCTGCACCCGAGCTGCCTGCACCCGAACTGCCTGCGCCCGAACTGCCTGCGCCCGAGCTGCCTGCACCCGAGCTGCCTGCGCCCGAACTGCCTGCGCCCGAACTGCCTGCGCCCGAGCTGCCTGCACCCGAACTGCCTGCACCCGAACTGCCTGCGCCCGAACTGCCTGCGCCAGAACTACCTGCGCCCGAGTTGCCCGCACCCGAACTGCTCGCACCGTGACCGCCTGCGCCTGAACTGCCGGCATTCGAGCTGCCGGCACCCAAACCACCGGCACCGGAACCGGCTGCGCCTGCGCCCGAGCTGCCTGCACCTGCACCCGCGCCACCGGCACCTGCACCCGCGCCACCGGCACCTGCACCAGAACCACGTCCGCCCGAACCGGCCGCGCCTGCACCCGAGTTGCCGGCATTCGAACCGCTCGCACCCGGACCGGCTGCGCCTACCCCTGAACCGCCCGCGCCCAACCCGCCTCCTGCGCGAGCGCCTGCAGGCTGCCTTTGAACCAGTTGCAGTGAAGCAGAATGCCGAGAAGGTGCGCCGCGAGTATTCGGAGAAGGTGCACTGCGGTGATCGAGCGAAGCGGAAGACCCGCGTGGGGCGTGCTCAGCACTGCTAGTTGCAGATCCCAGCGCAGGAACTGGCGATGGTCCCGCGACATGATCGGATGAAGACGCTCTTGGCGTCGGCGATTTGGGTCCAGTGATCCCGCTCGCATGCCGCTCGATTGCTCTTACGTCCGGCGCCGAATGGCGGCGAGCTTGTGTAGCGGTATAGCTTGCCTCGTCGGGCCCTCGCTTAACCGACTGCGGCGCAGCACTATCCGGAGTAGCTTTAGCGCCATGATCGGACGGAACGGAAAACGCAGGCGGGGCGAGTTCAGCACTGCCAAGCGCGGTTGGGTGAGTGGGAGGCGACGGCGGCAGCGCGACATGCCCGAACCACGTCGTGTGTGGCGCGGGCGACGTGGTTTCGATAATCCCGAGCGCCTGATCATCGTCGAACCGATCGATTTGCGCGACCACTCCCATGACGGCGACAGCCAACGCGCTTGCCGACCCAGCCCAAAGCGCGAGATGTCGGCCACGCGAACGCTGCGCGGTATTGATGTCTGCATCCGCGCTACCTGCACCAGAACCCGGAAGCCCGGTCCGCCTGAACATTCCAACACGCTTCGGATCGTTTCGCCTGGTCCTTCCATTCACTACGTTCATCTGCCGTCCCCTTACGGAGAGCTCATCGAAATGAGCCGCGGTTCGGCCTGTTCGCCCACGGTTCCGTCACGGCAATGGGGCGCCGTGAAAACGCCCGTCATCTTCGTGGCTGATCTGGACTAGTGGCCGGAATTGCCGTCCGGCGCACCTCTGCGCGATCCCTCGGAAGTCGGCGGCGACTCATGCGCATGCAGCATTCGCTGTGCCTGATGGGTCGCATCCCAATGAAGCTATGAGATCGTGGACATAGCATGGACATACACGGCTCAACAGGGTCCGTGCGGGCGGGGTTGCGGTTTGTGTCGCCTTAATCCCGCTTGCGTTATGAGGCACTTTGCATGCGCATCACGCAGCGACGGTCACCTGAGCGTGACGGAGACAAACCGGCGAGCATTTTGACGCTGGATCAGCACCGATATCGCTTTCTTCGCCTTTTCTTCCACTGCGCTCGCTTGCTCCCGGGATTCGATCAGCTCGCCATTGAACGACAGGACGATATCGCCAGTGCGAATGCCAGCCGTCGCCGCAGGTCCAGTCACCTGGTCCACCATCATCCCTTCCGGAAGATCATTCGCCCGCTTCTCGTCGTTGTTCAGCGGATGCATCGTCAAGCCAAGGCGATCCGGTGCGGCGCTTGCACTTTGGGCCGGAGGGGGATTCGACGCTGCGTCAGGGGTTTGCACGGCGCTTGGGGTTGCGCCGGGCGCGCCGACGATGATTTCAATCGTCATCGGCTTTCGGCTGCGGATCAGCGTGAGCGTCGTCTTCGTTCCGGGCTGCAGCCCGGCGGCATACTGGGACAGTTCGGCCGAGCGAGCGATCGTCCTGTCGCCAATCTGCATGATCACGTCGCCAGGCCTAATGCCACTCGCGGCGGCCGGCGTACCAGGCGTGACGACGTTGACGAGCGCCCCGGCCGGCCGTTGCAGGCCAATGGCCACCGCCAACCCAGGTCCGACGTCCTGAACCTCTACACCAAGAATGCCCGCCGGGCCATTGCTCTGGGTTTGCAACTGCGCTCGCACCTTATTCGCCGAGTTGATCGGAATCGCAAAGGTCAGGCTCGGGTACCGCTCCGCGTCCGGATAAACCTGCACGTCGATGCCGATCACGTCGCCCGCCCGGTCAAACAAAGGACCGCCCGAATTGTCGGGACTGGCGGCGACCTCGGTCTCGAAAAAGGGAAAACTGCTGCCGTCGGGCAACAGGCGCGACGTGGCGCTAACAATGCCAGTTGTAACGGTGTTCTGGTAACGGTCGGGCGATCCGATCGTCAGCACCTGTTCACCGACGCGCACGCGCGACGAGTCACCAAGCTTGACGGTCGGCAGCGTCGCAGCATCGATCTGAATCACCGCAACGTCGCTATCTGTGTCGACGACGAGCACCTTGCCTTTGAACTCCCGCCGGTCGGTCAGACTGACCGTGACTTCGTCCGCCTGATCCACCACATGTGCGGTGGTCAGAATGAGGCCATCGGGGCTGATGATGAAACCGGAGCCGGTGCCCGTTGTCACGCGAGCAATATTGCGTTGCGGCTCCGGGGATTGCGGGGCGACGCCGCTGAAAAACGCGGCAATCGGATCGTGGGGGCCGATGTCCTCAGGGGGCGGCGCCGATGTTTGCTTCTCTGCAGCCGTTGCGCGGATATGGACTACAGCGGGCCCGTATCGCTCGACCATGGTGGGGAAGTCAGATGGCGTCGTGGCATTGGCCGGTGCAACCAACTTCCCCTGGGCGGGCTTGGGTGAGGCGTTGTCGGCGGCGAGCGCAGCTGGCAAGAGGCACGGACAGCCGCCCAGAAGTCCAGCTACCACCGCAGCATGGAGCAAGGTGCGATTCAAGGTCCGGCGGAACACGGCGCCTCCGAGGCGGTCGTCATCGCAGCGTATCGAAGTCTGAAGCGACCAAGGCTAACAGCGATGGCGAACAGGACAGACGCTGATGAAATAATTCTATGCCTCTGGCGGCGCTCCGGTGTGACACGACTCACCACGAAAGCAAAATCACCCAGCTCTGGCGCGCCAGAATATAGAGAATGACGTGGATGACCGAGACAACTCGATACCACCCAGATCAGCTACGGATTTCGCGAGTCGCTTGACCACGGACCAGTGCAATTTCGTACTACCTGACTAAAAGCTTAGCCGTTGACCGCTCCCGCCGCGCCGGGTTGTTTGCGCTTGCGGCGCAGTTCTTCGGTCGCTTCGCCTCCGCCGTGCGGCAGCCAGCCCGGCGGCTGGATCACGTGATTGATCGCGATCCACGGGCTCTTCGCGTTGAACATATCGCGAATCAGCGTGGCCCAGTGCTCGAACTCGACGACGAGCGGGTTGCGCGACGTGGTCGGCGTCACGAGACCGTAGCGACACGGTTCGTCAGCGCGTTCTTCCACGTAGGTGCCGAACAGCCGGTCAAAGATGATCAGCACGCCACCATAGTTCGCGTCCAGATAATCGACGTTCGATGCATGGTGCACACGGTGGTGTGACGGCGTATTGAACAGATATTCGAACCAGCCCAGCTTGGGAATGTAGGTGGTATGCAACCAGCCCTGGTACATGAGATTGAGGAACAACGTGAGCAGCACGACCTCCGGCTTGATCCCCAGCCATACGAGCGGCGCGAAGAACAGCGTCGAGCCAGTCAGTTTGCCGGTCAGGCCGAGACGATAGGCCGTTGAAAGCGTCAACTGGTTCGGCGAATGGTGCACGGCATGCGTGGCCCAGAAGAAGCGCACGCGATGCGACGCACGGTGATACCAGTAGTAGCAGAACTCCATTCCGATGAAAAGCGCGAACACCATGAGCGCGCTATTGATGCCGACCGTAAAGATGCGATGGTCGTAGACGAAGCTGAAAACTGGCGTCGCGACCGATATCGGCAGCAGCGACATCAGCCTGCGCGCGGCCAGGTCGAACAGTGAGATCCACACCTCGTGCCAGGCAAATGGTGAGGACGCACTCTTCCTGCGGCTCAGCACGACTGCTTCGATCAGCGAAACGACAACGACGACGCCGGTGACGGCAAGAAGAAGTTTTGTGAAGGATTCCATGACGATGCCATATCGGGTGGTGGCGGGAGGTATCGTCTGCGGTGGTGAGGGGTCAGTGCATCGCATCGATACACGCACTTTAGATAGGGTTCGCGTGACTGGCTACGCAAAAGGTATTTCACCGCGTGTCATGGGATCACTATTCACGGGTCGCGGCGAACAAGGCGATGTGCCGCCGCTTCGCCCTCGTTGACTTCGAGAGCATCCTACCGAATTATTTCAACAAACTTACATCGTGACTGCGCGATTATCGGCAATACGGCACGCGCAGCCTTCCCGAATCTTTTATTCACAGACGCGAACCTGCCCCCTTCCCCGGCAATATAAGTTGCACCCTTTTGAACTAGACTTGGAAAATGGAAAATCGGGAACGGGAGTGTTAGCCATGAGTGAACCGTGCATCATCTCCGTTGCGATCACTGGCTCAGTTCCGCGCAAGAAGGACAACCCGGCTGTGCCGATCACGATCTCCGAGCAGATCGAAAGCACCCACGAAGCGTACGAAGCCGGGGCATCACTCGTTCATCTGCACGTGCGCGACGAACAGGAGAACTCGAGTTCCGACCGATCGAGTTTCGCCGCACTTCAGGACGGTATCCGCAAGCACTGCCCTGACATCATCATTCAGTTTTCGACAGGCGGTCGTGGCCGTTCGTTCGAGCAACGCGGCGCGATGCTCGACCTGCGCCCGGATATGGCGTCGCTCGCAACAGGCTCCGTCAATTTCCCGACTACCGTCTATGAAAATCCGCCGGACTTCGTGCGCGCGCTTGCGCAAACGATGCTCGACTACGATGTCAAACCGGAAATCGAAGTCTTCGATCTGGCGATGTTGTACAGCACGGCAGATCTCGTCCAGCAGGGGCTGCTGAAGTCTCCTGTGCACGTTCAATTTGTGATGGGTGTAAAGAACGCGCTGCCTGCGCGCCGCGAGATTCTCGAGTTCGAGGTCCAGCAACTCAAGACGCTATTGCCGGATGCAACATGGACCGCCGCTGGTATCGGACGGCATCAGTTGGAGGTCAATCATTGGACTCTTGAGATGGGCGGGCACTGCCGCACCGGTCTCGAAGACAATGTGCGCTGGGACAAGGACACGCTGGCAAAGAGCAACGCGCAACTCGTTGCACGGGTGGCCGCTTTGTGTGATGAATACGGCCGGCCGGTGGCAAGTGCGGCCAAAGCGCGCGAAATGCTCTATCTTCCCGCGAGATAAGCCGACTGGGCGGGCCACTCGCTCCCGTCCGGCGTCCGCGTAAGGGACGCCTGAATGCGCTACTCAACCCGACCGGGGCTCCGAGCCTTAGGTATTCGCTCAATGCTCCCGGCGTCGGCTGTCGCTACCTTTCCAGGTTTGGCAGCCCGACCGCATAATCGCGCTACGATACGCGTCGCACTTTGTCGAATCTCATACCCCCTCATGCTCGAACGCTTTCATCTCACCCTGATCCGCGAAGTGGACCGGCAGGGCTCGCTCACGGCAGCAGCCGGAGCGCTGCATCTGACGCAATCAGCGTTGAGCCATACCGTCAGGAAGCTCGAGCAGCAGCTCGGCACGCCGGTCTGGGACCGTGACGGCCGCAACCTGCGCCTCACCCAGGCGGGTCAGTATCTGCTGTCGCTCGCCGACCGGCTGCTGCCGCAGTTCGAGCATGCCGAAGCGCGCATGAAGCAATACGCGAACGGCGAGCGCGGCACACTGCGCATCGGCATGGAATGTCATCCGTGCTACCAGTGGCTGCTGAAGGTCGTGTCGCCGTACCTCGCGCGCTGGCCCGATGTCGATGTCGACGTCAAGCAGCGCTTCCAGTTCGGCGGCATCGGCGCGCTGTTCGGCTACGACATCGACGTGCTCGTCACGCCTGATCCGCTGAAGCGGCCCGGCCTCAGCTTCGAACCCGTGTTCGACTACGAGCAGGTGCTGGTGGTGGCCGACGGGCATCGGCTGGCCAACGCGCGTTACGTGGAGCCCGAACAGCTCGTCGATGAAACGCTGATCACCTATCCGGTCGACACCGACCGCCTCGACATCTACAACCTGTTCCTGCGCCCCGCCGACGTCGCCCCGCGCCGTCACAAGACGATCGAGACCACCGACATCATGCTGCAGATGGTCGCAAGCAAGCGCGGCGTGGCCGCGCTGCCGCGCTGGCTCGCCGAGGAATACGCCGACCGCATGCCGGTGGTCAGCGTGAAGCTCGGCAAGGCCGGCATCGCCAAGCAGATTTTTCTCGGCACGCGCGATGCGGATGCGTCGCTCGACTATCTGGCTTCGTTCGTCGAGTTCGCACGCAAGTCGAACTGGAAGGGCTCGAAGCCGCGGCGCTAAAGCTTGCATCTCGCGGATCGCACGCGGACCCGCGTTCCGTCATAGCGCGCGGCACGCTTCCGCGCAACGGCGACACGCATCGCTGCAATCCTGGCAATGCTGCGCCGGATGACGCGCGCATTCGTCGGCGCAGACATCGCACAGGCGCGCGCAGAGGTCGCAGAAATCGCGCATGAACTGCGTGTCGCGCGCGAGGGCCTCCGAAGTCAAGCGGCACAGCGACGCGCAATCCATGTCGAGCCGGATGCATTTTTCCATTTCATCGAGATGCCGCTCAGCGATGCACGCGGAGTAACACCGGGTACAGGCGCTCGCGCAACGGTCGAGCGCGTCGATACAGTCCTGGGGGGTCATTGCGGTTCCTTGGCAGCCTCGTCGCGCAGTAGAACAGCAATCAGCATGCCGTCTCGCGCTTACACCGTGCGACGCGTGAGCATCGTGCGTAGTTCGCCGATCGCGCGTGCCGGATTGATGGTGCGGCAAGTCCGCGGCTGCGCGCGTCAACCGTCCTCGCCCACTTCCTGCGGCTCGGGCAGATCGGGGAGGTCTTCGGTGGTTGGCGGCTCCGGTTCGCCCGGCATGTTCGGCAGGTCCGTGTCGTCGTTGGCGGGCGTCTGTTGCACGGAATGCTGCGTTGCGCTCATGGTCTGCTCCTTCAGGTTTCGTTCGATATGCCTGTCAGTGAGCATGCGGCAGACCCGCGACGCACCACAATCGGCCAGGGACGCCGATGCGGCGCATGTGCGTCATGGGATCGGCATCGGGCGATTGGTTGCCGCTCTGTCCCGAGCGCCGTTTTCGAGTGTCAGCAGGCGGCCTATGAGCTCGCCCTTGAGCTGATGCAGCAGCGACAGCTCCCGGCGAGTCGTGTCGAGCGCATCGCGCAGCAGAGGCTCGTCGCTGCGGGCGAGGCTTCCTTCCATTTTGGCCAGCGCGGATGTTCGCACCCTGATCTCGGTGCTTACGTTGATCATCTCCGCCAGCACATCTTCAATCCGTTCTGTCATCGTCTCCCCCAACCTTCGGGTTATTTACCTTCACATTCGACGCGTAAGCCTCCTTCGAGCGGTGCTCCGTGAAAAAAGGCGATCACCCGACATTGCGGCGTGATCGCCATTAAGCGTTTCTGGAGAAACGCTGTCCCCGAATCCGTGGGGGACGTCGCAGTATACGAACACTGTTTGGCGTAGTGCCATGTCCTTAAGTATCGGGTAACGGACAGTCTGGCCGCCCGACACCCGTCCGCAACTCATGAGTTATCAACACCCGATGCGTATGTCCGCGCGCCGCTGGCGCGACTATCATAAAAGTGGGCACGCGCTTATCATGCCCTTCACGCGCTGCCCGGGTGTAATTCAGCGGCCGGCACAGGTAACGATGCCGGCCTTTTTGTGTCAGCGCTGATCATCGCGTGGCCGTCAGCACGCGCACCGGAATCGACTTGGCACCCGGCACCTTGCTCTCTTTCGCGTAGTGCCACAGCGGCAGCAGCGGATTGCATTCCGGGTAATAGCCGCCGATGCATCCCTGCGGCACATCGAACGGCACGACGCTCAGCCCGTCGACGCGGCGCTCGACGCCGTCGTCCGCGATCGTCTCGAGGCCGATGCGGTCACCGTGCGCGAGCCCGCGCTTCTCCATGTCGGCGGGATTCATCAGGATCACCATGCGCGAACCCTTGATGCCTCTGAAACGGTCATCGAGGCCATAAATGGTCGTGTTGAACTGGCTGTCGCTGCGCAGGGTCATCAAGCGCAGCGAATCGGGCTCACGCTCGGGCATGTCAGGATCTTCGCCGATCGAAGTCGGCGCCATGAACTCGGCCTTGCCGCTCTTGGTCTTCCACTTGCGCTCGCGCGCGGGCAGCGGCCGTATCAAGCCGCCGGGTGTCCACATGCGTGACTCGAAATCATCGAACATCTCGGGCCACGTCTTCGCCATTTCCAGCCGTACCCGCGAATAGTCGTCGCGCCATGCATCCCAGTCGACGCTGGAGCGCTCGCCGAGGGTCGCCTTCGCGATGCCCGCGACGATGAACGGCTCCGAGCGGATCGTCGGCGCGGCGGGTTCGACCATGCCATGCGAGCCATGAAAGTGCGCCGTGCTGTCTTCCATCGATACCGCTTGCGCGCCGCCCGCCTGCCGGTCGATCTCGATGCGGCTCAGGCACGGCAGCAGATACGAGCGCTGGCCGTGCACCAGGTGGCTGCGATTGAGCTTGGTCGCCACATTGACGGTCAGCCCGAGCGCGGCCCACGCCGGTTCGGTGCGCCCCCGGTCGGGCACCGAGCGCACGAGGTTGCCGCCGAGATTGATCATCGCGTTGACCTTGCCATCGAGCATCGCCTCGAAGGCCTCGACGATGTTCATGCCTTTCTCGCGCGGCGGCTCGAACGAAAACTGTTTAGCCAACTGATCGAGGGGCGCGAGTTCCGGCTTTTCGGTGATGCCGACCGTGCGCTGACCCTGCACGTTCGAATGGCCGCGCACCGGCGACGGCCCCGCGCCCGGCTTGCCGACATTGCCGCGCAGCAGCAGCAGATTGCAGAGCATGCGCACGTTCTGCACACCCATCCGATGCTGCGTGAGACCCATGCCATAGTGGATCATCACCGCGTTCGCCTTCATGTATTCGTCGGCGGCCGCTTCGAGCGCGGCGCGCGGCAAGCCGCTCACGCGTTCGATGTCGTCCCAGTTCGCCGCGCGCGCGTACTGCGCGAACTGCTCGTAGCCGTTCGTATGCTCGCGGATGAAATCGACATCGACGACGCGCGCGCCGCCCGTACCGACCGCGCGATCGTCCGCTTCGATCACGAGTTTGCAGATGCCGAGGATCGCGGCGGTATCGCCACCCGTCTTCACCTGATGGTATTGCGTGCTGATCTGCGTATCGGTGGGTGTGAGCATGTCGACCGGTGACTGCGGATTTGCGAAATGCAGCAGCCCCGGTTCGCGCAAAGGATTGAACGTGATGATCGGCACGCCGCGTTTGCGCGCGTCCTGCAACTGATGCAGCATGCGCGGGCTATTCGTACCGACGTTCTGGCCGAAGAAGAACATCAGGTCGGTCTTCTCGAAGTCGTCGAGCGAGACCGTGCCGACGCCAACGCCAATCGCTTCCTTGAGCCCGACGCTGGTGCTCTCATGGCACATGTTCGAGCTGTCGGGCAGATTGTTGGTGCCGTACATGCGCGCGAAAAGCTGCAGCATATACGAGGTTTCCAGCGATGCGCGGCCCGACGTGTAGAACACCACGCTGGCCGGGTCGAGCGTGCGCAGCTCGGCGCCGATCGCATCGAATGCCTGCTGCCACGACACCGGCACGTAGCGGTCGGTAGCCGGGTCGTAGCGCAGCGGCTCGGTGAGCCGCCCCGCTTCCTCGAGATCGTGATCGTGCCACTTCGCAAGCTCGCTGACAGTGTGGACCTCGAAGAAATCCGGCGTTACGCGTTTGGCCGTCAGATCCCACGCAGTGGCTTTCGCGCCGCTTTCGCAGAACTCGAACGTATGCGGATCGGCCGGCTTCGCCCACGAGCAGCTGACACACATGAAACCGTCGGGCTTGTTCTGATGCATCAGAACCTGGCTATCCTTCAGCGGTGCTTTTTCCCGAAGCAGGATCGTCGCGACCGCCTTGACGGAACCCCATCCACCCGACGCATAGGGATATGCAGCGCTTTTGGCTTCATTGCTCATGAGTCCACCCCGTCTGGTCAAAAATGTCACGTCATGATGGGTCAGCACGTCACGTTCCTGGCTGCGGCCTCGGGGGGTACGGTGATTGCTGCGCCGCTGATTGCGGTGATGAAAGACCGGTTCCACAGGCTGTCGTCAGACAGCATCGGCCCACTGGAAGGAGAAGATCACGACAACTGTTGCAGAAGTGATGACACGCAATCCAGCGTCCATCGGACCCCGCCTGACCATACGAGAAGCTGCACAATTGATGACTGAACTGAACGTCGGCGTGCTACCCGTTTGCGAGGACGGGGAAGTGGTGGGCATGCTGACTGACCGGGATATCGTGACGCGCGCGGTAGCGCTAGGAGCGTCGCCCGAGGAAACGATAGAAGGAATCGTCAGTGGTGAACCGAGCTGCTGCTACGAAGACGACGACGTCCAGGCCGTCAAAGACAGGATGGCGGACGCGCAAGTCCGCCGGATTCCGGTCGTCGATCAAAGCGATCACCTGATCGGAATCCTTTCCCTCGGGGACCTTGCCACCCGCTCCGACGACGAAATTTCTTCAACGCTGGGGGCGATTTCCACGCCTTGCGAACCAGAGCGCTAAAGCACCTATACGTGCCGTGAATTCAACAGCCAGCCATTCGACGGATGCCGGCGTAGCCTGATCTATCCCCGGCGTACGTAGTGATCGGATACAACGTGGCGCCCATCGATCCAGGCGATCGCGAGTTCCGTCGCCTGAACGTGGGCGTCGTTCGGCTCCCCGAAATCGCCGTCGACGCCCAACGTCCGCGTTTCGCCTGTCGGGTCGGTCACGATGGCTGCCGCCCTGTAGCGATCGCTGTCCGCGGGAGTAACGACTGATCGGATCAACAAACCGCGGTACTTGGTAACTTGATCGGTTTTCATAGAGCCTCCGCCGAATACTGTCGCGCGGGCCGCGGATGCGGCCCGTATGCTGCGATCAGCCATTGACCGGAATACGCCGCACATGGGTCTGCGCGTCGGGTCGTTTTGCAACAGTTACTGTGAGCACGCCATTGCGAAAGTCGGCCGTGACCTTGTCAGGGTCTGCATCCGGACTGAGCTGTACGGAGCGCTGGAAAGTGCCCTGCCAACGCTCGCTATACACCGCGCCGGCCGACGATCCCTTCTTTTCACCGCGGATGGTGAGAACGTCCTTGTTCAGTGACACATCGACGTCCTTCTGTTCCAGTCCAGGCAGTTCAGCTACGACCTTGATCTCCTTGTCGGTTTCGCTGAGTTCAATGTTCGGCCAGCCAAAAGACGGCCCAAACGATGAGCCGAGTCGCGCCGGCAGCTCAAATCCCCGGAAAAAGTCGTCGAACAGACGGTTCATTTCGCGATGCAGCGCGAACACGGGGTGATCGTCGCGTTGATGAGCGCTCGGAAGATTGCTGTCGCGATTCCACGGAATAAGGTTTCTGAAGTCCATCTTTCACCTCCGTCACTAGCAGGCGAGCGAGCCACGGCATGCCGCCTGTCCGTGCTCCTTGCCTATACGCACGAATAATCGAAAGCGTACCCGCGGCATTGGCCCGGCCCACACGGTTGACGTAGCAAACTGCATATGCCGACAATCGGACGCGGCCTCGCCCGGCCTCGAGTTCAGCAACGCTCATACCCGGGCAAGCGCTATTGCTGAATGCTTTCATGAAGCGCTGTCCTCCTCGCGCGCGTCGCGCACCTGCAGGACTCCAGCCTCGATGCGCACCGGAAACACCGCCACGTCTTCGTAGGCCGGCGGAGCCAGCACCTTGCCGGTCCTGATACAAAAGCGGGCGCCATGGCGAGAACACACCACCTCGTCATCCTCGACGGCACCGCCCGTCAGGATGCCGCCGTCGTGCGGACAGGTATCTTCGATCGCGTAGCAGACGCCGTCGAGATTGAACACCGCTACCTGTGTGCCGTCCACGTCGACGCTACGCACCGAACCGGGCGGGAAATCCGTCATCGCCGCGACATCGACCCAGCTTGTCATGTCAAAGCATTCCCAATTGCAGGCGGGCGGCTTCGGACATCCGCTCTTTCGTCCACGGCGGTTCCCACACCAGCTCGACCCGTACCGTATTGACGCCCGCCACCGAATAGACGACATCTTCGATCGTCGCCGGAAAGGTCTGCGAGACCGGACAGCCCGGCGCCGTTAGCGTCATGCGTATGGACACGCTGCCCGTATCGCCATCGACGTCCAGGCCGTACACCAGCCCCAGATCGTAGATGTTCACGGGAATCTCCGGGTCGAACACCGTACGCAACGCGTCGATCACACGCGAGCGCAGGTCGCCGTCGCCGGGCTCCGGCCCATCTGCCCGTTTCAGCCAGTCGAATGCGCTCATCCTGTTCACCTCACTTCCTCCACTAATCATTCCGTCGAGATGGTGCCGCACTCGTCATGCAGCGCCGCATGGAGCGTGTGCCATGCGAGCGTCGCGCACTTCACGCGCGCCGGAAATTCCCGTACACCCGAGAACACCGCGAGCTTGCCGAGGTGCGAAGACGCGTCCGCTGGCGGCGCCGTCATCATCATGTCGTGAAACGCCCCGAAGAGCGCCTCCATTTCCGATTCCGTGCGCCCCTTGAGCGCTTCGGTCATCAGCGATGCCGATGCAATGGCGATTGCACAACCTACACCCTCGAACCCAACGTCCGCCACGACGCCATCCTCGATGCGCAGATACAGCGTGATGCGATCTCCGCACAACGGGTTATAGCCCTCCGCCTTGCGATTGGCATCCGGCAGCCGGTGACGGTTTCTCGGTCTCCGGTAGTGGTCGAAAATCACTTCCTGGTACAGGTCGCGCAGACTGCTCATTGCCCAAATACCTCCTGCACGTGCGCCATTGCCTTGACGAGCGCCTCCACGTCGGCTCGCGTGTTGTACAGCGCGAATGACGCGCGCACGGTTGCCGGCACGCCGAAGCGCTGCATGACGGGCATCGCGCAATGATGGCCGGCGCGCACCGCGACGCCGTACTGATCGAGAATCGTACCGACGTCGTGTGCATGCACGTGGTCGAGCACGAACGACAGAATGGCCGCCTTTTCGGTTGCGGTACCGATCAGCCGCAGATGTGGCATCGCACGCATTGCATCGGTCGCATACGCGAGCAGCCCGGCCTCATGTGCGCCGATCGTTTCGCTGCCGATTGCATTCACATAGTCGAGCGCCACCGCGAGCGCAATCGCCCCGCTAATGTCTGGTGTGCCCGCCTCGAACTTCCAGGGAATGGCGTTATAAATGGTCTTGTCGAACGTCACCGAGCGGATCATGTCGCCACCGCCCTGCCACGGCGGCATCGCTTCCAGTCTGTCCGCCTTGGCGTACAGCACGCCGATTCCCGTCGGTCCATACACCTTGTGCCCGGAGAACGCATAGAAATCGCAATCGAGCGCGCGCACGTCGACAGGCAGATGTGCAACCGCCTGCGCGCCGTCGATCAGGACAGGCACGTCGCGCGCGTGCGCGGCCTCGATCATCCGCGCGACCGGGTTGATCGTACCGAGCGCGTTCGATACATGCGTGATCGCCACGATGCGCGTACGCTCGCCGATCATCTGCCGGTAGGCATCGAGATCGAGCGCGCCGCAGTCATCGATCGGCACGACCTTCAACACCGCGCCCGTCTGCTCGCATACGAGTTGCCACGGCACGATGTTCGAGTGATGTTCCATCGCGCTGATCAGGATCTCGTCGCCGGGCTTCGCAAGAGGACGCACATAGCTCTGCGCAACCAGGTTGATCGCTTCCGTCGTGCCGCGCACGTAGACGATTTCCTCCGCGCGCGCCGCATTGATGAAGCGCGCAATCCGTTCGCGCGCACCTTCGTACGCGTCCGTGGCGCGCTGCGACAACTCGTGCACGCCGCGATGTACGTTCGCGTTTGCATGCTCGTAGTAGTCGCGCTGCGCGTCGATCACGGCCGAGGGTTTCTGGGTAGTCGCGCCGTTGTCGAGATACACCAGTGGATTGCCGTGTATGAGCTCGCGGAAAATCGGGAAGTCGCTTCGCCAACGCGCCACCGTCTCGTCGTCCGGGATCATCACAGGTTCGATCGGTTTCATACCAGTCCCCGAATGCGCTCACCTTCCGGCGTGCGCGCGAGCAGCATTTGCGTCAGTCGGTCGCGCACCGCCTCGATACGCACGTGCTCCAGACTGCTGCGGGCAAACGCCCAGATGAGCAAAGCCCGCGCCACGCGCTCGTCGATGCCGCGTGAGCGCAGATAGAACAGCTGGTTCTCGTCAAGCTGGCCAACGGTTGCGCCATGCGTGCACTTGACGTCGTCGGCGTGGATCTCCAGTTGCGGCTTCGTGTCGATCTGCGCATCGCGCGACAACAGAAGATTGAAGTTCGACTGATGCGTGTCGGTCTGCTGCGCGTGACGATGCACGACCACGTTGCCGTTGAATACGCCATGTGACGCACCGTCGAGCACCCCGCGGTAGTGCTCGCGGCTCGTTCCGTGCGGTTTCTCGTGATCGATGCGCGTGTGATGATCGACATGCTGCCTCGCGCTCGCGAGATACAGCCCGTTCAGTTCGGCGCGGGCATCGGCGGCCTGCAGCCGTGTGTCGATCTGCGTACGCGAGAGTGCCCCACCGAATGCGAACGAGTGCGACGTGAAGCGGCTCGCCCGCTGTTGCGAGACGTCGACATGCGCAATATGGAACGCGCTGCGTGCTTCATGGTGGACGCGGCAATGCTGCACGTCGGCCTCGTCGCCCGCCACGATCCTCGTGACGGAATTGACCAGATACGCGTCGTCGGAGAAACCGGCAAACTGCTCGACGATCGAGCACCGCGAGCGCCCGTCCGCCAGTACTGTGTTGAACGGATGTATCGCGAGGCCGGCTTCGTCGGTTAGGAACAGCATGACGAGCGGCGCATCGATCGCACAGTCCGGCGGCAGCAGGACCACGTAACCGTCGCTCAGGAACGCCGTGTTCAGGGCCGCGAAGCCATCGGGCGCTGCCTGATGCGCAATGACGGCTTTCAGCCGCTCCGGTATCTCACGAATGGCACGCGTGAGACTGCCGACAAATGCGCCGTCCGGCAAAGGCGGCATGCGCGACAGCTTCGGCATATGGCGGCCGTTGACGAACACGAGCCGACCCGCTGTCCCGTAGGGCACGAGATCGTCGACGATGCGCTCCACATCCAGGTTGTCGCTGCGCCGCGACGTGAAATGCCATGACCGCTTCGCGATGGTCGCCACATTCGTGTACTTCCAGTCTTCGAGCCGAGTTGTGGGAAAGCCAAGCCCTTCGAATTTTTCGAACGCCTGGCGCCTCGCGCAGCGCAACCACGGAAGTTCCGCGCCGGGCAGCGTACTCGACAGGGTCTGGAAAGCCTGATGGAGGTACTCGAGCGTCGGTTCATTCATTTGACGTCTACTCCTCGCGATATCACGTATGACCGCCTCGTGTCAGTACGGGTTAGGTGGCCCAGAATCCGGCCCGTTCGGCGCATCGCCATCGAGCCATCCATAACCCTTGCGCTCCAGTTCAAGTGCCAGCTCGCGCGTTCCGGATTTCGCAATACGCCCCTTTGAAAGCACGTGCACGCAATCGGGCACGACGTATTCGAGCAAGCGCTGGTAGTGCGTCACCAGGACGATTGCGCGGTCCGCATCGCGCATCCGATTGACGCCTCGCGCAACCACTTGCAACGCATCGATATCGAGCCCCGAATCGGTTTCGTCGAGAATCGCGAGGCGCGGCTCCAGCACCGCCATCTGCAGCACCTCGTTGCGCTTTTTCTCACCCCCTGAAAACCCTTCGTTGACCGCGCGATGCAGCAGGCTTTCGTCCATCTGCATGAGCGCCATTTTCTCCTTCACCAGTTGCAGGAATTCCATTGCGTCCAGTTCGGGGTCGCCGCGGTGCGTGCGCTGTGCATTCAACGCGGCCTTCAGCAGATACACGTTGCTGACACCCGGTATTTCGACAGGGTATTGAAACGCGAGAAAAAGCCCTTCGCGTGCGCGCTCTTCCGGCGCCAGCGAGAGCAGGTCACGGCCCGCATACTGGACGCTGCCACCTGTTACGCGGTATTGCTGGTGGCCCGCCAGCACGTTGGCAAGCGTGCTCTTGCCCGAACCGTTCGGGCCCATGATGGCGTGCACCTCGCCCGCGTTCACACACAGATCGACCCCGCGCAGAATCGGCTTGCCTTCTGCTTCAACGCTCAGTTTGCTGATTTCTAGCATGACCGTTGTCCCTGTCAGCCCGTGCTGCCTTCAAGACTTACGCCGAGCAGCTTTTGTGCTTCGACGGCGAACTCCATGGGCAGCTCCTTGAGGACCTCCCTGCAAAATCCGTTGACGATCATCGACACCGCTTCTTCCTCCGAAAGGCCTCGCTGTCGGCAATAGAAGAGCTGGTCCTCGCCGATGCGCGATGTCGATGCCTCGTGCTCGACCTTCGCGGTCGGGTTTTTCACCTCGATATAGGGAACCGTGAGGGCACTGCAGCGATCGCCGAGCAGCAGCGAATCGCACTGTGTGTAGTTGCGCGCGTCCTCCGCCGAGCGGGCAATTTTCACGAGCCCACGATAGGCGTTCCTGCCGTGGCCGGCGGAAATGCCCTTCGACAGGATAGTGCTGCGCGTATTGCGACCCAGATGCGTCATCTTCGTGCCGGTGTCGGCCTGCTGATAGTTGTTGGTGAGCGCCACCGAATAGAATTCGCCGACTGCGTTGTCGCCTTGCAGGATCACGCTCGGGTATTTCCACGTGATGGCGGAGCCAGTTTCGACCTGCGTCCACGAAATCTTCGAGTCCGCTTCACGGCAATCGCCACGCTTGGTCACGAAGTTATAGATGCCGCCGCGCCCGTGCGCATCGCCCGGATACCAGTTCTGCACCGTCGAGTAGCGGATTTGCGCACCCTCCAGCGCGACCAGTTCCACCACTGCAGCATGCAACTGGTTCTCGTCACGCATCGGCGCGGTACAACCCTCCAGATAACTGACGTAGGCTCCCTTGTCCGCGATGATCAGCGTTCGCTCGAACTGTCCCGTGTTCTGCGCGTTGATGCGGAAATACGTGGAAAGTTCGATCGGGCAACGCACGCCCGGTGGGATATAGCAGAACGACCCGTCGCTAAAAACCGCGGAGTTCAGCGCAGCGAAAAAGTTGTCGGTATGCGGCACCACTGAGCCGAGGTATTGCCGCACCAGTTCGGGATGAGTCTGCACCGCTTCCGAAAACGGACAGAACACGATGCCGAGCGCGCCAAGCTTTTCACGAAACGTCGTCGCGACCGACACGCTGTCGAACACCGCATCCACGGCGACGCCCGCGAGCATCTCGCGCTCCTCCAGCGGAACGCCGAGTTTCTCGTATGTGCGCAGCAGTTCCGGATCGACATCCTGCAGACTCTTCGGGCGATCCTTCGGAGCAATCGGCGCCGAATAATACGCAATGTCCTGATAGTCGATAGGCGGGTGCTCAACCGATGCCCAATGCGGTTCGTTCATCGTGAGCCAGTGCCGGTAGGCCGAGAGGCGCCAGGCGAGCATGAAGTCGGGTTCATTCTTCTTTGCTGAAATCAGGCGGATGACATCTTCAGACACACCGCGCGGCAACGTATCCGACTTTACATCGGTCACGAATCCGTGCCGGTATTCGCTCCGGATCAGCTCGTCGATTCTCGATACACTTGAACTCATACAGACCTCCGCTTTCAGCGTTGCGGCGGCCGGATCGTGCGCTTGGGGCGATCACGGAATCACGTGTGCGTAGCCGCTGGCGGGCTGTCCTGACGGCTTCAATTGCGTCAAACAGCGTGATCCGCCTGGCGACTGCCGTAGCCAATAGCGGATACCCTTGCTTCGGCGAGGCTGCCAATACTCTCCACGGTGTCCGGATCGCGTGCCATTGTGATCGTGATCACCGTGACATAGTCGGCAAGCGTGCTCATGCGCAACATGATTAAGCCTCCGCGAACCGTACCTGTCTGGTCTGGTTTCACATTCAACCCTAACACCGCGCCGCCGCTGATAAAAGAAAGACATCACTGCGCGTGTACGTTCTCGCTGCTGTCGTCAACTCGGCCTTGTCGCGGCTTGCGTCGAGGTATGACGATTGCCGAGCTTGAACTCCCGCGAAGGTGTCTTCTGATCTTTGACACCAGACAAGCGCAGTGCGCCGGACCGTAGCGTAGTCGAATGCCGGTGCTCGGACCGGATCACGCGTCGAGGCGAATTACCGGGAACAACGTTCCAAAGCAGCTACTGCTCTGTGGGTCGCTTCGACGATTTCCACGCACTCTGCGTGACGACGGGTGTGCTCGATCGCTGAACATTCACCGGCGCGGCTCACTTGCGCCAGATCGGCGCGAGCTTTTTCCAGCGCCGCCGACGGTGACCCATTGTCTGCAATCAGCTTCGCCAGATCGAAGACCGTGCCGGAAGACAGTTCCACGTATGCCGGGCAAGCAGCGCTGGCGGCGCCGCTGTACACCCAGAACCCCGCAATGGCAAATACGACGCGTCGTGCGACGCTAGTAGTCAAATTACTCATGGCAACATCCTGTTTGCTCCTTACTGGGCCTAAGCCGATTCGTGTGTTGTTTGTATAACTCCAGCGTCCACGAAACGGCCAGCAAAAATACCCGCGTCAGTGCCGAAATTCCCCCGCAAGCTTGCGCCCTCACTTCCGGCCTGGCGCTCCGTGGCCGCCGCATCCCGCATTCCCGCTCCAACTCTACGAGATGGAAGATAGGCGCGAACGCAGCACAAACGCGCTACCAACGGACTAAAAGCTTACTCGGACGCAGAGTTGTGCGGGTCCATCGGGGCGCTGGAATGTAAGACACCGTCGAACTAGGGGAATCTACCGAATACTTCGCGCTTGCGTTGTCAGGGTACCTGATATCAAATACGAAACATCACGAAGGACGGACGGGCGCGTTTTCAGAACGCGTTTAATTTTAACCTTAATATCAGCCTACCTGATATTTAATTGCCGCGCTCAGGCCGCTGCGCCGGCTCGGAGCGAAAGACCAGGTCGTACCCAAGATCCACAACCGCAGCTCAACAAAAAAAGCAAACAACAGGTCCGGAGATATCACATGCATTTGAAGTCGACTCACGTCGTCATGTTCGGTGCGCTCTGCGCGCTGAGCGCAGGAGCCTCGGCGCAATCGAGCGTCACGTTGTACGGCATCGTTGACACAGGGATCGAGTATGTCTCGCACGCGAACGCGAAGGGCGACAGCGTCGTTCGCATGCCATCCGTTACCGGAGAGTTCCCATCGCGCTGGGGGCTGCGTGGCAACGAAGATCTCGGCGGCGGCTACAGCGCCGTGTTCACTCTCGAAAGCGGCTTCAACCTGCGCGATGGCAGTTCCGGACAGGGCGGCAGGCTGTTTGGACGCCAGGCGTTCATCGGCGTGAAGAGCCCGTATGGGACGCTCGCGTTCGGCCGTCAGTACACGATGACCTATCTCGCGGTCCAGGGCGCCGACATCATCGGTCCGGACATTTACGGCATGGGCTCGCTGGATGCCTATGTGCCCAACGCGCGCACCGACAACTCGATCACCTATCTCGGCTCGTACAAAGGCTTTACGTTGGGCGTGGGTTATTCATTCGGACGGGACGCTGCGGGTACCGGCAACTCGCCGGGACAGGGAACCTGTACCGGCTCCGTTCCAGGCCACGCCACGGAATGCCGCGACTGGTCCGCAATGCTCAAGTACGACTCGCAATATTTCGGCGCTGCCGCGTCGTACGAGGAGCAACGAGGCGGCGCGACAGCAGCCGCCAACTTCTTCGACGGCGTTGCGCCGACACCGCTGATCAACGCCGCGGACAAGGACGCCCGTACGCAACTGAGCGCCTATGCACAATATGCAGGCGCGAAGATCGGCGCCGGTTGGATTGGACGCCGCGTAGTGACCCAGTCGCCGAGCGTGCCCAATATCCGTTCGGACCTGTTCTTCCTCGGCGCTTCGTACATGGTCACGCCTGCATTCCTCCTCGATGGCGAAGTGTTTCGCATCATCAATAGCGACCACGATACCCGCGCCACGATGGGAACGTTACGCACCACCTATCTGCTGAGCAAGCGTTCGTCGGTCTACGCGCAGGCAGCGTATCTGGCGAACAGTGCGAAGGCGCGCTACTCGGTCAGCGGCGGCGGTAGCGGGACCACGCCGGGCGCGGGCATGGGTCAAACGGGCGTGATGGTCGGCATCAAACACATGTTCTGATACGGGTCGAAAATGAAACGAACTTCAATTGCTGTGTGCGTATCGGCCGTGTCCGCGATGCTGGCGGCTTGCGGCGGCGGTTCCGACTCCCTCTCCACCAGTGCGACGCAATTGCCTCGGCTCTCCGCCGCACAACCCGCGACGCTGTCGGGAGACTGCGCCGCGCTCGCCGCCAGGTTGACGTTTGCCAACACGACCTTCACCTCCGTCACCGACGTGCCGGCCGGAACGCTCACGGTGGCGGGAAAGTCCGTCCCCGAACATTGCGTGATCGAAGGAAAAATGAATCAACGCACGAGCGCCGTTGACGGCCGGACTTATGCGATCGGTTTTGAAATGCGGCTGCCAATTGCGTGGAATGGCCGCTTTTTCTATCAGGCCAACGGTGGTCTCGACGGCAATGTGACGCCGGCGACGGGGGTGCTCAGTGGCGGGGGCCCGCTGAACAACGCGCTGAACATGGGGTTCGCCGTGATCAGTTCGGATGCAGGTCATTCCGGGTCGCAAAACCCGTTGTTCGGTCTCGATCCCCAGGCGCGTCTCGACTATGGCTATAACGCCGTCGCTACGCTCACGCCGATGGCCAAGCAGGTGATCAGGTTGGCCTATGGCAAGGGCCCCGACCGCAGCTACTTCGAAGGCTGCTCGAACGGCGGCCGTCATGCGATGGTGGCGGCAGCCAGATCTTTCGCGGATTACGACGGCATCATTGCCGGTGACCCCGGCTTTCATTTGCCAAAGGCAGCGATCGGGGAGTTGTGGAGCGCGCAACAGCTCGCTACCGTCGCGACCGCGACGACCTCGTCCGGCATTGCCGATATCACCACCGGCTTGACGACCACTGAAAGGCAGCTGATCGCATCGAAGATCATCGCGAAGTGTGATTCGCTCGATGGTGTAGCGGACGGGATGGTCCAGGACATCAAAGCGTGCCAGGCGAACTTCAATCTGGCCACCGACGTACCGACGTGTTCGAGCAATGGGCGCGACGGCAGCTGTCTTACGGCGGCTCAAAAGCAGGCGGTTGGAAATATTTTCTCCGGGGCGAAAAACAGCGCCGGCACGGCGCTCTATGCGAGCTTTCCGTATGACGTCGGTATCAACGGATCAGGCTGGGCCGCGTGGAAGCAAGGCAATTCCATCAGCCTTGATCCGGCCGCGGCAGCCTTCGTGTTCACGTCGCCGCCGCAAAGCGCTTCGGTCCTCGGTTCGATGGGTGCCTACGGTCTGAACTTCAGCATGGACAATGATGCGCCGAAGATCTTCGCCACGAGCGGGGTCTATTCCGAGTCTTCGTGGTCATTCATGACCCCGCCGAACGAGACCGATCTGAGCGGTCTGCGCAGCCGGGGCGCGAAGTTGATCGTCTATCACGGAACGAGCGATCCGGTGTTCTCGTCGAACGATACGACCGACTGGTATCAGCGCCTATCGACGGCTAGTGGCGGAGACGCAAGCAATTTCGCGCGGCTCTTCACGGTAGCAGGGATGAACCACTGCAGCGGCGGTCCGACGGCCGATCAGTTCGACATGCTGACGCCCATGGTGGCATGGGTCGAGCAAGGGCAAGCACCGAACCAGGTCATCGCAACGGCTCGCGACACCAGCAACGCGATTCCGAATAGCGAAGTGCCGACTAGCTGGGGTGCCGGGCGCACGCGTCCGCTGTGCGCCTATCCGAAGGTGGCCCGCTACACGAGTGGAGACGTGAACTCGGCGAGTAGTTTCACATGCAGCTAAGGCACTGACTCTGACCTGGCGAGGGAATCGGCGCAGTCGGCCCCGGCCGATGCGCTGTCCCGTCCGTGCGGAACGCGCCATGCTGCTCCTTGCGCATACGTCTGTCCGCGATCATCGGGCGTGCGTTTGCGCGCCCCGCACTGGAGCGCTGCCATGAAAATGCGCGAGTACAAAATCGGTACGCCGTGGTATCAGGCCATCCGTGCGACGCTACGCCGGGCCGTCCCATCGGGGCTGTTGTCCGGGTGCCTGTCGGCGGCGACGGCCTCGGCGGCATCCGCGGACGCATCGGGCAGCCCGCTCGCGCCGATCAATGCGGTTACCCACTCCGTGTGGCCGCAACGCGCGTTGCGCGAACGCGGCTTCAGCATCCGCCATACGGTGACCGGCTTCGCGATCCATCAGGCGGCCGCCATCTTCTGGGCATTCCTGTTCGAGCAACTCGTTGACCGGATGGCCGGCCCTGTCCCGTCACGACGGCCCGGCGCCGCCGCGCTAGCCGCCGCCGCGACGGTGGCAAGCGCGTATGTGGTCGACTACAAGGTGGTGCCCAACCGGCTCACGCCGGGATTCGAGGCGCACCTGTCGCGTCGCTCGCTCGGCAACGTCTACCTGCTGCTCGGCGCCGGCCTGCTCGCGGCCGCGCTGCTGCGGCGGCCGGATCGATGAAGACTGCGCGCGCAAAAAAAGCGACCAGCCTTTGACCGGCATGGTCGCCACAAGCGCATTTGAGAACGCTGTCCCCACGAGTCCAAGCGGAGGACAAATCGAGTATAGGAAACAGGTCCGCACCGCAGTCTGTCCGTAAGCCCTGCGTCGCGGACAGTTCTCTGCGCGAAACGCGGTCGCGCACCCTCATGCCGCGCTCCCCGTCTTGGTAACTGCATTCCCGCTTGACGCTTCCGCGGCAGCCGTTGCGCGGAACTCGCCGTATGCGTCATTCAGCGAACAGATCCGGTCCGAACACCTCGTAGTGAATCTTCGACTCGTGAATGTCCAGGTTTTTCAATGCGTCGTGCTGTAGCCGCATGAATGGAACCGGACCGCAGATGTAGTAGTCGGCGTCGGGCAACAGGATCTCGTCGCGCAGCTTGCCGAGGTCGATGAAACCGGCGTTGTCGTAGTCGCGGCCCTGCACGTCGGTATCGAGCGGCGCGTCATAGAACACGATCGCGCGGAAGTTGGGCTGGGTGGCGGCGGTCTGCTGCAGACGGTCGCGCATCGCGTGCACCGCGCCGTTGCGTGCACCATGAATGAACACCACGCGCCGCTGCGGGTCCTGAATCGCGCGCTTCAACATGCTGACCATCGGCGTCAGACCGACGCCGCCGCTGATCAGTACGATCGGCGTCTTCGCATGGACATCGATGTAGAACGTGCCGTATGGCGCTGCCAGCTTCACCTCGTCGCCGACGTTCACGTGATCGTGCAGCAGCGAGGACACATAGCCCGCCGGCCGCCCCGCCTCGCCGCTCTCGCGCTTGACCGAGATCCGATAGCTATGGCCATTCGGCACGTCCGACAAACTGTATTGCCGGATCTGCTGCAGGCCGAGCGCGGGCACATCGACGGCAATGCCGATGTACTGTCCGGGCTCGAAGTTGGCGACCGGCTGTCCGTCCTTCGGTTCGAGAATGAACGACGTGATCACGCTGCTCTCGGGCCGCTTCTCCTTGACGACGAACGTGCGCCATCCGGTCCAGCCGCCTAGCTGCGCCGCGCGCGTTTCGCGCAATTCGGACTCCATGCCCATCAGCACGTCCGCGAGATTGCCGTATGCCTGCGCCCACGCGGAGATGATGTCGTCGGTCGCGGCGTCGCCGAGCACGTCCTTGATCGCGCCGAGCAGATGTTCGCCGACGATCGGATAGTGCTCCGCTTTCACGCCGAGGCTCGCGTGCTTGTTGGCGATATTGCGCAGCACCGCGGCGAGACTGCCGGGGTCCTCGATGTTCTCGGCGTACGCGTACACGGCGCGCGCGAGCGCTTCCTGCTGCTGCCCCTGCTCCTGATGCGCCATGTTGAAAACGTTTTTCAGTTCGGGATGCGCTTCGAAGAGCCGTCTGTAGAAACGTTGAATGATCGTATAGCCGTGCGCGGCCAGAACCGGGGCCGTCGCTTTTACGATGTCCTTGGTTTTCTGCGTCAGCATTTTTTCCTCCTGCAGTAGGACGACTGGTTACCTCGCTCGTGCGCGCAGCAGCGCGACTACCTGAGTCGAGTGCCTCGCTCACATGCAAGTTCCCGGGGCATTCGCCCGCTGCTTCAAGCCTATCCAGGCGACCATGCTGCTCAAACCGATGCCGGCTGTCCATATCCCGAAGGCCACGGACACGCCGATGACGCACAGCCCGCGCACGAGGTAGGCGATATCGGCCGCCGCGCACGCCATCGCGGGCCGGCTGATGACGCGATGCGAGCCGGCTAGGAACGCTGCATGCGAGGCGATCCACGCGCCGCTCGCGACGAACGGCGCTCCGCACGCGTGGCACGGCGGATGGAAGACCCAAGTGCCAACTCCAATGGAGGTCACGATGTTCATGCACAACAAAAGGCTGCAATACACGGTTCGCGTCGGCATGACCAATCCCGGGCTCGCGAACCTGATGCTGGAGCAGTTCGGCGGTCCGCAAGGCGAACTTGCCGCCGCGATGCGCTACTTCACGCAGGCCGTTGCGGAAGAAGACCCCGGGCGCAAGGACATGCTGTTCGACATCGCCACCGAAGAGCTGAGCCATCTCGAGATCATCGGCTCGATCGTCGCGATGTTGAATCGCGGCGCGAAGGGGGAACTCGCCGAAGCGGTCGAGCAGCAAGCCGAGCTGTATCGCAAGCTCAACGGCGCGGGCAACGACAGCCACCTTACGCAGGTGCTATACGGCGGCGGGCCGCCGCTGACGAACTCCGGCGGCGTCCCGTGGAGTGCCGCGTACATCGACACGATCGGCGAGCCGACCGCGGACCTGCGCTCGAACATCGCGGCCGAAGCGCGCGCGAAGATCATCTATGAACGGCTGATCAACGTCACCGACGATGCCGGCGTGCGCGAGGCGCTCGGCTTTCTGATGACCCGCGAAGTCGCGCATCAGAAGTCGTTCGAGAAGGCGCTGTATGCGATCACGCCGAGTTTCCCGCCGGGCAAGCTGCCGCCGAGACAGGAATTCGCGAGCGTCTACTACAAGATGTCGCACGACGGAGCAGTGATCAACACACCGTGGAACAGCGGCACCGGTCTCACGATACGGACCGGTGAACCGGCGGTGGATGGCGGCGACGGAAGTGCGTCGGTGGGACTCGAAGCGCAACAGGAAACCGCCGTGACTGCGATGGCCACGCGTCTGCGCTCCGACCCGTCGAGCGATCCGACGACCGGTGCCGAAATAGGCAGCGAAGTCCCGCGCAGCAACCAGGGCGGGTGATCGCTCAAGGCGCTGCCGCAGGTATCGTCAAGGTCCGAAAAACGTGTTGCAGAACTTGCCGGCCACGTTGCAGGTCGGTTGACCCGAAGGCTGCGCGGTGCCGGGTTCGGGCGGCGTCGCGCACGCGGCCGTCGCGGCGATCGCGAATGTCATGACGAGCGCTGTGCGCAGCGCCGCCGCGCGACGGTTTTTCGCAGCGCGCGCCGCGTCGCGATTCGGATCGCACCTCGCGGAATTTTCGCGCTCCCGCGCATCGATGGCGCGAGGGCAGCCTCGTCGAACGTCAGGCATTGCGCCCTCCTTCAACCGCCATTCACATTGACTACACTACGCCAAATCGGTCGCGAAAGGGTTTCTTCGAATTCGCGCGAAGGCGGGGCCGCCCGTCCCAGCATGGCTGTCCGCAACGTCCGAGTTTCGGACATACGCCTCTATGCACCTTCTTGCGGTTGCCGGCGTATGCTGATTCCGGCGTTTTCCGACACGTCGACAGACCGGTACGACTTACTGTCGACAACGCGAGAAACGTACGTTCCGTGAAAAATTGACCGCTCAAGGAAAGACCATGCTGAGCCCTCATGAATTTGCGGTTTTGATGCTGGTGAAGGCATCGCCGGAGTACACCGATATAGAGCGCGAAGAATTCAACGCGCTGCTCGAGCGCCAACTGGTCGCGCTCGAAAGCACACCGTCAGGCGCGCATCGTCCGCGCGTGACGAACCACGGCGAATCGTTGCTCCAGACCCTGATGCGAAAACGTTGAGGCGGTACAGGCGCGCCGAGCGAGCGACGCGGTATGGTCGAAACGCTGACTCACGACAACGACTAACAACAAATCGGAGACAACCTGTGAATGCCGCGCGTAACTATAACGACGCCGCCAACGAACTGAAGCACATCAGCACGATGGTCCAGCGCCTCGAACAACTCGTTAAACGCGACTGCCTCGACTGGCAGGGCACGGTAGTTGCAACGCCCGCTTACTGGCGCGCGCGCATCGAGGCCACTGCCGAACTGCCGCCGGCGCTGCAACCGCAAGCGCGCCTGCTGCTAGCGCGGCTCGCCACGCTCGAAGCACGCAGCGAGCGCCGTGGCCGTCGTGCATGATCGGCGTGCGCCGGCGCGATCACACACTTAGGCGACGAAGGACATGATGATGCGGACCTACGAATACCACGGGTTCACGATCGAGGTAACTGTCGAGGCGGATTTCACATTGCGCCCCGCCGGGCGCGCGGCGGTACGCACGCGCTATGCGGCGGTGGTTCACATCTATCAGGCGGGTGCCGCGGTTGCCACGTTCTCGCCGCTGCGCTTCGACATTGCCGGCGGACGGCCATTCGACACCGAGGCCGATGCGTTGATGGGCGGATATAGCGCGGCGCGCCGAATCGTCGACGATCTGTTCGCCCATGCGGCGGATGCCACGGACTCCGCCTTGAGCGCACTTTCGAGCAGCAAAGAGCTCCGCTAGCGGGCGCTGGCGCACGATTGACCCATTGTGGGGCATCAGGAATGGCGCATGCGGTATCCGCGAGCACCCTTTCCGTGGAGAAACGCCATGTCCAATGACGCCTCATCGTTGTCGCCGTCGATTACGTCGATGATCCGCCTCGACCATATGCACGTGCTCGCCGCTTCGCACCGATACCACGCGTCCACGCCGTGGTGGCGAAAACGCGCGATCGTCAACGGCGTGTGCGATGCGCTGGAAATCCACGCGCAACTGGAGGAAGAAATTTTCTACCCGGCGCTAGACCGCGCGCTGGGCAACGACGAGACACTGACGAAAAGTCGTTCCGAGCACAACGAGATGCGCGCGACGATCGCAAAGCTGCGCGCAATGGGCCCCGAAAACGCCGCGTACGACGGGCTGTTTCTTCAACTGATCCGCGAAGTCGCCCATCACGTCGCCGACGAGGAAACCATCCTGCTGCCCGACGCCGAGCGCGTGCTGAAAAACGAACTGCAGTCGCTCGGCGCCGCGATGACGCGCCGCCGGATGCAGTTGCTCGGAGAGCGTCCGATGAACATTGCAATGAACGCGGCGGGCACGTTTCCGATCGCCACGCTGCTGCTGGGATCGACCTTATTGCTCGCGTTGCGGCGCAGCCTGCCGAGGTCGCGTCGCGCGGCACGGACGCAGCGTCAATATGAGTAGCGGATGCGGGAACGACTGGCGCAAGCGGGCATCAACGATTCGCGCCGGGCGCCGCCGGCGTCCGCGCGCGCCGCTGTTTCGTCTTGTCGAGCGTGCCCGGGTCGACGAGCGTGGCCGCGACGCGGCGCGCATTCTCGGCCGCGATGTCCTGCGCGTCGCCCCACGACACGTGGCCACACGTCCCGCGTCGCTCGAAGACCGTGCCATGTCCCCCGCCCCGCTCGGTCACGAGCACGATCCATTGGAAAGCACCTTCCGAATCCCTGATGACGGTCCAGCTTACGAGGAAGTCGGCCATCTCTATCGCCTGCACACGCATGTTCGGCTCCTTCGGTCCGTTGCATCGGACCGTTTTGAGCGGAGATGCGCATTGCGCGTGCCTGGCGCGGACCGCGCGCGCGTCGCGTTGCAATCCCCGCCTCACGGCCGCTGATCCGTGTCGGACCGACGCGGATGGGGCTCGTCGCGACTTTGCGGCGAGCCTGTCAACACCGCGGGCAGCGAAGGATTCTCCGGTTGGGTGTAACGCGCGTGGATCGCCGCGCGGATGCGCGCGAGGCTTTGCGCGGCATCGAGCGCGCTGTCCTGCTCGATGCCGCGTGCTTCGTCGGCCAGATCCGTGTCGCCGATCTGCTGTTCGAACCAGCGCGAATAGTCGCCACGCTGGCGATGAAACTGCCATGTCGCCGCATCGACACCCTCGGCAATCTCGACGAACAGCACGAGGTTGTGCGCGCGCAGGTTAAGCGCGTTGTGCTCGCCGCGAAAGTAAAAGCTGCGCTCGGGAATCAGCAGCCCCTCAGCGTACTTGCGACGATGCCGGCGCTTTTCCTTGCGACCGGGCTCGAGCCGCACGAGCTGCGGCGGCGCGGCGGCGCTGACGCGCCATAACAGCGCGTCGCCTTTGGCAAGTTGCGCCCCGTCGCCGCTCGACGCTGGCGGCTCACGTCCACTTGCCGCAGCAAAGCGCTGCAAGGCCGCATGCGCGCCGTCGCCCATCGCGAGCACCGTGCCGACCTGCTGCAGCAACACCGGCGATAACTGCTCCGGCGACACGGTGACCGCGAGCGCCGTTTCCAGCGCATCCGGAATCGCCTGGTTCGCGCCGGCCCATTGCGCGGGAAACACGTGATGCGCCTCTTCGAACACGAGCCAGTGCGGCCGCCCGGTGCGCGTGCGCAGACGCTGCACCTGCAACAGCAGATTCGCGCAGAACAGCGGCCGATCCGACGGCGGCACCCGCAGCAGATTGAGCGCGATGGCGGGCCGCGCCGGACGGCGCAGCAACTGCATCGCCTCGTCGATCGACGGTGCATTGCCCGCATCGCCGAGCACGACGGTCGCATCGTCATTGTCATAGTCGCCTTCAGGATCGACGATGCACATCTGGCAGCCCGCGCCCGCGAGCCGTTCGAGCAGGCCCGCCGTCGCGGTGGACTTTCCGCAGCCCGATTCACCGACGAGCAGCACGACGCTGCCGTACGCGGGCAACGACAGCGGCTCGCTGTCCGGCGCATCACAGCGAGGGCCGAGCACGATGCGATTGCGCGGCGACGCATCGGCGATGCTGCGCAAATCGTCGGCGACGAGTGCGTCGATCAGTTCGGCGACGCCCGTGCCCGCCACGCCGCCCGTCACGATATCGGCGTGCTTCTGCAACTCCGGCAACGCGTTCGCGACAGCCGCCGCGAGGCCGCACGCGTCGAGCAGCGCATGGTCGTTTTCCGCGTCGCCGATACCGGCCACGTTCAGCGGCGACAGTTCGAGATCTGCGAGCGCCGCGCTCAGACCGCTCGCCTTCGACACGCCCGGCGCCACGATCATCACCGCGTCGCCGTTGAAGATGATCCGCAATTCGAGCCCGAGGTCGCGAATCACATCGAGCGCGACATGCTCATGGGGCTTCATCGTCGCGACCAACGTCTGGCTGACACTGAAAGCGTTGGGTGCGCGCCGCCGTAACTCCGCGACGAAATTCTCCGGCGGTGCGGGTGCGAGCAGACGGCGCGCGCCATCGGCCGGGCAATACAGCACGCCGCCGTTTTCCGCGACCACGCGCGAAAACAGCTCGATGCGCGGGCAGATCGCGAGCAGGTCGTCGAGCTCGCGTCCGCTGACGAGAATCGCGTAACGGCCCGACGCGCGCAGGCGTTCGAGCGCGGCCCACGTCGAATCGGCGACCTGGCCGTCGGTGGCGAGCGTGTTGTCGTAGTCGGTCGCGAGCGCAAAAAATCGCATGGTGCACGACTCCTTCGATCGATTCATGGGTCCGTTCAGCAAGCGCTATACCTCGCGACCCGCGCCCAACGGTATGGGGCTTGCTGCGGGTCGTGTCGAAGCAGCGGAGCCGCCGCCAGCCTGCCCCGAGGAACCCTGATGTCCATTCCCATCGATGCCGTGACCCTCGCGCGAATGCAATTCGGCTTCACGATTGCTTTCCACATCATCTTTCCGGCGCTGTCGATCGGTCTCGCGAGCTACCTCGCCGTGCTCGAAAGCGCATGGCTCGTCACCCACAAGCCCGTATATCTCGCCGTCTACCGCTACTGGCTGACGATTTTCGCGGTCGTGTTCGGCATCGGCGTCGTGTCGGGGCTCGTGATGTCGTATCAGTTCGGCACCAACTGGGCGGGCTTCGCGTTTCGCGCGGGTCCGATCGTCGGGCCGCTGATGGGCTACGAAGTGCTGACCGCTTTCTTTCTCGAGTCGGGATTTCTGGGCGTGATGCTGTTCGGCATGAAACGCGTCGGCCCGCGTCTGCACTTTCTCGCGACCGTGCTCGTCGCGATCGGCACGCTAATGAGCGCGTTCTGGATTCTCGCCGTCAATTCATGGATGCAGACGCCGCAGGGCTATGCGATCGTCGACGGACGCTTCTTTCCGGCCGACTGGATGCGCATCATCTTCAATCCGTCATTCCCGTTCCGGCTCGTACACATGGTGCTGGCCGCGTATCTGAGCGTCGCGTTCGTCGTCGGCGCGGTCGGCGCCTGGCATCTGCTCGGCGATTCGCGCAATGTCTGCGCGCGCCTGATGGTGTCGATGGCGCTATGGATGGCCTGCATCGTCGCGCCGATCCAGATGGTGGTCGGCGACCAGCACGGTATCAACACGCTCAAGCACCAGCCGGCCAAAATCGCCGCGCTCGAAGGCGACTGGCTCGCGCGTCCCGGTCAGCCGTTGATTCTGTTCGGGTTCCCGAACATGCGCACGGAGACGACCGACTATGCGCTCGAAATACCGCATCTCGGCGCGCTGATTCTGACGCACACCTGGGACGGCTCGATCGCCGGCCTCAAATCGTTCCCGCCGTCCGAGCGCCCGTTCTCGCCGGTCGTGTTCTGGGCATTTCGCGTGATGGTCGGACTCGGCATCCTGATGGCGCTGCTCGGACTGGGCAGTCTCGCGTTGCGCTATCGAAGGACCCTGTACGAAGCGCGCTGGATGCAGCGGATCATGGTCGCGATGGGCCCGGCTGGTCTGATCGCGTTGCTGTGCGGCTGGACCGTCACCGAAGTCGGCCGGCAGCCGTACACGGTGTACGGTCTGCTGCGCACGGCCGACAGCGTGTCACCGATCGCCGCGCCCGGCGTCGCGGTATCGCTCGCGAGCTTCGGCGTGGTGTACGCGATCGTGTTCGGCGCAGCCGTGGTCTTTCTGTTCCGGCTGATGGCGGCGACGCCCACGCTCGACACGCCCGGCCCCGCGAAGGACAAGCCGCATCGCAGCGCCGGCATCGCACCGGGCCCAGCACAGGCACCGTCCGTCCCATCAACTCCGGGGAGTCACGCCGATGACGACAGGCACGTTTGATCTCGCTTTGGTATGGGCCGCGATCCTCGCGTTCGCGGTGCTCGCATACGTGCTGCTCGACGGCTTCGATCTCGGCGTCGGCATCCTGTTCGCGGTCGAGCACCACCGCGACGACCGCGACGTGATGGTGAATTCGATCGCACCGGTATGGGACGGCAACGAGACGTGGCTCGTGCTCGGCGGCGGCGGCTTGTTCGCGGTGTTTCCGCTTGCCTACGGGGTGATTCTGCCGGCGCTCTATCCGCCGATCATCGCGATGCTGCTCGCGCTGGTGTTCCGCGGCGTCGCTTTCGAATTCCGCTTTCGCGCGATAGGTCGCGGCCGCGCATGGTGGGACGCCGCGTTCTTCGGCGGCTCGGCGCTCGCGGCGCTGTGCCAGGGGCTCGTGCTCGGCGGCCTGCTGCAAGGTATCGAGGTCTCGGGGTTCTCGTATGTGGGCGGCTGGTGGGACTGGCTGACCGGCTTCACGGTCCTGTGCGGTCTCGCGGTGATGGCCGGTTACACGCTGCTCGGCTCGTGCTGGCTGATCTGGCGCACCGAAGGACCGTTGCACGAGCGTTGCCGGCGACACGCGCGCACGATGGCCGTCGCCGTGCTCGCGCTGATCGTGGTGGTCACGCTATGGACGCCGATGCTGCCCAACTCGCTGACGGCGCGCTGGTTCCGTTGGCCGGATCTGCTGTTCACCGCCTGGGTACCGGTGCTGGTCGTTCTGCTGGCCTTCGGATTTTTCCGCAGCCTGTCTGCGCGCCGCCATCTGTTGCCGCTGCTGTTTGCGTACGGCATCTTCGTGCTGTGCTACGCGGGGCTCCTGATCAGTCTTTATCCGAACCTCGTGCCACCGTCGATTTCGTTCCGCGCGGCGGCAGCGCCGCATGCGAGCCTGCTGTTTCTGCTGGTCGGCGCCGCGATCACGGTGCCGATGATTCTCGGCTATACCGTGTATGCGTACTCGGTGTTCAAGGGAAAGATGCGCGCGGGCGAGGGGTACCACTGACGTGTGGCGCCGCCTTGCGTGGTTCGCCGGCCTGTGGCTCGCCGGCGTCGTCGCGGTCGCGACGGCGGCGGGTGTGTTGAAGCTTCTGCTGCGCGCGGCCACGCATTGAGCGTGGCGCGCGCTTGCAGTGTGCGCTTGCAGCGTGATTACCGCGGCGCGACTACGGCAACGTATAGGCGACCACAGAGTCGCCCTGCTTCGTGCCGAGCGAGCCATGTCCGCCCGCTACCACCAGCACGTACTGCTTGCCGTTGCTGTCGGCATAAGTCATCGGCGTGGCCTGGCCGCCGGCCGGCAGACGCGCTTGCCACAGTCGCGCGCCGGTGCGCACGTCATAGGCGCGCAGGTAGTAGTCGAGCGTGCCGGACAGGAACGCGACGCCGCCGCCGGTGGTGATCATGCCGCCGAGGCTCGGCACGCCGAGCGGCATCGGAATCGGCAGCGGCGCGCTATCGCGGATCGGAGTTTGCGGGCTATTCATTGCCCACGCCCTTCGAGACTTCGGCGGGGCTCTGATACTGCTGGTCGGGCAGGTCCTGGAGCCGTTGCAGTACGTCATCGTCGGCGCCATTGGCTTTCGCGGTTTCGATGAGGCTGTCTTTGTCGGCGGGATAGGAAGCGCCCTTCAGCGCTTTCTGCACGTCGATGAACGGGTTCAGCGGGCGCTCGCCCGTGGTCGAACGGGAGTTGCTCATTTCGTTCCCCTGATGGGTTGCGTGGAAGGAAGGTCAAGTGCTGGCCGGGGGGTGGCGCGTCACGGCGGCGCCGAGCCCGGTGCTTGCACGTCCGGCGTGTCGCGTACCGGCTGCTGCTCCGGCAGTACGTCCGTGCCGGGCATCGCTTCGGGCACGCGCGGATGCTCGTGCCTTCGCATCCGGCGTGCCTGTAGGACGCCGGGCGGCGCGCTGGGATGCGCGCTAACGGTCTGCCCGGCTCGTGCTTGCCGATCGCGATACGCTCGGCCCGCTGCGCGCGTGCACCCGGCGGCCGCGTGACGCGTGGATCTGTCCCATGCCTCCGCTGCCGCCAGAGCCGATGGCGTTGGTCAAGAATGGTGTGCCGCGTTAGAAAAAATCCACGCTCGCGCTGGTGTCGTTGCGCTTCAACGCTTCAACGCTTCGACGCCAACAGCTTCCTGTACACCTCGAGGTACTCGTCGGCCATGCGTGCCGCGGTGAAGCGCCGCTCGAAGGCTTCGCGACAGCGCGCGCGGTCCAGCTCGCCGATCCGGTTCACCGCATCGACGGCCTCGTCGACACTATCGACGATGAAGCCGGTCACGCCGTCGTCGATGATCTCGCGGACCGAGCCGCGGTCGAATGCGATCACCGGTGTGCCCGCCGCCAGCGCCTCGACCAGCACGAGCCCGAACGGCTCGGGCCAGTCGATCGGAAACAGCAGCGCTCGCGCGGCGCCGATGAAGCGATCCTTGTCACGGCCACCCAGCTCGCCGCGATAGCACACATGCGGTTGCCGCATCAGCGATGCGACCTCGTGCTCGTAGTAGACGCGATCGCCGTCGTCGATCTTGGCCGCGATTTCGAGCCGCGCGTTCGCCCGGCGCGCGATCTCGATCGCGAGATCGGGTCGCTTGGTCGGCGCGATACGGCCGACGAATGCCAGGTAGTCGGACGGCGTGCGGCTGAAGGTGTGAAGGTCGCGCGGCAGGCCGTGATGGACCGTGCGCTGCCACGCGAGTCGCGGCAGCGGCGCGCGCTGCGCGTCGGAGATCGATACCAGCGGCACGTCGCAAAACTCGCGGTACAGCGCATCCAGACCGGGGATGTCGAGCCGCCAGTGCAGCGTCGTCACGTGCGCGCAGGCGAGCCGCCTGCCGAACGGGAAACTCGTGTAGTCGGTATGGAAGTGCACGACGTCGAAATCGGCCGAACGTTGCACGACCCGTTCGAGCATCGCGACATGAAACGCCTGCGGGTCGGCAGTGTTCTCGAGCTCGCGCAGAGGCCGCGGATAGACGGACACGAGATGCGCGCGCGTCAGCGAGTCGCCGCTCGCGAACAGCGTGACCTCATGGCCGAGTTCGACCAGCGCCTCGGTCAGCCACGACACGACGCGTTCGGTGCCGCCATAGGCGACGGGCGGCACGCGCTCGTAGAGCGTCGACACTTGCGCGATGCGCATGCGAGCCTCCGTCGTTCTTCCGCCGTGCAGACCTCCGTCGTCGAGCATCCACCATTCCCGACGCGCGGTGGACGATGGTATGGCGCTTGCGGGGTGTCGACCGAAGCGTGTCATCCGTCCCGCTTCGATTCATCCCGTTCCACTTCGTAGAGGAGAAAAACATGAAGCGCGTTACCGCCATTGCCGCACTTTGCTGTGGGCTTGCCGCTATCCCTCATATCGCCGGCGCGCAAACCGAGGCCGCCTCGACCACGAGCGCCAATCCGCTGCCTCAGGCCGACAAGGACTTCGTGCAGGCGGCGAGCATGTCGTCGTCGACCGAAATCGACGCGGCCAAGCTCGCGACGAAAAACTCCAGCGACAAGGATGTGAAATCGTTCGCGCATCACATGATGCTCGATCACGCGAAGCTCACGATGCAACTGAAGATGGCTGCACCACACGGCGTCGCGGTGCCGAAGGACAATTCCGACACCACGGTGCTGGACTCGCTGAAGAGCCTGCATGGCAACGCATTCGATCAGGCGTATATCCAGAAGGTCGGCTTGCAGGGACACGAGGACGCGCTGAGCGCGTTCAAGAAAGAAATCTCGGATGGCCAGAACGCTGATCTGAAGAAGGCCGCGCAAAAAGCGCTGCCTACCATCGAGGAACACTACAAGATGGCGCAGGATCTCGCGACGAAGAAGGGGGTGACGAAGTAGCGCCGAAGGCAGGTACCCGCGCCATTCGTGTAGTCCGGCAAGCAGGCCGCGCTAGAAACTCATTGCGAATCCGAACGACACGCCGTGCACGTTGCGACCGAACACGTAGCGCACGATCGCGCGCGTGCGGGTAACGATGACGGGATACCTGCTGCTGTCGAGCTCGAGGCCGACTCCCAGCGACGTGAGGTCGTTGAAACCCAGCACCCCGGCACTGTCGCCGAAATAGTGCGAGTAAGCGGCTTCGAGCACATAGCGGACTGGCCGATCCAGCGCGTGCCAGCCAGTGGGCGCGCGCCAGCGTGTCCATAGGCTCACTTGCTGTGCCGTGGCCGACCCCTGAACGGCCTGCGATGAACCGCCGAAACTGCGCAGGTAAATATCGGTCGCCCGCAATTCGGCGTCGATTTCGTAGTTTTCGCGGTAGTGCTCGTAGTCGAGCATCAGGGAGCCGCCATAGCCGTAGGCATCGAGCGAGCCGTTCTCGAGGAACCGCAGGTTGCTGTCGGTGACGTGATTGAACAGCGTCTGCCCCACCTTCAGGTCACTCGACACGCGCCCGATCGTACCGTTCAGGATCGGACGGAATGCCAGTTCGTCCGTGATGCGGAAATCCCAGCCCAGGCCGACCGTGCCGCTGAAGGTGTTCCACTTCGTCGGCACCGCACGCTGCTGGGCGCCATCCGTGGCGATGAAAACCGGATCGTAGCGGCTGTAAGCGAGCGTGCCCTCCATGTACAACGGAAACGACCTGCTGAGCGTGAAGCCGCCGCCGAATTGGGTCTGCCCGAAGCCGGGATTACCGGTCAGGCCGTTATTGACCGACAGGTTGCTGGTCGTGACGTCCGGAACCGTCGTGTAGCTCATGATCGCGAGCACAGCGTCCGCGTGCTGCTTTACATTGCCGCCAATCACGGTATTGCTCGACAATTGCCCCGGCACGGCCTGCGCGTGCGAGGCGCAGGACAGCAGGCTCAAAGGCAGAGCGGCACCCGCGCCCCATGCGCGAAGTGACCAACGCTTCCGAAGTGCCGGCATAGTCAAACAACCTCGCCATTTGTCGACGACGAGATTGCAGACTGACTTGCAGGCTCACTTGCACGCTCACCCACGGCGTATCCAACCAGCATCATGCACTCCTGTCAGTCGGCCAATTGTGTTCGTCTTCCGCGAAGTCGCGATTCCGCTGCACTGAAACAGGTGTACGCAGTCGATGCGACTCCGGCGGGCGTTGCGCCGCTCACAGCACCTGGAAGGTCTGCGCTAGTATGTATAGAAATACCCGAAGTGAAGTTGTACGGCAATACGGGCATATCTTCAGTCGCTTGCCTTCGCGCTCGGGCAAGGGACACCACCCACTTCCCCACGGAGCATCGTTATGTCCACCCATTCGGTCCCGAACGACAAACCCGTCAAGATCCCCGGCCCGGACCATCCGATCACGATCGAGCAGCACCGCGCACGCGTGATCGTGATGGCTGGCGGCCAGGTGATCGCCGATACACACGATGCGTTGACGCTGCGCGAGGCCCGCTATCCGGCCGTGCTGTACATCCCCCGCAAGGACGTGGACATGACCCGGCTCGAACGCACGGCGCACGCGACTTATTGTCCATACAAAGGCGATTGTGCCTACTTCTCGATTCCATCGGCCGGCGAGCGCGGCACCAACGCGGTGTGGACCTACGAGCACCCTTACGACGCCGTCGCGTCGATCCGCGAACACCTCGCGTTCTACCCCGACCGCGTGGATTCCATCACGCAGGAGCCGGCCGCTCATTAGGCGGACTCGCGCGGGTTATTTACCCGGCAACCGGCGCGGCGTGGCGGTCCCTGTTCCGCCACGCCCTCGCGGCATTTGACCACCGACCGACGGCACGGACTGCGATAACCCGTGCCGTTTTTTATGCTTGACGACTCGCGCGGATCACACCGACCTTAACAAGACCTTAAGACTTCAGTATCGCCAAATAAAAAAACCAAGGTCACGTAAATGACTTTTTTACGGTTCAAATTCGTCCCGCTTTACCCAAATTCGTTGTCAAGCAAAGGACGAGACATGAAACCGATTACGAAATGGAAGCGTAAGCAAAGCGCAATGTGCGCCGCCGTCGCACTGCTCGCCGGGCTATACTCGGCAGTCGCGACCGCCGGCGACGATCACGATCACGGCCGCGATCACGAGCGCGATCGCGCGTCGGTCAAGCATGTGCTGCTGATCAGCTTCGACGGTCTGCATGAGCAGGACGTCGCGCGTTGCATCGGCGCGAACACCTGCCCCAACCTGGCGCTGCTTGCGAAGTCAGGCACCACGTACACGAACGCGCATACACCGGGACTGTCGGATTCGTTTCCGGGCCTCGCCGCACTGGTGACCGGCGGCTCGCCGAAGTCCGCGGGCCTGTTCTACGACGTCTCCTACGACCGCACGCTCTATGCGCCGTCCGATACCGGTTGCACGGGCCCGACCGGCTGGAATGTCGTGTTCGATGAAACGACCGGCATCGACGGCGAGAACGGCGGCGCGCTGATCCATCTCGACGGCGGCGGCGCGTTCAATCCGCAGGCGATTCCGCATGCGCTCGTCAATGGCGTCTGCACGCCCGTCTATCCGCACAACTATCTGAAGACCAACACGGTCTTCGAAGTGATCAAGGGCAACGTGAACGGCGCGCGCACCGCGTGGGCCGATAAACACGCGTGGGGCTACGACTGGCTCAACGGACCGTCCGGCACGGGTGTCGACGATCTTGCGCGCACCGAAATCAATTCGATCGATCCGGATACCAATACCAACTATCTCGACACGTACACGCACACGGAGAAGTTCGACAACTACCATGTGCAATCGCTGATCCATGAAATCGATGGCAAGGATTCGACTGGTCAAAAGAATGTCGCGGTGCCGACCGTGTTCGGCGCCAACTTCCAGACGCTGAGCGTCGCGCAGAAGGCCACGGTCGCGTCGGGCGGCGGCTATCTGGATGCGAGTTTCACGCCGGGTCCGCAGGTGGCCGGTGCGATCGCGTATATCGACGACGCGTTGGGACGCATCGTGTCCGAACTGAAGCAACGCAATCTCTATTCGTCGACGGCGATCATCGTGACCGCGAAGCATGGCCAGTCGCCGACCGATCATTCGAAGCTGGTGAAGAACGGCGATACGCTGACCAAGCTGCTAGAAGCCAACAACTATCTGGATTCGGGCGGCGCTTTTGGGCAAAACGCTACGACGAGCGGCAACCTGAACGATGGCACCGGGCTCGTCGGCACCGGCATGGTGCAGACCGACGACGTCGGTCTGATCTGGCTGCGCGATCAAAGCCAGACGGCCGCGGTCGTGAAGACGCTGAAAGACAATCTGAGCTGCAACGCGCCGGGGATTTGCGCGGACGGTCCGCAGGCGTACATCCTGTCCGGCCCGCAACTGGCGAACCGGTTCGGCGATCCGTCGCGCGGCCGTACGCCCGACATCATCGTTCAGCCGAACCCGGGCGTCATCTATACGTCGAGCAAGTCGAAGGACGAGGAGCATGGCGGCAACGCGCCCGACGACAGCCATCTCGGTCTCGTGATGTACGTGCCTCATGCGCATCATGCCGGGAAGGTCAACGACGAGCGAGTGCTGACCACGCAGGTCGCGCCGACGATCTTGCGTCTGCTCGATCTGAAGCCTGAGCTGCTGCATTCGGTCGCGATTGAAGGAACGCGTCCGCTGCCGGAGTTCGATCGCGAAGACTGAGTGCTTGCTGTAGTCGACGTATTCGAGTAGTGAGCTGCGCCGCGATCGGTGTTGGAACGATCGTGGCGCGGTCGTTTTTGCCGGGGTCCAGCCGCGCGGACCTCGCGTGCCGGCGCGTGCGAGAATGGGAGCCGCCTGATTTTCGCCAAACAGGCGTGCGTCGATCGCCTGACAAGGAGCCGCGCTGCCATGAACAACATTGCTCTCGGATGCGTAGCGGTGCTGGGGCTGCTGTTATTCGGCCTCGGCTTGTCGGTATCGATGCTGCGTTTTCGCGAACGTACCACTGCGGGCTGTGCCGATGATCCGGCCGACCTGTTGCACAAGCTGGTTCGGGCGCATGGCAACACAGCGGAATACGCGCCGTTTCTGGCGGTGCTATTTCTCTTTCTGGGCGCGAGATCGCCGTCCACGGTGACGGTGTCGCTGATGGTCATCGCGACCTTGTGCCGGTGCTTGCTCGTCGTAGGGCTTGTCGGGTTTCCGACGATGGCGAAGCCCAACCCTTTGCGCTTCGTCGGTGCGATTGGGACTTATGGCGCAGGGATTGCATTGTGTGTGGCGTTGATGCGCTGAGTCACGGTCCGGACCGACGCCCGCAATCAAAGGCCCGCAGCCAGTTCGTCGCGCCAACTCGTAATCGGGCGCCGGCTCACGCCTTTGCTAGTCCCTTTCAACACTTCGAATTCTGTGCTTCCGTCGGTTCGCGTGAACCGGATATCGAATATCTGCGCGCCTATCTTGAGGTTCGCAAGGTCAGCGTGTCGATCCAGGGGGGCAGCACCGGGTCGACATACAGCTGCCTGCGCGGCGCGTCGGGCTGAACACCCAGGATCGCATACACGAGCGAAAAAATCGATCCCGCGGCCCATGCCTGCGGCACATTTGCGCCCATGTACTGCACCGGAAAGCTCGCCTCCGTGCGCTGGAGGCCTGCAAATAGCTCGGGTAACTGGTTCAGCGCGAAATAGCCGCCTGCATCGCAGATGTCTTTCGCGATCCGTCCTGCCTAGCAGTTGAAGTGACAGCTGCCGGAACATGCGATCGGTCGGCTCATGCTTTCGAAACCGCAGCCGCTCGATCAGTGCCACGATCCATTCGGTGTAGTTCTTAGGCGGGTTTTTCGACAGAATCAACCCGAATGGGACGTTCGCTGTTGCGTTTCAACTGCCACTTACACTACTTACATATGGAAAGTGGCGCTTCACTCCGCTTCTGCGTTAAATTGGCTTCGACCTGTTTTGCATATGTTCAGGCCGCGCCAGGACGGTCAGATTTCATCTGACCTGCGTGTAATACCGCCGTGGTGTTGGCAGGATCTCACAGGATTCCTCGGCCTGTTCATTGCCATCTGCAGTGCTGACACACCTATCCAGGACAAACCCCCACCATTCGATCGTTATCTGTGGGGGCGCGCACCGAGACCACCAAATATCTGTCGACTCAGCGGGGCTTTGCCTCTATTACTTGGGTTGTCCGACTGCGAGGGCATCGTCGCAGGCGACCCGTCGATCTGGAAAATCTCCACCCTCGCTTTGGGGTGCGATACGGCATCGCCCGCGCTATTTCCGCCTATCCCGACTTCAGCAGAACGCTGTCCGACAATCTTTGCAAACTTGTGTCAGAACCATGACTATGAGCTTAAAGGGCAAAAATCTCGCATCGGCGCCACTTCAAAGCAGTTTCGACGACAAGGAGCCAGCCACCGCGAATCGTACGAGCATTTCCGCGTTGGCACCTTCTGTCACTGTCGTGATGGCCAACTTCAATGGAGAGAACTGGATCGGAGAGGCGATCAGGTCGGTCCAGAGACAGAGCCTCGCGGATTGGGAACTGATCGTTGTTGATGATGCGTCAACCGACGCCAGCACTGAGATTGTCCGCGCCGCTGCTGCTAACGACCCACGTATCGTTCTCCTCACATCTTCTTCCAACGCGGGGCCCTCGGTCGCGCGCAACCGTGCGCTGGCATGTGCGCGAGGACGCTGGATCACGATCCTCGACAGTGATGATGTGTTTGCGGACGGACGCCTTCAGTCGATGCTCGCAAGGGCCGAATCGGACGGCGCGGGCATTGTGGCGGACGACTTGCTCATCATGAGCGAAAGCGGCTCGCTGACCGGGTATTCGCTGCTTGGCCTGCGGACCGCGAGGACCGTCGATGCCGTTGCGCTTGTCAAAGCGCCGCAACTCGGCTATCTGCAGCCCATGATCAGAACCGAACTGCTGTCCGAGCTTCGGTATGACGAGCGGGTTCGCTCCGCCGAAGACTTCGATCTTTTGTTGCGCATGTTGGTCAGGCACGAAGCGGAAATGGTCGTCTATCCGGCTATGGGTTACCACTATCGCAGACGTGATGACTCGCTTTCCACAGACAAGTCAGCGGATCGACGGGCGCTTCGAGGCATGCTCGAAGCAAACGCGCGTTTCCGCGCATCGCACTCGCTGTCAGGAAGATTAGCCCACGCGTGTGCGCATCGGCAGCGAACCCTCGAAACCCAGCTTCGCTGGGTCGATGTCACCGAGGCAGTTCGTGAAAGGCGTTTCGCACAAGCCTTTCGGCACACACTGCATCACCCTTGGGTCCTCAGTTGCGCCGCGCGATTCCTTGCGAAGCATTTTCACTTTCTCGTACTCAGAAACAAACGCCGCGCCGTGACTTTGGGACTTTGAGCTGAGACGCGACGGATGCCGGCACGTCCGCAACGGAGGGTGCGGGCGCCCTTTGGGGCGCGGGCGATGCCTGCGATTCTCCAGAACAGCGTGGCTCGAGGCGGCCGCTCAGCGGGCGGCATTTGATCAGATGCATGCGTGCAAAATTTACCGCAACTTCAGCACGGCCACGTCCCATTTGAATCGCGTCGACGCGTGTGTGATACGGACACGATCGAGTTCGTCGAAGGCCGCCTTCAACCTGTTCCACGTCCGTATTCCGTCGTCGTGATACCAGATACTGACGATCAATAGCCCACCGGGCGCGAGACAGCGCGCGAGTCGACGAATCTGTTCCTCCGGTTCTTCCTGGTAATAAAGCATCTCGTTGAAGACGATGACGTCGAATACCTGCGAAGGCTCGAAGGTAGCGGCATCGGCGACGGCGAACTCCGCTCCCTCGATATTCGCCCGGCGGGCCTGCTCAATGGCGACTTCGGAAAGATCGACGCCGAAATAGCTGGAAATCGAGGCGCCCGAAAGCCAACTTGCAAGAACGCCAGCGCCGCATCCAACGTCGAGCACTCGCGCGGCGGGTTTCAGGTGCTTGCAATACCCGGCGATCACGCTATAGCGGGCAATCTCCTGCGTCGTCCCCAGATAATCCCAGGTGCCCGAGCCGTACGCCTGATTCCACGTCGCATCCGAGATTGAGACGCTGTGAGCCGGCAGTATCCTGGCCCTGATCGCTGGGGGGACAAACCTTTTAACAGGCCACTTTATGGCTTTACCGAGGAATCCGTACACTCCTCTTCTATCTGTCGGATTAAGCATGGTCGGCTCTCATGTCAAACCAACTGACGCTACGTGGCTTCTTCAGGCCGGCACCCGATATCCCCGCGCGACTTTAGGTGCGCGGCAGAATCGTCATTAAGCCTGTGCTGTACCGGACTGTCTGTCGCGATTGCTCGGATTGGCCAGCAAGCGTTCGAAGACGTTGCTGGTGATACGGTCGACGACAGCATGACTTTCGGCGTGCGGATCCATGAGGACGCGAGCCCAATCTGTCGTGCCTGCGTTGAAGACGATGCCCGGCTGAACTCCTCTTCCAGCCGCCCGCTGCAGCACGCCAAACACGCCGCGTCCGCCGACGTCCCATCCGTTCAGCGCGCTTGTCATGCCAAGCACGTGGAAACCATTGGGGTTCGGCGGCAAGCCGTCTACTTCGTAGCCCACCAGACGATCTTCGGCACCAAAAATGTCCCCGTTGTTCAACTCCGTACCGGCGAGCGCCCAGTGACTCGCGTCCTCGACCCGGAATCCGGTTGCTGGGCGCTCGCGCCGGATCCAGCCACCACGCAGTAGACGCCATTCTCCCCACCAGCCGCCGCCATAACCATAACTGAGCCCGATCAGGTCGCTTTCGTCGTGACCGGGCCAATTTTCAGCGAGGCGAGTCACGCGCAGATCGGGAGCATGAGGGCTGCCGCGCGAAAATTCGATTGGCCGATAGCAGGTGTTTCCACTAAAGATCGCGTAGTGTCCGCCGTTTGCAATGAAGCCGGCCATCCTGTCACGCATGCGCCTGCTCCAGTATTCATGATGACCCACGCTAAGCACGCAGCGATACTGGGTTAGATCAAGCCGGTCACCATCATCGAGATCCAGGTCGGAGTAGAAGTCGCAAGCAATGTTCTTCGCCTGCAGCCAGCGCACGAACTTCGCGTCCCAGTGTGGGAATTGTTGGCGCGGGGACCGAGGTTCATAGGGGTCGGCAGGCTCGCCGAACTGCGCCCCGAAGCCGCCACCTGGTCTTAGCAGGGTCACGGTCGTGACAGGTTTCTTACGTCGAACGGGATCGTGATAAAAACCGCCGCCGCCGATCGAGTTGTACGCTTGATACGTCGCGACAGGCACGATGTAAGCGACCGACGCCGATGGTCGCGGAGAGCGCGCGACCAACATTGCCATACTTCTGCTGTCCGGCGGCAGCCCGTATAGGGGCTCATGCGCGGCGCAGTTGCGCCCCAGCGGGCGCACGGGCTCGCCGTTGGCGCGCACCTCGTAAGCCACCGCGACGTACACCCCCGACGTCGCATCGGCTCGATCGAAGCGAAACCGGAAGCTCGGCCACCGCCATGCAGCGTCGCAACGCGTTGCGGTTCGTCCGCGCGGCGAAGTCAGCACCCATTGGCCGCTCACGCTGCCGCAATCCATCGCGCCGCGGTCCTCTACAAGGATGCCGCAGTGGAACTCGAGCGCTTCTCCGATGCCTTGCCGGTAGATTGCAACAGAAAAGCGGCGCCCTGGCTCGACGGCGAGTTCGAAAATGCCGCCGGCATCGTAGGCGGGCGCGAGCGGATATAACCTCATCGATCACTTTCTCCGATCTTTGACGAAGCTGCACGTGGACGAGATGGCGGGTCATAGTGGCAACCATGTCCCGCACCGGGGCAATTTGACGCGGGGTTACTCACTGCGACGTGAATGCTTTGGGCGCCCTTTGGGTCTGTTCGGAATTGGCAAAATGATACCTCCCGCGCTCCGCTTTCAATTACACGGTATGCGACATAAGATCCGCGGTATGCGCCGAGTGACATCGAAATGCTTGATCACCGGGCTGTTGAACGCCATCAAGCGACATTCGCCCCTCCCGTTAGACGGACGTTCAGACGTCGGCACCGCATTGCAAATGGTCCTTGGCCTTTGGGACGCGAATGCCGGTATCGTCCGTCGCCATAGGCTGTCCACAGCACGTATCACAGTCGACTGCAGTTTCGCGTTGATTTCGTAAAAGCATCCGGAGATGCCGCTACGCGCGAGGCGCCCACACGCGCACAGAATAAAACGCGAAGAAGGCACAAAACGCAGAGATATCGGCATACATTTGCGACGCCAGCGGCTATTCTTCAGACGCTGCGACTAACGCGTTTCCGGTCGGCTCTGCTGGTCGTCGGCAGCCATTCCGCGTCTCACGCGCAAAAGGGGGGCTATGTCACGTCCAAAACGGCCCGCGCGACGCGCACTGCATCGTCGGCAGTCAATCGCACGCATCTGGCTCGTCATCGGTATTTCAGTTACCGGGCTGTCGTTTGCACATGCGACGCTCGCGGCGGGCGCCCTTCCACAAGGCGGCGCTTACGTGGCCGGCACCGGCACGATAGCAAGCAAGGGGAACGGCCTCGTGGTTACCCAACCGGGTTCGACGCGTGGCGTGATCGAATGGAACAGTTTTTCCATCGGCAGGAACAACAGCGTGGCGTTCGACAACGGCTCGGGCGCGACGCTGAACCGCGTGAAGGGCGGCTCGCCCTCAGCCATCTTCGGCAGGCTCAGTGCAACGGGCAGCCTGTATGTGATCAATCCGCAGGGCATCGTCGTGGGACCCTCGGGCGTGATCAGCACCGGTGGCCGTTTCGTCGCGTCGACCCTTGATGTCTGCGACGACGCGTTCATGCAGGGCGGTGGCTCCATTACGCTGTCGGGCGACGCGGACGCAAGCGTGATCAACCTCGGCAAGATCAGTTCGAGTGGCGGCGATGTGTTCCTGATCGCGCGGGGCGCCGTCATCAACGCCGGCAATATCTCAGCACCCAACGGCACGGCCGAACTGGCTGCAGGCGAACAGGTGCTATTACAGGACTCGGGCAGCAGCAAACAGGTGTTCGTGCAGACGGGCAGTCAGGGCACCGTGATCAACAGAGGGCACATAAACGCCGCGCAGGTCAGCCTGCAGGCAGCCGACGGCAACGTCTACGCCCTCGCTGGCGGCGGCACGCGCATCCGTGCGACGGGCACGGCGAATCGTGACGGCCACGTGTGGCTCGTCGCCGATGGCGGCCGTGTCGAGCAGTACGGCAAGATCGCCGCGAGCAACGCGGATGGCAGCGGCGGAACGGTCGACACGCAAGCGGCACAACTGGCCTTCGGCAAGCACGCAGCCGTTCACGCGGGCCAATGGAACCTGCTGACGCCTACTTTCACGATCGATGACGCCGCCGCGCGCACCTTGCAGCGTAGCCTGGCCGCGGGCACGTCGATCGATGTCACGACGACAGGCGCGAACGGCGCAACGGGCGATCTGGGCGTCGCTTCGAGCCTGGGCTGGAGCGGTCCGGCTTCGCTCACGCTCGCCGCGTATCACGACGTGTCGGTGGCGACGGGCACGACCATCGCGAACTCCGGTGCGGGCAACCTGACGTTGCGCGGCGACGCAGCCGGCATCGACAACGGTGGCAGCGTTAACAACAACGGGACGATCGACTGGTCGCGCAGCACGGGCATCGTGAGTGCATTGCATGACATAGCTGGTGGATACTTACCGGGAAACATTCTCTCAAACAGCACATGGTCTGCCGCTCCAGACAGTGGTCTGGTGACGCAAGTTACCGCCTATGCGCTGGTGAATACCGTCTCCGATCTTGGCGCAGTTAACTTCAACCCTTCAGGCAACTACTCGCTCGGCAGGGACATCGACGCCACGCCCCCGCCCGGTGAATTCAGTCCGACCGTGGCTTCGTTCTCGGGCCAGTTTGATGGCATGGGACACACGATTTCGAATCTTTGGCTATCTGAATCGCTTTTCGGCGACATCGGGTCTTCGGGCGTCGTTCGGAACCTCAACATTCAGGGCACTGCCAACTTGCCCAGGTCTGACGCCTGGGCGGGCTTTCTCGCAGACAGGAACGACGGCACGATCGCATCCGTGCATTCAAGCGGCAGTGTTACTTCAATCGGTCGTATTTCAACTGGGGGACTTGTGGGCTTGAACTTCGACGGCACGATCACGCGTTCGTCAAGCACCGCCGGTGTTTCATCTGATTCGTTGACGGGAGGCCTCGTCGGAACCAACAGCTTCGGCGTAATCCGGCAATCGTTCGCATCGGGCGATGTCACCTCGACCCGTCTTCAGGGAGCGGGCGGTCTGGTCGGCTACAACTTTGGCGTTATCACAGAGTCTTATGCGACTGGAACAGTTCATGTGCAGCCGCAATGTGACACCGTCAATGCGTGCGGGGGTGGGTTAGTTGGCGGGACTTCAGGCACGATCAGTCAGTCGTTCGCAACCGGCAAGATTGACCAGCCATCCGGACCTGCGGGGGGGCCGGGCGGCATCGCGGATTACAACGCAAATTACATCGCGTCTTCCCCGGGGACCATCACAAAAGATGTCTACTGGGATACGCAAACGACAGGCGCGCCAGTCGGCGTCCGCACCACGATCCTAGGCGCTGTCACTGACCGGCATATTCGAGCCATTCCGGGATCGGCGTAATCGAGCCACCGGATGATCGCCGCAATCGAGCCAGTGCATGATCGGCGCAATCGGGCCACTCGATGATCGGCGTATTGGAGCCAC
>NZ_JBFPKF010000023.1:0-80802 GCF_040948685.1 Paraburkholderia sp. BR14374 | reverse complement strand
AAGGCATTCTGGAAGCAGCGTCACCTGCTTGCGATCTTCGCCTTCTATGAATCGCTTCATCCGGTCACCCATGCTGAATGAGTTAATCCAGTCTAGGCGATCAACGCGTTTTCACACAAGCTCGACCATTAACGGCCTTTCGGGTTAGCGGGTGCGTAATCGTCGACTCCGTGGCGTGTCAAAGTGCATTGCTTTCAAACATGCAATGGAATTGTCACGTAACGTTCTTACACTGCCGCCGAGCAATAACTCCAATAATCGGGCGAGGTTTCGATAAGACGACATCCGTCCAGCGCGTAGAGGATTGACATCGTATGGATTTTTCAAAGAACAAGAGTCGGATGTTGCGGGTGAGCGCTTATGCGCTGCTGGCCAGCATCGGTGTGGCGGCGGGCCTGAGCGCATGCGGCGGCAGCAACAGCATGGTTCCCCAGGTGTCGGGCCAAGTGCTCGGCAGCTACATCCAGAATGCGAAGGTCTGTCTCGACCTCAATGACAACGGCAAGTGCGATAGCGGCGAGCCCTATGCGGTGACCGATGCCAAGGGCAAATTCTCCATTGGCGACGCGAGCAACGGCGGCTGGAAGAATGTGGTCGCCGATCTGACCAACGCGCAGGAAAACGATGCCAATGGCAACAACATGGGCACCCAGTTCGGTTCCGGCACGTTCTTCCGCGCGCCCAAGGGCGCGACGGGCACCGTCAGCGCCATCACCACGCAACTGGCTCAACTGGTGGCGGGCGGCGCCACGCTCGACGACGCAAAGAGCACGCTCGCAGCCAGGTACGGCAGCGTGCCGGCCGACAAGCTGCTCGGTGACTTCAACAGCGACAGCAGCCTTGCCAGCCTGAAGACCGCAAGCGACAACTACATCAAAGCGGTTGTCGGCGCAAAAGCGGTGCGCCACGTTTTCGTGATCACGATGGAAAACAAGGACTACGAGGAGTCTTTTGGCACGACTGCGGCCACCAGTGGCCAGGACCCTTACCTGAAGTCGCTCGCGACGCAGGGCGCGATGCTGACCAACTACTACGGTACGGGTCACGTCAGCCTCGATAACTACATCTCGATGATGAGCGGTCAACCCTCGACGGTGGATACCGAGACCGACTGCTTCGCCCTCTGGTCCGACATCGTCGATGCCGGCGACTACACCGACCCGGTCAACGGTGCCAAGCTGCTCAAGGCTGGCACGGATGCGAACGGTCACGCCGGTGGCGGCTGTGTGTATCCGGCGCGCGTCAAGACGCTTGCCAACCAGCTCGATAACGCCAAGTTCGCCTGGAAGGGCTACATGGGCGACATGGGTAACGACCTGAACCGCGACGGCACGAAGACGTGCAGCTTCCCGACCCGTACCGCGAAGCTGGCGGGCACTGATCCCGCCAAGGCGGTCGACGGTACGCAGTCGGCTTCGGCGGGTTCCGCGTCCGGCGACGTCATCGCGGACGCATACGCAACGCGTCACAATCCGTTCGTGTACTTTCACTCGATCATCGACGACATCGAATATTGCGATCAGCACGTCGTGAATCTGGATGCAAACCTGGAAAACGATCTGAAGTCGATCGACACCACGCCGAACCTTGTGTTCATCACGCCGAACCTGTGCGATGACGGCCATGACGGCGACGGCACGGGCGCGGCAGGCAAGGGCTGCAAGAGCGGCGCACCGGGCGGTCTGACTTCGATCGACGCGTTCCTGAAAAAGTGGATTCCTATCATCCAGGCTTCGCCGGCTTACCAGCGTGATGGTTTGATCGTCATCAACTTCGATGAGTCGAATGCGTCAAGCGGCGGTTATAGCCCGTCCCTCAACGGCACGACGCTGCAACTGATGATCAACCTGACTGGCGCGTCGACTGCCAACCAGCAAAGCGGTCCTAATGTGACGCGTCCCGAGGATGAGTTCCTGATGGCGAACTATCCGATTTCCGCTGCCGCGGGATTGCTTGGTTCGGCAAGTGCTTCGGCGCTTACGGCAGCATTCCCGACGGCGACCACGTTCAGCCTCGGCATGCACTACAACGGCGTGGGCGGCGACCGCACCGGGGCCGTGCTGTTGTCACCGTTCATCAAGGCGGGTACGACCACCGCTACGGGCTACAACCACTACTCGCTGCTCAAGAGCCTGGAAAACATATTCGGTATTCCGCAGTATCTGGGCTATGCAAACGATGTGAATCTGACGGCCTTCGGCTCCGACATCTTCACTCAGTAAAGATCGATGGCTTTGCACTTTACGAAAGGGACCGCCCGGGGGGCGGCCCTTTTTCTCTTTGCGAGTTTCTTCCTCACGGCCTGCGGCCCCAGGGAAGAGGCGATCAGCACCGCTGCCGCCGCGACACCCCCCGCGGCAACTTCCGCAGCGCCTTCCAACAAGGACATGGCCGAGATCGGCAAGCTGGCTTTTTTCGATCCGTCGCTGTCGGCGTCGGGCCGGCAGTCGTGTGCGAGCTGTCACAGCCCTGATCGTGCCTATGGGCCGCCCAATGGCCTCGCCGTGCAACTGGGCGGCGCCGACATGAAGCACTACGGCACGCGTGCCGTGCCATCGCTGCGCTATCTGCGGCGCGTGCCGATCTGGACGCACACGTATGCGAGTAGCGCCAAGGAACGCATGGAGGATGGCGACAACATGCCTTCCGGCGGCTACACCTGGGATGGGCGCTTCGACCGTCCGGCAGACCAGGCTGCGTTCCCGCTTTTGAATCCCGACGAGATGGCCAACGAGGACGCTGCCGCGGTCGCGAGCAGATTGAGCAGGAGCGCTTACGCTGCGCGTTTCCGTGCCGTGTTCGGTCAGGACATCTTCTCGCGTCCGGCCGACGCGCTCGCGGCGCTCGGCAAGTCGCTGGAGCGCTTCCAGTTCGACGATCCGAGCTTCCAGCCGTTCGACAGCAAGTTCGATCGCGTGCTGGACGGCAAGGCGCAGTTCACCGCGCAGGAGGCGCGGGGCTTCAGCCTGTTCGTCGATCCCGAGCGAGGCAACTGTGCGTCGTGTCACCTGGTCGACAAGGGCGCGGCCGGTGCGCATCCGACGCTATCCGACTACAACTTCCAGACACTGGGCGTGCCACGCAACCCGGAGATTCCGGCCAACGCCGATCCGAAGTACTACGACCTGGGTTTGTGCGGCCCGATGCGCACCGACAAGACCGACAACAAGTGGTACTGCGGGATGTTCAGAACGCCCACGCTGCGCAACACCGCAACCCGCCAGGTGTTTTTCCATAACGGCCGCTTCCACACGCTCGAAGATGCTTTGCGCTTCTACGTGCAACGCGACACGAACCCGGGCAAGTGGTATCGGCATGCCGGTGGCAAGCAGCAGTTCGACGACCTGCCGGTGCAATACCAGAGCAACGTCGACCATCGCACCGCGCCGATGACCAATCACAAAGGCGGCAAGCCGGTCTGGTCGGACAGCGATATCCGCGACGTGATCGCCTTTCTGGAGACATTGAACGACAGCGACGCAGAGGCGAACAAAAAGGTCGCAGCGCATTGAGGTCGCGGCGGAATACCGATTCAACGGGTCCAGGCGTAGAGGGGACGAAGCGCCGAAACAACCGGTGATTCTGCAACGGGGTTTCGGCGCGCGTAGCGCCGCCGGAAGAAGGCTTCCAGCGATTGAGACGGTTGCAAGGGTCGTTAAAACGCGTCCCGTGGGGAGCCAGTGGGGAAGTTGCGGCAACTGCGCGGAAACGGCGAAGACGGTCTGTCAGAACTGCCCCGTCACCTGGAATCCGAGCGTCACGCGCGCAGTTGGAAAGCCGGATGGTTTATAGATGGGCGTAGCTGCAAAGAGGTCGCAGGCAACCGCACCTGTCTTTGCCGATGCGCTGCCGCGCACACCGATCACCGCGCCCGCGAGTTGGGTACCGGCGAGAAATGCGGCGTTCGGCCCGAACACGTGGCCGTAGTCGATACCTGCGTACACAGATTGACCCGTCGAGCCGATTGGTACCTGAAGCTCATTGCGCCAGAAGAAACCGCGCTCGGCGGCCAGCATCGTTTCGCCGTCGAAGCCGCGCACCGTGTAGCGGCTGCCGATGGTCAGGTCATCGATATAGTTGAGCGTGTCGTTCGTGAACTGTCCGTGAACGGTTGTGACGTAGCGTAGCGGCTGGTTCGCGATCTGGAACGGCACCGACAGGTTCGCGTCGAGGACGGCCATGCGGAAGCGGTAAGTCGGACCATTCTCGTAGAAGTCTGGTGTCGCCCCGAGTCCGCCCACACCCTGACGGTACGCGAGACTGCCGTCGAACTGCGACGCGCCGAAGTAGTGACGGTCGGTAAGCCCCGCCTCGATGAATGTGTTGTTGCGCCGCTGCTGCGGGATAGCGATGTCTTCAATGAAGCTTTCACCGAAGCGCTTTGTGAGCCGGAACTGCGCGCCGAGTACGTTGTTCTGGCTGCGCATGAGGACACGCGCCAGTTTCAAATCTACGGTCTGCGAATTGCCGCTCGACACGAAAGTCGTGTTGACGCCCGCGATCTGCTGGTAATACGTGTTCGTATAGGCCGACAGTGTGCCGGTCCAGTAGCCCCACGGAATCGAGTAGGAACCGTTCCAGCCGTGCGAGCCGAGACCTTTGTCGCCGAATTCGAGGTCCTGACTCACACCGACGTTGAAAATATCGTTCAGCCCGAGCGGATTGTCGATGCCAAGGCTCAGGTTGCCCTGGAGCTTGCCGGTGGCCCGCGTGCCCGAGTTGTCCACCGAGGCGACCACCGTCCACGGCTTCGCGCGCTTTACCGTGACGACAATGTCGCTTTCGCCAGGGACATCAGTTGGCTCGATTTTCATGTCCACGTCCTGGCTGCTGATGCGCTTCATCTGTTCAAGTCCCTGTTCGAGGTCGCGCAGGTTCAGCAGGTCACCCTCGCGGGACGGGAAGGCGGTTTTCCACGTTCCGCGCGTGGCTGGTTCGGCGAAGCGGATCGCACGCACAACACCTGGCACTAGCGCGAACTTCAGCGCGCCGGTAGAGATGTCCTGCTCGGGCAGCAGCACGCGCGTGGTGATGTAGGCCCGGCTCAGGATGACCTGTTGCAGGCCCTTGGTCAGCGTGTCGAGCCCCGCCTTGCCCACGCATTGTCCCGTGTAGTGGTCGAGCCATTCGCGGGCGAACGCGAAGCGGTCGAGCGGCAATGCGGACGCGCCTTGTTTGCGTACTGCATCGGGCAGTGTCGCAGGTACATCGAGAACGAACGAATCGATGCGGAAGCACGGCGTTTCAGCCGGCAGGTCTGGCCAGCCCGAGGCGCGCTCAACCGTCGAACGCACCGAGGGTGCATTGACAGTGACGTTGCGTTCCTGCGCATTGCGTTGCTGCTCGACCTGCTGGTTCTGCTCGGCGTTGGCACGTGCCGCTGCTGCTTTGTCCGCTGGTGTGGGCGTCGACGTCTGCTGCGCATGGGCGAGCGTTATCAGGGCTGTCAGCGGCAATGCCGCCAGCCTTTTGCGGATTTTCATGCGAAATTGCTTTTAGTAGATAGCTGAACGTCTGCTTAGTCGATGCACCATTTTTCAGAAATAACCTGTGATTCTCGACTCGCATTCACCCTTCGAAAAGTCATCAGGTAGACACCCTGACTCTCGGGAGTTATTCCTTTTTCTTCGCTGCCGTTGCCCCGAGGAACGCGCAGAATGCCAGTGCCGCTGCAATCCCGGCTGGAGCAAAAAATCCCGGCACTGTAAAAATTATTGCCGATATCGTTTTGATCGCATGTACGACGCCGAATTTAAAACCCGCAATTAAAAACATCAGCGCATAAATAGCAGTTAGGGTGAGGAAAAATGCTTTCCAAAACGTGTACCGCCCAAGCCAACGCGAAATGGCTGGTCAAAGCAGGCCGCCAAAGATGCCAATCCAGAAACCGTCGATCATTGTTAGCTCCTCATCACTTGCTTCATGATCCTTGAGAAGATTGAACTGCGGCTTGAGCCGCTTCACCTGCTGCTTGTCCCAAGAAAAATTTATTGGCCTGAAGAACAAAGCCGGGAACCGTAGTGACATTCTTGACAGAGTTTGGCACTCCAGCCCAGCTAAACATCGATGTTGCGAACATCCCATTTATTGCTCCCACACTCGCTGCTGCGGCCAGACCAGCCGGGGAGAATTGCTGGTTGAAACTGTCAAGGAAGGTTTGATTGGGAGAGGAAAATGAATGATAGACAGCAGGTCCTTTTTCTGGTGGTTCATCTGGTTGTACAACTCGACCGCCGATCCAGTAGCAGCGCCCGCCGTACCGCCCACCAGCGCGCCACCTACACCCGCCGCCACATTCGCAGCGAGGTTGCCCAGCAGATCCGACCCAGTTTCAGATGCTACTCCCTTCGAAATGCCTTCCAGTTGGGCGCAAATTTCGAGGAGAGACCCGCGCCAACCGCACCGCCAACGGCCGTGAACACGCTACCGCCTCCAAGGCCTCCGATCAACGCGCCGCCCAACGCGTGCAGTAGCGCACGGTTGTCGCCACCGTCGGCCCAAACGCTTGCACCCGACGCGCCCGCAATTGTCGAGCGACAGTTTTCCCTGACGCATCCGGCACGTGCAAATGGTTTTTTGCCTGACACCCATCGGAGCCTGCAATTTTTTGCCCCGACGCGGTTTCTGGCCTTAAGACGCGAGTCTTCCAGCAACGCGTTCGGCCTTTGTTAGCGATTGTCACGCTTGCAGGCATCATCGTTCCGCCGGGTTTGACGACGCGCACAGCACGACGGCAAACCCGGTGCAACAGGGCCCTCGTGTTGCGTCAACGCTGAACGCGAGGTCCACCACGGCAGCCTCGTCATCACGCCGGATTTGAATGACGCTACAAAGGCCAAACCCAGCGCAAGGATGGGCTTGCCGTTTGTAGGTGTATAGACTCAGAAGAAGAACTTCTTTACTAAGAGTAAAGCCAAGATACACAAAACGACACCGACGAATACTTTATAAGTCGCCTTCTGTTCCGGGGTCATGCGTTTCCACTCTTCGTCCGTTGGTCCTCGCATCTCGATCCTCCATCATCACTTTTTCTCGTTAAGCGGAGTCGAATGACTCCAAGGCACAACACCCGCTGTAATCCCTCCGGGTGAAGTAACGCCTAGTTCCACGGCTGTTGAACCTCCATAAGCGTGGGTAATCGCGCCCATCAAATTCACCCTACCAAAGGGAATGGAGACATAGCACTGGTTCCCATCCCCATTCATGAATGCATTAGTCGACGACGCATCACTTGCCCCCCAAATCCAACCAAGCGTGGCCGTAGCTCCTAGCGCCCACGATGCGGGCGGGAATGACTGGCTAACACTGTATGAAGTATAGATAGTACCGTCGTAGAGATTGACCGCACCGCCCACTGCGCCTGACAGGCTACCTGCACCGACAGTTGCGTAATTTGGCTGGAGAGTACCAGCAGCCGCATCAGCATTCGCTCCCTGCGCCTGAATCGCCGCATTCAGCGTTGCATCACTGCACTGCGCGCCCGCCCCACAAACCTGCGATACCAGGTCTTTCTTCCGATGAAGCATCTGGTTGTACAACTCGACGTTCGACGCCGTGGCCGCGCCTGCGGTGCCGCCGACGAGTACACCTCCCACGCCCGCCGCCACATTCGCAGCGAGGTTGCCTAGCAGTTCCGAGCTCGTTTCTGCTCCGACACCCTTGGACAGGCTCTCAAGCTGCCCCGCCAGCTTCGAAGATAGGCCCGCACCGGCCGCACCACCGATAGCCCCGAACGCGCTGCCGCCACCAAGACCGCCAATCAGCGCACCGCCCGCCGCGTGTAACAGCGCGCGGTTGTCGCCACCCTCATCCCACGCGGCCTCTCCGGCTGCGTCACCGGCCTTCTGCGCCGCCTCCAGCTTCGATTCAGCATACGCGCCGATGCCCTGCGATACGACCTGACCCGCCGCCTGCGCGGCCTGCATCGTGTCGGCCTGCTGGTTCAGGATAGCGTTCACGTCCGGCGTTTTCGCAACTGTGCCGTTCGTGTTCGTCGTGTCGCGGCTCAGGTTCGCCACGTCCTGCGTCTGGCCCGCGCCGTTCGTCACGTTGATCGTGCCCGCGCTGATCGCGCTGCGCGTCGTTGCGCTCTCGTCGCCGCTTTCGTTCTGCGAGATCATCGGCGACACGCCCGGTGTGCCACTTACAGAACCCGGACCCGTTGCCTTGCCGGTGTTGCCTACGCCCACGCCCGCACTGATACCGTTGCTGTTGGCGCTGTAGTGCGACTGGTTCTGGATATCGCTGAACGTGAGCGTGCCGGTCGTCAGGCTGTTGTTCGACGCGTCGGCCGTGCTCGATATCACTCCGCCCGTCAGGTCCGTGTTGCCCTTGACGTTGATGTTGAACCCGCCATCTCCCGCATTGATGCCGGCCTGTTCGTTGACACCTGCATAGTTCGAACCGGCATGGCCGTTCTGCGCGCTGAAGCTGGCGCTGCCGCCGCCCTGGCTGATCGTGAACCCGCCGCCCGTGCTGCTCTGGTGCGCGGCGCTGTTCGTCACATCCTGCACACTCACGATATTCAGGTTGCCACCCACGTCAGCCGCGATCTGCTTGCCGTTGATCTGCGAGCCGATGATGTTCGTGTCGCCGCCCGATATCACCGTGACGCTGTTCGCGCCGTTCACATGCGACGCGTTCTGGATCGACGCGTCGCTGTTCGCGTCGCCATGCGCGTTCGACATCGCAGCCGACACGCCAAAGCCGCCGCCTAGCGTGTACTGCACCCCAACGCTTGCGCTGCTGGAACTGTTCGAGCTGCGCGTCGAATCGGTGTCCGTCGTGTTGATGACGTTCACCTGGTTTTTCGCGGCCAGAATGACATCGTTCGCGCTGACGTTCGATCCGGCGATAGTCAGGTCGCCGTTCGTTGCCACGAATCCCGCCGTGCCGCCTGCCTGCACGCTGGAGCCGCGCTGCGTCGTCTGATCTTCCGACGACTGGCTTTCGCTCTTGCTCGACCCGATGCTGACCTTGATGCCGATATCCGGCTTGCCGTCCGCTGTCACGCCCGCAGACGTCAGACCGGTCAAGGCCACGTCACCAGCCGCCGCGATGCTGTGCAGCGCAGCCGCACGGTCGTTGCCCGTGCTGGCCGAATTCTTCGCTGCCTGACTTTCCGAATCCGCGTTGTTGATCGCATCGCCGACCGAACCCGCCAGACCAATCGTGAGGCCGCTGCTGCTGGTCTTCTGCGTCTGCGCCTGGTGCGAGGTATCGGTGGCCGCGTCAATGATGACGTTGGCCGCCGTTCCGGCGAGGTTCCCGCCCGCGACAAGATCGCTGCCGGTGACGTGCAGGGTGTTACCCGCCTGGATCGACAGGTCGCCGTTCAGCGAGCCGACCGTGCTCGCGTTGTTCGTGACACCCGATGCCTCACTGGTCGTCGCGAGCTTGTTGGTGCCGACCGTCACGCTCAGGCCGCTCGTCCCCAGACCCGTTCGGGTCTCCTGATAGGTGCTGGACGACTGCATGGTGTCCTGCGTCGTCGTGATATTCACGTCATGCGCAGCACTGAGCGCGACATCGTTCGTGCCAACAATCGTGCTGCCCTTGACGTTGATGTCGTTACCGCTGGCGATAGTCACGGCGTCAGCCGACACGAGACTGCCCTGCGAGCGCGTGGCGGTGGTGTGGCTCGAACTCGCCACTTCCTTGCCGCTCACGATATTGCTGTGGCTGTGCTGTTCCTGCGAATTGTCGACATGGGTCGCGGTGGCCGCGCCGATGTTGACGTTGTTTGCTGCCGCCAGCGTCGCCGTCCCCTGGTCGAGACTGATCGCGCTGCCGATGAGATTGAGATCGTGGCCCGATGCAACGGTCAGTGAATCGCCGGCATGGAGCGTCGTCCCCGTCAGGGTATCGGCCGATGTATGCTGCGACGCTGAATAGCTGACGTGGCTATCGCTACCGGAACTGCTGCTGTCGATGGTCGAGGTTGCCTTCGCCGCCTGGAGCGTGACGTCGCCGTTCGCCGCAACCGTCCCGCCACCGCCCAGGTTGATATCAGCGCCCGTCGCGGTCAGGTTGCCGCCCACGCCGATCTGCGAGACGCCGCCTACGTTAATCGAACTGCCTGTCGTCTGGTTGAAGTCGGTATCCGATACGCCGTTCGCGCCCGCGACCACCTTATGCTCGCCGGTCTGCACCGAGCCGATACCGTAGTTGCCGCCCACGGCCATGCCGAGGTTGCCCCCCACGTTCAGGTTGCCCGCGTTCTGTTCGACGTTGCCGCCCGTAACGATCACCGCATCGCCCGCCACGTTCAGGTTCGCAATCGGGCCAAGCGCGGTCGTGCTGCGTGTCGCGCCGGTTGCGCTGACCTGATCAACGGTCTTGACCGCCGTGTTCAGCAACAGGTTGCCGCCCGCGTTCAGCGCGAGGCTGCCCGCATTCACGGTGGCCGAGGTCAGGTCCACATTGCCAGTGGTCGCCAGCGACATCAGCCCGCCGCTTTGCAGCTTGCCGAACGCGTTGTCGATCTGCTGGCCCTGGATCGACAGCGCATTGCCTGCCTGCATCGTGCCGCTATTCATGAACGTCCGCGTGTTCTGAAGGTCGATGTCGGTCGCCGCAATCAACGGCCCGTTGATGTCCTGCTGGCTGGCCTTCGCAAGATAGACGACCGGTACGAGTACCTGTTGCCCGTTGACGGTCTCGGTCTGCATGATGATGACGTTACTCGTGAGCGCGGCCACCTGCTCGGCCGACAGGCTCATGCCGAGCGGCAGATCGAGCGACTTCGACAGCGACGCGCCCGCGTCGAGCAGCGCCTGATACATCGACTGAAGGTCGGTGTACGGGCCGAGTACCGCCTTGCCGGTGAGCGACGTAATCTGGTTCCGAACCAGTTGCTGTTCGTAGAATCCATCGCCCAGGCGCTTTTCCGTCGTCTGCGGATTCAGGCCACGCTGTTGCAGGTAGTAGTCGCTCGATATGAATGACTTCTGGTTCGTGAACGCCGGGTTGGTCTCGATCAGGTAGGTTGCGCCCGGTGCGCTCGCGGGACTGAACAGTCCGCCCTGAGGAATCGAGAGGTTTTGCAGCACGTTCTGCGCAGTCGCATGGGCGATGACCGGATTGACGAGGCCGCCGCCGCTGACGCCGCCAACAGTCACGCCGCCCTGCGACTGGCCGGGGGCAAGACCGGGCGATGGGATACCTGCATTGCCCGCCGTGTTATCGATGTTCACGCCCGTGCCGGAAAGCGTGCTGCCCGCGACAAACGACGATTCGTAGCTCGGCAGCGCGTAGGTGCGGATGTCAGCCGGCGCGACCTGGTAGCCGCCTGGATTGGAGGTCACGAACGTCGCGTCGCCGAACGGCAACTGCCAGTTGTGTTCGGTGTTGTCGTAATTGTTGTAGTGATACTGGCCTGAATAGGTTACCTGCAGGCCGGGCGCAAGTTGCCCGCGCCAGCTATTCTGGTCGAGCGTCACGGGCGCGGCGATATTGCCAGCCGCAGCAACGGCGCTCCAGTAGTTCTGGAACGTGCCGACGTTCGACGCATCGAGGTTGCCCCCGGCGATGATCTGCGCCTGCGGGCTGATCCCCGTAATGAGGTTCGCGAGCGCCACGCCCGTATAGGTCGTGTACTGGTAGGTGCTGTTCCACTGGCCGCCGTGCGGCGGATTGACCGGCATGCCGCCTGGCTGGGCCAGCGCCGCGGCAATGGCGGCGGGATCGTAGTTGGAAGCATTCGGATCGAACTGGAGGCCCTGGACCTGCGGATTGCCCGGACCGCATGCCGCCATGTCGATGGCCGCGCAGCCGGACAGGCTGATACCCAGCGCCTGGATAAGCGGGGAACTTGCGTCCAGCGGCTCCACGTAGGCCCCGTCGGTCGTCATCACGCGCCGCGTGTTCGTAACCTGGGTCGCGTACAGCCCCATGTCGCCCGAGGACTGGATCAGCCCCGAGACGTTGTTGATCAGGTTCGCGTTGGTATAACTGCCGTCCGCGTTTTTTCCACCCGCCAGCACGACCTTGCCGAGACCGTAAATCGCGGTGGTCGCCTGCGTATCGGTCGTCGTGGTGTCGTCGCGGTTCTCGATATCGGGCGCGAGCAGTTCGAGCGTGCCGTTACTGTCCGTCGCACCGATCAGCGCGGTCGACCCGACATTCGTGATCGATTGCGTGGCGTTCAGCGAGACGCTGCCGCCGACCATCACGCCCGTATTTTCCAGCGTGTCCGAGTGCGTCGCGAGCGTGCCGCCCGCCATCATGATGCCGCTGTTCCGGACCCCGGCGGCATTGATGTTCAGGTTGTTCGCCGCCTCAACCAGCGCGCCATTGCTGAACGTGCCCGGCAGGGTGAAGGACAGGTCATGACCGGCGTTGAACTGCACATCGGGCGTGGGCGCGAAATCGCCCTGAACGCTCACTGCCACGTCATGAGCCGCGCTGTAGGCACCACCGCCCGTCAGCGTCGCGGCATTCACGGACAGATCATGCGTCGCGCCAATCTGGCCGTTCGTGTTCGCAATTGCGCCGGTCGTGGTGATGGCAACGTCGCCGGTCGAACCCGCAAAACTGCCGATCCTGCCGCCGCTGTTGTCGACGGTATCGGCCTGAACCGCGACGCTCGCTCCGCTCAGTTGACCGCCCTGGGTATTGGAGAGCGATGACGTGTCGACGGCCACATGACCGTTACCCGTCATGACACCGCCGCTGTTGACGATCTGGCTGCCACCCTGCACGGTCGCATCGCCCGTGCCGAGGTTGCTGATGAGACCGTTCGTATTGTCGATCGACGCAGCCTGAACGCCGAGCGTGCCCGCATCGCCCGCCGCGCCCGTGCCCGACTGGATCTGTCCGTTCGTATTCGTCAGCGCGCCGCCACTGGCGAGCAAGAGGAACGTGAGCGAGCGCATCGCGCCCCGCGTATTGTTGATATTGCCTGCGATGCTCGCCGCGATATTGCCCTGCGCGGCGAACACGCCCGTCGCGTTGTTCAGGCTCCCGGCCTGCGCCGCGATCTGACCCGCAGTGATGATCGTTCCGTCAACGTTCGAGATTGACCCGGCACCGTTACCCGGCGCAATCGTCAGCGTGCCGGTACCCGCATGCGTAATCGTGCCGCCGTCGTTGTCGAGCGCGGCCGGTGCAAGAGTCAGGTCCGTGCTGTTGGTCTGGAGTGTGCCGCCTGCCGAGTTGTCGAGCGTGCCGGTCACGTCGAGCGTCGTCGCGCCGGTTCCGGTCTGCGTGATCGTGCCACCGTGGTTGACGAGATTCGTTCCGTGCAGCGCGATCTGGTTCGCGCTGATCGCGCCCGCGCTGTTGTCGATTGTCGTGGCGCTTGCGCTCGCCAGCTGGCCGGCTGCGATGGTGCCGGAACTGGTCAGCACTGTGCCCGCCGAGACGGTCGTGTTGCCGTTGGCGGCCAGGATGCCGCCGTTGAATAGCGTCTGCACGGCGCGGGCGATCAGCGACTGCACTGCCGTGATCGAGCCCGCGTTGGCAAGCTGCCCGGCCTGCGCGGTCACGCTCCCGTTGCCGCCGATGGTGCCGCCCGCGCCGTTGTTCAGCAGGCCCGTCGTGAAGACGCTCAGGCCATCGCCGTTCAGTGAAGCGATGTCTCCTGCCGTATTGTCGAGGCTGCCAGCGTCCGCCGTTAGCGCCCCCGCCGCCTGCATCGTGCCGCCCGCGTTCGACACAGCACCGGTCACGTTAGCCGTCAGCGGACCACCCGAAACGATCTGGCCGTTGCGGTTCGAGAGTGCGCCAGCCGTGATGGTCTGTGCGCCGCCCGACGACATTGCGCCACTGTCGTTCGTGAGTGTGCCTGCCGCGCGGGCGTCGAGCGTGCCGCCCGCCGTCGTGGCCGCGCCCGACAGGTTCAGGTCACCGCTGTTCGCAGCGAGTGAAAGCGCGCCATTCGCTGAACTGGTCGCGCCCGCGAGATTGACCGCCGCGCCGCTGACGCTCGCATTGCCGCCTGCCACATTGCGGCCGGTTGAGGTGACAGCGCCGGATGCGCTTACATTCAGGTCGCCGGTCTGCGCCAGCGAGCCGTCGCCGTTCACGCCCGCCGCGAGCGTGCCAGTTGAATTCACGCTGGCGGCGTTGACGGTTGTATTTTGCTGCGCGGCCACCATGCCGCTGTTCGTGACCGTACCGCTGGCCGAGAGAATCGCGCTTTGCTGCGCGTAGGTCGTGCCGCTGTTCTGGATATCGCCAGCGGTGGCGGCAAGACTGCCGCTCGCGCTGGTCTTGCCGGTGAGGGACAACAGGCCGTTCGATTGCAGCGTCAGGTCGCCCGCCTGCGCACCGATTACGCCCTGGTTCGAAACACCTACACCGTACTCGTTGCTCGCCAGAAAAATCCGCCCGCTGTACATGCCGCCCAGCTGGCTCACGTCAATCGAGACGGCCGGTGCGGGTCCGTCGCCCGCAATCGGCGTGAACGCCAGTGAGTCGTGACCGATCTGGTTTGCGCCAGTGATGACATTCAGGCTTTTCCCGGCGTACACTTCCGCATTGATCTGCACCGCTCGGGCCAGCAGGTCAACCTGATCCACAGTCGAGCCGTCGAGTCCCGCTCCCTGGACGGCGATGTTGCCGCGAGTCACATTAAAACCGGTGAGCGAACCATCCGGGGCAAAGTTCGGCGAGCCTGTCGTCAGAATGGCGCGCGAGGTATTCAGAAAGCCGCCGCCGTTCACCGAAATGCCGGAACCGTTAGCTATCACCACCTCTGCGCGTTGTCCTGCCACTTCGAGCATGCCGTTGATCTGACTCGCCGCGCTGCTGTTGACCTGGTTCACGATGATGCGCGCAGCCTGGTTCGTCCCGAAGTTCGGGTTGCCGTTGATCTGCCCGGCCTGCTGCGTGCCCGTTATCACGGGTGAATTGTTCAGAATCGCGCCTGAACGTGAGACGTCAAATTGCGAATAGGTATTCAGTGATACGCCACCACTCCCAGAGGGCCGGTTCACGTTCACCTGCGGTAATCCGTTCGCCGTACTGATCACGTTCGGCCCGTTCGCGCCAGAGGGGACGATCTGCGCGTCCGACAGAGCGGGAGCGAATCCGGCGAGTACCAGCACGGCAAAGGCCACGTGGCGCATCGCGAACTGCATGATGGAAACCGGAGTGCAAGCCGCGCGGGTTTCGCCATCACCGGTCCGGCCATGGGAGACGGCTGTTTCTGCGACGGCAACGAGCATGCCCCGACAGCGGCTGAATACCAGCCGGAAAATGTTCTTATTCATTTTGCGTGACGCTTTTTTTGGCCATCTTCCGAAGATAGGCCAACATGCTTTTCAGATCTGTCAGGCAATGTTAATGAAGGCGCGATGACAACAGATTTTCGAAAATCGGATCGGTCTGATGGACGTTTTTTTTCGGAAATATGTGGATTCGAATATCCGTCAGCTGACTACCGGTTTTACTGCGACGCAGACGGAAAGGCGGCATCGGCCCGCCTTTGCCGTCAGGGATCAACGCGTTCGTGCTTCGTCGCGAGAGCGCTCAAAGCCGCCAGACTGTCGCCTGCGCTTTGTGCCACGTCGTCGAGAAGGTCTGCCGCATCACGACGCGTGAGTCGCCGGTTCGGAAGGTCCTTCGCGTCGAGCCCCAGAGCGGTGAACAGTTCGTGATCGCAGTCATTGATGCGCCGGTGGCCTTCCCCGATATGGACCAGGACTTCCAGCAGCCGGCGCTGTTCGTGTCTTTCCTATGCGGTTACGGAAAGGTTCCTGATTATTGATTCGCAAATATGACGCGATATTCAAATTGCCGCCCTTGCCGTTCGCAAAGATGGAAAGCGGCCAAAGCCCTCACCCCGCCCAAGGTAAAAATCAAAACTTCATCATCAACTTCAACAACGCATTCACACGCCGACCGTAGGGCGGCGAGATCAACCCCCGCGCATTCAATCGCGCCTGCATGAGCACAGGCTTCATCTTGGAAAAAGTAACGAACCCCTCATACCCGTGGTACGCCCCCATCCCACTCGCCCCAACCCCGCCGAAAGGCAAACTCTCACAGGCAAGCTGCATCAGCGTCTCATTAACCGCCATGCCACCGGCAATAGTTTCGAGCGTGACACGCTCAATAGTCCGCGCATCGTCGGCATAGAGATAAAGCGCCAGCGGCCGCGGCCGCGCATTGATCCATGCGATCGCATCATCGAGCGTGTCGTACGGCACGAGCGGCAACAGCGGCCCAAAAATCTCCTCCTGCATCAGCGCGCATTCGTTCGGCGCGCCGGTCACGGCGATCAGCGGAAAGCGCCGGCTCGCGGCATCGGGCGTCGCGTCGGTCAGCGCATGCAACTGCGCACCGGCAGCCCGCGCTTCGTCGGCGAGACGTTCGAGCCGCTCGAAGTGCCGCGCCGAAATGATCGACGTGTAGTCCCGGTTCTGCGCGAAATTCGGGTACATCCTCGCCATTCGCACGCGCGCGCGTTCGATGAACGCCTGCTCCTTGCCGCGCGGCACCAGCACGTAGTCGGGCGCGATGCAGGTCTGCCCGGCGTTCAGCGTCTTGCCGGCGATCAGGTTGTCGACCGCGTTGTCGAAACGCGCATGCGCGCCGATCAGCGCCGGCGACTTGCCGCCGAGTTCGAGTGTGACCGGCGTCAGATGCTCGGCCGCCGCGCGCATCACTTCGTGGCCGACCTTCGTCGAGCCGGTGAACAGCAGATGATCGAACGGCTGCGCGCTGAACGCGGCCGCGAGCGCCGCGTCGCCGTTGACGACCGCGACGTGATTGCGCGCGAAGGTCTGGCCGATCAGCAACTCGAATAGCGCCGAGGTGCGCGGCGTCAGCTCGGACATCTTGATGATCGCGCGATTGCCGGCCGTCAGCGCGCTGATCAACGGCCCGACCGCGAGCAACACGGGGTAATTCCACGGCACGATGATGCCGACCACGCCGAGCGGCTGCGGCACCACCTTCGCGCGCGCCGGCAGCAGCCATTTGTTGGTGCGGCGGCGCTGCGCTTTCATCCACCGCTTGCCGTGACGCAGCGCGGCGTCGATCTCTTCCTTCACGAGCAGGAATTCGGCGAGCAGCACTTCTTCCTTCGCGCGATTGCCGAAGTCCGCGTGCATCGCATCGGCGAGCGCGTCGCGATTGTCGAGCATCAGCTTGCGCAACGCGCGCAGATGCGTCGCGCGCGTGTCCCACGACGGATACGGCGCGCGCAGATGCGCGTGACGTTGATCGCGCAGCAGCGCTTCGAGCGCGGCGACTCCCGCCAGATCATTCTTCATGTGAGTCCACTCCCTGATGGATGACGATGCGCGTCGAGCGCGCTTATTGGATTGAGCTTGGCGTCGGTATTGCGAGCGGAGCGCCCGGAGTTAGCGTGCCCCGCCGCGCTTAAGCGGGAAAGGCGCGCTCGATGATCGCCGCGTGATCGAACGTGGCCGGCAGCGTGCCGTACACACGGCCGCTTTCGCCACAGCCGTCGGCGACACGCGTCGCGATGAACGCGTCGGCGACCGCCGCGGGCGCGTGCTGGGCGAGCAGCGTCGCCTGGGCGAGCAGCACGATCTGCTGCGCGATACGTCGTGCCGACGCCTCGCGCTGTTCGGCTGGCCCGTTCAGCGTTGCGGTCAGACGCGCGAGCGCCGCCCCCAACGCCGGATGCGCGCGCGCGACGTCGTGCCAGGCGGCGAACAGCGCTTGCGCGGCTTGCGGCTCGCGCTCCATCGCGCGCAGCACGTCGAGGCACATCACGTTGCCCGAGCCTTCCCAGATCGAGTTGACCGGCGCCTCGCGATAGAAGCGCGCCATCGGCCCGGTTTCGACGTAGCCGTTGCCGCCCCACACTTCCATCGCCTCACCGGTGAATTCGAGCGCGCGCTTGCAGACCCAGTACTTCGCGGCCGGCGTAACGATGCGCCGCCACGCGCGTTCGGCCGATGAAGCCGACGACGCGTCGGCGGATTCCTCGAAGGCGCGCGCGAGACGCATGAACAGCACCGTCGCCGCTTCCGATTCGAGCGCGAGATCGGCAAGCACGTTGCGCATCAGCGGCTGCTCGGCAAGCTGCCGGCCGAACGCGCTGCGATGCCGCGCATGATGGATCGCCTGCACGAGCGCGGCGCGCATCAGCGCGGCGCTGCCGATCACGCAATCGAGCCGCGTGTAGTTCGCCATCTCGATGATGGTCGGCACGCCGCGTCCTTCGTCGCCGATCATCACGCCGTATGCGTCGAGAAATTCGACTTCGCTGCTTGCGTTGGAGCGGTTGCCGAGCTTGTCCTTCAGGCGCTGGATCTGCACCGCGTTCTTGCTGCCGTCCGGCGCGAAGCGCGGCACGAAGAAGCACGACAGTCCTTCGTGCGTGTCCGTACGCGCGAGCACCAGATGCGCGTCGCATTGCGGCGCGGAGAAAAACCACTTATGACCGATGAGCCCGTAGGCGCCGCCGCGCCCGCCGGCACCGTCGAGCGGATGCGCTCGCGTCTGGTTGCTGCGCACGTCGGAGCCGCCCTGTTTCTCGGTCATGCCCATGCCGATCATCATCGAGCGTTTCTGCGTGAGCGGCACGTCGCGCGGATCGTGCTCGCGCGTGTACAACTGCTCGCGCAGTGTGTCGAACAACGCGGACTCGCGCTGCAACACCGGAATGCTCGCGAAGGTCATCGTCAGCGGACACAGCGAGCCGGATTCGATCTGCGCATGCATGAAGTAGCCGGCGCAGCGCGCGGCCATCGCGCCGCTTCGGGGATCGGAAAACGGCAGCGCGTGCAGTCCTTCGCGGCGCAGCAGCACGAGCAGTTCGTGCCACGCGGGATGAAACTCGAGCGCGTCGATGCGCTCGCCGCGCGGACTATGCGTGACCAGCTCCGGCGTATGGCGGTTGGCGAGCTCGGCGAGCGCGAGCGTGTCGGGCGTCGTCAGCGCCGCGCCGTGTCGCAGCAGCGCCTCGCGATGCCAGCGCGCGCCGTCGCGATCGACGGCCGCGCTCAAGGCGGCGTCGCTCGCGAACAGGTTGTAGTCCGCGAGCGCCGGCGCCTGATTCGTCACCTCGTGAGTCTGGCCGAAGCCGTGCCGTTCCATCTGCTGTCTCCGTGCTTTCGCTATTGTGCGCCGCTTTGCCGACGGCATCCGCGATGTGTTTCGACGCATTTGTTCGGGCGCCGCGCGTGATGCCGGATGGGGGGAGAAAGGCGCGCGCCGCGCCGTGTTTGCGTGCCACGCGCGGCCCGTGCGCGCCTTTCATCATAGGGGCGCGATGCCGCCGGCGTTTAGAGGAATCGTTCTGTCAGTAAGCCGCCGCAGCCCCAATACGCTCCCTACAATGCGCATAAAGCACACGTAGACAAGTGTGCACGAGACAGGGTCCGCGAGCAACGCGGCCCATCAGGAGGAGCGCATGCAATACGACTACATCATCGTCGGTGCGGGCTCGGGTGGCTGCGCGCTCGCGAGCCGTCTCGCGGATAGCTGTCCCGACGCGACCATCGCGTTGATCGAAGCCGGTCCGCATACCGAGCGCAATCTGCTGGTGAACATGCCGGTCGGCGTCGCGGCCGTGGTGCCGAACCGGCTGAAGACCAACTACGGCTACCTGACCACGCCGCAGCCGGGGCTCGCCGGTCGCCAGGGCTATCAGCCGCGCGGCCGCGGTTTCGGCGGATCGAGCGCGATCAACGCGATGATCTATACGCGCGGCCATCCGCTCGATTACGACGAGTGGGCGCGGCTCGGCTGCGACGGCTGGTCGTGGGCCGAGGTGCTGCCGTATTTCCGCCGCGCCGAAGACAACGAGCGCGGCGCCGATGCGTGGCATGGCGAGGCCGGTCCGCTGACGGTGTCCGATCTGCGCTTCAAGAACCCGTTTTCAAAGCGCTTCGTGCAGGCCGCGCTCGAAGCGAGCTACAAGGCGAACGACGATTTCAACGGCGCGGACCAGGAAGGCATCGGTTTCTATCAGGTCACGCAGCGCGACGGACGCCGCTGCAGCGTTGCGCGCGCGTATATCTACGACCGGCCGCGCGCGAACCTGCACGCGATCGCCGATGCAACCGTGCTGCGCGTCGTGTTCGACGGCAAGCACGCGAGCGGAGTCGAGATCGCGCGCGGCGGCCGGATCGAAACGCTCGCCGCGCGTGCCGAGGTCGTGCTCGCCGCGGGCGCGTTCAACTCGCCGCAACTACTGATGTGCTCGGGTATCGGGCCGGCCGCGCATTTGCGCTCGCTCGGCATCGACGTGCTGCACGATGCACCCGAAGTCGGCCAGAACCTGACCGATCACATCGATTTCACGATCAACAAGCGGGTGAGGTCGATCGAGCCGGTCGGTTTCTCGGTGCGCGGCATCGCGCGGATGCTGCCGCAATTCGTCACGTTCATGCGGCACGAGCGCGGCATGCTGTCGAGCAACGTCGCCGAGGCGGGCGGGTTTCTGAAGACCCGGCCGACGCTCGAGCGGCCCGACCTGCAATTGCATTTCTGCGCGGCGATCGTCGACGATCACAACCGCAATATGCACTGGGGCCACGGCTATTCGCTGCACGTGTGCGTGCTGCGTCCGCATAGCCGCGGCTCCGTGACGCTCGCGAGCGCCGATGCGCGTGTCGCGCCGCTGATCGATCCGCGCTTTCTGAGCGATGCGCGCGACCTCGATCTGCTCGTCGAGGGCGCGAAGATCGCGCGGCGCATTCTCGACGCGCCGTCGCTCGCGCTTCATGGCGGCGAGGAGTTGTACACGCGGCCGGGGCAATCGGACGCCGAACTGCGCCAGACGATCGCCGAGCGCGCGGACACGATCTATCACCCGGTCGCGACCTGCCGGATGGGCGGCGACGCGCGCTCGGTCGTCGATCCGCAATTGCGCGTGCGCGGCGTAACGGGGTTGAGGATCGTCGATGCGTCGGTGATGCCGACACTGATAGGCGGCAACACCAATTCGCCGACGGTGATGATCGGCGAACGGGCGGCGGAGCTGATCGCGGCGAGCCGGCGACAGGGAGCGGGGTTGTCGGCGCAGGCGGTTTGATCGCCGCTGACGACGGATTCGAGAAACGCGGCGGCGCAATGCAACCGCCCGCCGCGCGTCACTCGTGCGCGGGTAGCTAAGCTTCGTCCGGCGCTGCGATTCCGTTGAAGCCGATTCCCGGTCCGAGCATGAAATCGTCGCTGACGTGCGTCGGGAGCGTCTCGCGGGCGACGTCGAGCCATGCGCGCGCCGCGTGCGACAGATAGCCGTTGCGGCGCCAGCCGATCGCCATTTCCCACGGGATCTCCGGTTCGACGACCGGGCGGCAGGTGAACTGCGCGGGGTCGAGCCGGCGGCAATAGGGCGCCGGCAGCAGCGCGATGCCGACGCCGGCCAGCACCAGCGCCGCCATGAAGTCCCAATGCCCGCTACGCCCGACGATAGCCGGCGCAAACCCCGCCGCGCGGCACGCGTTCAGCACGACGTCGTTCAACGCGAGGCTCTCGCCGTAAAACACGAACGGCTCGTTCGCGAGCTGCGCGAGCGGCACCTCGTTCAACGCATCCCAGCGCGAGCCGGTGCGCGCGACGAGCCACAGCAACTGGCGCGACATTGGCAGCACGTCGATGTTGTCGGGATCGACCGGCTGCAGCACCCCGCCGAGTTCCAGCTCGCCGTTGATCAGCGCGGCTTCGATCGCGCGCGAGCCCTGCTCGAACAGCTTCAGTTCGATCTTCGGATAGCGCTGGCGGAACGCGGCGATTGCGGGGGTGAAGAGCTCGCCGCCCATCGGCGGGATGCCGATTGCGAGTTCACCGCGCCCAAGGGTGTCGAGATCGTTCAGTTCGGCCTGCAGTTGCGCGTGCGCGGCGAGCACGTCCTGGCCGCGCTGATAGACGATCCGGCCGACGTCGGTCAGCACCATCTGACGGCCGTCGCGCAGCAGCAGCGGCGAGCCGATTTCATCTTCCAGCGACTTGACCATCTTGCTGATGGTCGGCTGCGTGACGAACATCTGCTCGGCGGCGACCGTGAAGCTCTGTTGACGGACTACTTCGACGAAATAGCGCAGCGCGCGGAGTTCCATGATCGCGGCCTCCAGAATTCCAGTTTGGAATGGTTCCGATGATTGTAAGTCATTTTGTTTATGGCGCGATGCGCCCCATACTGAATGCCTTCCGACTCAGCCAGGGAATGCCATGTCCACCCCAGTTTTCGCCCGTTCCGTGCCTCCCGCCGATGGCGGTTCGAGCGGCGGCGCGGGTGGCTTCGGCCGGGTTGCACGCATCGCCGTGCAAAGCGCCGCGATCGCCGTGCTGTGGATGGTCGCAGATTTCATCGCGCGCCGGCTGCATCTGCCGGTGCCGGGCGGCGTGCTCGGCCTTGTCGTGCTGCTCGCGCTGCTGTTCTGCGGCGGCGTCGCGCCGCGCTGGGTCAAGGCCGGCGCGGACTGGCTGCTGTCCGACATGCTGCTGTTCTTCATTCCGGCCGCGGTCGCCGCTGTGCAATACGGCGGCCTGTTCCGCGCGGACGGCTGGCGCCTCGCGCTGGTCGTGATCGCCGGCACGCTGATGGTGATGGTCGCGGTGGCGTTCGCCGTCGATCAGGCCGCGCGCGTCGAACGACGTTTCGCTGCGCCGGGTGCGGGTTGCGCGCGAGGCAGGCAGTCTGTCACGCGAGCGCCGATGAACCCGCACTTTTTCGCTTCGCTGCTGGCCGACGACGCCTCTCGCCTGATCGCGGCAGGCTGCCTCGTGCTGACGATCGCGCTGTATTTCGCGTCGAAGGCGTTGTATGCGCGCGTGCGCTCGCCGTGGCTCACGCCGATGCTGACCGTGCCGGCCGCGCTCGTTGCGATCGTCGCGCTCGCGCACATTCCGTATTCGCTGTACTTCGAGGACACGCGCTGGCTGATGTGGCTGCTCGGCCCCGCGACGGTCGCGTTCGCCGTGCCGATCTACGAGTACCGCGCACTGCTGAAGCGCCACTGGATCTCGCTGTCCGTCGGCGTGACGGTGGGCATTCTGGTCGGCGTCGGCGGCTCTCTGATGCTCGCGAAGCTGCTGCATCTGTCGCCGGAATTGCAGCGCAGCCTGATGACGCGCTCGGTGTCGACGCCGTTCGCGCTCGCCGTGTCCGACCGGATTCACGCGCCGAAGGACCTGAGCGCGCTGTTCGTGATCGCGACGGGCGTCTGCGGCATGCTGTTCGGCGAACTCGTGCTCGCGTTCATGCCGCTGCGCACGCGGCTCGCGCGCGGCGCGCTGTTCGGCGCGGCCGCGCACGGCGTCGGCACCGCCAAGGCACGCGAGATCGGCAGCGAGGAGGGCGTGGTGTCCAGCCTGACGATGATGATCGCCGGCGTCGCGATGGTGCTGCTCGCGCCGATGCTGGGACTGCTGCCGATCTGAACCAGCGCGCCACGCCATGCCGCGCACGCCGAAGTCATCTCGATTTGCTACAATCGCCGTTCGTCTTCGAGGAGCGTTGCGACGGGTACCGCGAATCCGCATTCGCCGGCCGCCCGCCAGGCTCGAAGGCTTCAATCGGCAGCATGGAATGCGCATCACGCGAATCCGTGCGTTGCCTCAAACCGCGCTCACGTCACATTTCTAGTCAATTTCTTAGAAAGGAGGGCGTGATGAACGCCGCAGTCATCGATTCCCAAAAGCAGGATTACGTTGTTGCCGACATGTCGCTCGCCGCTTGGGGCCGCAAGGAACTCACGATCGCCGAGACCGAAATGCCCGGCCTCATGCAAACGCGTGAAGAGTACAAGGCGCAGCAGCCGCTGAAGGGCGCGCGCGTCGCCGGCTCGCTGCACATGACGATCCAGACCGGCGTGCTGATCGAGACACTGACCGCGCTCGGCGCCGACGTGCGCTGGGCCTCGTGCAACATCTTCTCGACCCAGGACCATGCCGCTGCCGCGATCGCGCAGGCCGGCACGCCGGTGTTCGCGTTCAAGGGCGAATCGCTCGACGAATACTGGGAGTTCTCGCACCGCATCTTCGAATGGCCGAACGGCGAGTTCGCCAACATGATTCTCGACGACGGCGGCGACGCAACGCTGCTGCTGATCCTCGGCTCGAAGGCCGAAAAAGACCGCTCGGTGATCGCCAAGCCGACCAACGAGGAAGAGATCGCGCTGTACAAGTCGATCGCCGCGCACCTCGAGATCGACCCGACGTGGTATTCGAAGCGCCTCGCGGCGATCAAGGGCGTCACCGAAGAAACCACCACCGGCGTGCATCGTCTGTACCAGATGGAAAAGGAAGGCCGTCTGCCGTTCCCGGCCATCAACGTCAACGACTCGGTCACGAAGTCGAAGTTCGACAACCTGTACGGCTGCCGCGAGTCGCTCGTCGACGGCATCAAGCGCGCGACCGACGTGATGATCGCGGGCAAGATCGCGGTCGTGGCCGGTTACGGCGACGTGGGCAAGGGCTGCGCGCAATCGCTGCGCGGTCTGGGCGCGACCGTGTGGGTCACCGAAATCGATCCGATCTGCGCATTGCAAGCGGCGATGGAAGGCTACCGCGTCGTGACGATGGAATACGCGGCGGATAAAGCCGACATCTTCGTGACCGCGACCGGCAACTACCACGTGATCAACCACGATCACATGAAGGCGATGCGTCACAACGCGATCGTCTGCAACATCGGCCACTTCGACTCGGAAATCGACGTCGCGTCGACCCGTCAGTACCAGTGGGAAAACATCAAGCCGCAAGTCGACCACATCATTTTCCCGGACGGCAAGCGCGTGATCCTGCTGGCCGAAGGCCGTCTCGTGAACCTCGGCTGCGCGACGGGCCACCCGTCGTTCGTGATGTCGAACTCGTTCACGAACCAGACGCTCGCGCAGATCGAACTGTTCACGCAGGGCGCGAAGTACGAGAACAAGGTGTACGTGCTGCCGAAGCATCTCGACGAGAAGGTCGCGCGTTTGCACCTGGCGCGCATCGGCGCGAACCTGACCGTGCTGTCCGACGCGCAGGCCGGCTACATCGGCGTCGACAAGAACGGTCCGTTCAAGCCGAACCACTATCGCTACTAAGTAGGCGGCCGCCCGCGGGTTCGAGGCGCGCTTCGCGCGCCCGGCCAAGCGGACGGCGGTGAAAAGTTTGACGGTCTGATCTCGGGGCGGCGCGCAATGCGCCGCTTTGTTCGCCAGCGCCGCTTTTCATTTGCTGGACATCTTCCCCGCACAGGTGCTTACAAGGAGTTCTAACATGACCGTGCTGCTGACCTGGCTCATCAACGCGCTCGCGCTGCTGATCATCACCTACATCGTTCCGTCGATCCACATCCGTAGCTTCGGCACCGCGCTGATCGTCGCTATCGTGCTCGGTCTCATCAATGCGGTGATTCGGCCGGTACTGATCCTGCTGACGCTGCCCGTCACGATCCTCACGCTCGGACTCTTCATTCTGGTCGTCAATGCGCTGTGCTTCTGGCTGGCCTCGTCGCTGTTGAAGGGCTTCGAGGTGTCGGGCTTCTGGTCGGCGTTCTTCGGCTCGATCCTGTACAGCATCGTGTCGTGGCTACTGTCCGCGCTCATTTTCGGCAACCGCAGTCTCGGTTGACCTTATTGACTATGAATCCGATCGAACTCTCATTCGAATTCTTCCCGCCGAAAACGCAGGAAGGCATCGACAAACTGCGCGCGACCCGCGCGCAACTCGTGTCGCTCAAGCCGAAGTTCGTGTCCGTCACGTTCGGCGCCGGCGGCTCGACCCAGCAAGGCACGCTCGATACCGTCATCGACATGGCGAAGGAAGGGCTCGAGGCGGCGCCGCACCTGTCGTGCATCGGCTCGTCGAAGGAAAGCCTGCGCGCGATTCTTAACGAGTACCGCGCGCACGGCATCCGCCATATCGTCGCGCTGCGCGGCGATCTGCCCTCGGGCATGGGCGCGGTCGGCGAGCTGCGCTATGCGTCGGAGCTCGTCAGCTTCATCCGCGCCGAGTTCGGCGACTGGTTCTGGATCGAGGTGGCCGGCTATCCGGAATACCATCCGCAGTCGCGTTCGCCGCGTCACGATCTGGAGAATTTCGCACGCAAGGTGAAAGCCGGCGCGAACTCGGCGATCACGCAGTACTTCTTCAACGCGGACGCGTACTTCCGTTTCGTCGACGATGCGCGCCAGCTCGGCGTCGACGTGCCGATCGTGCCTGGCATCATGCCGATCACGAACTTCTCGCAGCTGATGCGCTTCTCCGAAATGTGCGGCGCCGAAGTGCCGCGCTGGATCGCGCGCCGGCTCGAGAGCTTCGGCGACGACCGCGAGTCGATCCGCGCGTTCGGGCTCGACGTGGTGACGGATCTGTGTCAACGGCTCGTCGACGCGAAGGTGCCGGGTCTGCACTTCTATACGCTGAACGCGGCCACCTCGACCAAGGCGATCTGCGAACGGCTCGCCGTTTAATGGCCATGCCCGCGCGGCTGCAACGGCCGCGCGGTCCCCGCCAGTCCGGCGTGGGTCTCGAATTTGTCCCAAATAGCGTGGTAAGTCCCTGTTGAAGCTCATTTTTGGGCTGTCTATCATCGAAAAGCAGCTACCCCGGCTGCTGTGCGGAGGACGATATGACAGTGACAAGAATGACTGCGGCACACCGACTGTTCGCGCTTCACCAGTTCTGCCTGCCGGCTCTCGCCGCGCTCGCGGTCGCCACCAGCGGCCTCGCGCCCGCCGCGTCGCAGGCGGCCTCGCTGCCCGACAAGACGCTGATTTTCTGCTCCGAAGGCAGCCCGGCGGGCTTCGATACCGCGCAATACACGACCAGCGTCGAGTTCAGCGCCGGCTCGTACACGGTCTATAACCGGCTGGTCGAATTTGCGCATGGCAGCACGGACATCGAACCGGGACTCGCCGAAAAGTGGGACGTGTCGCCCGACGGCCTCACCTATACGTTCCATCTGCGCCGCGGCGTCAAATTCCAGACCACGTCGTATTTCAAGCCGACCCGCGAATTCAACGCGGACGACGTCGTGTTCACCTTCGAGCGCATGCTCGATCCCGAGAATCCGTTCCGCAAGGCGTATCCGGTCAATTTTCCGTACTTCAACGACCTCGGTCTCGCGAAGAACATCGCCAAAATCGAGAAGGTCGATCCGTACACGGTGCGCTTCACGCTGAAGGAAGTCGACGCGCCGTTCCTGCAGCAGATCGCAATGCCGTTCGCATCGATCCTGTCGGCTGAATACACGGATCAGCTGCTGAAGGCGGGCAAGGCGTCCGACATCAACCAGTACCCGGTCGGCACCGGTCCGTTCATCTTCCGCAGCTATACGAAGGACGACACGATCCGCTTCGACGGCAATCCCGACTACTGGAAGCCGGGCGTCGCGAAGGTCGGCAAGCTGATCTTCGCGATCACCGTCGATCCGGCCGTGCGCCTGCAAAAGCTGAAGCGCGGCGAATGTCAGGTGATGTCGTATCCGCGCCCGGCCGACATTCCGACCGTGAAGGCCGATGGCTCGCTCGCGATGCCGAGCGAAGTGGGCTTCAACCTCGGCTATATCGCGTACAACACGAGCAAAAAGCCGCTCGACAACGTGCTCGTGCGCCGCGCGCTCGACATGTCGGTCAACAAGAAGGCGATCATCGAAGCGGTCTACCAGGGTGCGGGCCAGCTCGCGACCAACCCGATGCCGCCGACGCAATGGGGCTACGACAAGAGCCTGAAGGACGCGCCGTACGACGTCGACAAAGCGAAAGCGCTGCTGAAGGAGGCCGGCTACCCCGACGGCTTCGAGCTGACGCTGTGGGCGATGCCGGTGCAGCGCCCGTATAACCCGAACGCGCGCCTGATGGCCGAAATGCTGCAGTCTGACTGGGCGAAGATCGGCGTCAAGGTGAATATCGCCACGTACGAGTGGGGCGAGTACATCCGCCGCGCGCACGCCGGCGAGCATCAGGCGATGCTGATCGGATGGACGGGTGACTACGGCGACCCCGACAACTGGCTCGGCGTGTTGCTCGGCTGCGACGCGGTCAACGGCAGCAACTTCTCGAAGTGGTGCTACAAGCCTTACGACGATCTGATCAAGCAGGGCCGCAGCACCACCAGGATGCCCGATCGGCTGAAGGCCTACACTCAGGCTCAGGAAATCTTCAAGGACCAGGTGCCGTTCACGCCGATCGCGCATTCGACCGTGTATCAGCCGATCAGCAAGAACGTGACGGGCTTCAAGATCGATCCGTTCGGACCGACGCAATTCCTGGAGGTCGGGGTGAAGTAAGCGGACGCGGCGCGCTTTTTGCGCCGCTTTCGTCGCCGGGCGGCTCGAACGGGCCGTCCGGCCCGCGACAGTACCGCGGCAAAACGTTTGCACGAAGTGTTTCCTATCGTCAACAGAGGGATTTTGCTCCGCTTGGTGGCCGGCCCAAGCTCAAGTAATATCCCGCTACGCCGGCGCAAGCCGGCCCTGAACCTGGAGGAAACATGAAGCAAAACAGTCTGTTGCGCGTCGCGCGCGTGTCTACGCTCGTCGCAGCCGCAGCGGCATCCCTGCTTGGCGTCACGAGCGCGCAGGCCGCTGGGATTCCGAACAAAACCCTCGTCTACTGCTCGGAAGGCAGTCCCGCGGGTTTCGATCCGGCCCAATACACGACGGGCGTCGACTTCACGGCCAACACGTTCACCGTCTATAACCGCCTCGTCGAATTCGAGCGCGGCGGCACCAAGGTCGAGCCCGGCCTCGCCGAGAAGTGGGACGTGTCGCCCGATGGCAAGACCTATACGTTCCATCTGCGTCACGGCGTGAAGTTCCAGACCACCTCGTTCTTCAAGCCGACGCGCGAATTCAACGCGGACGACGTGGTGTTCTCGTTCCAGCGCATGCTCGACCCGAACCAGCCGTTCCGCAAGGCGTATCCGGTGCAGTTCCCGTACTTCACCGACATGGGCCTCGACAAGCTGATCACGGGCGTCGAGAAGGTCGACCCGTACACGGTCAAGTTCACGCTGAAAGAAGTCAACGCGCCGTTCATCCAGAATCTGGCGATGGAATACGCGTCGATCCTGTCGGCCGAATATGCGGATCAACTGCTGAAGGCAGGCAAGGCCGCCGACATCAATCAGTTCCCGGTCGGCACCGGTCCGTTCATCTTCCGCAGCTACACGAAGGACGCGACGATCCGCTTCGACGGCAATCCGGAATACTGGAAGCCGAACGCGGTGAAGATCTCGAAGCTGATCTTCTCGATCACGCCGGACGCCGGCGTGCGCGTGCAGAAGATCAAGCGCGACGAATGCCAGGTGATGAGCTATCCGCGCCCGGCCGACATCGCGCCGCTGAAGACCGAGCCGAATATCGACATGCCGTCGCAGCCGGGCTTCAACCTCGGCTACCTCGCTTACAACGTGACGCACAAGCCGGTCGACAAGCTCGAAGTGCGTCAGGCGCTCGACATGGCGATCAACAAGAAGGCGATCATCGACTCGGTCTACCAGGGCGCGGGCCAGCTCGCGACGAACCCGATGCCGCCGACGCAATGGTCGTTCGTCAAGAACCTGCCGGCCGCCTCGTACGATCCGGCCAAGGCGAAGGATCTGCTGGCGAAGGCGGGCTACCCGAACGGCTTCGACCTCACGCTGTGGGCAATGCCCGTGCAGCGCGCGTACAACCCGAACGCGCGTCTGATGGCGGAAATGATCCAGGCGGACTGGGCGAAGATCGGCGTGAAAGCCAAGATCGTCACGTACGAGTGGGGTGAGTACATCAAGCGCGCGCACGCGGGCGAACAGGACTCGATGCTGATCGGCTGGACCGGCGACAACGGCGATCCGGACAACTGGCTCGGCACGCTGCTCGGTTGCGAGGCGGTCAACGGCAACAACTTCTCGAAGTGGTGCTACAAGCCGTTCGACGAGCTGATCCAGAAGGGCCGCACGACCTCGGACGTGGCGGCGCGCACGAAGATCTACGGCGACGCGCAGCATATCTTCGCGCAGGAACTGCCGTTCTCGCCGGTCGCCCACTCGACCGTCTATCAGCCGGTCAGCAAGAAAGTGGTCGACATGCGCATCGAACCGCTTGGCTACGCGCGCTTCGACGGCGTCAGCATCAAGTAATTCGTAAAGTTCGCACAGTACGCCGCAATACAGTACGCTTTTCGCACGGTTAGAAAACTGGTCGAAATGGTCCGGCGACCGGGGTCACGAGCCCTCGTCGCCGGTTGCGTTTTTTCATCACCAGTACCATAGGAGCGAACCATGTTCCGCTTCGTTTTGCGCCGCATCGGCATGGTGATACCGACGTTCATCGGCATCACGATCCTCGCGTTCGCGCTGATTCACCTGATCCCGGGCGACCCCATCGAAGTGATGATGGGCGAGCGCGGCGTCGATCCGGCCATGCATGCGGCCGCGATGCACCGCCTCGGGCTCGACGAGCCCCTGCCAATCCAGTACTTCCACTACATCGGCCGCGCCCTGCACGGCAACCTCGGCACCTCGATCATCACCAACACCAGCGTGATGGGCGAATTCCTCGCGCGCTTTCCCGCCACGGTCGAACTGTCGTTCTGCGCAATGCTGTTCGCGCTGATCGTCGGCCTGCCGGCGGGCGTGTTCGCGGCGCTGAGGCGCGGCACGGTGGTCGATCACGGCGTGATGGGCACCGCGCTGACCGGCTACTCGATGCCGATCTTCTGGTGGGGCTTGATCCTCATCATGGTGTTCTCGGTCAAGCTCGGCTTGACGCCGGTGTCGGGCCGCATCGCGGTCGAATACGACATCCCGCACGTGACCGGCTTCATGCTGATCGACTCGCTGATGTCCACCGACGAAGGCGCGTTCACGTCCGCGCTCAGTCACCTGATCCTCCCCGCGATCGTGCTCGGCACGATTCCGCTCGCGGTCGTCGCGCGCATGACGCGCTCGTCGATGCTCGAAGTGCTCCGCGAGGACTACATCCGCACCGCGCGCGCGAAGGGGCTGTCGCCGGGACGCGTGATCGTCGTGCATGCGCTGCGCAATGCGCTGATTCCGGTCGTCACCGTAATTGGTTTGCAGGTCGGCACGCTGCTTGCGGGCGCGGTGCTGACCGAAACGCTGTTTTCATGGCCGGGCATCGGCAAGTGGCTGATCGATGCGATCGGCCGGCGCGATTATCCGGTCGTGCAGGGCGGTATCCTGCTGATCGCGACGCTGGTGATCGTCGTGAACCTCGTCGTCGATCTGCTGTACGGCGTGCTCAACCCGCGCATTCGCCATACGAGGTAATCACGACCATGGCTGACATTCAAAACACCGTCCCCCAGGCGGTCACCCCACCGAGCGGCCGCGCCATCGCGGCACGCGAATTCTGGGCGAACTTCTCGCGCAACCGCGGCGCGGTCAGCGCGGGCATCATCGTGCTGGTGCTGATCTTCATCGCGATCTTCGCGCCGCTGATCGCGCCGCATAGCCCGATCGAGCAGTACCGCGATTCGGTCAAGATTCCGCCCGCGTGGCTCGACGGCGGCAACTGGAAGTTCATTCTCGGCACCGACGAAGCGGGCCGCGACATCCTCTCGCGTCTGATGTACGGCGCGCGGTTGTCGTTCTGGATCGGCTTCGTGTCGGTGGTGCTCGCGCTGATTCCGGGCATCGTGCTCGGGCTCATCGCCGCGTTCTTCGAGAAATGGGCCGACACGCCGATCATGCGCATCATGGACGTGCTGCTCGCGCTGCCGTCGCTGTTGCTCGCGGTCGCGGTGGTCGCGATCATCGGTCCGGGTCTCGTCAACACCATGCTCGCGATCGCGATCGTCGCGCTGCCGGGCTATGTGCGTCTCACGCGCGCGTCCGCGCAGGGCGAGTTGCAGAAGGAATATGTGACCGCTTCGCGCGTGGCGGGTGCGAGCACGTTGCGGCTGATGTTCTCGCAGGTGCTGCCGAACTGCACCGCGCCGCTGATCGTGCAGGCCACTCTAGGCTTTTCGTCGGCGATTCTCGATGCCGCCGCGCTCGGCTTCCTCGGCCTCGGCGTGCAGCCGCCGTCGGCGGAGTGGGGCGCGATGCTTGCGTCGGCGCGCGATTACATCGACAGCGCATGGTGGATCGTCACGATGCCGGGCCTCTCCATCCTGATCTCGGTGCTTGCGATCAACCTGCTCGGCGACGGGCTGCGCGACGCGCTCGACCCCAAACTGAAACGGATGGCCTGAACATGAGCAATCTACTGACCATCCGCAATCTCGCGGTCAACTTCGGCGGCCTGCCCGCGGTCGACCGCATCAATCTGGACGTCGCACCGGGCGAAGTGCTTGGCGTGGTCGGCGAATCGGGCTCGGGCAAGAGCGTGACGATGATGGCGCTGATGGGCCTGATCGACGCGCCCGGCAAGGTCACCGCCGACGAAATCACGTTCGACGGCAAGAACCTGCTGAACGCCTCCGCGAAGGAACGCCGCAAGATCATCGGCAAGGACATCGCGATGGTGTTCCAGGACGCGCTGACGAGCCTGAACCCGAGCTACACGGTCGGCTATCAGATCAAGGAAGTGCTGAAGCTGCACGAAGGCTTGCGCGGCAGCGCGCTCGACAAACGCGCACTCGAACTGCTCGATCAGGTCGGCATTCCCGATGCGAAGAACCGCATCGGCGCGTTTCCGCATCAGATGTCAGGCGGCATGAACCAGCGCGTGATGATCGCGATGGCGATCGCCTGCAACCCGAAGCTGCTGATCGCCGACGAGCCGACCACCGCGCTCGACGTGACGATCCAGGCGCAGATCATGGAACTGCTGATGCGCCTGCAGAAGGAACGCGGCATGGCGCTCGTGCTGATTTCTCACGATCTGGCGGTGGTGTCCGAGGTCGCGCAGCGCGTCGCCGTGATGTACGCGGGCGAGGTGATCGAGACGAATAAGGTGCCCGACATCTTTGCCGCGCCTCATCATCCGTACACGGAAGCGCTGCTGGCCGCGATTCCCGAGCACAACGTGGGCGCGGTGCGGCTCGCGGCGCTGCCGGGCATGGTGCCGGGCCGCGACGACCGGCCCAAGGGCTGCCTGTTCGCGCCGCGCTGCAAGTACGTGGTCGACGACTGCATGAAGGCGCGCCCCGCGCTCGCCGCGCTGCCCGCCCATGCGGAATTCACGCGCGTGCGCTGCATCAAGCCGCTGAACCTCGAGAAGGACGCCAACGTTCACACGCAAGGAGGCGCCCGATGAGCGCAGCACCCGAACCCCGTCGCCAGTCGGATCGTCCTGGCGATCACGTGCTCGTCGCCGACCAGCTCGCGCGCTACTACACGGTCAAGCGCGGCATGTTCGCGCACGGCACGGTGAAGGCGCTGAACGGCGTGTCGTTCGCGCTCGAACGCGGCAAGACGCTGGCGGTGGTCGGCGAGTCCGGCTGCGGCAAGTCGACGCTCGCGCGTCAGCTGACGATGATCGAAACGCCGAGCGCGGGCCGCCTGCTGATCGATGGCGAGGACGTGGCCGGCGCGAATCACGAGAAGATCGCCGCGCTCAGGCGGCGCGTGCAGATGGTGTTCCAGAACCCGTTTGCGTCGCTCAATCCGCGCAAGACCGTCGAGCAAACGCTCGGCGAACCGCTCGCGATCAACACGCAGATGAGCGCGACCGAGCGCGCCGAGCGCATCGCGCAGATGATGCGCACGGTCGGCCTGCGGCCCGAGCACGCGAAGCGCTATCCGCACATGTTCTCCGGCGGCCAGCGTCAACGCGTCGCGATCGCGCGCGCGATGATCCTCGATCCGCAGATCGTCGTCGCCGACGAACCGGTGTCCGCGCTCGACGTGTCGATCCAGGCGCAGATCCTGAACCTGTTCATGGACCTGCAGGATGAGTTCAAGACGAGCTACGTGTTCATCTCGCACAACCTGTCGGTGGTGGAGCATATCGCCGACGACGTGATGGTCATGTACTTCGGTGGCGTCGCCGAGCTCGGCGACAAGAAGCGCATCTTCTCGCACCCGCGCCATCCGTACACGCGCGCGCTGATGTCGGCGACCCCGTCGATCTTCGAGGCGGACCGCACGATCAAGATCAAGCTGCAAGGCGAGATGCCGTCGCCGCTGAATCCGCCGTCGGGCTGCACGTTCCATCAGCGCTGCCCGTACGTGATCGATCGTTGCCGCAGCGAGGTGCCGAAGCTGCGTGAAGTGGATGGGCGCCTCGTCTCCTGTCACCGCGCCGAAGAGGTGGGGGACGTGGATGCCTGATGGGGTGGCGGCGCGTCGTCTTGCGCGCCGCTTGTGTGAGGGCGGCTTGATAGCCGGCTTCGCGCGGCGCCGCGGGGCGCGTGCGTCGGGAGGCGCCGCGCCCTGCGGCGCATTTGCTGGAAGCTTCTTCAGCGAGTTTTTTCGCACGTTTTTCTGCGCGGTTGTCGATGCGCTCGCGCGCGCCTTTTGCTCCGTAGTTCTTCCCGCGTCGCTGTCCGCTTTTTTGCGCGTAGGCTGCGCGCTGTCGGTCGGCGCGGCCGTGCCCGGCATCGCTGACGCAGCCGGCGCGGCGGCCAATACGCCAGCCCCCGCGGCCCAGGCGGCCCGACCGGCGGTTAATGTGCCAGCCACGCCACCGCCGTCGATTGCGCCGCCCCCGGTTCCTGGCACCACCGCGAGCGGACCGGTGCGTCAGCAACCGGCGCGCATGCCGTTCTATGTCGCGACGCGCGGCAATATCACCATCTATGTGCTCGGCACGCTGCACGTCGGCGATCCGGCCGACTATCCGGCAGCGCAGCCGTTCCGCGCGCCGATCCTCGCGGCGCTCGCCGCGTCGCCGACACTCGCGCTCGAACTGTCGCCCGACGAACTGCTGGTGTCGCAGGACGACGTCTCCAAGTACGGCGTGTGCAAGCACGACTGCCTGCCGGGCCTGCTGCCCGAGCCGCTGTGGCACAAGCTCGCGCTGCGGCTGCGCGGCAACCCGGCCGCGCTCGATGCGATCAAGAAGATGCGGCCGTGGCTTGCGTCGCTGGTGGTCGAGACCTACGACTCGCTGTCAGCGGGTCTGCAAACTGAGTACGGTACCGAAGCGCAATTGCAGAACGTGTATCTGAAGACGCGCGGCAAGATCGTCGGACTCGAAACGCTCGCCCAGCAGATGCGTTCGTTCACCGGACTGTCGGCCGCGCAGCAGCGTGAGATGCTCGCACAGGACCTGGTGCAGACGCCGGCGCAGAACGTCCAGGACGTGCGCACGCTGCATCGGCTATGGCAGGTCGGCGATGCCGATGCGATCGCCGCGTGGCAGGCCGCCAAATCGGAGAAGCTCGCGCGCGATCCCCGCATCTCCGATTCGATCGACAACCGGATCGTCTACGAGCGCAATCGCCGCTTCGTCGCGAAGATGCTGCAGCTCGCCGCGCCGAACAAGCCGCTGTTCGTCGCGATCGGCGCGCTCCATCTGGGTGGACCGAAGGGCGTGCTGCAGCTGTTGCGGCAGCACGGCTTCGTGGTGGAGGCGGGGTGAGCGACGCAAGACCGCTCGCGTCTTTTCACGCGCCGCTTGTCTGAGCGACGCCCTTGTCAGCAGCGCTACAGAAACATCAAGAAATTGAGCAGAAAAATATTGATCACCAGCAGCGTCAACGCCGTCGGAATCTGCGCCTTGATCACCGCATTCTTGTCGGGTAATTCGAGCAGCGCGACCGGCACCATGTTGAAGTTTGCGGCCATCGGCGTCATCAGCGTGCCGCAGTAGCCGGAGAACATGCCGATCGCGGCCATCACGGCCGGGTTGCCGTGGAATACGCCGACGAGGATCGGCACCCCGACGCCGCCCGTCATCACCGGAAACGCCGCGAAGCCGTTGCCCATCACCATCGTGAACAACGCCATGCCGATGCAGTACACGGCCACCGCGACGAAGCGGTAGTCGAGGCTGATATACGACGTGGTCACGTGCGCGACCGCCTTGCCGACGCCCGCGTCCGAAAACACGAGGCCGAGCATGCCGAGCATCTGCGGCAGCACCGCGGCCCACGACAGCGCATCGACGAGGCGGCGCGCCTCCTTCATCGACTGACCGACCGTGTCGCGCGTGATCACGCAGGCGATCGCAAGCGCAATCACGCAGCCGATGCCGAAGCCGATCAGAGTGACGTTGGCCTTCTCGATCAGCGGCACGCCGCCGAACACGAGATGGCTTGCCGCTAGCGTGATGATCACGGTGATGACCGGAATCGTCAGCGCGGGCACGAACAGCTTGTTGCGCAGTCGCGCGGCGCTCGCTTGACGCGCTTCGAGTGACAGCGTCTTCGGCTTGCCCGCGGTGACGCCGCCGAAGCCCGCGATCAGCGCCATCGCGATCACCGCGACGCCGACCACGGCCGGCGGCAGCCGGTCGCCGATCAGGAAGATCAGCGCATAAAGAATCCAGAAGCCGCCCGCGGTGAAGCGGCGCGGATGCTGGCGGTCCGTAACGATCATGCCGCCGACGATCAGCAGCACGATGCCGAGCAACCAGAACAGATAGGTGATCGTGAAGGTCATGCTTCGTCTCCGGTAGCACGAGTGGCCGACGACGGTTTTGATGCGGCAGTCGCTTTCGCGCTCGAAGTACCGCCCGACACCTTGCCGCGCAATTCACGCTCGAGCCACCGGTCGAGCAGCCAGAGCCGGAAGCCATGGACGATGAACGCGCTGATCGCGGTCGGAATGCCCCACACCGCAACGTGAATCGGCTCCACGACGATGCCCGCTTCCTTCAGGAAAGTCGTCATCAGCACGATCGCTCCGAACGCGACGAAGATGTCCTCACCGAAAAAGAGGCCGACGTTGTCGGTTGCGGCCGAGAACGCGCGCAGCCGGAAGCGCACCGCGTCGCTGATCTTGCCGAAGCGGTTCTCGGTCGCGCCCTCGGCCATCGGCGCGATCAGCGGACGCACCATCTGCGGATGGCCGCCGAGCCCGGTCAGGCCGACCGCGGCGGTCAGCTCGCGCACGGCCAGGTAGACGATCAACAGACGCCCGGCGGTCGCCGCCTTGATGCCGCTAATCCATGCCTGCGCACGCTCGCGCAGGCCATGTCGTTCGAGCAGGCCGATCACCGCGAGCGGCAACAGGATGATCAGCGGGATGTTGCGCGTCTTGATGAAGCCGGTGCCGATCAGCGCGAGGATTTTTTCCGGCGGGAAATGCGCGGCGAAACCGGTGACGATCGCGGCGACGGCCACGATCAGCATCGGATTGAAGCGCAACAGAAAGCCAACGATGATGACCGCCACGCCGATGAGCGGCCATAGACTGACAGTTGTCTGCATCAGGGTCTCCAAAGAGGTTATGCAACTTCGCCGCGGGTAGCGGCTGACGTGAACCGGTGCATGCGGCCCATGCGCCGGCGTGCTGCCGCGGCTCTGCGGCCGCGTCGAACTCTCTTTACCTGCCCCGCGGATGCAAGTGCGTCGGCATCGGCGGTTTCGCGGCGGGCATCACCGCGCGGTGTGCACGGTGGCGATGCGAACGCTCAGACGCGCGCGGCGCCCGCCGGGTGCACTTCGATGCCGGCGTCGGCGAGCGCGGCGCGAATGCGTCGCGCGAACGCGAGCGCGTGCGGGCCGTCGCCGTGCAGGCAGATGGTTTGCGCCTTCAGCGGCACCCACTGTCCGTCGACGGCCTTCACGCGTTGCTCGCGGATCATCGTAAGCGTGCGCGCGAGCACTTCGTCCTCGTCGTCGAGCAGCGCGCCCGGCTCCTTGCGCGGCACCAGCGAGCCGTCGGCGCGATAGCCGCGGTCGGCGAACACTTCCTCGATCGCGGTCAGGCCCGCGTTGCGCGCGGCGCTGACGAGCCCGCTGTTGGCGAGCGCGAACACCGCCACCGACGGATCGAAGTCGTGCACCGCGGAGACGATCGCGTCGGCGATCTTCGCGTCGCGCGCGGCCTGGTTATACAGCGCGCCGTGCGGCTTCACATGCGCGATGCGTCCGCCCTCGGCCTGCGCGATCGCCGACAGCGCACCGAGCTGATACAGCACTCCCGCGTAGATCTCGCCCGCCGGCAGATCCATTTCCTTCCGGCCGAAATTCTCCGGATCGTTGAAGCTCGGATGCGCGCCGATCGACACGCCTTTCTGCACGGCCCAGCGCACGCAGTCGCGCATCGCGTTGGGCCCGCCCGCATGCCAGCCGCATGCGATGTTGGCCGAGCTCACGAGGTCGAGCAGCGCCTCGTCGGAGCCGCAGCCTTCGCCGAGATCGGCGTTCAGATCGATTTCCATGGGGATTCCTTTTCTCACCGTTACAGCGCCGCGAGCGCCGCCTGGCGCGTGCAACGCTCTTCATGCATCGCGATCGCGGCATCGATCTGCCGCAGATACGTGCGTTCTTCCAGCAAAGCCTGGCGCGCCTCGTAGGGCGTCGTCGGGATGAAACGGACCGCCGCGTTCAGGCGCACCTGCGCGAGCTTCCACAGATCGGCCTGGATCACCGCGCCGATCTTCGGATAGCCGCCGGTGGTCTGCGCATCGCTCATCAGCACGATCGGCTGACCGTTCGGCGGCACCTGGATCGTGCCGGGCAGCACCGCGTGCGACAGCAGATCGGTCTTGTGCGTGCGTTTCAGTTCCGTGCCTGCGAGGCGGTAGCCCATGCGGTTGCTGTTCGGCGTGACGAGCCACTCGTCGGACCAGAACGACTGCTGCGCATCCGCGGTGAAGCTGTCGTATTCGGGGCCGCGCAGCACGCGGATCGGTACCGCCCACGGCACGCCGGACGGATGTCGGCCGCGCCGCAGCGGCTCGGGGACCAGCACGAACTTGCACCATGTGGGCGCCTTCACGCCGAACGCGGGCGCCTCCGGCGCGAAGCCGAGTTGGCCGCGCTGCGGCGGCGCGCCGACCGGCAGACGGTCGCCATCGTTGAGCGCGCGGCCGCCGAGTCCGCCGAAACGACCGGCGAGATCGGTGCTGCGCGAGCCGAGCATCGGCAGTACGTCGATGCCGCCCGCCACGCACACATAACCGCGCATGCCGCGCTTCGCCGCGTTCAGCACGAGTTCCTGGCCGGCCTGCACGGGCAGGCTCCACCATGAAAAGACCGGCTTGCCGTCGAGCGTCGAGCCGAAGTCGGGGCCGGCGATCGCGACGCGCGTTGCGCGCAGAAAGCGCAGCACGGTCGGACCGAAGGTGATTTCGAGGCCGGCCGCATCCGGGCGATTGCCGACCAGCCGGTTGCCGACTTCGAGCGACAACCGGTCGAGCGCACCACTCATCGCGACACCGAGATGCCGGTAGCCGTGGCGGCCGAGGTCCTGGATCGTGGTCTGGAGACCCGCGCGGATCACGTCGATCATGCGTGCATCCCCGCGATCGTGAAGCGCACCCGGTCGCCGGGCTGCAGCAGGGTGGGCGGGCGGCGCGCCGGGTCGAACAGCGGCACCTCGGTGCGGCCGATCAGCTGCCAGCCGCCCGGCGACACCGCCGGATAGATGCCGGTCTGCTCGCCGCCGATGCCGACCGAGCCCGCCGGCACTTCGAGCCGTGGCGACGCGCGGCGCGGCGTGTGCAGCGCCGCGTCGAGCCCACCCATATAGGCGAAGCCGGGCTGAAAGCCGAGAAAGAACACCACGTAGGCGCCGCCCGCATGACGCTCGACGACCTCTCGCGCGCTCAAGCCCGTATGTTCGGCGACCGCCTGCAGATCGGGGCCGAATGCGCCGCCGTACTGCACAGGAATTTCGACGTCGCGTCCCGGCGCGGCGACTTTGGCCGCTGCGTTCCAGGCCGCCAGCAACTGCTCGCCGAGCGCGTCGGCGTCGGTCGCGAGCGGGTCGAACACGAGTGTCAGATTGTTCATGCCGGGCACGACTTCGAGCACCTGCGGCCAGTCGCGCGCGGCTTCAGCGGCGGCCCACACGCGCTGCTGGCACTCCAGCGTGGCCGGCGGGGGCGCTTCGCAGACGAGCGCGGCATCGCCGAGTGGAAAGATTCGTGGTTGGCTCATGTCTGGGCGGCCCGGATCGAGTCTGAAAATGAGGCGGACGGCGCGATGCGTGGGCGCAGGTCCGGCACGGAGTCGGCGAGGTTTGGAGAATACATTATCAATAAAATATCGACGATTTACCAATAAGCGTTTTCGCCAGGCTCGTCGGCGACTGGGCATCGTCGTACACTTGCGACACTTTTCCAGCCCATTTTCGTCACGGGAACCTCGTATGACGCGTCATCCCACCAAGATCGTTTCGTCGGAACACCTCGTCTCCGAGAGCAGCGCGGAGCTGTCCGAGCTCGAATACGCGCTGATCATGGCGGGCAATGCGTTCAACCGCTGGATGGTGCGCTGCATGTCGGCGGCCGGCGACAAGGACATGACCGCGATCGAGGTGTCGCTGCTGCACCACGTGAGCCATCGCGAGCGCCGCAAGAAACTCGCGGACATCTGCTTCGTGCTGAACATCGAAGACACGCACGTCGCGACTTACGCGTTGAAAAAGCTTGTAGCTAGAGGGTACGTAAAAAGCGAAAAGACCGGCAAGGAAGTGTTCTTTTCCGCCACCGACGCGGGCCGCGAGCTATGCCTGAAGTATCGCGAGGTGCGCGAAAACTGCCTGATCTCGACGCTCAAGGAAAGTGGCCTGACCAACCAGCAGATCGGCGAGGCCGCGCAGTTGATGCGCAATGCGTCGGGGCTGTACGACACGGCGGCGCGCGCGGCCGCTTCGCTGTAGCGACGAAATAGCGCGCAAACGCCGCGCGTCACACGCCGCGCATCGCGCGTTCAGTCCGGCAGCGCCGGATGAAACCCCGCTTCGGTCACGATCAGATCGAGCGGAATGTCGTGCGCCTCGCGCTCCAGCGTGTCGGTGCGGCACGCTTCGTACGCGATGCCGACCGTGATCGGCTTGTGCGCGGCCGGCCAGCGGGCCAGCGTGCGGTCGTAATAGCCGCCGCCGTAGCCGAGGCGATAGCCGTCCGAGTCAAAACCCACGCACGGCACGAACAGCAGCTCGGGCAGCACGACGCGCCCCGAAGTGGGCTCGGCAATCTTGTGATGGCCGATTTTCATCGGCGTCGCGGGCGTCCACGCATGGAATTCTAGTGCCATGCCACGTTCTTTAATGATTGGCAGACTGGCTTCGTGATGCGAATCCGCGGCGAGCCAGATCCCGATCGCGCCGCGCGCGTCGAACTCGCCGGCGAGCGGCCAGTAGAATCCGGCGCTACGTACCGCATAGTGCTTCAGCGCGTCGAGCATTCGACGCCCGAGCGCGGCATTCTTCGACGGCTCGGAAGCCGCTTGCAGACGGCTTTCCAGCAACATCCGGCGCAGCGCCTTTTTCGTTGCGGGGACAGGGTTGCATGCTATGCTTGGGTCCAATTCGCGCTCCAGAAACAACGATGTCAAAACGCCTTTTTCGAGTATATCGCGCGGCCGGTATCGCGCTGGCCGCAGCGGCACTCGTGGCCTGCAGTACTGCCTCGGCCGTCAAGCCTCTCCCAATCTCCCAACTCACGAACGACGACCAGATTTTCGTCCAGCTTCGCGAAGCCGCGCGCACTAACGACGCGGCGCGCGCAGCCCAGCTCGCGAGCATGATCCCGAATTATCCGGCGCCCTCGTATCTGGAGTACTTTCAGATCAAGCCGCAGCTGTTCGATTCGACCGGCCATGCGCGCATCGACGCGCCGGACGCGCCGGTGCTCGCGTTCCTGCAGAAGTACGACGGCCAGGCAATCGCCGATCGCATGCGCAACGACTATCTGACCGTGCTCGGCACGCGTCACGACTGGCGCAACTTCGACCAGCAGTACGCGAAGTTCGTGCTCGACGACGACACTCAGGTCAAGTGCTACGCGCTCGAATCGCGCGCGTCGCGCGGCGAGAACGTCGCGGACGCGGCACGCGCGCTGCTCGTCGATCCGAAGTGGTACGGCGACGGCTGCGTCGATCTGATCACGGTGCTCGGCGTGAACCATCAGTTCAGCAGCGACGACATCTGGGCGCAGATTCGTCTCGCGTACGAGCAGAACTACACGAACACCGGCAGCAAGCTCGTCGACGCGCTCGGCGACCAGCCGCCCGACCCGGTGCTGTTCAGCCAGGCCGCCAATACGCCGCCGCTGCTGCTCGCGCGCAGCGTCGGACCGGATGCGCAATCGCATCAGCTGGCGCTGCTCGCGATCACGCGCATGGCGCGCAACGATCCGGCCATGGCCGCAGCCACGTTCGCATCGGTCGCGCCGTCGCTGAATTCGCCGGAGCGCGCGATCGGCTGGGGCACGATCGGCTATCAGGGGGCGCTCAAGCAGATGCCTGCCGCGGTCGACTGGTTCCGGCTGTCGGCGAACGCGCCGCTGTCGAATCCCGCGTATGAATGGCGCACCCGCAGTGCACTGCTTGCCGGCGACTGGAACATGGTGCGCTGGTCGATCGAGCAGATGCCCGAGTCGCTGCGCAAGCAGCCGTCGTGGGTGTATTGGCACGCGCGCGCGCTCAAGCAGGCTGGCGACACCGCCACGGCCAACCAGGAATTCCAGTCGATCGCGTCGAACTTCAACTTTTACGGCCAGCTCGCGCTGGAAGAGCTCGGCCAGAAGATCACCGTGCCGCCGAAAACCACGGTCACCGACGCCGAAGTGCAGCAGGCCGGCACCACGCCGGGTTTCGATCTGGCGCAGCGCTTCTATGCGCTGAATCTGCGGCTCGAAGGCAATCGCGAGTGGAACTGGCCGCTGCGCGGCATGACCGACCGGCAACTGCTGGCGGCCGCCGAGTACGCGCGCCGCATCGAGCTGTACGACCGCACCGTCAACACTGCGGACCGCACGAAGAGCGAGCATGATTTTTCGCTGCGCTATCTATCGCCGTTCCGCAACATCGTCGAGCAGGACGCGCAGTCGAGCGGGCTCGACGTCGAGTGGGCGTACGGGCTGATTCGTCAGGAGTCGCGCTTCATCATCAACGCGCGCTCTGACGTCGGCGCGGGCGGACTGATGCAGCTGATGCCCGCCACCGCGCAACTGGTCGCGAAGAAAATCGGTCTGGGCCCGCTCTCGCGCGAGCAGATGAACGACATCAACACCAATATCCTGCTCGGTACGAACTACCTGGCGATGATCTACAATCAGTTCGACGGGTCCGCCGTGCTGGCCACCGCTGGCTACAACGCAGGTCCGGGCCGTCCGCGCAACTGGCGGCAGTCGCTGCAGCGCCCGGTCGAAGGCGCGGTGTTCGCCGAGGCGATTCCGTTCCAGGAAACTCGCGACTACGTCAAGAATGTGCTGTCCAACACGGTCTACTACGCGGCATTGTTTGAAGGCCGTCCGCAATCGCTGAAGGCGCGCCTGGGTTACATCGCACCGTAAGCGCCTTGCCGCCGCAATCTCGTTTCGAGGTTGCGGCGCGCTTCGCCAGCCGTTGCCGCGGCTTCCATCAGGGAGTCGAAAAATGCGACATCAAGCTATCGCGGTCATCGGCGGCTCCGGGTTCATCGGCAGCTACCTCGTCAACTCGCTCGTCGAAATGGGCAAGGATGTGCGCGTCGCCACGCGGCGACGCTACAACGCGCGCCATCTGACCATGCTGCCGATCGACGTGCTCGAAACCGACGTGTTCGATCCGGTGCAGCTCGCGCGCTTCGTCGAAGGCGCGGATTGCGTGATCAACCTCGTCGGTATCCTGAACGGCAAACGCGGCAAGCCTTATGGACGGGAGTTCGCGCATGCGCACGTCGAGTTGCCGACGCGCATCGTCGCCGCCTGCGAAGGCAAGGGCGTGCATCGGCTGATTCATCTGAGCGCGCTCGGCGCCAATCCGAGCGGCCCGAGCATGTATGCGCGCTCGAAGGGTGACGGCGAGAAGGCGGTGCATGCGGCGAATGTCGCGTGGACGATCTTCCGGCCGTCCGTCGTGTTCGGTCCCGAGGACGCGTTTCTGAACAAGTTCGCGTTTCTGCAGCGCGTGTTTCCAGTCATCCCGCTCGCGATGCCGGACGCGCAATTCCAGCCGGTCTATGTCGGCGACGTCGCGAAGGCGATCGTCAACGTGCTCGATATGGATGGCGCGGGCGGCCGCACCTACGAGCTCGGCGGCCCGACCGTCTATACGCTCGATGACCTGGTGTCGTATTGCGGCGACGTGATCGGCAAGCATGCGCGCATCATCCGTCTGCCCGAGCCGCTCGCGCGGCTGCAGGCGCTGAGCTTCGAATTGGCGCCGGGCGAACCGGTGATTTCGCGCGACAATCTCGATTCGATGAAGGTCGCCAATATTCTGAGCGGGCCGCTCGCGCCGGAGCTCGGACTGGAACCGGTCAGCATCGAAGCGATCGTGCCGACGTATTTGACCGGCGCGGCCTCGGGTTCGCGACTCGACACGTTCCGCGCCAGCGCGGGGCGCTGAAACCTTTTTCCCACTCCCTGATAACAAGCATGAAACTGCTGATTGGTGATAAGAACTATTCGTCGTGGTCGATGCGTCCGTGGCTGCTGCTCACGCACTTCGGCATTCCGTTCGACGAGGAACTGATCCTGCTCAACGAAGCGGATACGAATGCGAAGATCCGCGCTCAGGCACCGCGCGGACCGGGCAAGGTGCCGTGCCTGATCGACGACGCGGGGCAGGCCGTGTGGGATTCGCTCGCGATCGCCGAAACGCTCGCCGAGCGCTTTGCCCAACACGCGCTGTGGCCGCGTGACGCGGCGGCGCGCGCGCATGCGCGCAGCGTCAGCGCCGAGATGCATTCGGGCTTCGGCGAATTGCGCTCGAAGATGTGGATGAACATCCGTGCGTCGTTCCCGGGCAAGAACGCGACGCCGGGCGCGCTCGCCGACATCGCGCGGATCGAGACGATCTGGCGCGACTGCCTCGACACCTACGGCGGTCCGTTCCTGTTCGGCGAATTCGGCATTGCCGACGCGATGTACGCGCCGGTCGCAATGCGCTTCAACACGTGGAAGCCGGCGTTGTCGGAGACCTCGGTCGCCTATGTCGAGCGGCTTACCAAGCTGCCCGCGGTCAACGCATGGATCGATGCCTCGCGCCGTGAAACGCACGCGATCGCCTATCAAGACGAATGCCCATGAATATCTATGCAGTAGGCGGCGCGGTCCGCGACGAGCTGCTCGGCGTACCGGTGCAGGACCGCGACTATGTGGTGGTGGGCGCGACGCCCGAGCAGATGGTCGCGCAGGGCTATCGGCCGGTGGGCAAGGACTTTCCGGTATTCCTGCATCCGCAGACGCACGAGGAGTACGCGCTCGCGCGCACCGAGCGCAAGACGGCGGCCGGTTATCACGGCTTCCAGTTTTTTTATGCGCCCGACGTGACGCTCGAAGAAGACCTCGCGCGCCGCGATCTGACGATCAACGCGATGGCGCGCGAGGTGCGCCCGGACGGTGCGCTGACCGGTCCCGTCATCGATCCGTTCAACGGTCAGGCTGACTTGCGGGCGCGGCTCTTTCGCCATGTCAGCGATGCGTTCCTCGAAGATCCGGTGCGGATTCTGCGCATCGCGCGTTTCGCGGCGCGCTTCGTCGATTTCACGGTCGCGCCGGAAACGCTGGCGCTGATGCGCGAGATGGTCGCCGACGGTGAAGCCGATGCACTGGTGGCCGAGCGCGTGTGGCAGGAAGTATCGCGCGGACTGATGGAGAAGAAGCCGTCGCGGATGTTCGACGTGCTGCGCGACTGCGGCGCGCTCGCGCGGATTCTGCCGGAGATCGATGCGTTGTTCGGCGTGCCGCAGCGCGCCGACTATCACCCCGAAGTCGATACCGGTGTTCACGTGATGATGGTGCTGGACCATGCCGCGCAGCAGGGCTACACGCTGCCGGTGCGCTTCGCGGCGCTGACACACGACCTCGGCAAGGCGACCACGCCCGAGGAGCAACTGCCGCGGCACATCGGCCACGAGGGCCGCAGCGTCGATCTGCTCAAGCCGCTGTGCGAGCGGCTGCGCGTGCCAAATGAATGCCGCGATCTGGCGATGCTGGTCGCGCGCGAGCACGGCAATATTCATCGCGTGATGGAGATGGGGGCGGCGGCACTGGTGCGCCTGCTCGAGCGCAGCGACGCGATCAGGAAGCCGGCGCGCTTCGCCGAGGCGCTGCAGGCCTGCGAGTCCGATGCGCGCGGGCGGCTCGGCCTCGAGATGAGCGAGTACCCGCAGGCCGAGCGGCTGAGGGTGGCGCTGGTGGCCGCGCGAGGCGTGGATGCGGGAGCGGTGGCCAAGCGGCTCGCCGATGCACCGGCCGGCATCAAGGACGCCGTGCATGAGGAGCGGGTGCGCGCGGTGCAAGCGGCGCTTGCCTGAAGCGGTGGTAACGTGAAGCGGCGCGCGGTGCCTACAACACCCGCGCCAACAGCGACAACAGAATCGACAGCACCAGCGTCGACATGAACGGAAACGGATACTCGCGGCCGAACAGCCGCAAGGTCACGTCGCCGGGCATCCGGCCGATGCCGAGCTTCCGCAGCCACGGCCAGCACGACGACAGCACCGCGACGGCAACGAAGGTAGTCAACAGCCAGCGAATCATCGCGAGTCCTCGAACCGGAACGGCTTCACAATCACAGCGTATGCGAGCGGTCGCCGCTCGAAAAGGCGCGCAACGTATCGTCGAGTCCGCGTGAAAACGCGATCACCTTGAAGAGTTCGCCCATCTCCGCCTCGGACAGCAGCTTCTGTACCGCGTTGGCCGCGGGCAGAAAACGCCGGCTGTCGGCGGGATCGATTTCGCCGAGCACCTCGGTGACGCCCGCGTTCAGCAGGAAGCGCGCTTGCGAAGTGAAGCCGAGCAGATCCGCGCCGGTGTCGACGCCCGCCTCGGCGATGCCAGTGAATTCGACGTGCGCGGTGATGTCCTGCAGACCGGGGTACAGGAACGGGTCGCCGTGCGCGCGATGCCGGTAGTGGCACATCAGCGTGCCCTGCGCGCGCTGGTCGTGGTAGTACTCGTGGCGCGGAAAGCCGTAGTCGATCAGCAAGATCGCGCCGCGCGCGAGCATCGTGCAGATGGTGCGCGTGAAAGCGCGGGCGGCTTCGTGCGTTTCGGTCACGTAGCCGTCGCCGGCGTTCTCGCGATCAGTATCGATTTCGGTCAGCAGCGCGCGGTCCGCGGCGGCCGCGACGGGGCGGTCGTCGAATGCGAACGCGCCGTCGCGCCAGACCACGCCGCGCTCGTGCCAGACACCGCCGTTTTGCGCGAAGAGCCGCACCGGCATCGCATCGAGCACCTCGTTGCCGATCACCACGCCTTCGAAGCGCTCCGGCAATGCGTCGAGCCAGCGTACTTTGGCGAGCAGCGCGGGCGCGGCCGCCGCGATCGTTTCGCGCTGCCGCTCGCGCAGCTCACCCGACAGATCGACGATCGAATAGCTGTCGAATTCGGCGCCGAGGGTGTCGAGCGCATTGAGCAGCCCCGCGGCGAGCTTGCCGGTGCCGGCGCCGAACTCCATCACCTCGCGCGTGCCGCTCGCCTCCAACGCTTCCGCGACCGGGCGCGCGAGCGTCGCGGCGAACAGCGGTGACAATTCCGGCGCGGTGACGAAGTCGCTGCCGTCGTCGGCGCGCAGGCCGAATTTGCGTGCACCGCCGCTGTAGTAGCCGAGCCCCGGCGCGTACAAAGCGCGCTCCATGTAGCGGTCGAACGGCAGCCAGCCGCCGGCCGCTTCGAGCTGCGCGCGGATCTCGGCGACGAGCGCATCGGACTGCGCGAGCGCGCTCCGGCCGGGAGCAGGTAAACTATCGGGTTGGTGAGCTTTCGGATTCATCCCCGCATTGTAAATGACCGTTTCTCCGGACATCGCTGCCCGCGCGGCCGAAGCGCCGACTGAACCGCCCCGCGTCGTGCTGATTACCGGCGCCGCGCGCCGCATCGGTCGCGCGCTCGCACTCGGCTTCGCCGCGCGCGGTTGGGACGTGGCCGTGCACTACGGCGCCTCGCGTGAGGACGCCGACGAAGTGGTTGCACAGATCGTCGCGCTGGGCCGTCGCGCGGTCGCGCTGCACGCCGAGCTCGGCGACGAGGCGCAGGTCGCGCGGCTGCTGCCGGACTGTACCGCGGCGCTGGGTCGGCCGTCGTGCGTCGTCAACAACGCGTCGCGCTTCGAGGAAGACACGGCGCGCGACGTCGGCTACGAGCTGCTGCTGAAGCTGACCGCGATGAACGTCGGCGCGCCGCTGGTGCTCGCGCGTATGCTTTATGACGCGACGCCCGATGCCGCGCTGCGCGACGAAAGCCAGCGCAGCGTGGTCATCAATGTGCTGGACCAGAAGCTGTACAACATGAACCCTGACTATCTGTCGTACACGCTGTCGAAGGCGGCGCTGCAGACCGCGACGGTCGCGCTCGCTCAGGCGCTCGCACCGAAGGTCCGGGTGGTCGGGCTCGCGCCCGGCCTGACCATGCAATCGGGCGACCAGACCCAGCACGGGTTCGAAGCCGCTCACCGTATGACGCCTCTTGGCCGTGCGTCGCGGCCCGAGGATATCGTCGCCGCCGCGCTGTATCTCGCGGATGCAGCCGGCGTCACCGGAACGACGCTGGTGGTCGACGGCGGGCAGCATCTCGTGCCGCTGCCGCGCGACGTAATGTTTTTGACGGGCGCCTGACACGCGCGCGCGGCCAGCCTTCGATGCGGCCGTCACGAGTGGCGCAGCGCCCCTTTGCGTGCCCGCACGCTTTTTTGATTGGAACGAACATGTTTGCCGCTCTTTCGCACCCCCGGCTCGCCGATTGCCGCCGGCTGTTTCTGCGCAATTACGAAGTGCATATCAACATCGGCGTGCACGACTTCGAAAAGCGCGGCGAGCAGCGCGTCGTGATCAACGTCGAACTGTTCGTGCCGCTCGCGATGTCCACGCCGGTTCACGACAAGCTCACCGAAGTCGTCGACTACGATTTCATGCGCTCGACGATCGCCAAGCGCGTGTCGCAAGGCCATATTCATCTGCAGGAAACGCTGTGCGACGACCTCGTGCGCGTGATGCTCGAACATCCGCAGGTGCGCGGCGCGCGCGTGTCGACCGAGAAGCCGGACGTGTATCCGGACTGCGATGCGGTCGGTGTCGAAGTCTTCCGCATCAAGGAGGACTGAGCGATGAATGCACCCGAAATGCTGAACGCAGGCGACCAGGCCGCCGAGGCCACCACGGCCCCGAACGCCGCGCGCGCCCCGAAATCGCCGCTCACGCGCCGCGAGCAGAAGGAAGCGTACGAGAACAACAAGCTGTTCAAGCGCCTCGCGCGCCAGGTCGGCCAGGCGATCGGCGACTACAACATGATCGAGGACGGCGACAAGGTGATGGTGTGCCTGTCGGGCGGCAAAGACAGCTACGCGATGCTCGACATCCTGATGCGGCTGCGCGAGCGCGCGCCGATCAATTTCGACATCGTCGCGGTCAACCTCGACCAGAAGCAGCCGGGCTTCCCCGAGCACGTGCTGCCCGAGTATCTGACCCAGCTCGACATCCCGTTCCACATCGAGAACCAGGACACCTACAGCATCGTCAAGCGGCTCGTGCCGGAGGGCAAGACCACCTGCTCGCTGTGCTCGCGGCTGCGGCGCGGCATCCTGTATCGCGTCGCCGGCGAGCTCGGCGCGACCAAGATCGCGCTCGGCCATCATCGCGACGACATCCTGCAGACGCTGCTGCTGAATCTGTTCTACGGCGGCAAGCTGAAGGGCATGCCGCCCAAGCTGCAATCGGACGACGGCAAGAACATCGTGATCCGGCCGCTTGCCTACGTGAAGGAAACCGATCTGGAGAAGTACGCGGAGCTGCGCGAATTCCCGATCATTCCGTGCAATCTGTGCGGTAGCCAACCAAACCTGAAGCGCGCGGAAATGAAGGCGCTGGTCCGCGACTGGGAGAAGCGTTTCCCGGGTCGCATCGAGAACATGTTCAACGCGCTGTCGAACGTAGTGCCGTCGCATCTTATGGATCACCAGCTGTTTCCGTTCGCGGGGTTGCGCGCGACCGGCGAGGCCGACCCGCAAGGCGACATCGCGTTCGACGAAGAACCGTGCTCGAGCGGCGACGAAGGCGCGCCGCTCACCGGCGCGAAGACTATTCCGCTGGTCCAGTTCGACGACCTGTAGAGAGCGAAAATTGCTTGTTTTGGCGGCATTCGGGCGGTTTTCCGCTGATTTGCACGCCCTGCCGAGGCCGCGTCTGCGGCCTTTTTTGCAGGTGCAGCATGATAGAATCGTGCGCTCCAAACTCGTCTATTTGCCGACGCCATGAACATCGTCATTTTGGCGGCAGGTACCGGCAAGCGCATGCGGTCCGCGCTTCCCAAGGTGCTCCATCCTCTGGCCGGCCGGCCGCTCCTCGCTCATGTCATCGACACCGCCCGCGCGCTGAAGCCCGCGCGCCTGATCGTCGTGATCGGCCACGGCGCCGAAGCCGTGCGCGAAGCCGTCGCGGCGCCCGATATCCAGTTCGCGGTGCAGGAGCAACAGCTCGGCACCGGCCACGCGGTGCAGCAGGCGCTGCCGCTGCTCGATCCTTCGTTGCCCACGCTGGTGCTCTATGGCGACGTGCCGCTCACGCGCGCGCAAACGCTGCGCGCACTGACAGAGCGCGCCGGGCAGGACGGCTACGGCGTACTCACCGTCACGCTCGACGACCCGAACGGCTACGGCCGCATCGTGCGCGATCAGCATGGCAACGTGCAGCGCATCGTCGAGCAGAAGGACGCAAATCCGGAGCAGCTGAAGATCGCTGAAATCAACACCGGCATCATCGTCGCGCCGACCGCGCGCCTTGCCGGCTGGCTCGCGGCGCTCAAGAACGACAACGCGCAAGGCGAGTTCTATCTGACCGACGCGGTCGAGATGGCGATCGAAGCCGGGCTCGAAGTCGTCACCACGCAGCCCGACGACGAGTGGGAAACGCTCGGCGTCAACAGCAAGCAGCAGCTCGCCGAACTCGAGCGGATTCATCAGCGCAACGTCGCCGACGCGCTGCTCATCGCGGGCGTGACGCTCGCCGACCCCGCGCGCGTCGACGTGCGCGGCACGCTCGAATGCGGCCGCGACGTATCGATCGACGTCAACTGCGTGTTCGAAGGCAGCGTGTCGCTCGCTGACAACGTCAGCATCGGGCCGAACTGCGTGATTCGCAACGCGCGTATCGGCGCGGGTACGCGGGTCGATGCGTTCACGCACATCGAAGGCGCGGAAGTCGGCGCGAAAGCCGTTGTCGGTCCGTATGCGCGCTTGCGCACAGGCGCGGCGCTGCAAGACGAGTCTCATGTAGGGAACTTCGTCGAGATCAAGAACGCTGTGCTGGGTCATGGCTCGAAAGCCAACCACCTCAGCTACATCGGCGACGCGGATGTCGGCGCGCGTGTGAATATCGGCGCGGGCACGATCACCTGCAACTACGACGGCGCCAATAAATTCCGCACCGTGATCGAGGACGACGTGTTCGTCGGCTCGGACACGCAACTGGTCGCACCGGTGCGCGTGCAGCGCGGCGCGACGATCGCGGCCGGCACCACGGTGTGGAAAGATGTCGCCGCGAATGCGCTGGTGCTGAACGATAAAACCCAGACGAGCAAGACGGGCTACGTGCGCCCAGTCAAAAAGAAAAGCTGATCGATATGGCGTGCCCACGAGGCGCGCTCACTGAATTCGGCACTGAAAAGGAATACACCATGTGCGGCATTGTCGGCGCGGTTGCGCAACGTAATATCGTTCCCGTCCTGATCGAAGGACTGCGACGTCTCGAATATCGCGGCTACGATTCGTGCGGCGTCGCCGTGCTCGGCGCTCGCGGGCCGAGCCGCGCACGCAGCGTCGCGCGCGTCGCCGACCTCGACGCTCAGGTGCGCGAAGGTCACCTCGAAGGCGTGACGGGCATCGCGCATACACGCTGGGCCACGCATGGCGCGCCGGTCACCGACAACGCGCACCCGATCTTCTCGCGCGACGCGCTGGCGTTGGTACACAACGGCATCATCGAGAATTACGAGACCTTGCGCGAAATGCTTCGCGGCAAGGGTTACGAGTTCGTGTCGCAAACCGACACCGAGGTTATTGCTCACCTGATCCATAGCCTGTATCGCGGCGACCTGTTCGCCGCGGTGCGCGAAGCCATCGCACAACTGCACGGCGCGTATGCGATCGCGGTGCTGCATAAGGACCAGCCGCATACGGTGGTCGGCGCCCGCCAGGGCTCGCCGCTCGTAGTCGGACTCGGCGACGGTGAAAACTTCCTGGCCTCGGACGCACTCGCGCTCGCCGGCAGCACCGAGCGCTTCATCTTCCTCGAGGAAGGCGACGTCTGCGAACTGTCGCTCGATGGCGTGCGCATCGCCGATCGCCAGGGCGAGATCGCGCAACGCGAGGTGCGTCAGGTCGCGGCCTATGGCGGCGCGGTCGAACTCGGCCCGTATCGCCACTTCATGCAGAAGGAAATCTTCGAGCAGCCGCGCGCGATCACCGACACGATTCCGCAAGCCGACGCGTTCGATGCGTCGATCTTCGGCGAAGGCGCGCGCCAGGTGTTCGCGGACATCGACAGCCTGCTGATTCTCGCGTGCGGCACCAGCTACTACTCGGGACTCACCGCCAAGTACTGGCTCGAATCGGTCGCGAAGATTCCGACTCAGGTCGAGATCGCGAGCGAGTATCGCTATCGCGAGTCGGTGCCGAATCCGAAGTCGCTGGTGGTGGTGATCTCGCAGTCGGGCGAAACCGCCGACACGCTCGCGGCGCTCAAGCACGCGCAGGAACTCGGCCACCCGCACACGCTCGCGATCTGCAACGTCGGCACGAGCGCGATGGTGCGGCAGACCGAGTTGTCGTTCCTCACGCATGCGGGCCGCGAGATCGGCGTCGCGTCGACCAAGGCATTCACGACGCAGCTGGTCGCACTGTTCACGCTGGCCGCAACGCTCGCGAAGCTGCGCGGACGTTTGAGCGACGAGCAGGAAGCGAGTTATCTGAAGCAGTTGCGCCACCTGCCGGCCGCGCTGAACAGCGTCCTCGCGCTGGAGCCGCAGATCATCGCCTGGTCGGAGGAGTTTTCGCGCAAGGAACACGCATTGTTCCTCGGACGCGGCATGCATTATCCGATCGCGCTCGAAGGCGCGCTGAAGCTCAAGGAAATTTCGTATATCCACGCCGAGGCGTATCCGGCTGGCGAGCTGAAGCACGGGCCGTTGGCGCTCGTGACCGAAGCGATGCCGGTGGTGACGGTTGCGCCGAATGACGCGCTGCTCGAAAAGCTGAAGTCGAACATCCAGGAAGTGCGCGCGCGCGGCGGCGAGCTGTATGTGTTCGCCGATGCGGATACGAAGATCGTCAACGGCGAAGGACTGCATGTGATCCGGATGCCGGAGCACTATGGCTTGCTGTCGCCGATCCTGCACGTGGTGCCGCTGCAGTTGCTCGCGTATCACACCGCTTGTGCGCGTGGCACGGATGTGGATAAGCCGCGCAATCTGGCGAAGTCGGTGACGGTGGAGTGACGACGAAGCAGAAGACGTAACGGCGGCGGCGACGAACCGGGCCGCCGGCTCCCGCCAAATCAGCCGCACCGCCATTCGGTGCGGTGCGGCTGACGAAACACCCACCGCTCAAATCGGCATCTGTCGTTCCACGATGCCTCGACGTGACGACGCCACATCGACTACCCTCTGTCGACATCCCGTGGCCACGTCACCATGAAGACCTCATCTCGCAACACGCTCACCGAGAAGCTCAAGTCGCGAGTCGTACTGATCGCGCTGTTCGTCGGTTCGATGTGGGCCGTGTTCTTTCTGTCGGTTGCGTTGCCGTTCCTGCATCTGGACGAACACGGTGTCGTGCCGCGTACGTTCGGCGGCTTGCAAGGGATTCTGTTCGCACCGTGGCTGCATGCGAGCGTCGGGCATATCGCGGCCAACACGAGCGGGCTCGTCGTACTGGGCTGGCTGTGTACGTGGCCGCACATCGGCGGCTTCTGGCGTGCGACCATCGGCGCAATGCTCGGCGCCGGTCTTTGCGCGTGGCTGTTCGGCGCGCCGTATTCGGTGCATATCGGCGCGAGTGGACTGGTGTTCGGCTATGCGGGTTACCTGGTCGCACGCGGCTACTACACGCGCAATCTGGCGTCGATCCTCGTGGCTCTAGTCGTGGTCGGCAGCTACGGTCTGAGTTTGCTGTTCGGTGTGCTGCCGATCTATCCCGATGTGTCGTGGCAGAGCCATATCGGCGGCGTGATCGGCGGTGTGCTGGCGGCACGCTCGGGGGCTGGGGCTGCGCGCCGGGTGCGGGCGCGCTGACGGAGACCTCGCCGTTCGTTGGAATGGACCCGGTTCGGGGCGTCTCGGCCTACAACTCCGGCCGCGCCAGATCGCTCGCGACGATGTGTTCGCCATACACCTGCGCGGCCGCGAGTGCTTCGACGCGGCTCGGATGCGGGCCGAGTTCGGGCGCGCCGTCGAACGGAAACAGCACGCGGCCGTCGGTCGTGCGCACGACCTTCAACACGCCGAAGAAGCGCCGGTAGCCGGCCATCTTCGCGCTCGCCGAAATCTCGAAGTCGTCGTCCGATGTGCCCGGGACACTGGGGATAAACGCGGTCTTGCTCATAGCTGAAAACATCGGTTGTTCATCGAGGCGGTGCGCAACGCGATACGCACGGCGGACGTGCATTGTCTCAAATCCGCGCGAACGATGAAGCGAGCGGCCCCCCCTCGCCACGCGATCGAGCGCTTCGAGCGCGAAGACCTGAACTCTCATTCGTACACGAGCAAGTTCGATTGCTACCTCGACAGAAAAGTGCAACTAACTGCACAAGCGTTGCGAGGCGAAAAGCTGTTCGGCGACCCCGCCGGCGGCAATTGCGCGTCCTGTCATATCGACCAGCCGGGCGTGAACGGAGCCCATCCGCTCTTCACCGCGTTCCTCGCAACGCTGACCGACGGCTATGACCTGAAGACCGAAGCGGTCAAATAAGCGGGTCGAAAAATGCGAAGAGTTCTGGTCACCCTTGATTTAAAAGACAAAAACTGTCGAAGAAAGGCTCCGCAGTGCACCTCGGAGCTATAATGCGCGGATCTTTGCTTCCTCCGACGTCCACTATGAGCCGGTTACTTTGCCTGATCGTGCTTTCGCTCGGCCTCGCGCAAACCGCGGCGGCCGACGAAAACACCGACCGAATATCGGCGTACCTGACGCAGAAATTCGGTGTGGGCAGAGAAAAAGCTCAAAAGATCTCCGACGCGGTGCAATCCGCCGCCAACAAATACTCCCTCCCTCCGGCGCTGCTGCTCGCCATCATCTCGATCGAATCCCGTTTCAAGGAAAAGGCTCGCGGCGCCAATGGCGCGACGGGGCTGATGCAGGTCGTGCCGCAGGCGCACCGCGGGCTGCTGCGCAACGTGAAGGACCTGACCGAACCGGGTGCGAACATCGAAGCCGGTTCGGCGATCCTATACGGCTACATGCGCTCGGCGAACGGCGATCTGAATACGGCACTGAAGAGCTATGGCGGCTCAAAGGCCTATGCGCAGAAGGTGAATCTGCGCGTCGAAGATTTCGCGGCGGTTGCGACGCCCGCGGACGGCGCTTCAGAAGCCGCCGGGCGGTCCGCGTCCTGCGAGGCGGATCGTTGCGCCGGTGCGGACCCGTGGGCCGACGCGTTCAGCCTACCGGCGGCGCTCACTGCATCTGTGGCACCTGCGGCGAGCGGGGCCACCGCGGGCTCTGGGTCGAGTTCGGCCGCGACAGCGGGCTCGACGCGCACGACATCGAACTAGGCGCCCCGGCGCGGCTTTTACTCCCGTTTTCGCCCGTACGTGCTGCGAAGGCTGGGCGGCGTGCATCCAGTTGATGTGCTGTGTTACATGACGTAATGGGGTTCGGGCTCCGGCTTGCATGCTTTTTACGCACATAGCGCTGCCCGCTCTACAATGCATTCCCATTCGCGCTCACGAGGCGCTTCTTGCACCTGATCATGCAGACCCCCTTCTCCCGCACCACCGCCGCGGCCCTGTTCGGGCTGCTCGCGCTCACGGCATGCAGCGGCAGCACGCCGCAACCTAAATTCACGCAGGAACTGTTCGAAACCGGCGCAAGCCCGTACGCGCGCAATTTCAATTCGAGTACCGGTGATAGCTGCGAAGCCGCGCGCCGCGCACTGCTGAGTCAAGGCTATCTGACGACGATGTCGCGCCCCGATACCGTCGACGGCACGAAGAATTTTCAACCGACAGGCGATTCACACGTGGTCGTCGAATTTCACGTCGTCTGCACGCCCGGCGAAGAGGCGGCCAATACCAGCATCGTTTATGTGAACGCGGTGCAGAACGGCTTTGCGTTGAAGAAGAGCGATACGTCGGCGAGCGTCGGGCTCAGCGTGCTCGGTTCGCTGTCGCTGCCGATTCGCTCGAATAGCGACGCGATGGTGAAGATCTCGAGCGAAACGATCCCGTCTGGGAAGTTTTACGACCGCTTTTTCAGCCTCGTCGATCACTACTTGCAGACCGTCGTGCGTACGCAGCCGGTGACGAGCAGCTCGATCGAAACGCGCACGCTGCCAATGCAGGTAGCCACGCCGCTCCAGCTGACGATTCCTGATCCGGTCCCCGAGCCGTTACCGGCGACGACTCCCGCTGCCGTTCAGGCGACGCCGGCAGTGTCGGTTCAGGCGACGCAGCCATCTGCGGTTCAAGCGGTCCGATCAGCGCCCGCACCGGTTTCGTTAAGGACGCCGTCGCCATTCTCTCCGGTCCAACCAACCGACCCGATTGGCCAGGCCGCTGCGATCGAACCCGCGAGCGGCACGGCGTCTCTGGCGCCGTGACAGCGGCGCAGCGGCTTTCGCATCGAGGCTGATCAAGGTCCGATCAGCCTTCGATTCAGGCGCGTAGCCAGATTCACCTTATGGTGTTTACTTGATACGTATACATACGTAGTAGTAGTTAACAAGGGTTAACCGATTCTGTGGATAAGTCGCAAATGTCCCGCCGCTTCAACATCATGCCAAACCGATAACCCTGCGGAACACGTCGGTAGAAAAACTACATAACTGGGATAAGTTCGAACACCCGTCAACCGACCCCCGCCTTTATCAAGATTTCGCGCACAGGCTGTTCGTCGTGCTATCCCGAAGTTATTCAGAGGTCGCTGTGGATAACCGTTGCCCGCACCTGCGCTTCGCGCGATGCGAAGCGCTCGCCAACGCACAGAATTTCGGCCACCGAACGCGCACATTGATGACGCGGTACGAAGATTGCGCGCCTTCTTATTGCAAGCGCAACTGTTGCTATTTCGTCAAAAACCATTTGCCCAGCGAACAATCCGGCATAGAGTTAAAGTGCTTTGTGAGGTTTCTGGTGCAGTGCGGGGGATGTATGAAACGCAGATCAGCACGACAGCTAGTCCGTCTTCTGTCGGACCTTCGACATGCGGCCCATTGCAGATCGTTGCGGGCGGCCGCAACCAATCGGATGATGGCGCTGGCAGCCGCCGAGGCTGCCGAGAACGGCGACACCGCTCGCGACGACGACAGTCCCGAGTCCACGCGCAATGCGCAGCGCGACAAGCTGTTCCGGAGCAGATCATGAGAACCGCGAGCGAACAGTCGTTGCGGTTTCTGGTCGACAAGTGGCTTTCGCCATCGCCGGCGGAGCCGGTTCACGTGACGGAGTTCAGCCGCACGCGCACCGGCGGGCGGCGTTATGTGCGGGTGGAAACTTCGTCGGAAGAGGGCGCGCGCGGTTTGTTCTTCTTTCGGCACGACGACGGCTGCTGGTGTGTGTTTCCGCCGACCGCCGATACGCCGAGCCTATTCGCTCGTCCGCGCGCGGCATAGTTGGGCGAATGGGCAAGACGCCTGGCGGTGCGCGTCGCGCACCGAGCGTCGGCGTCGAATCGTTTTAACCGCTGTCAGTCACAACCCCTGCGGAGCACGCTGCCGGGCGCGTTGCCAGCTCGGCAGTACCTGACACACGATCAATCCCGCGAGCATCAGCGCGCAGCCGAACAATGCGCGCGCCGTCAGCGTCTCACCGAGCACGAGCCAGCCCGCGAACGCCGCGAACACGCCTTCCATGCTGAAAATCACCGCCGCGTGCGAAGGCGCCGCATAGCGCTGCGCGACCACCTGAATCGTATACGCGACGCCCACCGATAATGCACCGCCATACGCGATCGTCGGCGCGGCTCGCACAATCACCGCGGCGCTAACGGGCTCGACGACGAGGCCAATCGACAGACACACGAGCCCACAGGTCACGAACTGCACGAGCGCGAGCATCAGCGTGTCGTGGCGCGCCGCGAAGCGGCCGACCAGCATCATCTGCGCGGAAATCACCAGCGCCCCGGCGAGCTGATACCAGTCGCCATACAGCATCGAGAAGTGCTCGTCGACGCTCAGGAAGTACATGCCAACGGCCGCGAGCAGCGCGCCAAGCCATGTACCGAGGCCGGTCCGGTGGCGAAACAGCACGCCGAGCAGCGGCACGATCACCACATACAGCGAACTGATGAAGCCCGCGTTCGCGATCTTCGTGTACTGCAGGCCGATCTGCTGCAGCGAGATCGACACGGCTAGCACGACACCGAGCAGCCCGCCCGCGCCAAGCAGTTCGCGGGCGCCGCCCGGCGCGCGCTTCGTCAGTTCGGCGAGCGCCGGGCGGCGCACGCATACGATCATCGTCAGCACGACGAGCGCGCCGAGCAAAAAGCGCAAGCCGGTGAACAGGAACGGGCCGATCGTATCGAGGCTCAGTCGCTGGGCGACGAACGCGGAGCCCCAGATCATCGCGGCGATCAGCATCAGCACGTTAGCGCGCAGGTGTTGGCGGGTGTCGGGATTCAAGGTTTGTTCTGTTTTGTCGTGTGGATCGGGCTGGGAAGCCGCAAGGGCGCGGCACGCGGTGCGCAGCCCGTAAGGAATCGCTCACATGATACGCGGGCCTCGCGCGCCGGGCAGGCAAAGCCCGCGAGCCGCGCGACAATCGCGCAACGGCCGCGGTCGCCGCCGTGCGGATCGCTGTGATCACGCGACTTGCAAACCGGACCGCGATGCCTGGCTCCTTCCACGAGCAAACGAAATGGACGACAAGGACTGGATCGCGGGCGCCGCGAAGGCGCTCGCGATCATCGAAGCATTCGACGAAGAACACGCGCGCATGACGCCGACGATGGTCGCCACGCGCACCGGCCTGTCACGGACGGCCGCACGCCGCTATCTGCTGACGCTGCGCGAGCTCGGCTACGTCGACACCGACGGCAAGCTGTTCTGGCTCGCACCCCGGGTGCTGCGGCTCGGGCAGTCTTACCTCGATTCGGCGCGGCTGCCGCGCACGGTGCAGCCGTTCCAGCAGCGGATCACCGCGACCGTGCAGGAAACCGCGCTGGTCGCGATCCTCGACGAACACGACGTCGTCTACGTCGCGCGCAACGGCGTGAATCGGGCGATGGCGGTCGGCTTCGTGACCGGCTCGCGCGCGCCGGCGCCGTTATTGTCGGCGGGGCTCGTGCTGCTCGCGTTTCAGCCGCCCGACAGCATCGACCCGTGGCTCGCGTCGTATCCGATCAAGGTTTTTACGCCGTACACCTATTCGACGGTCGACCGGCTCAGGGAAGTGCTCGGCGAAATCCGCCGCAACGGCTACGCGGTCACCGACCAGCAGCTCGAGATCGGGGTGCGCGGCGTCGCGGTGCCGTTGTGCGACCGGCGCGGTACGGTGGTCGCGGCGATCAGCGTCAGCATGCCGATCGGCGACGAGTCGGCGAACGCCGCGCTGCACCGCGTTTTGCCGGCGCTGCAGGAGACCGCGAGCCTGCTGCGGAACCTTGTTTGAGCGCGGCGAAGCGGTCGGCGAGGCGCGCGGCAGGTGGCTTCACGGGGGAGTTGGTAGTGTCCCTGGTGCAACTTGCAGGTCGATGCAAGCACGTTGAAAGCAGGCTGTCTCCCGGAAAATACATATCGAGTTTTGCGCATGACAAACCGCCTACGCTTGGGTAATACTCTCCCGCGGGGAGCACAAGGCGCCTCGAAGTCCGGCCCGCTCTACCGTACAGCTGTTGTATTCATTCACATTGACTAAGTCGTCTGGTTTGGGGATCAACACATGAAAAAAGTTATCGTCTCGCTCGCAGCCGCCTCGATCGCACTCGTTTCCGTTCAGGCTTTCGCACAGGCATCGGATGCCGCAGCTACGGAAGCAGCAAGCGCACCGAAGAAGCACCACATCAAGCAACTGAAGACCCACGGCAAGAAGGCACACGTTTCCGCTGCAGCTTCGGCCGCTGGCACGAACGACAAGGGCACGCAGAACTAAGCCGACGCCCGCTCGTCGGGTGTGCCATACCGCTGCACCGGGCCGCTTGCCGGTCGATGCAGCCGGTGAAGGCAGATGCGTTGCAAGCAAAAAGGCCAGAGCTCGCGCTCTGGCCTTTTTGCTTTTGCGGCGAATATTGCGCGCGGGGAGATCAGCCCGCGAGCCCGCGCCGGATCACTTCATCGAGCAAACCGTTCAGGCCGTCCGGATGCGTGGCGGCGCGCGTTTTCAATTCTTCAACCAGCCCGCTATTGAGCTTGCACGCGAACGGGACGAGGCCTTGCGCCTGATCGAGCTTGCGCTGCTCGCGCCGGTCGACTTTCGGCTCGGTCGCCGCGTTCTTGCCGCCGCGGTTCGCGGCCGCCTGCTTCATCGCGTTGCCCAGTTTCAGCGCCTTGTTCTTTTCAAGGTCGGTTTTTTTCATCGCCATCGGAAAGGCCTCTGCCAAATAGATCAACCCGCATTGTACGCAAGCGCGCGACGTCAGCCGACTCGCTCCGGCGCGCTGGCGGAGACGCTGTCCATCAACGCACGCATCCTCCGCCAATGCGTGCCTTCCCAGAACACCCGTCCGCATACATCGCAGGTGACGAAGCGGCTATGCCGCTGCAGCACGCCGTGCGGCACACGCGGGCCGGCTTCCTCGCGCCCGATTCGCCGCAGCGGCGCGTTGCATACCAGGCATAGCCGGAACGGTTGCGCGCTGCGCGCGAGATCGAGCCGCTCGAACACTTCGCGTAACTGCTCGCGCGGCCGCAGCGCGCGCACATAGCAGCCATGCGTGATGTTGCGGCGTTTGAGCAGCTCGCGGTCGCGCGTCAGCACGATGCGCTGTTGCGCGGCGGCGAGCGCCTCGATATCGGCGTCGGGAAAGTGGTTGTCGTACAGCGTGTCGAAGCCCGCGAGCCGCAATAGTGGCGCGAGGCCGCCGAGATGCGCGTCGGCGATGAAGCGCATCACGCGCAACGGACGCTCGCGCACACGCAGCAGCGGCTGGATGTCGAGCGCCTCGAACTTTGGATAGACCGCGACGCGGTCGCCGTCGGCGAGCGGATAATCGAAACCGACCGACTCGCCGTTCACGAGGATCAGCTCGACCTCGGTATGCGGCACACCGAGCACTTCGATCATGTGCTTGGTCGTCGCGTCGCGCGCGCAGACGCAGGTGAACGCGCGCCGGCGCAGCGGCCGGGCGATGAAGTCGTTCAGCTCCTCGTAGAAGCGGAATGTCGCGGTGACCATGCCCGCAGTATCGCACCGCCGGGGCGGCGTGTTGTCCTGCGCGTGTCGCATGAGTGTGCTTTACTTCGGTTTCTTTAGAAGACGGAGCGATAGATGGACATCGGTTTTATCGGTCTCGGCGAGATGGGCGCCGCGATGGTTGCAAACATTCTGAAAGCCGGGCACCAGGTGCGCGTGTGGAACCGCTCGCCGGAGAAGGCTCAGCCGCTGGCCGCGCTGGGCGCGCAAGTGGTCGCCACGCCGGCTGAAGCGTTTGCGGGCGACGCCGTGTTCTCGATGCTCGCCGACGATGCCGCGCTGCGCGAAGTCATCACCGCGTCGCTGCTCGAACATGCGCCGCGCGGGCTGATCCACGCGAACATGGCGACGATTTCCGTGGCGCTCGCCGAGGAACTGGCGACTGCGCACGCGTCGCGCGGCGTGCACTATGTGGCCGCGCCGGTGCTCGGGCGGCCCGACGTCGCAGCCGCGGGCAAGCTGACGATCGTCGCGGGCGGCCCGGCCGAATCGATCGACCGGATCCAGCCGATTTTCGACGTGCTCGGCCAGAAGACCTGGCGCATCGGCTCGCTGCCGCAGCAGGCGAACGTGATGAAGCTGGCCGCGAATTTCATGCTCGGCGCGGCGATCGAGTCGCTCGGCGAAGCGGCCGCGCTCGTGACGGGCCACGGCGTCGGAATGCAGGACTTCCTCGATGTGATCACGAGCGGCCTGTTCCCGGGGCCGGTGTACTCGGGCTACGGCAAGCTGATCGCCGAGCAGCGCTTCGAACCGGCGCTGTTCAAGGCGCGTCTGGGACTGAAGGACGTGCGCCTCGCGCTCGCCGCCGCCGATGCGGTGACGACGCCGATGCCGGTCGCAAGCGTGGTGCGCGACAGCCTGATCGAGGCGATCGCGCACGGCGACGGCGAGAAGGATTTCGCGGTGCTGGGCCAAGTGGCCGCACGGCGCGCCGGCCGTTGATCGTGGCCGTCGATCGCCGCACGCGAGCGATCGACCCAATGTGACCGCATGGAGTCACGCTGGGCGGCAAGGCATAATGGCCGCCCGATTTCCCTACTCCCGACCTCGATGACTCTGCATACCTGGTGGCTGTTCGTCGCCACCGTTTTCATCGTTTCCGCGATTCCCGGTCCCAACATGCTGCTCGTGATGACGCACGGCGCCCAGCACGGCTTGCGCCGCGCGAGCGCGACGATGGCCGGCTGTCTGTCGGCGCTGGTGCTGATGCTGGCTGTATCGGCGGCGGGACTCGGCGTGTTTCTGGCGGCATGGCCGACCATGTTCAACGCACTGCGCATGATCGGCGCCGCCTACCTCGTGTATCTGGGCATCAAGGCATGGCGCGCGCCGGCCGACGAAGCCGCCGCGCAAACCGTCGACGATCTGGCGGTTAGGCCCGCGCGCTCGCGCTTCGCGCTGTTTCGCAACGGCCTTCTGGTCGCGAGCAGCAATCCGAAGGCGATTCTGTTCGCGGCCGCGCTGCTGCCCCAATTCATCGATGCCACCGAACCGAAGTTGCCGCAGTTCGGCGTGCTGCTCGCGACGTTCGCGTTGATCGAGGTCAGCTGGTATCTGGTGTACGCGGGTTTTGGTACACGCATCGGCGCGAAGCTGAAGAGCCGCAGCGTCGCGCGCATGTTCAACCGGCTGACGGGCGGTGTATTCGTGGGTTTCGGCGCGATGATGGCGCTTGTACGGCACTGATCACCGCGCCTGCGGGCAGACAAGGGGAAACTCAAGCGTATTTGTGTGACCGTTGTATGTTTGCAACATCGAGGGTCAACCCTAATTTGCATGTTGCAACGCACCAAGCGGTTTGCTATAGTACGTCTTGTCTCCTCCATGTCTCCTCTGATATGGATTCAGCCCGCCAACCTAGGCGGGCTTTTTTTTGCCCGGAATTCGCCGCGTGTGCGCAAAGCGCCGCCGCCGCAAGCGCAGAAAATCAAGCTCAGAACTTATACGACGCGGCCACGAAAGAAGTGACCCGGGTTCGCGGTATTAAAACGAAAAAGCCGGTCTTTATAGACCGGCTTTTTCGTAGGCTCGCAGCGAGGCTCGCGGGTCGACTCGCTTAGCGTTTCAAACCGCTGTCTTCGGTCGCGCCGATCGCGAGATTCATGCACTGGATCGCCGCACCCGACGCGCCCTTGCCGAGATTGTCCAGACGCGCGACGGTCACGAAGCGCTCCTCATTGCCGAACACGAACAGGTCGACACGATTGGTGTCGTTGTTCGCCTGCACGTCGAAGAAGCCATTGTCGAGGTTCGCGTCGGCGTCGAACGGTGCGACGTGCACGAATGCTTCGCCTGCGTAGTACTCGGCGAACAGAGCCTGCACGTCCTGCGGTGTCGTCTTCTTCGCGAGCTGGCCCGGCGAGAAGTACGTGGTGACCGCGAGGCCCTTGTAGAAGTCGCCAACGATCGGCGTGAAGATCGGCGCCGACTTCAGGCCCGTATGCGCGGCCATTTCCGGCAGATGCTTGTGCGTGAGGCCGAGCGCGTACGGGCGCGGGCTCTTCAGCCTGTCGTTGCCGCCGGCTTCGTAGTCGGCAATCATCTTCTTGCCGCCGCCGCTGTAGCCGGTGATCGAGTAGGCATGCGCGGCGAACTCGGGCGCGACGACGCCGCCTTCGACGAGCGGGCGCATCGCGAGCACGAACGCCGAGGCGTGGCAGCCCGGCACGGCGATGCGTTTGGCGGTGCGCAGCCGCTCGCGCTGCGAACGGGCCAACTCAGGCAGGCCGTAGGCCCAGTCGGGCGAGGTACGGAATGCGGTACTCGCGTCGATCAGCACCGTGCGGTCGTTCTCGACGAGCGAAGCAGATTCGCGCGAGGCGACATCGGGCAGACACAGGAACGTGACGTCCGATGCGTTGATGAGACGACGGCGCTCGTCCAGGTCCTTGCGCTTCGCTTCTTCGATACGCAGGATTTCGACGTCAGCGCGCTGCGACAGGTATTCAAAAATCTTCAGGCCGGTCGTGCCTTCCTGTCCGTCGACAAAAACTTTCGTGCTCATCTCACTCTCACTCGCTGGAAACGGGGCGCGACGCCGCGCCGGAACGTTATTTTAAGACGTCATCGCCGCGATCGTGCGGTGCAGCGCGAAAAAACGACGATGCGCGCGCAACGTGACATCGGCGTGACCCGTTGCGCGGCAAATGCGGGCTGATGACCGAAGATGCACTACAGATGCGGCGCGACGCCGCTTCGGCGCCGTTCAGACCGCTCTGCCATCAACCGCGCGCCGCGATCCAGCGCGCGGTGACGCCCGCGATGCGCGCGCCGAACAGGCGCGCGGTTTCGAGATCGCCCGGCGGCGGCGCTTCGTCGGGCGACGCATCGGCCGCCGATTGCGTGAGCAGGCCGGTAAAGCCGCCGACGAAGTTCAGATCGTTGCGCGTCGCGGCCTTCGTGTTCGACGGCATCATGCCGGTGCCCGCCCAGATCATGCTGTGCTGCATCGCCAGCGTGACGAAGTACTGGATCGTCGAGAACTTGTCGCCGTTCATCGTCGCCGAGTTGGTGAAGCCGGCCGCGATCTTGTCTTTCCACGCCTGCGCGAACCACGGTTTCGAGCTCGCATCGGCGAACTTCTTGAAGTCGGCCGACGGGCCGCCCATGTAGGTCGGCGCGCCGAAGATCAGCGCGTCGGCGGCGGCGAGTTCGTCCCACGAGGCGTCGTCGAGGTCGCCCACCGGCATCAACTTCGCGTGCGCACCGGCTTCAAGCGCGCCCGCGAGCACGGCTTCGGCGACCTTCTTCGTATGGCCGTAGCCGCTGTGATAAACGATGACGATCTTCGACATGGACTGCTCCAGCAAGGCGACCCGGAAGGTGATGGGAGACGAAACCCGATGAGGCGAGGCGGCGCGCCATGACGACCGCGCTGGCCGCCACTAGCGCCCGAAATTGACGACCAGCTTCGCGCTGCCGATCGCGGCCGTGCCGATCTCGTGATCGAACATCAACGCAGGACGCCCTTGCGCGAGACGCAGATCGGCCGAGTTCAGCGCGTACACGGTGATGATATAGCGATGCGGTTTGCCGGGCGGCGGGCACGGGCCGCCATAGCCGTCGGTATCGAAGTCGTTGCGCGCTTCGACCGCGCCGAGCTTGCGCAGGAAACCGGACGAACTGGCATTCTCGGGCAGGCTGTCGACCGTGGCCGGGATGCCCGCGACCGCCCAATGCCACCAACCGCGCCCAGGCGCGTCCTCGTCGAACATCGTGATCGCGAAGCCGCGCGTGCCGGCAGGTGCGGCGCGCCATGAAAGCTGCGGTGACCGGTTGCCGCCCTTGCAGTCGCTCTGGTCGAACACCTGCGCATTCTGCACGGCGCCGCCCGCGCGCACACTCGCGCTCGTCAGCGTGAACGGCTCGTCGGCGCGGGCACCGGCACTATGCGCCGCCAATAGTGCGAGCATCGCACCGACGGCGAGCGATCGATGCCACCAGGATGAAGCCAACGAAACAACCAGGCACCGCACGCGCATATGCCGGTTCTCCTGTCAGGGCGCGAGGCGCGGGTCCTCGCGATGGTCGTTGTCCTGAATTGTGCCCCAAGGTCGAAGAAAGTCTAACACCAGCGCTGATTAGCTCTGCGACGCAATCTGTTCGCGTCCCGCGGAATTAGCAGATAGGAAATCAGCTATAGTAAGAGGATTATCGGGCGACCCTGGCTGTATTCATCTCGTTTAAATAGCGAGCGTCGAAAGAAGTGTTAGAAGTTGTGGAGACCGGTTTATCCGTCCAGAGGAGGACGATGCAAGTTTCACTCAGGGTCGTGGTGGCAGACGATCATCCGGTTATTCTGTTTGGTGCCGAAAATGCGCTTCACAAATTTCCCGGTATGCAAGTCGTTGGGCGCGCAAGACAGTCGACTGAACTCATCAAATTGTTGCAATCCATCGGATGCGACGTGCTCGTCACCGACCTGGCCATGCCGGGCGGTCAGTACGGCGATGGCTTGCAGCTGATCGACTATTTGCGCCGCAATTTTCCGAACCTGCCCATTGTCGTGCTCACCATGCTCGAGAACGCCGCCTTACTGAAACGGCTCAAAGAGCTTGGCGTGACGTCGGTCGTGAACAAGTCGGACGATCTCAGCCATATTGCGCTTGCGGTGCAGCACGTCGGCCGTCGCATGACCTATATGAGTCCGTCGGTGAAGGCGGTGCTCGAAGGGTTGCGGGTCAATTCGGCCGGCAAGCGCGACGACTCGAAGCTGTCGAGGCGCGAACTCGAAGTCGTGCGGCTGTTCGTATCGGGTATGACGATCAAGGAAATTTCGGAGCGTTTGAATCGCAGCATCAAGACGATCAGCACGCAGAAAAATGCAGCCATGCGCAAGCTCGGAATCGATCGCGACTCCCAACTATTCCAGTATGCGCAGAGCAATGGTCTGCTGAATCTGTCGTCGAACGCGGCCAGGAACGTCGCGAACGATTCCTGATATCGCGCCTCGTTTTGGCCGCCGCGTAATCGGCGAAAGGTAATCGGCAATATGCAATCGGCGATAAAAAAGCCGCCTGTTTCGCAACAGGCGGCTTTCTTATTCAATTCGCATAAAGTGGCTACGTTTTTATTGTCACTGCTTTACCGCGATGGCTTTATTGCGGCGCAGACGTCGCACCACCATGCGCCGCGGACCATTCGGCCGGCGCGTGCAGGAATTTCTCCACTTCGTCGATTGTGTTCGTGTCGAAGTAGTTGTTTTGCTTCGCTACGCGCAGCACGTCCCACCACGTGGCGAGCGCGTGCAGATCGACGTCGATGTCTTTCAGCACCGACACGCTTTCCTTGAAGATGTTGTAGTGGAACAGCACGAAGCAGTGGTTCACCGTCGCGCCGGCGGTGCGCAGTGCGTTGATGAAGTTGATCTTGCTGCGGCTGTCGGTCGTCAGGTCTTCGACGAGCAGCACGCGCTGGCCTTCGGTCAGCAGACCTTCGATCTGCGCGTTACGGCCGAAACCCTTCGGCTTCTTGCGCACGTACTGCATCGGCACCATCAGGCGGTCGGACAGCCATGCCGCGAACGGGATACCTGCGGTTTCGCCGCCGGCGACCGCGTCGATCTGCTCATAACCGACGTCGCGCAGGATCGTCGCTTCGGCCATTTCCATCAGGCCGCGGCGCACGCGCGGATACGAGATCAGCTTGCGGCAGTCGATATACACCGGGCTCGCCCAGCCGGACGTGAAAATATACGGTTTCTCCGCGTTGAAATGCACTGCTTGCACTTCGAGCAGCATTTTGGCGGTGGTGTCGGAGATCGTCTGGCGATCGAAGCCTGTCATGGGCGGATCCTTCTGAGTGAGCGGGGGAGAAGCGGGCGCCGGGCCCGGTGGCGCAGCAAGCGGGGTATGCCGCGCCATGCTGGGCGGGATACGCGGCCGGGGGAAGAGCAAAGACCGGCTTTTGCTGCGCGCGTGGGCCGTTATTTTACCTGAAATGGGTCGCACCGAGGAGGCCGTCGTACGCGCCGCCGCCCCCGGTGGGCGCTTCGGCGCGCGCATCGTCTTACCCACGCAGCCGCCTCCAGACCAACGGAATGCTTTCAATGAACGCCGCTCCATCCGCCTCAGCCTCCGCCACCGAAACCCGTTTTGCCGTCAAGCCGGGCCATGCGGGCCGCGCACTGCTCGCGTCGGTGCTGGGCTACGCGATGGACGGCTTCGATCTGCTGATCCTCGGCTTCATGCTGCCGGTGATCGCCGCCGACCTGCATCTGAGCTCGCCGCAGGCCGGCGCGCTGGTTACATGGACGCTGATCGGCGCAGTCGCGGGCGGCGTGCTGTTCGGCGTGCTCAGCGATTATTTCGGCCGCGTGCGCATGCTGACGTGGACGATCCTGATCTTCGCGGTGTTCACCGGCCTGTGCGCGCTCGCGCAGGGCTATACGGACCTGCTGGTCTACCGGACCATCGCCGGCATCGGGCTGGGCGGCGAATTCGGCATCGGCATGACGCTGGTCGCCGAAGCGTGGCCGGCGTCGCAGCGGGCGCGGGTGTCGTCGTATGTCGGTCTTGGCTGGCAAGTCGGCGTGCTGGCGGCCGCGTTGCTGACGCCGCTCCTGCTGCCGGTGATCGGCTGGCGCGGCATGTTCGCGCTCGGGCTGTTGCCGGCGGTCGTGTCGTTCTTCGTGCGGCGCCGCGTCGAGGAGCCGGCGCTTTTCAACCAACGCGTCGCGCGCGGCATGCGCAAGCTGCCGCTGAAACTGCTGTTCGTCGATGCGCGCACGATGCGCGCGAGCCTCGGCGTCATGATCCTGTGCTCGGTGCAGAACTTCGGCTATTACGGGCTGATGATCTGGCTGCCGAGCTATCTGTCGAAGACCTTCGGCTATTCGCTGACCAAATCGGGGCTATGGACCGCCGCGACGATTCTCGGCATGGCGGCCGGCATCTGGCTATTCGGCATCGCCGCCGACCGCTTCGGCCGCAAGCCGACGTTCCTGTTCTACCAGGCGGGCGCAGTCGTGATGGTGTTCGTCTATGCGCAACTGACGACGCCGATGGCGTTGCTGATCGGCGGCGCGGCGATGGGGGTGTTCGTGAACGGCATGATCGGCGGCTATGGCGCGCTGATTTCCGAGCTCTATCCAACCGATGCGCGCGCCACCGCGCAAAACGTGCTGTTCAACGCCGGCCGCGCAGTGGGCGGCTTTGGGCCGGTGGCGGTGGGCGCGCTGGCGGCGCGCTACTCGTTCGGCGCGGCGCTCGCGCTGCTCGCGTCAATTTACCTGCTCGACATCTTCGCGACACTATTTCTGATCCCTGAGCGACGCGGCGCCGAGCTCGACTGAGCGTGCCGCCGCCAACGGGCGGAAAAACACAGTTAGGTGCAGCGACTCCGCGTTTATAGCGGCTGTTTCGCCAATGGTGAGTTCTGTTAACCACTCAGTGCATCGACACTTCCGGGGTGTACACTGATCGACCCGCGAAGCACTCCGCATCGTCCCGTCTTCGTCGAGGTAAGTCATCGCGCCTTGCCGGGCGCGTGCGAAAACCGCCTCGGTCGGCTATCCATTCGACAGATGAAAACGCCGCAACGGTGTGGGGCGCCGGGTCCAATCACTTACGTCTCGCAGGCCTAGAAATGGACGAACAACTCAAGCAAAGCGCTCTCGCATATCACCAGAATCCGAAACCTGGCAAGATTTCGGTGACGCCCACCAAGCCGCTGTCGAACCAGCTGGATTTGTCGCTCGCATATTCGCCGGGCGTGGCTGCAGCCTGTATGGCGATTCACGAGGAACCGCTCGACGCGCAGAAGTACACGTCGCGCGGCAACCTGGTCGGCGTGATCACGAACGGTACAGCGGTGCTCGGCCTCGGCAATATCGGCCCGCTCGCCGCGAAGCCGGTGATGGAAGGCAAGGGGTGTCTGTTCAAGAAGTTCGCCGGCATCGACGTGTTCGACATCGAGCTCTCCGAATCCGATCCGGACAAGCTCGTCGAGGCGATCGCGATGCTCGAGCCCACGCTCGGCGGCATCAACCTCGAGGACATCAAGGCGCCCGAGTGCTTCTACATCGAGAAGAAGCTGCGCGAACGTATGAAGATTCCGGTCTTCCACGACGATCAGCACGGCACCGCGATCATCGCGTCGGCGGCGATCCTGAACGGCCTCAAAGTGGTCGGCAAGAAGCTCGACGAAGTGAAGCTGGTCTGTTCTGGCGCGGGCGCCGCCGCCATTGCGTGCCTGGATCTGCTCGTCAACCTCGGTCTGTCGAAGAAGAACATTATCGTCGCCGACTCGAAGGGCGTGATCTACGAAGGCCGCGGCAACCTCGATCCGTCGAAGGAGCGCTATGCGGCGCACACCGAAGCGCGCTCGCTCGCCGATGCGATCCGCGGCGCCGACGTGTTCCTCGGCTGCTCGAGCGCTGGCGTGCTGAAGCCGGAGATGGTCGCCGAAATGGGCTCGCAGCCGCTGATTCTCGCGCTCGCGAACCCCGAGCCGGAAATCCGTCCGGAAGAAGCGCGCAAGGTGCGCCCGGACTGCATCATCGCGACGGGCCGTTCGGACTACCCGAATCAGGTCAACAACGTGCTGTGCTTCCCGTTCATCTTCCGCGGCGCGCTCGACGTCGGCGCGACGACGATCACCGAAGAAATGAAGCTCGCCTGCGTACGCGCGATCGCCGAGCTGGCCGAGGAAACCGACCAGGGCGATGAAGTCGCGAAGGCGTACGAAGGCCACTCGCTCGAATTCGGTCCCGAATACCTGATTCCGAAGCCGTTCGATCCGCGCCTGATCATCAAGATCGCACCGGCCGTCGCGCAGGCGGCGATGGATTCGGGCGTCGCGACCCGTCCGATCCAGGACATGGACGCGTACCGCGAGCAACTCGGCGCGACCGTCTATCGGTCCGGCATGGTGATGCGTCCGGTGTTTGCGGCGGCGAAGGCGGCGCCGGCGCGCATCGTGTTCGCGGAAGGCGAAGACGAGCGTGTGCTGCGCGCCGCGCAGTTCGTGCTGCTCGAAAAGATCGCGAAGCCGATCCTGGTCGGCCGCCCGTCGGTGATCGAGATGCGTCTGAGGAAGATGGGCTCGAAGCTCAAGTGCGGCGAAGACGTCGAGATCGTCGATCCGGAAGACGATCCGCGCTATCACAAGAGCTGGCAGGCGTATCACGAACTCGGCGCGCGCGAAGGCGTGACGCCGGACGTCGCGAAGGCCGCGATGCGCAAGTTCAACACGCTGATCGGCGCGATCCTCGTGCATCTCGGGGATGCGGACGGCATGATCTGCGGCATGATCGGCCAGTACCACACGCACCTGAACTTCATCGAGCAGGTGCTCGGCAAGGCCGACAACGTCGAGAACTTCGCCGCGATGAACCTGCTGATGCTGCCGGGCCGTAACCTGTTCATCTGCGACACGTACGTGAACGAAGTACCGACCGCCGAGCAGCTCGCCGACATGACGATGCTCGCCGCGCGCGAAATCGAGAAGTTCGGTATCACGCCGAAGGTCGCGCTGCTGTCGAACTCGAACTTTGGCAGCGCGCCGTCGTCGTCGTCGCAGCGCATGGCCGCGGCGCGCAAGCTGATCACGCAACGTGCGCCGTCGCTCGAAATCGACGGTGAAATGCACGGCGACGCGGCGCTGTCGGAGACCATCCGCAAGGCCGCGTTTCCGGGCACGACGCTCGCCGGCGAAGCGAACCTGCTGATCATGCCGAACGTCGAAGCGGCGAACATCGCGTACAACCTGCTGAAGGTGGTGGGCGGCGAGGGCGTGACGGTCGGACCGTTCCTGCTCGGCGCGGAAAAGCCGGTGCATATCCTGACGCCGGCCGCGACCGTGCGCCGGATCATCAACATGACGGCGGTCGCTTCGGCGAACGCGCGCAAGTCGGTGAACGCGAAGTAACGTGCATCGCGCGGGGTTGAAGCGGGGGCGGCAGTAACGCGCGCGACGGCTTCGGTAAAGGCGCTACGGAATTGCGGTTCCGTGGCGCTTTTTTTGCGTCCGAAAAAAGCGGCGGTCCGTGAAGACCGCCGCTTTTCAGTTCAACTGCCAGAGTCGATCAGGCCGCGTGCTGCGTCGTCTTGCCTGCATCGGACGAACGCCAACGCGTGAGCAGCTCGTTCCACTTGATGCGCACGCCTTTCAGGTTGTTCTCCTTCACGTGCCCATAACCGCGGATGCCGTCGGGCAGGTTCGCGAGCTCGACCGCGAGATCGCGCTTCTGCGCAGTCAGCCCGCGGATCAATTCACGCACCAATGCCTCGTATTCGCCGATCAGCGCGCGCTCGGTGCGTCGCTCCTCGGTGTTGCCGAACACGTCGAGCGCGGTGCCGCGCAGGAACTTGAGCTTTGCGAGCACGTGCATCGCGCGGAACATCCACGGACCGTACTTCTTCTTCACCAGATGGCCGTGCGCGTCCTTCTTCGATAGCGTCGGCGGCGCGAGATGCAGATGCAGCTTCCAGTCGCCTTCGAACGTCGCGTTCAGCTTTTCGATGAACGCCGGGTCGCTGTAGAGACGCGCGACTTCGTATTCGTCCTTGTACGCCATCAGCTTGTGCAGGTTCTTGGCGACCGCTTCGGTCAGCGGCATTTGGCCGTCGGCGGAATCGAGCGCTTCTTCCGCGGCCCGCACCTGCGACACCAGCGCGCGATAGCGCTGCGCATACGCACTGTTCTGCCAGGCGGTCAGGTAGTCGGCGCGCTTGTCGATCAGCGTGTCGAGCGCCTTCGGCGTATGCAGTGCGATGATCTTGCCGCTTGCGCTGTCGGCCGACTCGCCGCGTCCCTGCGATTGCGTGAGCTCGCGTACCGCGGCCAGATCGTGCGCGGCACGCCGGCCCCATTCGAACGCGGCGCGGTTTTTCTCCACCTGCACGTTGTTCAGCTCGATCGCGCGAATCAGCGACTCGTGCGTGAGCGGCACCCAGCCGCGCTGCCACGCGTAGCCGAGCACGAACGGGTTCGTGTAGATCGCGTCGCCTAGCAGCGCGACGGCAAAGTGATTCGCGTCGACGGCCGAGACGTTGTCGTTCCCCGCTGCGGCACGCACGTCGGCTTCGGTGCTGCTGCCGGGGAAGCGCCAGTTCGGATTCTTGATCAGCTCGGCGGTCGGCGTGTGCGCGCTGTTCAGCACCACGCGCGTGCGATCCGCCTGCATCCGCGACACGCACTCGTCGCTGGCGGTCACGATCGCGTCGCAGCCGATCACGAGGCTCGCTTCGCCCATTGCGATGCGTGTCGCATGGATGTCGGCCGGCTGGTTCGCGATCTGCACGTGGCTCATCACGGCGCCGCCTTTCTGCGCGAGGCCGGTGACGTCGAGCACGGTGACACCCTTGTTCTCGAGATGCGCGGCCATGCCGAGCAGCGCGCCGATCGTGACGACGCCGGTGCCGCCGACGCCCGTCACCAGCACGCCGTACGGACGCTCGATCGACGGCAGCTCGGGGTCCGGCACCGGCGGCATTTCGGTGCCGGCGCCCGACGCAGTCTTCGGCTTGCGCAACTGGCCGCCTTCAACGGAGACGAAGCTCGGGCAGAAGCCGTTCACGCACGAGAAGTCCTTGTTGCAGGTCGACTGGTTGATCTGGCGCTTCGTGCCGTACTCGGTGTCGAGCGGTTCGACCGACAGGCAGTTCGACTTCACCGAGCAGTCGCCGCAGCCTTCGCACACCGCCTCGTTGATCACGACGCGCCGTGCCGGATCGGGATACGCGCCGCGCTTCCTGCGACGGCGTTTTTCGGTCGCGCAGGTCTGGTCGTAGATCAGGATCGTGGTGCCGGGAATCTCGCGCAACTGGCGCTGCACGTCGTCGAGCTGGTCGCGGTGATGAATGTCGACACCGGGCGCGAGGCCGACATTCGCCGCGTATTTCTCCGGCTCATCGGTGACGATGACAATTTTCGCCGCGCCCTCGGCGGCGAGCTGATGCGTGATCTGCGGCACGGTCAGTACGCCGTCGACCGGCTGGCCGCCCGTCATCGCGACCGCGTCGTTGTACAGCAGCTTGTAGGTGATATTCGCCTTCGATGCGATCGCCGCGCGAATCGCGAGCAGCCCCGAGTGGAAGTAGGTGCCGTCGCCGAGATTGGCGAACACGTGCTTGTCGTTCGTGAACGGCGCCTGGCCGATCCACGCGACGCCTTCGCCGCCCATCTGGCTGAACGTGCTGGTGCTGCGGTCCATCCAGACGGTCATGTAATGACAGCCGATGCCGGCCATCGCGCGCGAGCCTTCCGGCACATTGGTCGACGTGTTGTGCGGGCAGCCCGAGCAGAACCACGGCTTGCGCTCGACTTCGACGCGCGGCCGCGCGAGCGCTTTTTCCTTCGCCTCGATCACCGCGATGCGCGCGGCGATCCGGGCGCGCACGTCCGACGGCAGATCGAATTTGTCCAGCCGCGTGGCGATTGCCTTCGCGATGATCGCGGGCGACAGCTCGTAGTGCGCCGGCAGCAGCCAGTTGCCCATCGGCACCGACCATTCGCCGCCGGCGCCGTCCTTTTCGTCGAACTTGCCGAACACGCGCGGGCGTTGCGCGTCGGGCCAGTTGTACAGCTCTTCCTTGATCGCGTATTCGAGGATCTGGCGCTTTTCCTCGACCACGAGAATTTCGTCGAGACCGCGCGCGAAGGCCTGCGCGCCTTGCGCTTCGAGCGGCCACACGCAGCCGACCTTGTACAACCGGATGCCGATGCGCGAGCAGGTTTCGTCGTCGAGACCGAGGTCGGTCAGCGCCTGACGCACGTCGAGATAGGCCTTGCCGCCGGTCATGATGCCGAAGCGCGCGTGCGGCGAATCGATTTCGACACGGTCGAGCTTGTTCGCGCGCACGTAGGCGAGGCCGGCGTACCACTTGTAGTCGAGCAGACGCGCTTCCTGCACGAGCGGCGGATCGGGCCAGCGGATGTTCAGCCCGCCATCGGGCATCACGAAGTCTTCCGGCAGGATGATGCTGGTGCGGTGCGGGTCGATATCGACCGATGCGGACGATTCGACCACGTCGGTCACGCACTTCATCGCGACCCAGAGGCCCGAATAGCGGCTCATCGCCCAGCCGTGCAGGCCGAAGTCCAGATATTCCTGCACGTTCGACGGAAACAGCACCGGCAGTCCGCACGCCTTGAAGATGTGTTCGGACTGGTGCGCGAGTGTCGAGGATTTGGCCGCGTGATCGTCGCCGGCAAGCACCAGAACGCCGCCGTGCCGCGACGAGCCGGCCGAGTTGCCGTGCTTGAAGACGTCACCGGAGCGGTCGACGCCGGGGCCCTTGCCGTACCACATCGAGAACACGCCGTCGTATTTGGCGCTCGGGTACAGGTTGACCTGCTGCGAACCCCACACGGCGGTGGCCGCGAGGTCTTCGTTGACGCCTGGCTGGAACACGACCTGATGCGCGGACAGATGCTTTTTGGCTTTCCACAGCGACTGGTCGAGTCCGCCGAGCGGGGACCCGCGGTAGCCGGAGATGAAGCCGGCCGTATTGAGGCCAGCGGCGCGGTCGCGTTCCTGCTGCAGCATCGGCAGACGCACCAGCGCCTGGATGCCGCTCATGTAAGCGCGGCCGCGATCGAGGGTGTATTTGTCGTCGAGCGTGACGGAAGACAACGCGGCTTCGAGCGAGGCTCGCTGACCTGCGTCTAGCGGGGCATTCATTATGTGTACTCCTCCACTTCAGCTTGGGATCACCAAAACTTTTCTGGCCCCCGGCATCTCGTGAATGCTGGGGCCGGGGTCGTCATATTGACGGGTTTCAAGCGATGGTAGCACTGGTGGAAACCCGCCGCAGCGGATCAGAAATCGCCCGCGCCGAGTCTGATTTCAGACCGTTTCGCTGCAAGTTGGCCGCGCGTTGTCAGCAGTTGGCGCGGATTTTCCGCGGAATCGAGTTAGGTTGTGCTTGCGCATGTAACAAGCTGTAAAACCTACAAATATGCGGAACCGCAGTGAAAACCACTGTCTAATCCCCGACCTGCGAGCGATACCGATCGCTGCGCATTTTGCGCAGCTTCTGGACAGCAGGGCAGTTAGAAAAGGAGTACGCATGAACACAAGAAACATCCAGACGTTCCTGATGGTTTCCGCCGCATTCTTCGCGATGAGCGCGCCGATGCACTCGAATCCGGGCAGTACGGGGGCGCTGTCGAACGCGATCATGCGCACGGCGCAGGTAGCGCCGGCGCAGGTCGGAACGGTCGACGGTGCGACCGGCAGCAATGAGTACAGGCAGAATTCATGACGCGCCACATCGCGCGCGTCTTGTGACAACCGGCCGCCGTTTCGAAGAGAGCGGCGGCGTGCAACGTGAAAGGGCGAGGATCCTGCGATCCTCGCCCTTTTTTCTTCTGCGCGCCGATCAGGCGCGAGTCACCGCGATCAGGTCTTGTCCTGCACGACGCCGCGGCGAATCTGGTCGAGCTCGATCGATTCGAACAGCGCCTTGAAGTTGCCCTCGCCGAAGCCCTGATTGCCCTTGCGCTGGATGATCTCGAAGAAGATCGGGCCGATCTGGTTTTCGGTGAAGATTTGCAGCAGCAGATCGTCCGGCGCGCCGTCGATCAGAATCTTGCGCTTGCGCAGTTCCTCGAGCGGCTCGCCATGATTCGGCACGCGCCGGTCGACGAGTTCGTAGTAGGTGTCGATCGTGTCGAGCAGCGAAATGTTCGACGCGCGCAGGCCGTCGACGGTGCGGTAGATGTCGCTGGTGCCGAGCGCGATGTGCTGGATGCCTTCACCGTGGTACGCGTCCAGATATTCCTGGATCTGACCGGCCGTGTCCGAGCCCTCCTCGTTGATCGGAATGCGGATCTTGCCGCACGGCGAAGTCATCGCCTTCGACTTCACGCCCGTCACCTTGCCCTCGATGTCGAAGTAGCGCACCTCGCGGAAGTTGAACAGGCGCTCGTAGAATTCGGCCCATTCCTGCATGCGGCCGCGATGCACGTTGTGCGTCAGGTGATCGATATAGGTCAGGCCGTGGCCGACCGGATTGGGGTTCGCGCCGGGAAGCGGTTCGAAGTCGACGTCGTAAATGTCGATGTCACCGATGCTGTTCGGCGCCGCGCCGTTCTTGCCGCGCCAGCGGTCGACGAAATAGATCAGCGAATCGCCTATGCCTTTGATCGCCGGGATGTTCAGCTCCATCGGGCCTGTCTTGTTGTCGAATCCCCACGCGCCTTTTTCGAGCGCTTGAGCGTAAGCCTTCGCGGCGTCCTGCACGCGAAACGCAATCGCGCAGATCGATGGGCCATGCAAGCGCGCGAAGCGCTGCGCGAACGAATGCTTCTCGGCATTGACGATGAAATTGATGTCGCCCTGACGATACAGCGTCACGTCCTTGTGACGATGTCGCGCGACGGCGGTGAAACCCATCCGTTCGAACAGTTTGCCGAGCGCTTTCGGGTCCGGCGCCGTGTATTCGATGAATTCGAAGCCGTCGGTGCCGACCGGATTTTCCCAAGTAGAAACCTGCATTGTCTGTCTCCAATCCCATGCAAAGGGGTTGCCGAGGCGCGCTGGCGGTGAGCGCGCGGGACGGTCGGCTGAGCGCGACCGGATAGGGCAAGTGTAGAACTGTGATGGAGGCAAGAACTTGCGAACTTAATCGCGCGTCGCTATTGTCGAGCTACTTTATGGCTCGATTCGAGCGAGACGTGGCAGAACATGGCTAATACCGAGATAGATGCGATCGATCGACGCATTCTGGCGATCCTTCAGGAAAACGGCCGGCTGTCGAATCAAGAGATAGCGGAGCGGATCAATCTGTCGCCGAGTCCGTGCCTGCGGCGGATTCGCCGGCTCGAGGAAAGCGGCGTGATTCGCGGCTACGTCGCGCTACTCGACGCGCAGCGTCTCGGACTCGACCTGCTTGCGTATGTCAACGTGCGGCTGGAGAAGGGCGGCGGTCGCGCGTTCAGTCCGCATGGCGATGCCACCCACGCCGATCTGTTCGGCGCGGCCGTGCAGACGTGGCCCGAAGTGGTCGCGTGTCACGCGATGACGGGGGAGATGGATTATCTGCTGCGCGTCCAGGTCGAGGACATGGCGCACTTTTCGCGCTTCGTCCAGGATCAATTGCTGCGGCATCCATCGGTGATCGATGTGAAATCGAGCTTTTCGCTCGAAAAAATCAAGGAAACGACAGCTCTGCCCATTTTGTAGGCTTCACGCGTAACGCCCTGCGCATGGCGTTGATTTGGTACAGATAGAAAAAGGGCGACCTTGCGGCCGCCCCAGTCTAATTTCCCCGTAGCGATTGTTCAGGCAGCGACAGCCACCGGCATGAACGACTCGAACAGCCGCGATGCCTGGCGCGCGTGGCGCTTGAGTGCGTAGTCGAACACGGCGGCCTGCTCCTGCAGCATTTCCGCGAGGATGCTCGACTGATCTGCCGGCGACAGCGTCAGATAGGCGTCGGCTTCACCGTACGCGTATTCGATCTTCATACCGGCCTTTTTGGCGATGTGCATCATGGTCGAGTTGCGCGCCAGGCAGTGGATGTAGAGCGTCGTCACATGCGTGTTGCGGCTGCGGATCGCGGCGCGCTCGAACAGCTTCGAGCCGATACCGATGCCACGCGCGCTTTCGAGCACCGAGACGCCGAATTCGGCGGTGCGCTTGTTGCCTTCGGCCGGCAGGTAGGCCAGATGGCCGACACCGCTCAGTTCCAGCTTGCTGTTGAACACGCCGAACACGGTGTCGCGCGTGAAGTCGATCGTGCGCACGTAGTTTTCGATCACGTGGTTCGGCACAGCCTGGCCGAAGCGCAGCAGTCGGTCTTCTTCGTCGAGCGCGAGGAAGTGCGTGAGCAGGCGTTCGCGATCGACCGCGGTGAGTTCTCGGACCAGAACGTGCGCGCGTCCAGCAGACAGCGACGCGCGGTCGTTCGGCGCGATCGGCTCGGTGGTGCGAAGGCTCAGCGTGTTCATGGTCGGGTTCTCCTTTTAATCAGGCGGTGTTGTGCACCGCAAAACCGATTTTAGCGGAAATCCAAGCCATTCACTAGGGAAAACCCGTATCAAAAATTGAGGTGACTACCTAGACCGCGGGAGCCCTAAATTTAGTCAATTGATTTTTAAAGGAAATGCAAAATGAACGCACGTTCGGGACACGATGCCGCATGCATCCCCGGAGCTGACATATTTCGTTTGAATGTTGTTGCTTTGCATCATCCAAAGCGCCGGTTCGGACCGTCGTCTCACTTGACCGGCGCGGTGCCGAGACCATGCTCGACCATGCCGACCACCTGTTCGGCGAACTCGCTATAACCCATGCGGCCGTCCGGCTTGAGCCACGTGAAGGTCCAGTTGATCATGCCGAACACCATCATCGTCAGCGCGGTCTGGTTGTCGCGCGTCGCTCGTTCGGGGTAGGCGCGCGCGAGCTGCCGCGCGAACGCGGCGACCACGTCGCGCTGGCGGTTCAGGATGATCTCGCGCTGCGAATCGACCAGATACTTGACATCGTTCAACAGCGCGACGTGCCGGCTGTGCGACGTCTCATACTCGGACAGGAACGCGCGGATCAGCTCCGCGAAGGTTTCGCGCTCGCTCAGTTCGCGCCGCTGGCTTGACCCTTCCACCTCGGCGATGATCAGCATCAGCCGCTTCGTGTAGCGATCGAGCAGGTCGAACAGGATCGCTTCCTTGCTCTCGTAATAGTGATAGAGGCGCGCTTTGGAGGTGCCGCTCGCCGCGGCGAGATCGGCCATCGACGTGCTTGGGTAGCTGGTCTGCGCAAACTTCGCGGCGGCCAGTTCGAGAATCTGCTCGCGCTGGGTTTCGTGGTCGGGGGCTCGGGTGCGGGCCATAGTTGTCTGTTTTATCTTATTGGAGTGAGCTGGAAGCGGACGCCGCGCGCAGTTCGAGCGAGCGCCATTCGTTCGCGTCGCCACGCAGGTCGATGCGTCGTTGCGTCGCGAGTTCGCGCATGCGCCACAGCACGATGCTGTCGCTGGCGAGAAACCACAGTTCGGCGGTCATAACATAGGCGGCGACGCGCGCGGCGGGCTGCCAGTCGTCGCTTGCGCGTTCGAGGATCAGCGTGTCGAGTTCGGCAAAGCTGCCGCTCGTGAAGGTATTGTCACGCCAGCACCGCGTCTCGCCGTTCGCCTGCTTGACCTCCTGCCATTCGAGCGCGAGCCGGCTGATGCGCAGCACGGAAATCGGCGCGGCGTCTGACAGATGTGCATGCAATACGTCCGGTGCAAACATGCCGACCGATGTCGCGCGGTCCTTGCGCGTATGCGCCCACGCTTGCGGATCGGCGAGGTCGGCGATCGACAGACGCACTTCGTTCAAACGCTGCGGGCTGTTGCGCACCAGGTAGCAGACACGGCGCAGCATCAGCTGATCGGACGCGCTTTCGGCGTGCCACACAACGAGATTCGCGGTGTCGTTCGAGAGGCCGTCGAGCACTGCGGCCTGTTCGCGGAACTCGCGCACGAAGTCGCGCTGCGTGTCGGCGTGGACGCGTTCCCAGAAGTCGGCGCGCACGTACGGAGCGTCGTCGACGCCGCGTAGCGGGCCGACCGCCAGATCGTCGCGCAACGGCTGCACGCGGTCGTCGCGGCCCGCCTGGGCCAGCGCGGTACGCAGCGACTCGGCGGCGACGTCGCCGTTGGTGAGGTGAATCGTGCTCATGGGCAAGGGCTTGTTGTGACGCTTGCAGCTGTAACAAAAAGAGGCCGCTCGCCGACTGGAAACCGATGTCCCAATCGATGAGCGGCCCCTAGTGTAAGCGGATCGCGAAACGGCCGAAAGCGGCGCCGGCCGCTACTTGAAGCGAGTCCACGCCCTGCCACGAAAGCTCCAGGCTCAACGTTCGTCGTAACTGACGACGACCTTCTCGCTCACCGGATGACACTGGCACGTCAGCACGAACCCGTCGCGGACCTCGTGTTCTTCGAGCGTGTAGTTCTTTTCCATCTTCACTTCGCCCTCGAGCACCTTCGCGCGACACGTGCAGCACACGC
>NZ_JBFPKF010000022.1:0-87792 GCF_040948685.1 Paraburkholderia sp. BR14374 | reverse complement strand
ACTGGCGCCCGCTCGTCGACGGCATGCTCGCCCGTCTCGTCGCCACGGGCTTGCGCGCGCGCCTGTCGCAGGATCCGCCGGTCGTCGGCGCGGACAAGATCACCCTCGACTTCGTGCAAGGCGCGCCGGTCGCGACGCTCGCCAGCGAGGACGGCCTGCCCGTCATTCCGAGTGTCGCCGCCGCGAACCTCGACACGACGATGGCGAAGGCCAACGAGGTGATCCAGAAAATCGACGATCTTCCGATCCGGCAAACCGGCGAACAGGTGCGCAGTATCGCCGCGCATATCAACGCGCTCAGTTCCTCGCCGCAAATCAAGGACAGCCTGACGCACATCGATCACTCCGTCGCGCAGATCGATCACACATTGCAGCAGGTCTCGCCGCAAATCGGTCCGCTCGTCGCGCAACTGCGCGACACAGCGAACGCGGCGGATCGCACCGTTGCCGCGGCGAACCGTACGCTAGGCGGCGATGCGTCGAGCCAGAACGACCTGCCTGCCGCGATGCAGGAGCTAACGGACACCGCGCGCTCGATTCGGGCACTGGCCGACTATCTGGACCGCCATCCGGAGGCGCTGATCCACGGCAGGCAGCAGGAGATTCAATGATGACGAGGTCCACGCTTCGCATCGGACGCGCCGTCGTGGCATCGCTCACGACGAGCGTCTGGACGGCGGCGCTTGTCGTCTGCGTCGCCGCGATGACGCTCGCCGGATGCGGGCACAGCATGCCGACGCGCTATGTGACGTTGAACCCGATGCCCGCCGACGCCCCGCCAGCCACGGCGCCGATGCCGCCGATTCAACTGACCGCCGTGCACATTCCCGCGGTGCTCGATCGGCTCGAAGTCGTCACGCTGGCTTCGCAGAACCGTCTCACGATCGACGATACCGACCGGTGGGGCGCACCGCTCGCTCAAATGATGCGCAAAACGCTTGCCGAGGACTTGCTCACGCGGCTGCCCGCCGGGTCGTTCGTCGTGCCGGATGCGCCCGCGCCACCAGGCACGCGCAGGCTGGTCGTCACCGTGTTGAACGCGACGGCCAACGCGAGCGGCACGCTGACCTTGCAGGCGGAGTGGACCCTGTTGAACGGGCATTCGGATCAGGCGCCGCTGCGGCAGCAAGTGACGCTCGATTCTGCGATCGACGGACACGATGCGCTCGCGCAGGCGGCCGCGTTGAGCCGCATTCTCGCCGACCTGGCCGACCGGATCGCGGCGTCGGTCGTCGCGCATTGACCGAAGCGGTCTAGTTCGCTTCTCGGTCGATCACTGGGTACCGGTACCGCCTTTCATTGCGGAAATCCGGTCGAAACGCTGCTCGACGACGCGTGTTCCCCATTGCTCCCCTTCCGATTCGTCGCTCAGCCGAAAGCCGAACGACTCGTACAGATGACGCGCCGCGTCGAGCCCCTGGAAAGTCCATAAATAGGTTTCGTCAAAGCGCTCGTCGACGAAACGCATCGCATGCGCCAGCAATTGCCGCCCGATCCCGGAGCCGCGCAAGGAATCGTCGACGATGAACCAGCGCAAATGCGCGACACGGGTGCCGCTATCCCCATCGATCACGACAGACGCGAGCGTGCGGCCGTTTTCGACGTAGAGCCAAAGCCCTTTCCCTTCTGCCGGCAATGCGCCCGCGAACTCCGCCAGTTCCGTCGCGACCTTCTTTTCGAAGAATGCGCCGAAACCCCAGTGCTGCGCGTAATAGCGCCCGTGCAGACTCGCGATATCGCCGATACAGCCCGGTTGGTAGCCTTCCACGATTCCCGCGGACCCCGCTTCCGTCGCAGGAAGCTTGCTGACCTCGCCATGCGCGAGGGCGTCCGCATAAAGCGCGAGAGAACGGACCAGCGCCTGCTGGTCGGCGGGAACCATGCGCCGCAGCGCGCCGGACACGCGATCGGTCGCGAACCGGTCGATCTTCTTGCGCAGCTTCTGACCTTCGGCCGTCAGGTACAACTCGGAAGAACGGGCATCGTCGGCGCAGACCGTACGCTCGACCAGTCCGCTCGCTTCGAGCTTTGCGATCTGCCGGCTCGTATTCGATTTGTCGAGCCGCAGGATGGTCGCGAGATCTTTGGCGCTGATGCCCGGCGACATGCCGATCTCGATTACCGCATGCACGGCAGAGGGCGCCAGATCGCTGTCGGCGAGCGTCGCGCGCATGAAACCAAGTTCGCGAACCAAGCGGCGGGAAAACTCGCGCAGTTCGAGAATCGTCGTGTCGCGAGGCTTGGCGGGGGCTTCGATCAGATCCATGATGGCGCTCACATATCAGTTGCGTTGCGCAATCAATATAGTTGCGATCACGCAACTTAAGCAAACGCTAAGTCGCACTCGGAAACGTTGCAACGCAGCATCGAACCCGGCTTGCTTTTGCGTACAACCTCATCGATAGTGCCGCTCTTCCATCATCCGCCTGACGGTCAACGCCAACGGCACGGTGAAGAAGATGTGCGACATGAACCCGCCGATAATCACGGTCGGGTCGAAATAATCCGGATGGTTATCCGACGCGATCATGATCGCGGCATGCATGACGATCCACGCAAATACCGCGTAGAACAGCGCGACCAGCGTCGCTTCATAGCCGCGCCGCCGGAAGTACGGCCAGATCGCGGCGAACAGCACGCCCCACGCGATCGCGAAGAAAAAATGAATGCCGGTGCCGACGATATACGCCCAGATGCCGAGCGACGCCTGCACGTCTTTGCCGAACACGAGCCCCGTCGCATTGCGCGGAATGCCGGCAAGCGGCATCAAATGCTGAGCGCCGACCCAGACGAGCGCTTCGTAAATCCAGATCACCACGGCGCCGACCAGGCCGCCGATCACGCCCGCGCGCAACATCCCCCCGCGTTCGAGTGCACCGGACTCCGCGAGTCTTAGCCGCCGGTCCAAATCCCCTTCGCTGACGCCGAACTTGCCGACCATCTCTACTCTCCTCGAAATGGACTACACATCGGAACTTCAAATCGGAATGCCCAGCGGACAATGCTGCTTCGTTGCGCGCCTTCGATGCCCGGCCTTTAAACGGCGTCGGGTACCTGGCGGGTCTTCAGAAACTCTTCGAGCGTTTCACCACGCATGCTCGCGTACACGCCGAGATTGGTGATCTTCACCACGCGCGCGAACTTCTCGAGCACGAAGAAAGACACCCCATAGCGGATCAGACCGATCCAGTCGGTGTTGTCGACGAGCGCGCGCTCTTCCGGCGTCAAGCCGGCCGCATCGTAAGCGGCGGTGCGATTTTCGAGCCACAGCGCGCGCGCCGACGTTTCGCGCATCTGCCAGAAAAAGCGGTTCAGGCGCATCGCCTTCATGCTCTGGCGGATATCGAACGGATACGTGCCGGTCAATTCTTCGACGCCAACCAGTTGCGGATTCATTACGCCACCTCTCCTTCGTAGATCGTCACGGCCATCGCGGTGCTGGTCGCAAGGTAGTAGCTGCGATGCAACTCGCGGACCTTCTGGCCGAGCGCGCCGCGCATCGCGAGCCACATGATCGTCTCGACGCTTTCGGCGCCGCCGAGGCGCACGTAGTCGACGTGCTTCATCCTGGCAAGACGCTCCGGATCGTTGACGATCAGGTCGAGGAACTCCATGTCCCATTCGGTGTTGTTGAAGCCGCTGCGCTCGCCATGCACCTGGTGCGACAGCCCGCCCGTGCCGACCACCACGACCTTCAGATCCTGTTCGAACGATTCGATCGCGCGACGCAGCGCCTGGCCGAGCCGGTAGCAGCGATTCGCGGTGGGCAGCGGATACTGCAGCACGTTGACTTCGAGCGGCACCAGCGACAGCGGCCAGCCGCCCTGATGCGGCAGCATCAGCGAGAGCGGCGAATTGACGCCGTGATCGAGCGCGCGGTCCTGGAAGACGGTCAGATCGAACTCGTCGGCGACCAGTTGCTCGACGATATGGATCGCCAGATCCGGGTGGCCGGCGATGTCCGGCAACGGACGCTTGCCCGCGCCTTCATCGGCGAATTCGTGATTGGGCGACACGCCGAGCGCGAAGGTCGGATAGCAATCGAAGAAAAAGCTGTTCGCGTGATCGTTGTAGAACATCACCATCACGTCGGGCTTCTGCTCGGCCAGCCACTGCGCCACCGGTTCATAACCCTTGAACATCGGCGCCCATGCCGGTTCATTCTGCTTGCCCTTGTCGTACGCCAACCCGATCGTGGGTACATGGGACGTGCCGATACCACCAATGATCCTTGCCATATTCGTTCTCTTCCGTCACTTCGTGCTGCTGCCAATCGGATAGGTCGCCTGGCTTACCGCGCTAGTCACCGCGACCGTCTTGGGATACAAAGATAGAAATTGTGCCTCGATACGTGAAGTACGGGTATACCTCGAGTTGTGCCGGAATGATGGGTAAAAACCCGGTAAGCGGGCACCCGGCGAGTCGATGAACCCCTGCGCGACCCACGCCGCACAGGGCTCCCTCGGTATCCCAAGCCCGTGCGGCGTGCCTTCCGCGGCCTCCTCTCGCTCCGGCACACGATAAATAAAACAGATGACCCGGAAAACAACTCGCAACGCACTGTTTCAAGGCTTGGAGCGGTGCTGCACGCGTGGCTATACTGCGGTGCTTCCGACGAGCGACGAAACGATGAACGAGACGACCCAGCAAGCGATTGTGCAGACCTTACGCGAGAAGATCCTGTCGGGCGAATTGTCGCCCGGGCAGCGGCTCGTCGAAGCGCAGCTTGCGCAATGGCTCGGCGTGTCGCGCACGCCGCTGCGCTATGCGTTGAGCGTGCTGTCCGCGGAAGGCCTGCTCGATCGTTCGGGCTCGCGCGGCTATGTGGTGCGCCGCTTCAGCGTGCGCGACGTCCTCGATGCGATCGACGTGCGCGGCGTGCTCGAAGGGCTCGCCGCGCGCTCGGTCGCCGAAAACGGCGTGAGCCCGGCGCTCGCCGCCGCGCTCGAGGAATGCCTGCGCGAAGGCGACGAAATCTTCGAGCAAAAGCATCTGCAACCCGGCGACGACGTGCGCTACGCGCAGATGAACGGCCGCTTTCATGCGCTGATCGTCGAAGCGGCGCAGAACCAGGCGATCACGGCCGCGCTCAGCCTGAACGACAAGGTGCCGTTCGTGTCGCCGTTCACGATCGCGTTCGACGAAGCCGCGCGCGAGCGTCAGTTCATGATGCTGATGTACGCGCATCGCCAGCATCACGCGATCGTCGACGCGCTGAAGCATGGCGAAGGCGCGCGCGTCGATGCGTTGATGAAGGAGCACACGCATATCTCGAAGGAAAGTCTGAATTTGTCGCTGCCATCGTTGCATCTGATCGCGGGCGCGGCATGAGCAACGACGCACTTTCCGCCGAAGCCAGCCAGGCGGCCGCCAAAGAGCCGCTGTCGGTCAGCAGCAAGGACCTGCTCAATCTCGCGCAATTGCGCGCCTTCCGGCTCGTCGCGGACATGGGCAGCGCGACGCGCGCGGCGGCCGCGCTGTTTCGCGCACAGTCGGCGGTCACGCGCTCCGTGCAGGAACTCGAGTCGGCGCTCGGCGTGCCGCTGTTCGATCGCGGTCCTTCGGGCATGCTGCCCACGCCGGTCGGCCGCGCGGTGCTGCACCGCTGCGAGCGGATCTTCGCCGAACTCGAAGAGCTCGCGCAATGGTGCGCCGCGCGACAGACGCGCCGCCGGCCCGTATCGGAGGGCGCATTGCCCGCGTACCTGCTCAATACGCGGCGGCTGCAACTGTTCGCGGCGCTCGCTCGGCATCGGCATATGCCGAGCGCGGCAAAAACCTTCGGCATCAGTCAGCCCGCGGTGAGCACCGCGGTCCGCGTACTCGAAAGCGGCTCGGGACTGAGCCTGTTCCATCGCAGCCCGCGCGGCATCCTGCTGACGGCCGAGGGCGAAACGTTCCTGCTGCACGTACGCCGCGCATTGAACGAACTACGGCACATCCCCGACGATATCGCCGCATTGCACGGCAAGATTCAGGGCTCGGTGACGGTCGGCGCGTTGCCGCTCGGACGCACGCTGATCCTGCCGAAGGCGATCGCGCGAATGACCTCGGAAAATCCGGGCGTGCGCGTGGTCACCGACGAAAGCGCGTACGAGACGCTGGTGGCCGGTCTGCGCGCCGGCGACATCGACTTCATTCTCGGCGCGCTGCGCGACAACGACGCGACTAGCGGCCTGAAAAACGAGCGGCTGATGTCGGAAAACATGGTGGTGCTGGTGCGCCGCGGTCACCCGCTGACTCAAGTGCACAATCTGACCATCATGGGTCTGCGCGACGCGCAATGGATTCTGCCGCGCAGCAACGCGCCGGCGCGTGCGCTGTTCGAAACGCAATTCAGGCGGATGAAAGTGAAGCCGCCTTTGCCGACCGTCGAAACCGCCGACCTCGCGGTGATTCGCGGGCTGCTGCTCGGCACCGACATGGCGGCGGCGTTGTCGGCGCAGCAGCTGCATCACGAGGTTCAATCCGGGCAACTGGTGGTGCTCGACGTACCGCTGCACAACACGCGGCGCGAGATCGGCCTGACGATGCGCGCGGCGGGTACGCCATCGCCGGCCGCACGGGCATTGATCGACGCGATCCGGCTGTCGGTCGTCGATGTGACGCGCACGGTCAGCATCGGCGCGACCTGAGCGTTGCCATCGATCAGTTTGCTCAACTGTTTCTGTCCGGGTCCGGCAGGCTGTCGAAAAACGCGCGCCCTTCGCGGCCAATCCGCACCGAGTATGCCGCCCGCTTCGCGAAGCCGATGAATGAGATGCGCGTGAGTAGCACTTCTTCATAAACCTGCGAAGACATGCACCGTGCTGGATCACCGCGCAACGAAGCGTGCCAGTTCCGCTGTGAATCCCATGCGGAAAGAGCATAGCGAATGACGCGTAAATGAAGCATCGCCGTATCATCTTCGGCGGCAATTCTCCGACAATAGAAGAGCGCTCAAGTCACCACGCCAAGCCTCATCGACACCCGGAGAAAACGTAATGAACAAACGCCAGTTCCTGACCAGCGCCACGGTGCTGGGCGCGGCGGTCGCGCCCGCATTCGGCGCAAAGCGTGAGCACGCCGAATGCGCGCCGTCTCCAGTTGTCCTGACGATCTCCGGTGCGATCAGGAACAGCAATCGCGGCGCGCTCAATCCGGCTTTCGATCAACTGCTGGCGAAGCACCAGGTGAAGTTTTTGCAAGCGTATGGCGTCGATCTGCCGTTGCTCGCCAGCATGAAATCCGTGACGATCCATCCGACGATCGAATACGATGCGCACCTGCATACGTTCAGCGGCCCGCTGCTGACCGACGTGCTCGCGCATATCGGCGCACCGGATGCAGGCAGTACGCAAATCGTCATGCACGCGGTCGACGGCTACGCGGTGCAGACGACGCTCGACAAGGTGCGTGAGTATCACTTCATCGTCGCGACGCAAATGGACGGCAAGCCGCTGGCGCTCGGTGGCGTGGGGCCGTTATGGGCGATCTACGACGCGGATCAGATTCCCGAACTCGCGGCCAAGCCGCTGAAGGACCGCTTCGAACTGTCGCCGTGGGGCCTGTATCACATGCAGCTCACCGAGGCGTCATAGCGCGCCGCCGAATCGCTCGACGCACGCCTGCCGTACGCGCTCGACCGAGCTCGCCCAGTCTTCCCCTGGCGCGCGCCGGAACAGACGCAGCGTGTGCGGATACCACGGCGAATCGTCGCGCTCGTGCATCCAGCGCCAGTCCACATCTCTTTCGGGCAGCATCACCCAGCACGGCTTGCCGAGCGATGCGACCAGATGCGCGATCGACGTATCGACGCAGATCACCAGATCGAGTTGCGCGACGATCGCCGCGCTGTCCGCGAAGTCCGTCACGCGCGCGCCCAGATCGAGCAGCGGCTGCGCGAGCGGCGGATTGCGTGCTTCGTCCTCGCCTTGCCCCTTCTGCAAGCTCACGAAATTCAGGCCCGGCACGCTCCACAGCGCCGCGAGCGTGGCGAGCGACCGCATCGACCGATTCGCGTCGTTGTGATGCTTCGCGTTGCCCTTCCAGACCAGACCGATCCGGTGGCCGGACGGCAGCGCGTCGAGCGCGGGGCGCCAGTGTTCGATGAGCGCGGGCTCCGCGCTCAGTCGCGCGGGGCGCGGAAGCGTATCCAGCGTCGTGCGTAGATGCAACGGCACGCTAAGCGGACTGGTCCAGCAATCGTAGGTCGCGACGCGCGTGAGCGCTCCGTGGTGGTCGAGCACCGCATCGACGCCATCTACCTTCGCGATCAGCCGATGCAACGCCGGCGCACACGCAAACGCGATATGCGCGGCCCCAAGCGCCTTCAGCAGCGGAACATAGCGGCTGAATTGCAGCATGTCGCCGAGGCCGTCTTCCTGCCACAGCAGCACCGACTTGCCCGCGAGCGGCTCGCCTTGCCATTGCGGACACCTGAGCATCGTCTGCGACTGTCGATGAACGAAATGGGGCTGCTGATAGCGGCACTCGAAGAGTGGCCAGCCCTCGTCGAAGCGGCCGAAGCCGAGCAGCAACACGGCCAGGCCGAAACGCGCCTCGGCATAGTCGGGTTTTAATGCAATCGCCCGCCGATACGCGCTTTCTGCCTCGGCAAAGCGCCCGAGTTGGGTCAGCGCATTGGCAATGTTCGAGTGAGCCTCGGCGAGTTGCGGCGACACCGCGAGCGCGTGCTGGAACGCGTCGAGCGCTTCCGGAAAACGCTCGAGCACGCGCAGCACGCAGCCGAGATTGTTGTGCGCATGGGCAAGCAGCGGTTGGCAGCGAATCGCGTCTCGGTAAGCCTGCCCGGCTTCCTCGTAACGCTCCTGCCTGAACAGTGCCACGCCGAGGTTGTAATGCGCCTCCGCATAATCCGCCCGATGCGCGAGCGCTTCGCGGTACGCCGCCTCGGCCTCGCTCACGCGATCGAGATCGACGAGCACCGCGCCAAGATTGAGATGCGCTTCCGCATAGTCAGGCCGGATTGCGATTGCAAGCCGGCAAGCCATCTCCGCTTCCGCGAGACGCTGGGTCGCTTTCAGCACGCCGGCAAAATTATTGAGCGCCTCCGGATATTGCGGCTTCAGCGTCAGCGCTTCGCGATACGCGGCGTCCGCTTCCGCGAGACGCCCGAGTTCCATCAGCACGCTGCCGAGGTTGTTGTGCAATTCGGCTTGGTCACGCAAGCCGCGCAATGCATGACGAAAAGCCGCTTCTGCTTCCTGCGGGCGTCGCAGTTCGCGCAGCACGATGCCGTGGTTGTAATGCGCTTCGGCGTGGTCGAGGTGAATCGTCACCGCCTGCCGAAACGCCGCCTCCGCTTCGGCACGATAACCGAGCCCGTAAAGCACATTGCCGAGTTGATAATGCGCGTTCGCGTCGAGCGGGCGCAGCGCCACCAATCGCTGATACGTCGATTTCGCGGCCGACAAGCGGCCGAGCGAACTGAATAGCGAGCCGAGGCTCGCGTAGACGTCCGCGTAATCCGGCTTCAGATACAGGCACTGGCGCCAATAGTTCTCCGCGTCCGTCCACTGACGCAGCGCGAACGAACACGCACCGGCAATATTCAACGCATCGGCCCGCTGATCGTTCGGCAAAGTGGCGTTTTCGAGCAGCGGCGCGACGAGCGGCAACGCGTCGGCGAACTGTCCGGCCGAACATAGCGCCACGGCCCGCTGGTTGATGTCGGCGATCGAAGAAGCAGGCGTCTGCGTGAGTGTCATGTGTCGGGGTGATGTTTCAGTGGCGCGGTCGTGCGGCGGGTGCGCCGCTGTTGCGCTGTTGATTCGATACGCGCACCTTGCGCGCTTGCACAGCATAGGTGTTTCACCTCGACCTCAGCGCCCCGAACTAAGCGCTTTTTCACCGTCTAATCCGCCGCTACCTGACATTACGAATGAAAGGATCGTGCGGTGATGCTAGAATCGCCCCCGTCTGTTCTTCGACGCTCATGACTCGACGCTCCCGCAACCACCTGACCGCATGGCTTGGCCTCGTCGCCATGTGGCTCGTCGTGTTCGCGCCGCTCATCAGCCAGTTGCTCGAATCGGGCCGCGGCCACGAGCCGATTGCCGTGCTGTGTTCGGCGCTTCATCCGACCGGCGCGAGCGTTATCAGCGATGCGAGCGTCGTCGCTCAAACCAGTCCCGCCCCCGTGCATCTGAGCCACGACGATGCATTCGGCGCCTGCGGATACTGTCATCTGCTCGAACATCACGTCGCGATGCCGACGCTCGCCGTCGCCGAGCTGCCGCCCGCGCTGCCGCTGGCCGGCACCGCGCCGCCCACGCTGTCCACCCGCTTTACGCCGCTGGGCGCGTTCCCGTCGGGACGTCCGCGCGCGCCACCTGTCGTTTCCTGATCGCTGCCGGTTCTGATCGCGCCTTCGTCGCCCACGTCGACGAAGCCTGCGATCACCTGTTCAATGCATCGAGGAAACGCTCATGTTCAACTTCGCGCTGCGAAGGCTGTCTTTTTGCGTCCGTCGTGACGCTGTCTGTTCCGCTCATCGCGCGGCTCGCCGTTCCGTTCGTTGGCCCGCGCTCGTGCCTGCTTTCGTGCCGGCTTTGGTTGCAACACCCGCGCAGGCCGCCGACGCGGATGCGACGCTGCCCGCTGTCAGCGTCAATGCAAGCGCAAGTGCGAGCGCCGCACCGCGCGCCGTCGACCCGAACCTGCCCGCCTCCATCGAAACCGTCACGCGCGATCAGTTCGCGAACTGGAACGTCGTCAACACCGAGGACGTGCTCAAGTACCTGCCGAACCTCGCGGTACGCAAGCGCTTCATCGGCGACCTGAATTCGATCATCGCGGTACGCGGCACCAGCAATACGCAGAGCGCGCGCGGCCTCGTCTATGCGGACGGTTTGCTGCTGAGCAACCTGCTCGGCAATAGCTATTCGTTTCCGCCGCGCTGGTCTATGGTGTCTCCCGACGAAATCCAGCAAGTCGACGTAATCTACGGGCCGTTTTCCGCGCTGTATCCTGGCAACTCTTTAGGCGCGACGGTGCTGATCAGCACGCGCATGCCGAAGCAGTTCGAGGCCACAGCCGACGTCAAGGCATTCACGCAGCACTTCAGCCTGTTCGGCGTGAACCAGAGTTTCAACGGCAGCGAAGCGAGCGCGTCGCTCGGCGATCGGATCGGCAAGTTCTCGTACCTGCTCGGCGTCAATCATCTCGAGAACACGAGTCAGCCGCTGCAATTCGCGACGCTCGCGCAATCGACCACGCCCGCGAAGGCCGGCGACACGCCCGTCACCGGCGCCCATTTCTACAACAACCAGACCAATACGCCGACGGCCGTGCTCGGCGTGAACGGCGAAGGCATCGAGCACACGGTGCAGGACCAGCTCAAGCTGAAGATGCAGTACGACTTCACGCCGACGCTGCAGGGCGGCTTCACGCTCGGCTACTGGCACCGGACCTACAACAGCGAAACATCGACGTTCCTGCGCGACGCGGACGGCAACCCGGTGTACAGCGGCAACGTGTCGATCAACGGCTACCACTACACGATTCCGGCGGCAGCGTTCGCCCCGAGTCTCGGACACAGCGAGAACTGGCTCTACGGCGTGTCGCTGAAAACGCGCAATGCGACCGGTTGGAACGGCGAGGCGATCGCGTCGTATTACGACATCGGCAATAGCGTCGCACGCATCGCGAATGCCGGCGGCCCGGGCAATGGCCCCGGCACCGTGCTGTTCGGCGACGGCACCGGCTGGAAGACGCTGGACCTGCGCGGCACCTACACGCCCGCGACAAACGAGGCGGGGCTGGCCAATCACGCACTGAGCTTCGGCTACCACTACGACAACTACTTCGTCGACAACCAGACCTACAACACGCTAGCTTGGCGCGACGGCGACGCGGCCTCGTTCGCCAACGCGTTCACCGGCAAGACTCAGACGCAAGCTCTTTATGCGCAGGACGCATGGCGCTTTCTGCCGCGCTGGAAGCTCGTCTACGGCGTGCGCTATGAAGACTGGCAAGCCTACGACGGCGCGCAGTCGCTGCCCGGCACGACGATCGCGTACAGCGACGCCAGCCAGCGTCACTTTTCGCCGAAGGCGTCGCTATCGTTCGATGTCAGCGACGATCTGACCTTACGCGCGTCGATCGGTCGCGCTTATCGCTTTCCGACCGCGAGCGAACTGTTCCAGGGGCAAATCAATGGCTCCGCGATCGTGAACAACAATCCGCATCTGCAACCCGAAGACGATCTGTCAAAAGAACTGAGCGCCGAATGGGCGCACTGGAATGGCGTGTTCCGCTTGTCGCTGTTTCAGGACGACGTGAAGAACACGATCTTCAGTCAGACCGACACCACCGTGATCCCGAACGTGACGAACTTCCAGAACATCGGCAAGGTTCGCTCGCGCGGCGTCGAAACGAGCTATTGGGGCGAAGACGTGTTCGTGCGCGGACTCGATCTGCTCGCGAGCGTCGCGTACACGCAGTCGAAGATCCTCGAAAACGCTCAGAATCCGGCCTCGGTCGGCAAGTACTTTTACCGCATTCCGCTGTGGCGCGCGAATCTTGCCGCGACGTATCACTTCGACGCGCGAGCGGCGCTGACGCTCGCCGCGCGTTACTCAGGCCGTCAGTACAACACGTTGACGAATACCGACACGAACCCGAACGTGTTCGGCGGCACCAGCACCTACACGGTCGCCGACGCGAAGTTCACGTTCAAGCCGACGAAGCTCAGCGAACTCGGCATCGGCGTCGACAACCTGTTCGACGCGCGCTACTTCGTCTACCACCCGTATCCGGGCCGCACGTTTTATGTCGAAGCGAAGCTGCGTCTCTGAGTAACCCATCGCCCCATTTGCCCGACGAGGATTTCATGTCCACGACTCCAACCGCCGAACCCGTACGTGCGCAGAGCGGTACGGCCGCTGCCGCCGCCAGCGGCCCCGCACATCCAGGCTATAGAACACTGTGGCGCTGGCATTTTTATGCGGGCCTCTTCGTGATGCCGTTTCTGCTCGTGCTCGCCATCACCGGCACGCTGTATTGCTTCCAGCCGCAAATCGAACCGCTGCTGTATCGGCAGCAAATGGTCGTCGCACCGCAAGCGGTGCCGAGACTGCCCGACAACGTGCTGCTCGCGCGAGCGCGCGCGGCGATGCCGCCCGGCTCGGTCGCGACGACCGCCGTGATTACACGCGATCCGCAACGCAGCGCCGAATTCGTGTTTCGGCTCGCGGACGGCACGCAGCAGAGCGTCTATCTGAATCCATACAACGGCGATGTGCTGGGCACGCTGAGCGTCGAGCGTCGCTTGATGCACGTGGATCGCATGATTCACCGCAAGCTGCTGCTCGGCAAGCCCGGCGAGCTGCTGATGGAACTGGCCGCGTGCTGGACGCTCGTGATGATCGGCACCGGCATCGCGCTATGGTGGCCGCGCGGCAAAACGACCGCGCGCGCTGTGCTGCTGCCGCGCCTCGCGCTGAAAGGACGTCCGCTATGGAAAAGTCTTCACGCAGTGATCGGCATCTGGCTCGCGCTGGGCGCGCTGGCGTTCGTATGTACCGGTCTGCCGTGGACCGCCTCATGGGGCAAGCAGTTCAAGGCGTTTGCGACCGCGACGAAGCTTGGCGCGCCGCCGGGCGCGTGGGGCGGTTTGCCATTGCGCTCCATCGTGCCAGGAGCGCAATCAGAACAGGTCGACCACGCGAGCGGCACGAGCGCGCATGCCACGCATGCCGACATGGACTCGATGCCCGGCATGGTGATGGACGATCTGCCGTTGCCGCTGACGCCGTGGGCCGCGGGCAACTCCAGCGTGCCCTCTTCCTCGAACAGCGACGCGGCACAGCCTCTATCGCTCGGTCATATCGTTGCGCTCGCCGCGTCGCTCGGCATCTCGGACGGCTACAGCATCGTGCTGCCGAATTCCGCAACCGGCGTCTACACGCTTTCCTGGTTCCCCGCGAATCCGCGAGACGAACGCACGCTGTACGTCGACCAATACAGCGGCGCGATCCTGAAGGACATTCGCTACGGCGATTACGGGGCGATCGCGAAGGCCGTGTCGTACGGCACGTCGCTGCATATGGGGCGCTACTTCGGCGTCGCGAATCAGATACTGTGCGCGGCCATTTCGCTCGGCCTTGCCGCGCTCGCTGTGACCGGCTTCGTGATGTGGTGGAAACGCCGGCCGCAACGCTCGCTCGGCGCGCCGTCGCGCGAGCGCGCCGCGCCGCCGATGCGTGGCTGGAAAGCCGGCCTCGTGCTGCTCGGCGTCGTGTTCCCGCTGATGGGCGCGACGCTCGTCGCGGTTTGGCTGCTCGATCGGCTGGTCTTCGGCCGTGGCTCGCGACCGGAATTGAACGAAGTCGCCTGAAGCCAGGGCAAGCCGCGTCAGGCTCCGCTTGCGCTTCACGAGCGTTTACGATACATTTTGCTCGTTTATGATCGGTTTGCACCGAAACGGAGAGGAGACCCATGCAGCGAACCCGGGAAGAAGCGATCAACGGGCTACTACCGGAGCAGCGCGAAGCGCTGATTCTGGAGCGATTGCGCACGCATGGTCGCGTGCTCGCGGCCGAGCTTGGCGCCGAGCTGCAGATCTCCGAGCACACGGTGCGTCGCCATCTGCGCGATCTCGCGGATCAAGGCCACTGCAAGCGGGTGTATGGCGGTGCGCTGCTGATGTCGCCAGCAGACAAACCCGCGGCGCTGCGCATGCACGAGGCCGTCGATCGCAAGGCACGCCTTGCCGCGGCGGCCGTGTCGATCGTTCGTCCGAAGCAGATCGTGCTGCTCGACGCGGGTTCGACGAACGTCGCGATCGCGGCGGCGCTGCCCGACAACGCCGGCCTGACCGTCGTCACCAATTCGCCCGACGCGTGCGCGCGGCTGCTGAACCGACCCGGGATCGACGTGATACTGATCGGCGGCCGCATCGCCGGGGGCGCGGCGGGCTCGCTCGGCGCGACCGCGCTACTGCAGGTCCAGCAGATCCGCGCGGATCTCTGTTTTCTCGGCGCCTGCGCCTTCGATCCCGACGAAGGCGTCGCCGCATTCCACGCTGAAGATGCAGAACTGAAACGCGCGATGGTCAAAGCGAGCGGCCAGATCGCCATCGCGCTGACCTCGGAAAAGCTGATCACGGCGGCGCCGTTCGCGGTAGCGCCGGCTTCGTCGGTCGATTATCTGTTCGTCGAAGCGGACGTACCGGGCGCGCGAATCGCGAGCCTCGAGGCCGTCTGCGATAACGTGATGGTGGCACGCCCATGAACTCACTCGTCAGGGAACGCATCGCGACGCTCGCCGTCTTTCTCGCCAACGGTTTCGGCATCGGCGCATGGGCGGTCGAGGTGCCGCGCATCAAGGAAAGCCTGGCGCTTAGCGACACCTCGCTCGGCATCGCGCTGTTCTGCTTCGCGCTCGGCGCCATCGTTGCGATGCCGCTCGCGGGACAGCTCGCGCCGCGCGTCGGCAGCGGCCGCGCCACCGCGCTGCTCGGCGCGGCATTCGCGATCGCGCTGCCGTTGCCCGCGGTCGCGCCCGGCATGCTGACGTTGTGCGTGGTGCTGTTTGCGCTCGGCGCGTCGAATGGCGCGCTCGACGTGTCGATGAACGGACATGCGAGCGCGATCGAAACACGCTGGCGCGCGCCGATCATGTCGTCGTTTCATGCCGCGTGGAGCGCGGGCGGCCTGCTTGGCGCGGCGGGCGGCGCGATGCTGCAGAAAGGCGGCGTCGGCGTCCTGGGCGGGCTGCTCGTCCCCGATCTGTTCATTGCGGCCCTGATCATTTTCGCTGCAGGGTTTGCGCTACGCGATATCGGTCCGCGCGCGGCCGCCGCGTCGAGCGGCTTCGCATGGCCCGACAGCGCCGTGATGAAACTGGCGCTGCTCGCGTTCATGTGCATGCTCGTGGAAGGCGCGGTGGCCGACTGGAGCGCGGTGTACCTGCGCTCCACGTTGAATCAGGAAGCGAGCATTGCCGCGATCGGCTACTCCGCGTTCGCGCTTTCGATGGCGGCGTGCCGGATAGCAGGCGACGCATCGGTGCGACGCTTCGGCTCGAGCAAGGTCGTCGCGCTCGGCGGTCTGATCGCGTTCGCCGGACTCGCGCTGGTGCTGAGCCTGCCGACGGTGCTGACCGCCTGCGTCGGCTTCGCGATGGTCGGCATCGGTCTCGCGAATATCGTTCCGGTGATTTTCAGCGCGGCAGGCCGTTCGAGCGCGACGCCGGCGATCGGCGTGTCGATGGCGGCCACGTTCGGCTATGCGGGCTTTCTGGTCGGGCCGCCGCTGATCGGTTTCGGCGCCGGCGTGCTCGGCTTGCGCGCGGCGTTGGGTGTGCTCGTCATGGCCACGCTGATCGTATCGCTGCTGGGCGGCAAGGCGGTGCGCGGCGCGCAACCCGCTTAGCCAGTGCTATTTCGCTTTCTTGTCGAGCACGGCAAGCGGCTTGCGAACGGGTAACGCATCGCGTCCCGCATGCTGACCCAATGGCCAGCTGAACGCGCCGAGCAGTGAGCTCGGCTGCGTGCCATCGTCGAGACCGGTGGCGGGCCACTCGTGTTTCGCGGGCACCCAGCGCGTGCCGAACACGTGATCCCACATCGGCAATAGCTGCGTGAAGTTGTGATTGAGATGCTCGGCGCGAATCGAGTGATGCAAACGGTGATACTGCGGATTGTTGACCCACGTGACGTAGCGGCCGAGGTCCACGCGCAAATTTAGATGCGCGAAGTAGTTGCCGAACATGAACACGATCGACGTCGCACCGACGATCCACGGCTCGACCTTGAACAGTACCCCGACGAGCGGATAAAGCAGGCAGCCCTTGATGAGCACTTCGATCCAGTGATGCCGCAATGTGATCGTCACGTTGAAATCCACCGCGCTATGGTGCAGCGAATGCAGCTTCCACAAGATGGGCCACGTGTGCTGCAAGCGATGAAACGCGTATTCGAGGCAATCGATCGTCAACAGTACGATCACGAACGAAGCGAGCGCGCCCCACCCGTGCGACACCAGCACCACCATGCCGCCGCCGAGTGCATTCACGATCGCGACGCTTGCGGCCGCGGTCAGCGGCTTGGTGGCTTCAACCAACGCCAGATACAGGCCCGCGTACGCCATGTTCAGACGCTGCCCTGCGCGCGATTGCAGCAATGCGGCCGGCCAGCGGCGCTCGAGCAACGCGCCGAGTCCCATCATGACCAGCACGAGCGCATAGCCTTGCAGCCACAGGCTCGCGTGGTGCAGCAATGCCGGAAACGGGCTCGACGCTAACATGGCATTCCCTGATGCAGCGGCTGCATACCGTGTAGAGGAGCGTTAGCATGATCTTCGCAGTCCGCTGGTCCGCGCGCAAGCGCCCTTTCGCTCGGGCCGCCGCGCATTCGGCTGCACCCGCAAGCACGGAAAAAATGGCGGGGTCATCGCTTCACGCCGTCACGATCGCGAGCGGACGTTAAATACAGCCGTATCGTCCGCTTGCGTCGTCGTTGTTTGTCGACATCCGTTTGGTGGTGGCCCCGCCGTACTTCGCATGTTGCGCCAGGCTCCCCGAGCGCGAATCGCGAAGACGTTTGCTGCCGTCGGCATTTGTTCACTGCGTGAAATTCCGGCTGCAACATGTGTAGTTCTTGTGCCGGACTTATTGCAACGGCTATGCCATGCTGGGACAAAGCGTTGCCACGTATGGACGGATGCGTACCGATGCACTTTGAGGCGGCCCTGATCGCACGCAATGCATCGGAAATGAAACGCCGCGCGAATGTTCCGACGAGTTCGTGCTTGTGCGCACACGTCGTTCGACGCGCGCGGGAATACCCGAACGCGGATTGACAGGTCAAGGTTTGCGACACGTATCGGCCAGGATCGCCGGAGCGCGATGCGACGAAAGAGTACCTGGGTCAGGCGGACCGGCGTGTCGCAAAGTTGAGACGACAAATGGCTTACAGCAGCGCGGTCAATTGCGCGACCCGCAACTCGAACTGCCGCAATTCATCGGCGGCAAGCGCCTTCTTCTGCGGTAGATCGACCTTGAGCGGGTCCTGCGGGGCCGAGTCAAGACAACGAAGCAAGCATGTTCGATAGACGCCGGACATGGGCCTTGAATGCGTCGCTCGTTTCGCGGTTCGTGGTGGGATTCAGATGCGAGCTTTCGGCGAGTTCCGCCTGCTCGTGAAAATCGTTGGCGATTTTGCGCTTGATGTCGTCAGGCAGCGACCGCACGATGGAGACCAGCAAAGCCTCTTCGGCATGCAGCATGCCGAGAATCGAATGTGTGTCCATACGAGAACCTCCGGGGGGAACATCGTCGGTGCCGGCCGGCAGTGGCGTCGGCGCTCTTCATGTTACCCCGTTGATTCCGCGTCGTCGGACGTTCGCGTCACTCGGCGATCGAATAGCGCGACGGACGGGCGCGCGGCTGTTGTATCTCACGCTCGACGCGCGGACTTGCGCCGCGGATGAACAGGACCGCGCAAAACGCGACCATGGCCCAGATGCAAAGAAAGACGGTCAAAGCGCTCATGTCAGCTTCCGGAACTTCGGGACTGCGGGTTAGTACGGTGTTGCTGCCGCGTTCGCCGTCAATGCAGCGTGGAGCGCTCGGGCGCACCGAACAGCAGCTCATCGATCAGGGCGGTGGTGAACGTCAGCTGCGTTTCGAGCGATTGGCGCGCGGCTCGCGCACCCGCTTCGTCGCTTCGGGCGACCGCCGCGTGTGCCTGCGTGGCGAGACGCAGGATGGCTTCGGAACCGCGTTGCAGTTCGCGCATTGCGATGTCGTCAGGACCCGGCGTCGGCTGATCCCATTCCGAGGTGGTGAGTTCAGGCAGGTCGGCGTCGAACCGGCGGGGCTTGTTGTGACGGGAAGACATCCGGGGCTCCTGACGGAAAAGCGCGATATACGCGACGGGACGAACTCAGTGTGCGCCGCCCCCCGGCGTTTCAATTCGCCGAACAGAAGCCGAATCTGAAGCTAATCCGGGGGCTTCGAGAAAAACGAGGGTTTTTACCGGGCAATCAGCGCTGACGGGCCGCAAATCCCGTCGCCGGGGCGTCGGAATTTGCGGCAGCGGTAGGAAAACGTCTAGCTTGTGGAAGCGGAAAAGACTCGAGCGGCCTTAAGCTGCCGGAACCACGTCGATGCGCAATGCCTCGCCGCCGGCGGCAATCGCCAGCAGGTGATCGACGTTCGGATGGGCGCCCGGACGGTTGCGCGCGTCGGCCGTATGCTCGGCGAACAGCGCGAGGCCGTGTTCGGCCGCCTTCGCGTCGAGCGTGCCGAACGCGCCGCGCAGGTAGTTGTACACCGCGAGCGAGCCCTGCTTGCCCGGTTTGTTCTCGATGCTAGCGACCACGGCACCGCTGCCGTTGACCAGATCGATGCGTGCGATGCCGTCGATTGCCGGCATTCTGGCGAGATTTTCCTTGAAAACGTTGCTCGGTTCGATCATTGAAACCACTCCTTCCGTTCTAAAAATGCATGGCGGGCCGTATCTTATCCGATGGGCGGCGAGCGGGTGAATCTGCGGCGCGACCTGGTTTTCCCAGCGAATGTTTCGCACGGGCCATGACCTCGACAAACCAGAGATAGGGGTAGCAGCAATACCGGTAGTAGAAGTTGCGTTGTTAAGGTGCGGTATTGTGCGCGGCCGAATCCGCGCTCCAATCCAATCGGAAACTCTTCACGCAATATGCGGTAGAACGTTCCGCGTCAGTGGAAATCGTTCACGTGTTGATGGATAAGCCAGCGGGCGGGCAGCAATCGAGCACGAAAAAAGCCCGCTTGCGCGGGCAACCCTTCTCTGCGCAGCATCGCCACGCGCCAACATCTTCACCCCTTCGTCGCGCCAAACGTCAGTCCCGCGACAAAATGCTTTTGCATCGCGAAGAACATCATCACCGATGGCAGCGCCGCCAGAATCGATCCCGCCGAAACGAGATTCCACGCGGTCGTCCACTGCCCTTTCAGCGCGGCCACGCCGACCGTGATCGGCGCAGCGTCATCGCCTTGCGTCAGACACAGGGCCCAGAAATAGTCGTTCCACACGAACGTGAACACGAGGATCGCCAACGCCGCGAGCGCAGGACGAATCAGCGGCAGCACGATCCTGAAGAACACGGTCCATTCGTTCGCCCCTTCGATGCGCGCCGCCTCGACCAGTTCGAACGGCAGCTGCTTGATGAAGTTGCGCAGAAACAGCGCGCAAAAGCCGGTTTGGAACGACACATGAAACAGAATCAGCGCGCTCACGGTATTGAACAGCCCGAGTTGCAACGACAGATCGCGCACCGGAATCATCAACACCTGGATCGGCACGAAGTTGCCCGCGACGAACGTCGCGAACAACGTCGAATTGCCACGAAAGCGATAGATCGCCAATGCAAAGCCCGCCATCGCCGCGAGTGCGATCGAGCCCACTACCGAAGGCACCGTGATCAGCATGCTGTTCCAGAAGTAATGCAGCATCGGCGACGTCGTCAACGCCTCGCGATAGTTATCGAACATCGCAAAGTGCTTCGGCCATCCCCAGTAGTTGCCCTCGCTCAGTTCTTCGGTCGAACGCACGGACGTGATCAGCACCGCGATCATCGGCAGCAGCCAGATCACGAGTGCAATCGGCAACGTCAGTTTGTATGCACGGCGCGTGGCCGGCTTCCATTTGTCGATCGGAATCGGAAACATCAGCGGCTCCTTATTGCTCGGCGCGCAGCATCCGCCGCAGGTGATAGACGATGTACACGAGCATGATGCCGAACAGCACCACCGCGATCGCCGCCGAATAGCCGATGCGGTAATACTTGATTGCCTGGTCGTACATGAAGTAGGCAAGCACCGTCGAGCTTTCGAACGGACCGCCGCCCGTCATCACCGAAATCAGATCGAAGCTGCGCAGCGCGCCGATGATCGTCACGACGATCGCCATGAACGTCGTGGGCCGCAACTGCGGCAGGATCACATGCCATAGCATCGACCAGCCCTGCGCGCCTTCCATTCGCGCGGCTTCGATCTGCTCGGCGTTCAACGTGGTCAAGCCGGTCAGATAGAGAATCATGCAATACGCGGTTTGCGGCCACAGTGCCGCGAACACGATGCCGAAGGTCGCATAGCGCGGATCGCCGAGCACCGGCACGCCGCGGCCGAGCATCATCGCGAGCAGGCCGAAGGTCGGATCGTAGAACCACGAAAAGATCAGCCCGACCACGACGCCCGACAACACGAACGGTGCGAAGAACAGCGACTTGACGATCCGAATGCCCGCCACCGCCTGGTTCAGATACAGCGCGACGGCGAGCCCCATTGGCGGTGCGAGCAGGAACAGCACGAGCCAGATCAGGTTGTTCCTCAGCGCCGTATAGAACGTCGGCGTATGGACCAGCTCGATATAGTTCGCGAGACCGATGAAGGTCGGCTCGGTCATCCCGTCCCAATTGAAGAAGCTCAGGCGGATCGTCGAGAGAATCGGCCATACCACGTACACGGCCACCATGAAGCAGGCCGGCGCGAGAAACAGGAACGCGGCGCGCCGCTGCCGCCGCGCGGTCGGCGTCGGGCCGCGCCGGCGCGACGCGACGGGTGCGCCGCCCAGCGCCCCGCCCGGCGCGGGCAAGCTCGACCCACCGGATTCAACAGGACCGTCGACGCTATGACGGCTGACGGAATGCGACACGATCAATCTCCCGATCCGATCTGATACAACGCGATGCGTCGGACAGCGGCCTTGCGGCCGCCGCCGCTCACTTCTTGTAGATACGCTGACGCGTCTGCTCGAGCTGCGCGAGGATGTCGTCGAGTTTCGACGGATCGGAGACGAACTGCTGCATCCCCTTCATCCCTTCGTCGGCCATTTCCTTCGTCATGTCGCGATCGTAGAACTGCGCGATACCGCCCTTCGTATTCGACAGGATCTGGAAACCGATCTTCGAAATCGGTTCTTCAGGCTCCGGCGATTTGCTATTCGCCGACAACGAGCCGAGCCCCTTTGCGAGTTGTTCGCCGATCTCGGGCGTCGCGACGAAAGCAAGGAACGTGTGCGCATCGGTCTTGTTCTTCGCCTTCGACGGAATATGCAGCGATTCGACCGGCCCATCTTCGGCGGTCGGCACCTTGGAGTCGATGATCGGGAACTGGAAGTAGCCCATTTGCGGCTTCACGTTGTCCGGAAAACCGGCCGCAATGAACGTCCCCATCAGCATCATGGCCGCCTTGCCCTGGAACAGGAACGGCTGCACCGCGTCGAGATCGTAGGACAGTGAATTGTTGATGAAGTAGCCGTCGTCGATTAGCTGCTTCCATGTCGTATAGACCTTCTTCACACGCGGATCGGTGTACGGAATCTCGCCGGCCATCAGCTTCTGATGGAACGCGTTGCCGTTCAGACGCAGATCGAGATAGTCGAACCAGCCGGCGAGCGTCCAGGCGTCGCGGCCCGCCACCGCGATCGGCGTAATGCCGGCGGCCTTGAGCTTTTTCGCGGCGTCAAGAAACTCGTCCCATGTTTTTGGCTCGCCCTTGATGCCGGCCTTCTCGAACAGATCCTTGCGATAGAACATCCCCCACGAGTAGTACACGGTCGGCGCGGCATACTGCTTGCCCTTGTACGACGATGCTTCCTTCGTCGACGCATACATGCCGCTCCAGCCGTTCTTCTGCCAGTCGCCACTCAGATCATCGAACAGACCACGCTGCGCGTAATAGGCCATCCGTTCGCCGTCGTGCCAGTTGACGATATCGGGTGCGACAGTCGAAAGCCAACCCGGCAACTGAACCTTGTAGGCCTCCTCGTCGATGAACGACACCTTCACGTCGACATCGGGATGCGCCTTCTTGAACTCGTCGACCACCTGCTGCCACACCGCGCGCTGGCTCGCGCCCTTGTACGCGATGTTCAGCGCGAGTGTGCCCGCCTGTGCGGTGCTGACGACGGAGGTCCCCGCGGCGACCGCGGCCAGCGCGAGCGCCAAAAGAATCTTGCCTGGTTTCAGTTTCATCCTGACTGTCTCCTTTATGCCAAGGTTTTTGCGACGTTGTCGCTTCTGTTTCGAATGACTGCGTGGAGTTGCTACGACTGGACTTCTATTACGAGCGGTAGATCGCTACACCTTGCGGCGCCAACTCGCGTGAACCTATCACGAAAGCGTCGTCGGGAATGTGGTCGAGCGTGCGGGCTTGATCGCCATAGTTGAACACATAGGTCAGCGCGCCGCGTCGGCTGATGCGCACGCTGTCGCCGAGCGCCTGCGTTTCGAGGCCCGCTTCCTGTGCGATCTGCGCGAACAGATGCACCGTCAACGCGTCGTCGAACAGGCTCGCGAGGTAGTGGAACGCGCCGCTTCGCACGTACGCGGGATGACCGTCCGCGAAACGCGCGCGCACGTCGAACGAGGATGATGCGTCGCTGTCGATGAAATCGCGCCAGTGTCGCGCGAAGCCATCGGCGGCACCGCCCTGCTGTTCGAGCACTACCGCTTCGGTCACGTTCGGTCGCATCGATTCGACACGCCACACCCGCAGCGGCAACACCGACGTCAATGCGCCAGGCGGCAGATTCGCCGGAATCCGCAGGTCGCGCGTCTTCGATCCAGTACGTGGGCCGAGCACGACTTGCGCGCCCGAGCGTGCGAGACGTTCGGCGAAATCGTCGGGCACCATCGGCAGCGGCGGCACGACGACGAGGCTATAGCCATCGAACGATGCATTGGCCGGCACGACATCGACGTCGAGTCCGAGCGAGCGCAAAGCCGAGTAGTACTCGAACGCGAAGCGCGGATAGTGAAAATCCGCGCCCTGCGGATGAATCTCGAACAGCCACTTCGCTTCGTAGTCGTAGACGAGCGCGACTTTCGAGCGGATCGACGCATTCGCATCGGCATTCGCGGCGAGCACCTTGTGAATTTCCGATGCCACCTGCGAGGCTTCATTGCCGCCGACGTCGAGCCGGTTATCGGGCGTATTGAGCCCCGCATGCATCTGCTCCTGCGCGAACGGCGCCTGACGCCAGCGGAAATACGACACGCAGCCAGCGCCGTGCGCGAACGCTTCCCAGCTCCACAGCCGCACCATGCCCGGCAGCGGTGCCGGGTTCCACTGCGCCCAGTTCACCGGCCCCGGCTGCTGCTCCATCACCCACAGCGGCAGCTTCGACATACCGCGATACACGTCGTGATTGAACGACGCGAAATCCGGATGACCGGTACGCAACCAGCGCGCCTTGAGGTCCGGCGCGAACCACTGTTCTTCGAGCGCGCCGAGCGGATAGCTGTCCCACGTCGCGACGTCGAGATCGGCCGCGACCTTGTAGTGATCGAACTCGGTGAAAAGCTGCATGAAGTTGTGCGCGACCGGCCGGCCCGGCGAATGCGCGCGAATGATCTCGACCTGCATGCGGTTGTAGCGCGCCACTTCGTCGGATGCGAAGCGCCGGTAGTCGAGCCGATGCGACGGATGCGCCTCGGTCACGGTGCCGACCGGCGCGTCGATTTCCTCGAAGCCGCGGTACTCCATGCTCCAGAACACCGTGCCCCACGCTTCGTTCAACGCCTCGATCGTCTGATAACGCGCCTTCAGCCACTCGCGAAAGCGTGTGACCGCGGCCGGCGAATAGCTGACCACCGTGTAATGACAGCCGAATTCGTTATCGGTCTGCCAGAAAGCGACCGCCGGATGCTTGCCGTAGCGCTCGGCCACCGCCGTGCAGATACGACGCGACGCCTCGAAATACGCGGGCGACGAGAAGTCGTAATGACGCCGCGAGCCGAACGCGCGTGGGCGTCCATCGGCGCCGACCGGCAGGATATCCGGATGACGATCGATCAGCCACTTCGGTGGTGTCGCGGTCGGCGTACACATGACGACTTTCAGGCCAGCCGCGCCGAGCACGTCGACGGCTCGATCGAGCCAGCCCCAATCGTATTCGCCGGGCGTCGGCTCGATGCGGCTCCACGCGAATTCTGCAATTCGCACCTGCTCGATGCCGAGCGCTTTCATCCGGCGCGCGTCGTCTTCCCACATCGACTCGGGCCAGTGCTCCGGGTAATAACAGACTCCTAAACGCATCCCTGTGTCCCCAATGTTCTTCAAGCGTAGTGTTCGACGGATTCGAGCGACGCGGCCGCGAAGCCGTCCTCGGTAAACAGATGACAGGCGGTACGCGGCACCCGCAGGCTCGCGCGATCGCCTGGGGCGAGGCGCGTGTTGCCCGGCGCCTTCGCGATCAGCACGGCCCCGCCGGGTTGATCGAGGTGCACGTAGCTGTGTTCGCCAAGCTGCTCGACGAGCGATACGGTGCGCGCGAGCACGCCGTCTTGCGACGCGGCCGATGCATCGACGAACTCCAGATGCTCGGGACGCACGCCGAGCGTGACCGGCTGCGCTGACTGCAAGCCCGCGCTGCTGACCGGCACGCGCACGTTCTCGCCGGTGTGATCGAGCGTGACGAGCACGCCGTGCACATCGAGCGAGGCCACCTTGCCCGGCAGGAAATTCATTCGCGGCGAGCCGATAAACCCGGCCACGAAGCGGCTTTTCGGGCGGTGATACAACTCGAGCGGCGCGCCGATCTGCGCGATGCTGCCGTAGCGCTCGGTGTCCTTGCCCGAATGCAGCAGCACGATCTTGTCGGCGAGGGTCATCGCTTCGATCTGATCGTGCGTCACGTAGACCACGCTCGCCTTCGCGAACTGCTTATGCAGGCGTGCGATCTCGACGCGCGTTTGTCCGCGCAAGGTTGCATCGAGATTGGACAGCGGTTCGTCGAACAGAAACACGCCGGGCTCGCGCACGATCGCGCGGCCGATCGCGACGCGCTGCCGCTGCCCGCCCGACAGCGCCTTCGGCTTGCGCTCGAGCAGTGCCTCGAGTTGCAGGATGCGCGCGGCTTCACGCACCTTGCGCTCGATTTCATCCTTCGGGGTCTTCGCGAGTTTCAGGCCGAACGCCATGTTCTCGAACACGCTCATGTGCGGAAACAGCGCATAGCTCTGGAACACCATTGCGACGCCGCGTTGCGCGGCCGGCACGTCGTTGACGATCTTCCCGCCGATCGACAGGTCGCCGTCGATCACGTCTTCGAGTCCGGCGATCATGCGCAACAGCGTGGATTTGCCGCAGCCCGACGGGCCGAGAAACACGCAGAACTCGTTTTCACCGATGTCCAGATCGACGTTGCGAATCACTGGGGCACCGTCGCCATACGCCTTCTGCACGCCTCGTAACGAAATGCTCGCCATTGCATCGACTCCGTGATTTAATCGGCGCGAAGTCGGAGATTAAGCGCTTAATCAGCGTGACCGAAAAAATCGACCGCAAGGCGATCGTTGGGTCTGTCTCCGATATCGTTTTGTACTTGGTTCGAGGGCAGATGTTGCCGCGCCTCGCGCCGCGACGCAAATGCCGGACAGCCATCCCAAATACTGACCTTATCATGCCTACACTCAGCGAAGTCGCGCGTCACGCCGGCGTCACGCCTGCCACGGTGTCCAACGTGCTGCGCAATCGCGGCCGCGTCGGCGAAACGACGCGGCAACGCGTGCTCGACGCGGTCGCGGCGCTCGGCTATCGCCCGCATCTCGCCGCGCGCGCGCTCGCCGAAGGCCGCGCGCCGACGCTTGCGCTGATGGTGTCGAGCATCGCGAATCCGTTCTATCCGGAGTTCGCGCTCGCGGTCGAACGCGCCGCGCGCGCGAGCGGCCACTTCGTGATCATCTGCAATACGAACGAGGATCCGCTGAGTGGCCGCGCGTACCTCGACCAGATCGCCGGCACGCTTTCCGAAGGTGTGCTCGTGACCAACGCGAACCTGGATTTCGCCGATCTGCACAAGACCGAAGCGCGCGGCACACCGGTCGTGCTGTGCATGTGGGAGCGGCCCAGCGAACCGCCCGGGTTGCCGTGCGTCGCGGTCGATTTCCGGCTGGCCGGCAAGCTGGCCGGCGAGCATCTGCTCGAACTCGGGCATCGGCGCTTTGGTGCGATCGTCGGCAGCAAGGCGTCGGGCATTCACGCGGCGCGCTACGAGGGTTTCGTCGACGCGTTGCGTGCGGCCGGCGTGACGAGGAATCGCGTGCGGCACGCGGTCGACACGATCCACGGCGGCTACCTTGCGACGCGCGCGCTGCTTGAAGCCGATCCGCAGCTGAGCGCGATCTTCGCGACCAACGACCTGCCCGCGCTCGGCGCGATGCACGCGGCGGCGGACCTCGGCCTGCGCGTGCCGCACGATCTGTCTGTGATCGGCATCACCGACATCCAGCTCGCGCGCGAGTCGCGTCCCGCGCTGACGACGGTGGCAGTACCGACGGTCGAGGTAGCGGGACTTGCGGTGGAACTGCTGCGCGAGCTGATCGAGACGTCGTACGGGCAAGCTGGACGCGCCGTGGGGGACGTGCCGGCGCACGTGCCGATGCGGATTTCGTCCGAGCCGAAACTGGTCGTGCGCGCATCGACGGCCGCGCCCCGCTCGCGTTGATGTGGCGGTAGCAGCCACGACGCTACGTGTAGTCGCCGACGCTCAGCCGGCTTGCCGCGCATCAACTCGCGTGACGAGGCACACGCGCACCGACCGCCAACGCAATGCAGGCCAAGACCGCGGACACCGCCGCGAACGCGACGTTGGCCCACAAATGGCCGACCCGGGTCGACAGCAGCGCTATGCCGACCGCCGGCAACGAGTTGCCGGTGTAACAGCAGAGCAGATACGCCGATAGCAATTCGGCGCGTTGGTCCGCGGGCGCGATCCGGTTGACCTCCTGCAAGCTGCCGCGAAACCCGAGCGCGGCTGCGATGCCACACAACGCCGTCGCCGCGCTCAGCACCACGATCGAGGCGGCGACCTGCGCCCACAGCAGCAACGCCAGACTCGGCGGCAACAGCCACAGACCGGCGAACATCGCGGTGCGGGCGGCGAGTTTCGACGTAACCATCACCGTGATCGTGCTCGCGGCGAACAGTTCGGCGACGAGCGCCCCGCTCAGCGCGGGGCTATGCAGATGCATGCTGTTCGCGATCAGATTGGGCAGCAGCGCCGCGAAAAAGCCGAGCAGCGCGAAGGTCGCGAACGCGGTGACGGCAGGCACGACGAATGCCACGCGCAATCGCGCGGGTACGCCGATGCGTGGCGCAAACGACACCTGTGCAAACGTCCGGGCGCGCTCCTGCACGGTTTCGCATGCGAGCGCCGCCAACGCCGCGGTGACCAGAAGCGTCAACAGATAAACGACGAACACCGTGTGCAACGGCCAGGGCGCGAACTGCGCGAGCAGTCCGGTCAGCAGCGGCCCCACTCCGAGCCCGGCCAGATTGACCGCCGCGGCAAGACGGCTGGCGGGCGCCTTATCGGCGCCGGCGTGCAATTCCGCGATCCACGCGGTCGCCGTGGCGGCACCGACGCCGATCGCAAGTCCGCTTGCCGCTCGGGCGACGAACAGCCACGTCGCATGCGTGGCGAATAGAAAGCACATCGTGCTCGCGATCGCGGCTGCGAGCACCAGCAGAGTGACCGATCGACGGCCGGCCTGGTCGGATACGCGACCGAATAGAAACAACGCCCCGAGGTTGCCGATCACGTAGGTCGCGTACACGAGCGTGATCGTCAGCTCGGACAAGCCGAACCGGCGTTGATAGAGCGGATAAAGCGGCGTGACCATCGTGCTGCCCGCGTACAGAACGCCGATCACGAGCGCGGCGGCGCTCAGCGACGCACGGGAGCCGAGTCGTCGCTGCCACCAATGCGAAGGCATGGGTCTCTCCGACAGGTTCACGTTCTGTCGACGCGAGCAAGTGCCGTTCCGCCGCAACCTCGCCTCTGGATTCAGCGAACACCGAAAAAGCGCGTTACGTGCCGCGAAATGTGTTTAGAAGCCATCGCTCAAGCTTCAAATAGCTTTCAGTCGATCCAGGACTTTCCCGAAGCACAAACGCGCTGCTTCGCACCGCAACACGCCTTCAAAGCCTTAGCACGCAAGCCTTTCAGCCTGCACGCGGGGCGCCGCGCGGCAAATTTCCGCTTTCGCATTACCTTGACGATCGGCTGCGCGCCTGCTGTACTAAATCAACCAAAGTGATTTAGGTGATTTCCTTCGGACCACGTCGAATCGAAGCGTCATCGCCGAACGTCGGACCCAGCAACTTTGCAGTTTCGATCTATCAGCAGTCTCACACGTCGTTGCCAATAACTGGAGGAGCGTCTCATGAATCTGAATTCCCACAGGCGTCCTGTCGTCAGGACAATCGTGTCGATGTGTGCCGCGGCAGCGGCGCTGTGGTGCGCGAGCGCGAGTCATGCCGCCGACCAGCCCGTCATCGGCCTGATCACGAAGACCGATACGAACCCGTTCTTCGTCAAGATGCGCCAGGGCGCGGACGCGACCGCGTCGAAAGACGGCGCGAAACTGATCACGGCCGCCGGCAAGTTCGACGGCGACAACGCGAGCCAGGTCACCGCGATCGAAAACATGATGACGGCCGGCGCGAAAGCGATCCTGATCACGCCGAGCGACACCAAGGCGATCGTGCCGAGCATCAAGAAGGCGCGCGCGGCCGGCGTGATGGTCGTCGCGCTCGATACGCCGACCGATCCGCAGGACGCGACCGACGCCCTCTTCGCGACCGACAACTTCAAGGCCGGCGTGCTGATCGGCAAATATGCGAAGGCCGCGCTGAACGGCAAACCCGCGAAGATCGCCACGCTCGATCTCGCACCGGGCGTGTCGGTCGGCGTGCTGCGTCACAACGGCTTCCTCGAAGGCTTCGGTGTCAAGGAAGGCGATGCGTCGATCGTCTGCAGCCAGGACACGCGCGGCGATCAGGCGAAAGGCCAGACCGCGATGGAAAACTGCCTGCAGAAGGCACCCGATATCAACGTGGTCTACACGATCAACGAACCGGCCGCGGCCGGCGCGTATCGCGCGCTGAAGGCAGCGGGCAAGGACAAGGGCGTGATGATCGTGTCGATCGACGGCGGCTGCGAAGGCGTGCGCAACGTGAAGGCCGGCGCGATCGCGGCGACCTCGCAGCAGTATCCGCTGAAGATGGCCTCGCTCGGCGTCAGCGCCGGCGTCGATTACGCGAAGACCGGCAAGAAGGTCTCCGGGTATCAGGACACCGGCGTCACGCTGATCACCGACAAACCGATGTCCGGCGTCGATAGCAAGGACACGAAGTTCGGCCTCGATAACTGCTGGGGCAAGTAACACGCATTGCACAGCGGCCCGTTGCGCGTCGTAGCGGGCCGCCATCTGATTCGCCGCGTGACCTTCACGTCACGCTCATGTACCGAGGACTGCCATCATGTCGACCCCTTCCGCGCCCGCCGGCCGCCCGCGCCCGTCTTTCTCCGAGCATCTGCCATCGCTGACCGAAATCGGACCGTTGATCGCGCTGGTGCTGGCCTGCGCATTCTTTATTTCGCAGAGCAGCCGCTTTCTATCGTTCCAGAACCTGTCGCTGATCCTGCAACAGACGATGGTCGTCGCGGTCATCGCGATCGGCCAGACGCTGATCGTGCTGACCGGTGGCATCGATTTGTCCTGCGGCATGGTGATGGCCTTCGGCTCGATCATCATGACCAAGTTCGCGGTCGTGCTCGGCGTGCCACCCATTCTCGCAATCCTATGCGGCATCGGCGCCAGCACATTGTTCGGCTTACTGAACGGTCTGTTGATCACACGCATCAAGCTTCCCGCGTTCATCGTCACGCTGGGTACGCTGAACATCGCGTTTGCGCTCACGCAGATCTACTCGAACGCGGAAAGCGTGTCGAACCTGCCCGACGCGATCATGTTCTTCGGCAGCACGTTCAGGCTCGGACCGGCGGAAGTCACGTACGGCACCGTGCTGACGCTGCTGATGTATCTGGCCACGTGGTTCGTGCTGCGCGACACGGTGCCCGGCCGGCATCTGTACGCGCTCGGCAACAACGCCGAGGCCGCGCGGCTGATGGGCCTGTCGTCGCAGCGGATTCTGCTGATCGTCTACACGCTCGCCGGCGCGATCTATGGCATCGCCGCGCTGCTGTCGGTAGCGCGCACCGGCGTCGGCGATCCGCAGGCCGGGCAAACCGAGAACCTCGACAGCATCACCGCGGTCGTGCTCGGCGGCACGAGTCTGTTCGGCGGACGCGGGTCGATCGTCGGCACCTTGCTCGGAGCGCTGATCGTCGGCGTGTTCCGTAACGGCCTGACGCTGATCGGTGTGTCCTCGGTGTACCAGGTCTTGATCACCGGCATCCTCGTGATTCTCGCGGTCGCCGCCGATAAACTCTCGCACCGCGGCCGTTGATCCCGCACAGGAGCCTTGTCATGCTGACTTCCACCTCCCCTTCCACGTCCGCCGCGATGCCGGTTCTGCAAGCACGCGGGCTCGTCAAACGTTATGGCAACGTGACCGCGCTCGACGGTTGCGATTTTGAAGTGCTGCCGGGCGAAATCCTCGCGGTGATCGGCGACAACGGCGCGGGCAAATCGTCGCTGATCAAGGCGCTTTCCGGCGCGACGGTGCCCGACGAAGGCGAGATTCTGCTCGACGGCAAACCAGTCAAGTTCCGCAGTCCGCTCGACGCGCGCGCGCAAGGCATCGAGACCGTGTACCAGGAACTCGCGGTTGCGCCGGCGATGAGCATCGCCGAAAACCTGTTTCTCGCCCGCGAATTGCTGAAGCCAGGCTGGCGCGGCTCGCTGTTCAAGATGATCGACAAGCGCCGCATGCTCGACGAAGCGACCGCGGCCATGAAAGATCTGCAAATCGGCATCCGCTCGATGCGCCAGGCGGTCGAAACGCTGTCCGGCGGCCAGCGCCAGGGTGTCGCGGTGGCACGCAGCGCGGCGTTCGCGCGTCACGTCGTGATTCTCGACGAGCCCACCGCCGCGCTCGGCGTGAAGGAAGGCAACATGGTGCTCGAACTGATACGGCGCGTGCGCGATCGTGGTTTACCGGTCATCCTGATCAGCCACAACATGCCGCACGTGTTCGAGATCGCCGATCGCATCCATATTCAGCGGCTCGGCCGGCGCGCGGCGCTCGTCAATACGAAGGACGTGCACATGTCGGAAGCGGTCGCGATCATGACCGGCGCGAAGGAAGCCGACGTGAAGGCAATCGCGTGACGCGCCGCTCAACCCGCTGAGCCACGAGGCCGATACACGACGATGGACACTTCCAGCACCAGCCCGCGTTCGCCGGTCAAACGCACGGTCGGCTCGAATCAGGTCGGCATGCGGCAATTCAACGAGCGGATCGTGCTGCAAACGATCCGCTTGCATGGCCCGCTGCCGAAGGCCGAGGTCGGCCGCCTCACGCGTCTTTCGATGCAGACGGTGTCGATGATCGTCGACCGGCTGATCGCCGACGGCTTGCTCGAAAAACAGGCGCGCGTGCGCGGCAAGATCGGCCAGCCGTCGGTGCCGATCGCGTTGCGCGCGGACGGCGCGTATACGATCGGCATCAAGGTCGGACGCCGCAGTCTCGACGTGCTCGCGATGGACTTCGCCGGGCGCATCGTGTGCCGCGACGTGTTCGAGTATGCGTATCCCGACCCGCGAACGCTGTTCCCCGCGCTCGAAAGCAAACTCGCGCGCGTGAACCAGACGCTCGGTGCGAAGGCCGGCAAAGTGGTTGGCGTCGGCGTCGCGGCGCCGTTGTGGCTCGGCGGCTGGCGCGACTTTCTCGGCGCGCCGCCCGGCGCGCTCGAAGCCTGGAACGACATCGATCTGCGCGCGCGCATCGCGACGATAACCGGCCTGCCCGTCGAGTTCGCCAAAGACACCACGGCCGCTTGCGCGGCCGAACTCGTGATGGGCCAGGGCCGCGGCATCCACAACTTCCTGTATCTGTTCGTCGGCACGTTCATCGGCGGCGGACTCGTGATCGACGGCCGTCTGCATGGCGGTCCGCACGACAACGCCGGCGCGGTCGGTTCGATCCCGCTGCGCGAAGGCAGCGCACGCAAACCCGCGCGGCAGCTGCTGCACGCGGCATCGGGCTTCGTGCTCGAACAACTGTTCAGCGATGCGGGCGCGCCGGCCGCCGCGGCGCACGATCATCGCGCACTGTCGCCCGAGTTGTGGCGGCATACCGAGCAATGGCTCGATAGCGCGTGCCCGGCGATCGCAAACGCGCTGACCAACGCGGCCGCGCTGCTCGATCTCGAAGCCGTCGTGATCGACGGCGAGTTCGACCGGCTATTGCTGCGCGAGATCATTCGCCGCACCGAGCGCGTGCTCGATCGTTTCGAATGGGAAGGGATGGTGCGGCCGCAATTGCTGGAAGGCGCGATCGGCGCCGACGCCCGTGCGATGGGCGGTGCGATTCTGCCGCTCTATGGGCATTTCGCACCGGTCCATGAGCTGTTTCTGAAGCCGGCGGCGTCGGAGGCGGGTTTTGACGAGCGCTAAGCGGTTCAGTGCGCGGCAACTTTCGTCGCTGCTGGCGGCGCTTGCGCCGGCACCGTCGTCACGGTTTTCTGAACCGGCTTATCGAGCAACGGCTGCAACGCCGGAGCCATCGACTTCAGCAACTGCACCGCCAGCGCACTCGTGAAGTCGTAACGCGCGGCGTAGGGCTCGTGCACCCACGCGGTCAGCGTGCCATAGAAGCGGTCGCCGAGCGCGAACACGAAGGTCGCGCTGCGATTCACCTTGCGCGACTCGATCAAGCGCGCGCCCTTCGCATACACGTTCAAGCGCTGATCGCCGGTGCCGGTCTTACCATAGACTTCGAGCGTTTCGCCGTTCGGGAACGTCATACCTTGCGCGAGGCGCCTCGCGGTACCCCCCGTCACGACGTCACGCAACAGCATCCGTACCTCGCTCGCGATCTCCGGCGACACCTGCTGCTGCGGCGCGATCACCGCGCGCCTGAAATGCGTTTCGTACGGCGTATCCTTCGCGAAGTCGATTTGCGTCAGCGTTTCGGTCGGCACCTTGTTGCCGCCGTTCGCGATCACGCCGATCAGTTGCGCGAGCGCCGCCGGACGATCGCCCGACGCGCCGATCGCCGCCGCATACGACGGCGTCAGCGACGCGAACGGATAGCCGAGCGCCTGCCACGATTTGCCGATCGCGTCGAACGCGCGCAGTTCGACCATGCGCTTGATACGGCGATCCTGAGTCGCGTGATAGCGCGTCTTGAAGAGCCACGAGTAGGTGGACAGTCGCACGTCCTGGCTTGCGGTTTCGATCTGCGCGAGCGTCGCATCGGGATGCTTGCGCAGATAATTCAGCGTCCATAGTTCGAGCGGATGCACGCTGGAGATATAGCCGCGGTCGTTCAGATTGAAACGGTTGATGCCGTACTTGTCGTACAGATTCGCGAGGTCTTCGTCGTCGAGCATCGAAGCCGACGGGGTGTTCTTCAGCGCCGCGTACATCATCTTGTTGAACCAGGCGTTCGATTGATCCGGCGCGACGCTGCGCAAAGCGGTCGCCACTTTCGGCGGCGATTTGCGCACGCCGAGCAGCAAGAGCGTGATCTGCTGATCGGGCGTCTTGCCGTGATACTTCGTGTAGAAACGCTTCATGTACACGCGGCTTTCCTGATCGGCGAAACGCGTCAGATACATCTTGCGGGTCGCCGTATCGCCGAGCCATTCCGACGACGGCCCGGTGGTCTGCACCATTTCATAGTGCACGATATCGCGCATCAGGCGCACGAACACGAGATTCACCGAATGCTGGAACGCACGATGCACGGTCAGGATGCGGCTGTTGTCGTCGGACTCGAAGTTCGTGAAGGTCTGCGCGCCGCCGCCCGTAAAGAACGTTTCGCCGGGGCTCGCCGAGTATTTACGCTCGACGGCGGCGTCGAGCATCGGCTGCAGCGAGTGATCGCGCGTGTGCAGCAGATAGTCGATCGCCCAGTGCGTCAGCCGATCGTTCGGATCGGGCGTGACTGCTTTCAGCTCGGCATTGCTCAGCGAGGCGTAACGGGCGTGCAGGTCGGTGACGATCTGCAGATACGTGATGACGGTGCGCAGTTTCGCGGTCGAACCCAGGTTCAGGCGCGCGCCCGAATTGATGTCGAACGGCTGGTTCACGCTATCGGTCTGCACGCGCACGAGGTTCGCGTCGCCGTGCCGTTCGAAAAGCGTGAAGCTGTAGGCGATATGCGTCGGATCGTCGGACCCGCGCAGCATTTCGTAGCCAACGAGCCCCGCGGCCTTCGCGCCGTCTTTGGTCGCGGCGGCGGCGAGGCGCTCGGCGACGGCCTGTTGCACGTCATTGTTCAGCGTGCCCGTCGCCTGCACGTCGAGGCGGTCCAGTTCATAGAAGCTGCGCACGCCGAGCGCGGCGAGCAGATGCGAGCGCATCGACGTCACGGCCTTGCGCGACACGAACGAACCGAGATCCGGCGTGCTGCGCGGCGCGCGGTGCAGTTCGACATGCGCCGCCAACGCCGCGTCGCGCAACTGCGCGGTGATCACGCCGCCACTCGCGAGCAGCCGCAGATAGCTGTCGGTCAGCCGTTCGAGTTCCGGATAGCCGCGCTGCAGGAAAAACGACGGCGCGCGCTGCGCGATCATCAGCGACAGCACTTCCCGAAACGCCAGGCCCTGGTCGGGCAGATTCGCGTCGGTCGACGGCGCCTTCAGCAGACGGTTGGTCTCGCGGAAATCGCGCCCATACCAGGCGGCGAGACCATCGCCAATCCCGTTGATTTCGCCGACGCCGGGCTGCGCGGCGAGCGGCACCGAGTTCAGATAGTGCATGACGATCTGTTCGCGCGCGGGCAGCGTTTGCGGTCCATTCAGATACGCGCGCACCGACGCAGACGCGATTTGCCGCAGCTTTTCCGGCGGCGTCGCGGTGCGGCCGCCCGCCGAGTGACGGAATTTCTCGATCTGCGTTGCGAGCGTGCTGCCGCCCGGCGTCTGCTGATGACGATTGAAAACGCGCGCGCCCTGGTCGACGAGCGCGCGGCTGAAGCGCCCCCAGTCGATCGCCGGATTGCGGTTCGGCTGACCCGGATCGAGCAGATAGCGGTCTTCGATGAACAGCAGCGAGTTCACGACGAGCGGCGGAATCGCGTCGAAGCTGTCGTACACGCGGCCCGGAAACTGAGCGCTGTATAGCGGCACGCCAGTGCCGTCGAACAATTGCAGGCCTGCCGTGTCTTTTTCGTCGTAAGGCAGGAACAGGCCGTCATCGGCCAGCGACAGCATGCGTTCTGAATCGCGCGCCTGCGAGCTGATTTCGAAGCCATGCTGCAACAGGCGCTGCTGAATGGCAGGCAACAGCGCGTAGCCGAGGCGCGCGTCGTACGGGCCCTTGTCGGCTTGCGGAAAGCGGATGGAATGACTGGGACCGTCGGCGACCGAGAAACCGACGTCGCGGGTCAGCTCCGAAAGGTAGCGCGCCTGCAGCCGCGAGGTCTCGATCTCGATCTGCACGAGCCGCGCAATCAGCGCCATCGCGAGCAGAAAAAATGCGGCCAGGCCCCATTTGAGCCAACGCCAACTCCGCACGGTCACGGTGCTGGTCGCGCGAAGCGGAAACCGAAGCGGTGGCCGATTCATGGCTGCTCTCCCCGAGCGATGGCCAGGATGTCCAGCCTGGCTCAGTTCATATAAACCAGTGTAGCTCGGAACGAGAAACCGTCATCGGCTCAGATTGACGCGACAGTGTCGCGGCTACAACACCCGCTGGCGTCGAATGACAAAACGCGAACCGGCATGAGATATTGAAGGTCTTTTCACCCGAATACCAAACCGCCTTTTCGGGCGGTTTTGCCGTTTCTGGCGGCGCTTGCCGAAATAAAGTCGCTTTTGGGCTGGCATTCTTACCGGCAACCGGGCGAACGACCGAACAAGCCGGTGGCGGTGCGGCTAAGCTCGTGTTTTCGTCTGCGTCCGCTGCGTCTGCGCGCGCAACAGCGCGATGAACCGCTCCGCCGGCGGCGACAGCACGCCGCCCTTGCGCGTGACGATGCCGAAAGTCTGCGATGGCGATTTGAGCCTGACCGGCACGACGCGCAGCATCTTGTGCCGCACGAACGGCCCGGCAATCGCGCTCGGCAGCAGCGAAACGAGTTCGGCGCTGCTTTGCAGCAGCGCGACTGTCACGAAAGTGGAAGCCGTCGAAATCGGATTGTCGGGCATATCGAGGCCGGCGAGATCCATCTCGCGTTCGAGCAGCGCATGCAGCGGCATATGTGACGGATACATGACCCAGCGATGCCCGCCGAGCTCGCTCAACGTCATCTCGCGACGCGGCAACGGCGCATGCTGATACCCGACCACCACCGCCAACGGCTCGTCGCCGAGCGGGCGATACTGATACTTCGACGGATCGGCCGCGACCGCCGCGCGGCCGACCACCAGATCGAGCCGGCCGTCGTCGAGCTGCGCGAGCATCCGCGCGCTGGTGTCTTCGACCACCTCGATCGACAGACCCGGTTGCGCCGCATGCAACTGGTTCAGCGCGGGCACCACGCAGTCGGGAATCGCGCCCATGATCGCGCCGAGCGCGAGCCGCCCGCCACGCCCCGAACGTATTTCCGCGACGTCCTGACACAGCGCGGTGAGGTCCGACGTCACGACGCGCGCATAGCGGATCACGCAATGGCCGAGCTGGTTCGGGATCATGCCGCTTTTCGAGCGCTCGAAAAGCGGTGCGTCGAGCATCGATTCGAGCTCCTGCAGCGCCTTGCTCGCCGCCGATTGCGTCATCGACATCACGCCGGCCGCTTTGTGCAGCGATTTGTGATCGTCGAGCGCGATCAGCAGATGCAGTTGCTTCATGCGCAGCTTCGACAACAGGACGTTGAGCGTGTCTTTCATCGGGCGGGTGAGTCGCAAAAGCGATCACGATATGGAAACAATTCAATATACCTGCGACGCCCGGCGCCGTATAGTCGCCGTAGGAGACATTGATCCAGTTGCGCCGCTCGTTCGCGGGCTCGAGCGCAATCCTTCTATCCCAGCACGGACCACATCGCCATGAGCCAAGCGTCACACTCCCCCGCCCTGCGCGGCGTCTTCCCCGTCGTGCCGACGATCTTCGACGACGCCGGGCGCCTCGACCTCGAAGGCCAGAAGCGCTGCCTCGATTTCATGATCGATGCCGGCTCGAACGGCCTGTGCGTTCTCGCGAACTTCTCCGAGCAGTTCGCGCTGTCCGACGACGAGCGCAGCACATTGATGCATCTCGCGCTCGAACATGTCGCGGGCCGCGTGCCGGTGATCGTCACGACCACGCACTTCAGTTCGTACCAGTGCGCGGAACGCAGCCGCGCCGCGCAGGCCGCGGGCGCCGCGATGGTGATGGTGATGCCGCCGTATCACGGCGCGACGATCCGCATCGGCGAGCGCGGCATCTACGAGTTCTATCGCACGGTGTCCGATGCGATCCAGATTCCGATCATGATCCAGGATGCGCCGGTCAGCGGCACGCCGTTATCCGCGCCGTTCCTCGCCCGCATGGCGCGCGAGATCGACAACGTGTCGTACTTCAAGATCGAAACGCCACAGGCCGCCAACAAGCTGCGCGAGCTGATCGAACTGGGCGGCGACGCGATCGTCGGTCCGTGGGACGGCGAGGAAGCGATCACGTTGATGGCCGATCTCGATGCGGGCGCGACCGGCTCGATGACGGGCGGCGGTTATGCCGATGGCATCCGCCTGATCATCGATGCCTATGCGGCCGGCGATACCGAGGCCGCCGCCGCGCACTATCAGCAGTGGCTGCCGCTGATCAACTACGAGAACCGCCAGGGCGGCCTCGCATCGTGCAAGGCGCTGATGAAGGAAGGCGGCGTGATCGCTTCGGACGCGGTGCGTCATCCGCTGCCGCAGATGCATCCGGCGACGCGCGAAGGGCTGTTGAAGATCGCGCGCCGGCTCAATCCGCTGGTGTTGCGCTGGGGTCGATAACACACGTTGAAATGCAGCGGGGCGCCCGCCGACGTGCGGGCTTCCGCGGGCTGGACGGCAACACGCGATTGCCGCTAACCTAGGGCGTGTCCACGAGCTCGCGCCCCATGCAAAGTTTCTACGAAGCCACCGTCACCCGCTCCTCCACCTATGCGCCCCTCAACGGTCGACGCAGCGCACACGTCTGCATCATCGGCGGCGGGCTCGCGGGACTCTCCACCGCGTTGGGACTCGCCGAGCGCGGCGTCGAAAACGTCGTCGTGCTCGAAGCGCAGCAAGTCGGCTTCGGCGCATCGGGACGCAACGGCGGCTTCGTGTTCGGCGGCTATAGCCTCGATTGCGCCGACCTGCTGAAGACGCTCGGCCCGGCACGGGCGCGTGAACTCTATGCGCTGACCACTGACGCGGTCGAGCTGATGCGCAAACGCATTGCGCGCTATCGGATCGATTGCGACGCAACCGATGCCGGGGTGATCCTCGCGAACTGGTTCGATGAACCGGCACGTCTCGAAGCGCAACGGCGTCTGATGCGCGATTCGTTCGGCGTCGACTGGGAACCGATCGCTGCCGACGAACTCGCCGCACAACTGAAAACGAACCGCTATCACGGCGGACTTTTCGAGCGCAACGCGTTCCATTTTCATCCGCTCAAGTACGTCGTCGGCGTCGCCGCGGCGGCCGCGCAAGCGGGCGTGACGATCCACGAGCGCTCGCCGGTCGTCGGCTTGCGGCGCGACGGCGCGGGCTTCGTCGTCGAGACACCGCAAGGTGCGCTCGACGCGCGTCATGTCGTGATGGCGGGCGGCGGCTATGCGCGCAACGTGTACGCGCGCGTCGAGCGCGCGGTGCTGCCGATCGCCACCTACGTGATGGCGACCGAGCCGCTCGGCGAACGCTTGCACGACGCGATCGCGACGCGCGCCGCGGTCTACGACACCCGCTTCGCATTCGACTACTACCGGCCGCTGCCCGATACGCGCATCCTGTGGGGCGGCCGCATCTCGGTGCGTGATCGCGAACCCGAGGCGATCGCGCATCTTCTGCGGCAGGACTTGCTGAAGGTGTATCCGCAGCTGCGCGACGTGCGCATCGAGCATGCGTGGGGCGGGCTGATGAGCTACGCGCGGCACAAGATGCCGCAGATCGGCCAAAGCACGGACGGCGTCTGGTACGCGGTCGGTTTCGGCGGACACGGCATGGCGCCGACCACGGTGTCGGGCGAATTGCTGGCCGCGGCAATCTGCGGTGAACGGCCGGTGCCCGATGCATTCGCGAGCTTCGGCCTCACGCGCACATACGGCGCGCTCGGTCTCGCGGCCGCGCAGCTCACGTACACCGCGATGCAAACACGCGACGCCCTCGCCGTGCGCCGCCGGCCCGCGCGACCGGTCGCGTAAGCGCCACCCAGGCCCCTCCGAAATACCTGCACCGATGCCCGAGACCCGCGCCAGAGGCCCATTTCGCCATGCTAGAATGCGCCGTCACTGCCGCTCGAAACCACAATGAAAAAGGGAAGCAAGGCCGCCGAGCCTGATACCAACGGCATCGTGTCCGGCGCACCGCACGCCGACGCGCGACGTACCGACACCAAGCGAGCCGACGCCCGGCGTGTTGAAGCCCGGCGTGCGGACGCCCCACGCAAATACGATCCCGAGCAGACGAAGCGCAACATCCTCGACGTCGCGACCCAGGAGTTCTCCGCGATGGGACTGACGGGCGCACGCGTCGACGCGATCGCGGAGCGCACGAACACCACCAAGCGCATGCTGTACTACTACTTCGGCAGCAAGGAAGGGCTGTACCAGGCGGTGCTGGAAAAGGTGTATGGAGACATTCGCGCGCTCGAACAGGATCTGCACATCAGCGAACTCGATCCGGTCGAGGGCATGCGCGCGCTGGTCGAATTCACGTTCGACTACCACGACCGGCAGCGCGACTTCGTGCGCCTCGTGACCATCGAAAACATTCACGGCGCAAAGTACGTCGAGCAGGTGAAGACGTTCAAAGGACGCAACGTCACTGTGATTCACACGATCGAAGATCTGCTCGCGCGCGGCATCGCGGCTGGCCAGTTCCGCAGCGACATCGATCCGATCGATCTGCATCTGATGATCAGTTCGCTGTGCTTTCATCGCGTGGGCAACCGGCATACGTTCGGCACCGCGTTCGGGCGCGATCCGTCGCATCCTCGATTGCGCGCGCGGCATCGGGCGATGATCGTCGATGCGATCTTGCGGTTCGTGAAGAAGGACGATTGAGGCCGGTTGGGTAGCGACCGGCTCAAAATGAAAAACGGGATGTGGCTTTCACCACATCCCGTTTTTTTTCGCTTCGACACCCGTCACCTGAAGCGACGTCTCAACAGGAAGCCTCAATCCGCCAGCACGATCCGCTTGATATCGCCGACGATGAAGATATACGACAGCGCGCCGATCAACGCGATGACACCGATGAACACCAGCGCACCGACGAACGAACCGGTCGCCGCGACGATCAGGCCCACCACCAGCGGGGTCACGATACCCGCCAGATTCGCGGCGAAGTTGAAGATGCCGCCGGTCACGCCAAGCAGGCCTTCGGGCGCGATATCCGACACCAGCGTCCAGCCGAGCGCGGCCATACCTTGCGCAAAGAATGCCACCGACAGAATCGCGATCACGACCACGTTGCTCTCGACATAGTTGGCGAGAATGATCGTCGACGCGAGCAGCAGACCGGCGATGATCGGCAGCTTGCGCGCGACGTTCGGCGATTTGCCACGACGCAGCAGCCAGTCGGAGAACACGCCGCCGAACATCACGCCGATCGACGCCGCAATGAACGGCATGATCGCGAAGAAGCCGATCTTCAGCCACGCCATGTGACGCTCGGTGGCGAGATACGTCGGGAACCATGTGAGGAAAAATACCAGCGTCGAATTGCCCGCGAACTGGCCGAGGCAGATGCCGGTCAGCTGACGATGCTTGAGCAGCTGGCCGATCGTGCGCCATTGAAAGCCGCTCGTCTTCGATGCCGCCGTATCGGCCGCACCCGCGACATCCTTGTGGCGTTGCGTGAGACCGCCGCCCGCCTCGATATAGTCGAGCTCTTCCTGATTCGCCGACGGATGATCGCGCGGCTCGCGATACATCAGCCACCAAACCACGCCAAACGCGATACCGACGCCGCCGACCACGAGGAACAGCGAGCGCCACCCAAACGCGCCCATCAGCATGAACAGGAACGGGCTGAAAAACGCGAGGCCGATATATTCGCCGACCGTGTAGGTGCCGGTCGCCATCGCGCGTTCGCTTTGGGGAAACCACGTGGCGACCACGCGGCTATTGGTCGGGAAGCACGGTGCTTCCGAAACGCCAAGGCCGAGACGGAACGCGAACAAGCCGGCGATGCCACCCACGAGCCCCTGCGCGAGCGTGCACAGGGACCAGAACGTCATCGACAGGAAGTACGTGAGCTTGCTGCCGAAGCGGTCGAGAAACAGGCCGCCCGGGATCTGCGAAGCCACGTAGCTCCATGAAAACACGGAGAACAGCAAGCCCATCAGCGCGGCGTTGATGCCGAGCTCCTTCGTCAACTGCGGCGCCGCGATGCCCAGAACGGTGCGGTCGAGATAGTTGATCATCGTGCCGACTGCGAGCAGTCCGAGGATCTGATAACGGGCTTTCGAACGGCGCGCGGAGCTGGCCGACTTGCTCTGCGCGGGCGAGCCCGCGGAACTGGATTGGAACGATTGCGTCATGTCGTACTGGTCTCCTCGATCAGCTTGGATGCCGGTCTCTACGCGGCCGGTTAGCGTTGCAACAGCGATTGAAAATGGGTGTAGACGCGCTCGGCGTCCGGCTCGAGCCCCGTAAAAATGCGCATCGCGTCGACCGCCTGGTAGACCGCCATGCCGCCGCCGCTCAGCGTGCGGCAGCCGAGCGCCTCGGCTGCCTGCAGCAGCGCCGTGCGAATCGGGAAATAGACGATGTCGGCAACCCACAGGTCGCGGTGCAGCAATTCGGCCGGCAGCGGCAGGCCGGGCATTTTAGCCATGCCGGTCGGCGTCGCATGAATCAGCCCTTGGGCGGCGGCGAGCGATTCTTCGAGCGAGGTGCCCGCGCTGACCTTGGCTTTCGGGAAACGCGCCTGCAATTCGTCGGCGAGCGATTGCGCGCGGGCGGCATCGACGTCGAACAGCGTCAGCGACTGCGCGCCCATGTTCAGCGCCGCGTGCGCGACCGCCGCGCCGGCGCCGCCGGCGCCCAGTTGCACGACGCGTTCCAGCGACACGTCCGGCAGGCCGCGCTGAAACGCGCGCGCGAAACCGGACCAGTCGGTGTTGTGACCGATACGCTTGCCGTCCTTGAACAGCACGGTGTTGACCGCGCCGAGCGCGCGGGCGTCGTCGGACAGTTCATCGAGCAGCGGAATCACCGCCTGCTTGCACGGATAGGTGATGTTCAGGCCGTTGTAACCCATCCGTTCGGCCGCGGTCAGCAGCTCCGGCAGCGCGGCGGTATCGAGCTTCTGCGCATCCAGATCGATGCGTCGGTACACGTAATGCAGACCGAGTTTGCTGCCCTCTTCCTCGTGCATTGCGGGCGTGAGCGAACCGCTGATGCCCGAGCCGATCAGTCCGACCAGAAAGGACTGGGGCGTGGCCCGCAAACTCGCCTGCGCATTGGCCAACGCGGTGATCTGCGCGTCGGACCGGGGATTTTCCTGAGTGTTCGCTTGAGTGTTCGCTTGAGTGTTCGCTTGAGTGTTCATTTGGCCGCCCTATTCTTAAGAATCGTCGCCATCCGTTCCAGCGCGAGCACATAGCCCTGCGTGCCGCAGCCGACGATGATCGCGTCCGCCACCGCCGACACGTACGAGTGATGCCGGAACGCTTCGCGCCGATGCACGTTCGAAATATGCACCTCGACGACGGGCTTTTCGATCGCCGTCAGCGCGTCGGCGATCGCGACCGACGTGTGCGTGTACGCGGCCGGATTGATCACGATGCCGTCGACCTTGGTGCGCGCCGCGTGCAGCCAGTCGATCAGTTGATGCTCGGCGTTCGACTGGCAGAAGTCGATCGCGAGGTCGAGGCGCTCGCCCGCGTCGCGGCACAGCTTCGCGACGTCGTCGAGCGTTTCCGAGCCATAGATGGCCGGCTCGCGCGTGCCCAGCAGATTGAGGTTCGGTCCGTTCAGGACCAGTACGGAGGCAAAGCTCATGACAACGACTCCCACAAAATAAAGCGCGACTCGAACCGCGGCACTCGCGACGGTTCTTCGACGCATGGCGAAGTGTGCGCTCATCGGCCGTTACCGTCATTCGGGGTTTCTACGAATTTGTACCATCTAGTTAGTTTGTATAAACTGTCGAAACTCGCCGTCTAGTGTGGGGTATTCTGGTCTGCGCCTTGCTGCAGTGCGTAACGAACTCGCTCACTTTGCGCACTGCAGCAAGCCCGACAGGCAGCGCCCATAGGCGCGCCGCAGCGGTTTGTCTCCTTGTTTCCCCTTCGTTTGTCCGTCTTTGCAGGAGCCGTTCATGCAACGTTCGATAGCCACCGTGTCGATTAGCGGCACCCTCGTCGAGAAGCTGAGCGCGATCCGCGCGGCGGGCTTCGAAGGTGTCGAAATCTTCGAGAACGACCTGCTGTATTTCGACGGCTCGCCGGCCGACGTGCGCCGCATCGCCGACGACCTCGGCCTGAAGATCATGCTGTTCCAGCCGTTTCGCGATTTCGACGGCGTCAGTCCCGAGCGGCTCGAGCGCAATCTCGACCGCGCGAAGCGCAAGTTCGACGTGATGCATGAGCTCGGCACGGACCGCATCCTCGTGTGCAGCAACGTGTCGCCCGAGACGATCTGCGACGACTCGCTGATGATCGACCAGTTGGGCGCGCTGGCGCGCGCGGCCGAAGCGGCCGGCGTGATCGCCGGTTACGAGGCGCTCGCCTGGGGCAAGCACGTGAAGACCTACCGCCACGCGTGGAAGCTCGTCGACGCCGTGAACCATCCGAGCCTCGGGCTCGTGCTCGACAGCTTTCATACGCTCTCGCTGAACGACACGCCCGACGCGATCGCCGACATTCCCGGCGAGCGCATCGCGTTCGTGCAGATCGCGGACGCGCCGAAGCTCGCGATGGACGTGCTCGAATGGAGCCGCCACTACCGCTGCTTCCCCGGCCAGGGCGACTTCGACCTCGCGAACTTCACCGCGCAGGTCGTCAAAGCCGGCTACAAGGGCCCGCTCTCGCTGGAAATCTTCAACGACGGCTTTCGCGCCGCCCCCACCACGATTACGGCCGCCGATGGCCATCGCTCGCTGTTGTTCCTCGAAGAGCAAACTCGTGCGCTGCTCGAAGAGCAGCAGCCGCAGAAAACGACGGGCGAGCTGTACCGCTCGGCCGCCGCACCCGCGCACGTCGGCTATCAGTTCCTCGAATTCGCGGTCGATCACACCACCCGCGCGCAACTCGCCGACTGGCTCGGCAAGCTGCGCTTTCGCCAGGCCGGCCAGCATCGTTCGAAGGACGTGACGCTGTATCAGCACGGCGCGGCATCGATCGTGCTGAACGCGGAGCCCGATTCGTTCGCGAACGCGTTTTTTCAGCAGCATGGCTTGTCGCTGTGCGCATCGGCGTTTCGCGTCGACGACGCGAGCCAGGCGTTCGAGCGCGCCGCCGGCTTTGGCTACTCGCCGTTCTCCGGCCAGATCGGGCCGAACGAACGCGTGTTGCCGGCCGTGCAGGCACCGGACGGCAGCCTCAACTATTTCGTCGACGAAACGCCGGATCAGCCCACGCTGTTCGAGGCCGATTTCGTGCTGACTGACATCAACGGGCCGACCGAGGTGGGACCGCTCGAGCGCATCGATCACGTGTGCCTGTCGGTGCCGGCGAGTGCGCTCGACACGTGGGTGCTGTTTTTGCGCACCGCGTTCGGCTTCCAGGCCGAGCCGGGGGTGCTCGTGCCCGATCCGTACGGCCTCGTGCGCAGCCGCGCGCTGCGCAGCGCCGACGGCTCGGTGCGGATCGCGCTGAATGCATCGGTGGATCGCCACACGGCGGTGGCCGAGGCGCTGCACACTTATCACGGCTCGGGACTGAACCACGTCGCTTTCAGTACCGGCGACATCTTCAGCGCGATCCCCGAATTCGTCGCCGATGGGGTGCCGGTCCTGCGCATTCCGCGCAATTACTACGACGACCTCGCGGCCCGCTACGCGCTGTCCGACACGCTGCTCGAAGCGATGCGCGCGAACAATATCCTGTACGACCGCGACGAACGCGGCGGCGAGTTCTTCCACGCTTATACGGAGCAACTCGACCAGCGCTTCTTCCTCGAAATCGTCGAGCGGCGCGGTGGTTATGACGGCTACGGCGCGGCCAATGCGGCGGTGCGGCTCGCGGCTCAGGCACAGCGCCGCAAGTAACGGGCAGGCAGACACGCGAGGCACGGCGGCGCCTTCGTCATTGGAACGTCGCCGCGACGATACGGATTTGGTGTTTCAGGCACGCGATTTGCACCCCCGGTCGGTCAGGTTCGCCGTCTCGATATAATGGCGGCTGTTTTGGGGTCCAGCCCGCGCGACGCGTGGACCCGCGGCCGAATCGCCCAATCAACGCCAGGAGAGATATGAAGAAGTTCGCTGCAGTCCTGTCCCTTTCGCTGCTTCTCAACGCTTGCGCGTATTTCCAGAAGGACCCCGATTCCGGCGAACCCGTCACGGACACGACGACGCAGCGCTCCGTCGACGACGTGGTCGCCTGTCTGACGCAGTTGGCCAATCAGCACAACGCCGCGTTCAAGTCGACCGGCATCCCGCAAGGCCAGATGCTCGATTTTGGCGACTCGAACATCATCAAGGTACGCAGCGACAATGGCGCGACAACTTACCGTTTCTATGCGGGCAAGCGTCATGTAAGCAACCTGTGGATCGAATCGGCAGCCAAGACCTGCGCGCCATAAGGCTCGGTGGCGCATAAAGGCGAAGTTGCGGGGGCCGGAATCTGACCCATTGCAACGTTCATGTCACGGTGTTACAGGACAATGGAGTCTTAAGAATCGTTTAAGACTTCGTCCGCAACATCCCCGGACATGTCCCCGCACGAGGTGTGCTCCATGAACCAGCCCGAACCGAATACCAACGAAACGCCGGCCAAGCGGCCCACGATCCTGCGCCGTCTGTTGAGCCATCACGAACTCGCGACGCTGCTGCTGCTGTTGCACGCACCGATCGATGCATCCGCAAAACCCGAAATTCCGCAGCTTTACGAAGCAGGCCTCGTCGAAACCATTTCGAACGACGCGGGCACGCAGCATATCCGCCTGACGTCCGAGGGTAATGCGGTGTTGCGGGGGCTTGGAGTGAAGTAAAGCACGACCATCGTAACTGTTTGAGGCCGCGGCAACGATCGACGTTACCGCGGCCTTTTTCATTCAGGCCTCTCAAGCCTGCCACACCCCATACCCCGCCTCGCGCAATCCGATCGCCAGCTCGACTTCCATATCCTGCGCGCCGCGGTAAGGCATCGGGTTGAACACTTCGTACAGTTCGGGCATCAGACGCAAGCCGTAGTCGCGCACATATCGATTCGCCTGAATACCCGCCTTATGCCGATCGAAGCGCAAGTCCGGATCGAGCCCGGTCATGCCGACGTACACGCACGGCTTGCCGAAACTGTAATCGGGATTCGCGCGACGAAAGCGCGCCTCGCTCCACACCTTGTCGTCGAGCGCGACGACGTACACGTAATAGTGATGTCCGCGACCGGCCATGACACGCCCGACGCCGCTCAGCCGCGCAGCGTGCCGTGCAGCAACATCCGGTATTCGGTCGGTGTGACGCCGACGGTCGCCTTGAATTGCCGCGTGAACGCACTGTGATCGGTGTAGCCGCAACGCGCGGCGACGTCGGTGACCTTGTCATGCGAAACCAGCAGTGCGGTCGCCGCATCGAGTCGCGTTTTCAGGAGCACCTGGCGCGGCGTCAGATGAAACACCTTGTGAAAGTAGCGCTCCAGCTGCGCGACCGACATGTCCGCCATCGCCGCAAGCTGCTTCAGGTTCAGCGGCTGCACGTAATTCTCCTGGATCGACCGCACGACGGCCGCAAGCCGGCTGTAGGCCGGGTGGGTGCTTTCGTCGGCTTTCAGATCGCGGGAGATGCCGGCAAGGCCCACCACCTTGCCGCTCGCATCGCGCAACGGCTGTTTGCAGGTCAGGCACCAGCCCGGTTGACGGCCCGGATACAGATGCAATTCGAGCTGATCGAGCATCTGGTTGCCGACGCCGATGATCGCCTTGTCCTGCGCGGTATAGATGCGCCCGAAGCGGCGCGGAAACACGTCTTCCGCGGTCTTGCCGAGCAGCGCCGCCTTTTCCTTGAAGCCGCAACGCGAAGCGAGCGTGCGGTTGACGAGCGCGTAGCGCGCGTCCGCGTCCTTCACGAAGAACACGACATCCGGCATTGCATCGAATACCGGCTCGAGCAACCTGAAATGCGACAGCATGCCTGACAGCGTCGTATCGCCCGGTTCGAGCGGATGAGCCAGCGTGTTCATCATGCGGTTCCGTTGGTGCGTGCCTGGTTGATTGCGTTAGGTGCGTTCGCGGATTACTGCGCCGGTGAGGCCGCGCAGCCTGCTCGTGCAGTCGATAGCGATCGATTATAGAGCGGCGCGCCGCCTGCCAATATCTGTCGAGGGTAACCGCGGAGCCGTCACAGCGCCGCTGTCGGCGGCTCGGCGGCGCTCATCAGCGTGCCAATTTGCGCCGGGCTGAATGGCGGACGCGGCGCGGCGGCCGGCCAGCCGAAGTACAGGCTCGCGGCCGCGCCGCAGATGCGCCCTTGGCAAGGGCCCATGCCGCAGCGCGTCTGCAGCTTCGCGTCACGCCAGTCGGCGCAGCGGCGCACCTCGCCGACGCTCACGTCCTCGCAACGGCACAGCAGCGTCGCATCTGCAGGCGGCGTGCGAGCCGCCTCGCCCAATGCGAACGACGCCGCGACACGCGCGCCAAAGCCCCGCCAGCGCGCGCGCTGCGTAACGAGCGCCGCCAGTGCGGCGCGTTGGGTAGCCACCGCGCCGCTCGCCACGAGACCGGCGATCTCGCCTTCCGCGCAAGCGAGTTCCGCGCCGCCGACGCCCGTGCACTCGCCCGCCGCATAAACGCGTTCGAGCGAGGTGCGCTGCCCAGCGTCGACGGCGATTTCGCCCGCGTCGTTGATCGCGCAGCCGAGCGCCTGGGCAAGCGTGATGTTCGGCAGCAGTCCGTAGCCGCACGCGACGCGCTCGCAATTGAGCGTCACGTCGCGCTCGCCGCGCCGGATCGTCACCTGCTCAACGCGCTCGGCGCCGCGGGCTTCGCGCACGATGCTGCCGCTCCAGTAGCGCAGTCCCGCGAAGCCGCGCGTGAGACTGACCGCCTGACGCAGCTTCGCAGGCTCGCGCAGCAGCGACACACCGAACCGCGCGACCTTCGCCGCCGATGCCTGCTCGACCACCGCGATCACATGCGCGCCGGCCTCTCGCGCGGTGGCGAACGCCGCCATCAGCAGCGGGCCGCTGCCGGCGATTACGATGCGTTCGCCGCGCACCGGCATGCCGCCTTTGATGAGCGCCTGCAATGCGCCCGCGCCGGTCACGCCGGGCAAGGTCCAGCCGGGAAATGGCAGAAGACGCTCGCGCGCGCCGGTCGCAAGAATCAGCCTGTCGTAAGTGATCGACACGCCGCCTTGTTCGGCGGATTCGAGCAGCAAAGCTTGAGCGCCGAGCGGCGCGATCACGCGCGTCGCTGGCCAGTAAGTGAAGTTTCGCTGCGATAGCAACGCCGCGAGCAACGCATGCAGCGGCGCTTGCGGCGGATAGCCGGGCCCCTGGCGCCAGATGTGGCCGCCGGCGCGCGGGTTGTCATCGATCTGTGCGACCGTCGCGCCTGCCTGCGCCGCCGCTCGCGCGGCATTGAGCCCGGCCGGACCACCGCCGATCACCACGATGTCGAAGTGCCGCGTCATGCGTGTACTGTCCCGTTTCGTGTCTGCACGCACTGGCCGTCGCGGCACAGCGTCTGGCACGCGAGCACGTGCGAGCAACCGTCGATCGTCACGCGGCACTCCTGGCACACGCCCATCCCGCATAGCGCGGCGCGCGGCTCGCCTTTGACCGACAGACGCGAGCCGCGGATACCCGCAATAGCGAGCGCCGCGGCCACGATCGTGCCGGGTTTCACTTCGATGCTGCAACCGTCGACCGTCAATCGGATGCTAGCCGCGTCAGGATCAGTCATGGGCCACCTGTTCAGCAAAACGGACCGGCAGATAAGGTTCGAACGGAATCGGCGCGGCGTGGCCCGCGATCTGCGCGGCGAGCAGTGTCGCGGTCGCGAGCGAGGTCGTTACGCCAAGCCCTTCGTGACCGACCGCAAGCCACACGCGGGACATGGAACCAGAGCCAACCTCGGGCGCAAACTCGCCGGCCGGGCCGATCAGCGGCAGGCCGTCCGGCGACGCCGCACGAAAGCCCGTCCACGCGCGGATGCCGCTGAGCGTCGGCAACGCCGGCAGATACAGCGCTGCGCGTTGCAGCATCTGCGCGAGCACGGGCATCTCGACGGCGGGATCGGTCGTTCCGAATTGGCGCGACGAGCCGATCAGCAATTGCCCGGTCGGACGCGGCTGCGCGTTGAACGCGACCGACGTGCCGGTCGCGTGATGTGCGCTCTTGACGTAGCCGAGCTCCAGCAGTTGATGACGGATCAGCCCCGGGTACCGGTCGGTGATGAGCAGATGGCCTTTCTTCGGCTGCATCGGCAGCGACGGCAGCAATTGCGCCGCGCCGAGGCCGTTCGCGACGACCACGTGCGCCGCGCTGATGCACTCGCCGCTCGCCAGCGTCACACCGCCCGCATCGATCGACATGACTTGCGCACCGAGCCGCACGCTGATATTCGCCGCGTGCGGCGATTGGGTGAGCAGCCATTCGGCAGTGGTCGGCGCATACGCGATGCTGTCGTGCTCGATGCGCAAGCCGCCGGCCATCGATGGTGCGAGCGCCGGTTCGCAGGCGCGCAACCCGGCAGAATCCACCAGTTGTGCGGCAACGCCTTGGCTTCCAAACGCCGCATGCATTGCGCGCGCGGCTTGCCACTCTTCGTCGTCGGCTGCGACCCACAGTGTGCCGCAGCGCGCGAACGCGTCACGCGCGCGCAGCTGCGGCGCGAGTTCGAGCCACAGCTCGCGCGAATAGCGGCTCAGTGCGAATTCGGCGGGCGAGTCGTTCATCACGACGATGTGGCCCATGCCGCCCGCCGTCGCGCCGCCGCCGATGCGCTGCGCGTCGAGCACGTCGACGCGCATGCCGAGCGCGGCCAGTTCCGCCGCGCACGCGGCACCGACGATACCCGCTCCGATGATCAGCGCGTCCGGGCTCATGCGGTGCGGATACCCCACGCGAACGGATCGCGCTCATCGAAACACAGACGCCCCTCGGCCATCACGTGCGCGTGACCGGTGATGGTTGGAATCACATGGACGCCGTCGCCCGCGGCGCGATAGCTCGCCTCGAACACGCTGCCGATGATGCTCTCCTGGCGCCACACCGCGCCTTCGGCGAGCTTGCCGTCGGCCGCGAGACACGCGACCTTCGCGCTCGTGCCGGTGCCACACGGCGAGCGGTCGTACGCATTGCCCGGACACAGCACGAAACTGCGGCTGTCGAGGCCCTTGCGCGAGCCCGGTCCGAACAGCTCGATATGGTCGATCAGCGCGCCGTTCGCGCCGGTGATGTTCTGTGCGATCAGCGCGTCGCGAATCGCCGAGCTGAATGCCGTCAGGCTCGCGATGTTCGCGGCTTCGAGCTCTTGGCCATGCTCGGCGACGAGGAAAAACCAGTTGCCGCCCCAGCCGATGTCGCCGGTCAGCACGCCATAGCCAGGCACGTCGACCTGCACGGCCTTGCGGTGGCGATACGCGGGCACGTTGCGCACTGCGACGGCGCCGTCTTCGTTCAGCGCCGCCTCGACCACGCCGACCGGCGTTTCGATGCAGTGCCGTCCCGGCCCGATCTGCCCCATGTGCGCGAGCGACACGACGAGCCCGATCGTGCCGTGTCCGCACATGCCGAGATAGCCGACGTTGTTGAAGAAGATCACGCCGGCCGCGCAGCTCGGATCGTCGGGCTCGCAGAGCAGCGCGCCGACCACCACGTCCGAGCCGCGCGGTTCTGTGACGATGCCGGCACGCCAGTCGTCGAAGCGGGTGCGGAAAACGTCGAGCCGTTGCGCGAGCGTGCCGCCGCCCAGGTCTGGGCCACCCGACACCACGAGGCGGGTAGGCTCACCGCCGGTGTGCGAGTCGATGATATTGAGGGTTTTCATGTCGCCCATGGTAGGAATCGCGGGCGGGTGGGTCTTGGTGCGCGTGCGCGCGGATTGAGACGATTTCGGCATACCGGGACGATGCTTGATCCGCCGCGCGCGCGGCGCGGGGAACGTGCCGCTATTCGGTATCGGCGTCGACAAACATCACTCCGGACACGGCACCGAACGCCACTGGCCAGCCCAACGGCCTATAACGCGGATTTCAGCATATACCCGGCCGACTGCAAATCTTCACCCCCCGAGCACAGGGTCGCCGACCCGCAGCAACCGGTAGCCGCTCCTGTATACAGGTTGCAGCCGAAAACCATTACGCGGCTCGATCGCGAGCAGCAGACGCAGCCGCGACACGTGACTGTCGATGGTCCGCGTGTATTCGCGCGGCTCGCGGCCCCACACCGTCGCGAAGATATGGTCGCGCGACATCACGCGATCGATGTTGGCAAAGAGCAGCACCGCGATCCGGTACTGCGTGGGCGACAACGGCACCGGCTTGCCGCGCAGCGCGACGGCCCGGCGGACCGTGTCGAAACGGTAAGGGCCGATCTCGAAGCAGGTCGCGGCGCTGAAACTCACCGGGTAAGCGCGCCGCAGCAGCGCCGCGACTCGCGCGCGAAACTCGGCGTCCCGCAACGGCAACGCGAGGTATTCGTCGGCACCGCCAGCGAGCGCGCGCACCATGCTTTCCTCCGATCTGTCGTTCGACACGAACATGATCGGCACGTGCTCGCCTGCCACGACGCGCATCGAGCGCAACAGGTCCGCGCCGGCGGGCCGCGTATCCTGCCAGTCGAGCACCAGCAGATCCATCGTGGAGTGCACGAGCGATTTCGACATCGCGCGGCCGTCGTCATACGCCGCGCAGAAATGGCCGGCTCTCACCAGCATTGATTCAATGGACCGACGCATGACCGGGTCACGCTGAAGGACAGCAACGCGCATGGAATGAACTCTCGATAAGGACTCGCGAGCCATTCTCCGGGACGCACCCCGGTCCCTCCCTTCGGAGCATTCCTAATTTCCGCGCTTTCTTCGCTCAATTGGGCACTTCCGCGGCACTTCCCCTTTCATCCTGTAAAATCCGCGCCGGCCTCAGTCGTCAGCGCGCCCGCCCTATCCGGACGGCGCGCCCGTGTTCCGTGCTCTACCCAGCGCTTGCCACACTTCTCGCCCGACGACCGCCATATGTCCACGCGTGACCCGCGTGGCTCCCAATTCAACAAAAGACATGGCAATGCAAGCAACAAATCTGGGTGGAGCACAGGCTGTCACCCCACGCCCGCTTGGGCACAGCGATTACAAGACACTCGGTCTCGCCGCGCTCGGCGGAGCGCTCGAGTTCTACGACTTCATCATCTTCGTCTTCTTCGCGCCCGCGATCGGCCAGCTGTTCTTCCCGGCGGCGATGCCGGACTGGCTGCGTCAGGTGCAGACTTTCGGCATTTTCGCGGCCGGTTATCTGGCGCGGCCGCTCGGCGGCATCATCATGGCGCACTTCGGCGACCTGTTCGGCCGCAAGCGCATGTTCACGCTGAGCGTGCTGCTGATGTCGGTGCCGACGCTGCTGATGGGCCTGATGCCCACCTACGCGAGCATCGGCGTGCTCGCGCCGGTGCTGCTGCTGCTGTTCCGCGTGATGCAGGGCGCGGCGGTCGGCGGCGAAGTGCCGGGCGCATGGGTGTTCGTGTCCGAGCATGTGCCCGGGCGGCACGTCGGCTATGCGTGCGGCACGCTGACGGCCGGCCTCACGGCCGGCATTCTGCTCGGCTCGCTGATCGCGTCCGCGGTCAATCGCCATTTCACGCCCGCCGATATTTCCGATTTTGCGTGGCGCATTCCGTTCCTCATCGGCGGCGTGTTCGGCATGTTCTCGGTGTATCTGCGCCGCTGGCTGCACGAGACGCCGGTGTTCGCCGAGCTGAAGCAGCGCAAGGCGATCGCCGCGGAAGTGCCGCTGAAGGCCGTACTGCGCGATCACGGCCGCGCGGTGATCGTGTCGATGCTGCTCACGTGGATGCTGTCGGCGGCGATCGTCGTCGTGATCCTGATGACGCCGACGCTGCTGCAAAAGCAATTCCATATCGAGCCGGCCACCGCGCTGCTCGCGAACTGTGTCGCGACGCTGTGCCTGACGATCGGCTGCGTGATGGCGGGTTCGATCGCCGGCCGCATTGGCGCGGGTCGCACGATTTTCGTCGGCGGCGTTGCGCTTGCAATCACGTACTACGTGATGTTTCGCCAGTTGGCCGTCGACACGTCCCTGCTCGTGCCGCTGTATGCACTGGCCGGGCTGTTCGTCGGCGTGATCGGCGCGATTCCGCTCGTGATGGTCCGTGGATTCCCGCCGGTGGTGCGCTTCTCGGGCATTTCGTTCTCGTACAACGTCGCGTACGCGGTGTTCGGCGGTCTGACGCCGATCGCCGTGTCGCTGATGATGAAGTCGAACCCGCTGGCCGCGCCGCTGTATGTCGCGGCGATCTGCGTGCTGGGCGCGCTGACCACGCTGTTCATCAAGGACGCGCCGCAGGGGCGTTGAAGAGCCGACGCCGGAGCTCGCTTCGTCGATCCGCATCCAGCCCGTCGACGAGGCGCTCCGCGACGGCGCGGCCTTCGACGCGCCGTCGCTCGCACGGGCGACATCCATACTTCACGCCACACCGAAACGTGGCACGCTGCATCGGGCATACGATGCAGTCATGAACTCATCCACACCCTCCTTTTCGTCCGCCCTCGGCCGCGTTCTCGCGACCGTCAGCGTGGGCTTCGTGGTCACGCAACTCGACGTGACCATCGTCAATATCGCGCTGCCACGAATCGGCGCGGATCTGCACGCGAACGTCGCGGGACTGCAATGGGTCGTCGATGCGTACACGCTCGCGTTCGCCGTGCTGATGCTGTCGGCCGGCGCGCTCGGCGACCGCTTCGGCGCGCGGCGCATGTATGCGTGCGGAATCGTGCTGTTCGCGCTCGCGTCGCTGGCCTGCGGACTCGCGATCGACGCCCCGATGCTCGTCGCCGCACGCGCGGTGCAAGGCATCGGCGCGGCCGCGATGCTGCCGAATTCGCTCGCGCTGCTCAATCAGTCGTTCGGCCACGAACCGAAGCTGCGGGCGCGCGCGGTCGGCCTGTGGACCGCGTCCGGCGCGATTTCGATCGCGGCCGGGCCGGTGGCCGGCGGTCTGCTGATCGCCGCGTTCGGCTGGCGCAGCATCTTTCTCGTCAATCTGCCGATCTGTGCGGCGGGCCTGCTGGCGACGCTGCTGTGGATTCCGCGTCCGCAAACCGCGCAGCGCGGCGCGCCCGCCGCCGCTCGCGGCAACACCGGCGCGATACCGCGCGGCATCGATCTCGGCGGCCAGTGTCTCGCGATCGTCGCGCTGACCGCGTTCGTCGCCGCGGTGATCGAATGGCGGCCGCTCGGGCTTGCGCATCCGCTGGTCGCCGGCGGCTTCGTGCTGGCGCTGCTGGCGGCGGTCGCGTTCGTGTTCGTCGAAGCGCATGTCGCGAGCCCGATGCTGCCGCTGTCTCTGTTCGGCACGCGCACGTTCAGCGCCGCCGTGCTGTTCGGCATCTGCGTGAACCTGACGTATTACGGCATGGTGTTCGTGCTGAGCCTCTACCTGCAGCGTGTGCGCGGCTATACGCCGCTGCAGGCGGGCCTCGCGTTCCTGCCGCTGACGGGCGGCTTCCTGATCTCGAACGTCGCGAGCGGCTGGGTGATCGGCCGCCTCGGGGTGCGCGTGCCGATGATCCTCGGTGCGATCACGGCCGGTCTCGGCTACGGCCTGCTGCATCTGGTCGATGCCGACACGCCGCTGATTGGCCTGCTGCTGCCGTTTTTGCTGATTCCGTCGGGCATGGGACTCGCGGTGCCCGCGATGACCACGGCGGTGCTCGCATCGACCGAAGCGCGGCGCGCGGGCACGGCGTCGGCGGTATTGAACACGGCGCGGCAGGCTGGCGGCGCAGTAGGCGTGGCGGCGTTCGGCGCGCTCGCGGGTGGCGCGGCCGCGACCCAGATCGTGCCGGGAATGCAGGCGGCGACGGCTATCTCGGTGGGATTGCTGGTGCTGGGTCTGGTGCTTGCGTGTTTCGTGCATCCGGAGCCGCACGCGACGGCATCGTCGGGACGCGGGGCGAGAGCCGCGAGTAAGTAAACGGTGCGTGTCACGCAGGCGCCTATAGCGACGCCTCCTGAATCGTGCCGGTATCGATTGCGCGCTCGATCAGGCCTTCGTTGCGCGCCTTCGCAATCGCATCGGCGACCAGTTTTTCCGGGTCCTCGATCTCCGCCTTCAGCGTGCCGATGAATCCGGACGCATCCAGAACCACCAGCGTCTTAGCAGAATCGGCGAGGCTGATGATCACGCGATGCGGCGTCGCCCCTTCGCCGAGACTCGCGCACAGTTGCGTGACCTTGCCGCCGATCATTTGCTCGAAGTTCTGAATCATCATCTGCTCCCTTGAATGGCGCGGATTGGAACCCTGCTGGTAGCAGGATCCGGGCCGCGCCCTACAGGCCGCCGAGTCCGCTGCGCGGCGCGCGCGCGTTGTCGACGCTCAGACGCCCCGCGCCGGTGACGAACAGCAGCAGAAAACCGCCCGCGATTCCGATGTTCTTCCAGAAATGAATCACCATGTCGTGCTGCAACGCAGGGTCGGTGATATTCCAGAAGTCGTGGCCGAGCACCGCGGTCGCGACCGTATACACCGCCATGATCAGCGCGAGCGGTCGCACCTTGAAGCCGATCACGAGCAGCAGGCCGCCGAGCACCTCGACCGCGGTTGCGATCGGCGCGGCGATCTGCACGAACGGCACGCCCTTCGAATGCAGGTATCCGACGAAGCCCGCATAGCCCAGCAGTTTCATCACACCGCTCCACAGAAACAGCACGGAAAGCGCAAGACGGGCGATGAAAATAATGCCGAAATCGACGGGACGCGACATGGGGGACTCCTGTAATGAATAAGCAGCAGACCCGAATAGACGGGCTCAGTTCCCCGCCTCGCCCCTGAGCATATGTGCAATGGCGACGATTTCCAAGCCCGCTCAGGCTGATGGATAGGTGGCGACCTCGATCAGGTTGCCGTCCGGATCGCGGCAATACACCGAGGTCATCTTGCCGCGCGCGCCGTCGCGCTCCACCGGCCCCGCCTCGATCGCTACGCCTTGCGCGAGCCAGTGCGCCTTGACTTCGTCCGGGCTCGCGGTGGTCACGAAGCACAGGTCCGCCGTGCCCGGCACCGCCTCGCGCGACGTGAACCAGACGACGGTATCGGCCGACGCGGGACGCAGATTGATCTTCTGGTTGCCGTAGGTCATCGCCACGCGCATGCCGCTGCGCGACATGAACTCGGTGCGTCGCATGCCGAGCATCCGCGCGTACCACGCCGCGCTCACTTCGACGTCAGCGACGTTCAGAACGAGATGATCGAGACTGTCTAGCTGAAAGCTCATGGTTTTGCGTGCGGCGCGTCCGGCGCGAGCAACACGCCCTTCGTGAACACGAAGCAACCATAGCCGCGCTCTTCGCCTGTCGCGATCACGCAGTATGCGCGGCGCGCACGCTCGTAAAACGCGAACCGCTCGATCGACACGAAGGGCACCTCGCGCCCCTCTCCCGCATTGACTTCGGCTTGCGCTTCGCGCTGCACCGCGGGAATCGCGTGCGGCTCGCCCACCACTTCCATGCGCGAGGCGGGATGCTCGATGAAGGTGTCGAGCGGCAGCACCGACAGCACCGCGCGGATCGCGCGCGGCGAACTGACGCCGTCGAGGCGCAGCGGCCTGCCGAGCACGGTCTCGCGCGCGACCGCGTCGGCCGGGAAGTTGGCGTCGCAGATCACGAGCTCGTCGCCGTGGCCCATCGAGCGCAGCGCGTGCAGGATATCGGCGTTCAGCAGCGGGTCCAGATTTTTCAGCACGGGGTCTCCTGGTCGTTCGGTTGGGAACATGCCGCGGCGGTGAGGTCGTGCGTGTCACGCAATCATCCGCACGACGATCGATTGTAGCAAGCGCGTCGCGGCTCTTGCGGCGCTGCGCTCGCACCGCATTGCCAGCGCAGCCATCCGACCACGGCGAGCAGCACGAGCCCCGCGCCGCCGAGCACCGGCTCGCGCCAACCGAACAGTGCGATGAACATGAACGCCCGCGCGCCGCCGAGCAGCGCAAAACCGGCGATCGCGCTCGATACCGCATCGAACGCGGCCGCGACGCGCAGCAACGCGAGATGGACTTGTGCGGGCCTGGCGGCGGCGGGGTCGTGCATGATCGTCTCCGTGAAAAGCGCCTCAGGCGGCGCCGGGGGTTTCGTCGAGGAAACCGGTGACCGCTTGCAAGCGTCCATGCGCGTCCACCACGCCGAAGTCCGAGCCCTTCACGATCGCCTCGCCGGCAGGCGTCGTCAGTGCCCAAGAGAAGCGCAGACGATCCGCGAAACCGTCGACGTCGGTCGTGCGGCGAAACGTGTGATGCGGAAAACGCTCGTGCACCGCGCGGATCATCGCGTCGATGCCATCGTGGCCCGCCCCCGCCAGCAGCGGGTCGCGATAGTCGGCGTCGGCGCTCCACGTGGCCGCAATCAACTCGCGACGACGCGCGCCATCGGTTTCGTTCCAGGTATCGAAATAACGGTCGATCAGATCGGTATGTGCATTCATCTCAAACTCCTCGATTGGCAGGACTGAGCACTTCGCGCGTCATACGCATCGCATGCGGCGGGCTCGGAGTGAAGATTGACTGTTCGCGTGCATTGCGTCGATTACGTGAGAGGTAATCAAGCGGATGCAGCGTCTTTCACTGTCCTTCACGTCAAATAGGCCATTCGGCCGAGTCGTCAAGAAACCTTCGCATCGCTAACCTCACGAAGCCTGCCGATGACATCTCGAGGCGGGCAATGCAATGAACAGGAGGACGGCTTGGACCGCTTTATCGAGACACTTTTTTCGCTTGCGCGACCGTATCCTGGGGGATACAATCATCCGCAGATCGAAACACCGCGCGTGTACACGATCAACTGCACCGATGAGTTCGATCGTTGGCTTCACGGCCTCACCGACCTCAAGGCGAAGGCGCAAATTCTCGTGCGAATCCGGCGCGCGGAACGCGGGCTGTTCGGCGACGCGAAGTTGCTGGAAAACGGCGTGTTCGAGATGCGCATCGATTGCGGCCCGGGTTACCGGGTCTACTACGCGCGCGAGGGGCGCATGATGTATCTGCTGCTTTGCGGGGGTAACAAGTCCACGCAGCAGGCCGATATCAGGCATGCCGGAACAATGTGGGCAACCATCAGAAAGGAACGGTCATGAGCAAGATCAAAACGGCACGCTTCGACGCATCGAAGTACCTCGACAACGACGAAATGGTCGCGGCCTATCTGAACGCCGCGCTCGACCAGGGCGACTCCGATCTGCTGCTCGCCGCCATTGCGGACATCGCCAAGGCACGCGGCATTACGAAGATCGCCGCGGCAGCGGGCCTGGGCCGCGAAAGCCTGTATAAGACACTCGCGCCCGGCTCCAAGCCACGCATGGACACGGTCCTCAAGCTGGCGAGTGCGATCGGCGTCAAATTCACCGCCGTGCCGCTGCGCCTGGCCGCCCCCTGAGCGGGGCGCCGCGCTGGCCACGGTGCCGCCCGCGTTCGCACGTGGCGGCCGAGGCCGGTGCAATCGTTGGTGCGAATCGACGGTATCGGCCGCGCATCGCGTTGGTTGAAATTGGCGGGGCATTACCTCTCAGGTAATCGATTGCTTGCACGCTTTGGCTATCATCGGTGGCATGAACACACTCTCTATCGCACCAACGGCTCCGTCATCCCCGTCGAGAGGCACTCGGGCGGTCGGCGAACTTCTCCGCGAATGGCGGCAACGGCGGCGCATGAGTCAGCTGCTGCTCGCCACGGAGGCCGACATTTCGACGCGCCATCTGAGCTTTGTCGAATCGGGGCGCGCGCTACCGAGCCGGGAAATGGTCATGCATCTCGCCGAGCGTCTCGACGTGCCGTTGCGCGCGCGCAATGCCCTGCTCGTCGCGGCCGGCTACGCGCCGCTGTTTCGCGAACGTCCGCTCTCCGACCCGCAGCTCTCCGCCGCGCGCGAAGCCGTCGAACTGGTGCTCAAGGGACACGAGCCCTACCCGGCCCTCGCGATCGACCGGCATTGGACCATCGTCGCGACCAACAATGCGCTTGCGCCGTTGTTGAGCGGCGCGAGTCCCGAACTGCTGAAGCCGCCGGTCAACGCGCTGCGACTGAGCCTGCATCCGCAAGGCATCGCGGCGTCGATCGTCAACTGGCATGCATGGCGCGAGCATGTGCTGGCCCGGCTGCAACGGCAGATCGACGTCAGCGGCGACGACACGCTGAGCGCGCTGCGCGACGAGTTGGCCGGCTATCCCGCGCCGCCTGATGCAGACGCGTCGATGCGGGACGATGCAGTCCTCAACCAGATCGCCGTGCCTTTGCGGCTTCGTACGCCGCTTGGCGTGCTGTCGTTTTTCAGCACCACCACGGTGTTCGGCACGCCGGTTGACGTTACGCTGTCGGAACTCGCTATCGAGGCGTTCTTTCCGGCGGATCAGCAAACCGCGGCCGCGCTGCGCGAGTTTGCCGAACACCAGCGCGGCTAGTCCCCCGCGTACCCAGTCCCGACTCACCACGAACAAGTGATATGTCCGTCAACGCCGACACCCTGCTCATCCGCCAACTCGGACCCGCCGACCGGGACGTCTATTTCCAGTTTCGTCTGCGCGGGCTGAAGGCGCACCCCGCTTCGTTCGGACAAAGCTACGACGAAGCGCTCGCGAAAGGCGCCGCGCAGCATGATGCGACGTTGCTGGGCTCGGAGGCGGAAGGCTCGTTCCTACTCGGCGCGTATGCATCGGCGGATGCTCCGCTGATCGGCGTCGTCGGTCTGCTGCGCAACCAGGCCCACAAGGAACGGCACAAGGCAAACGTCGTCGGCATGTATGTCGCACAGGAAGCGGCTGGTCGTGGGGTCGGGCGTGCGCTGCTCAGCGAGTTGTTGACGCGCGCCGCACGCGTCGACGGTTTGCGGCAGGTGCAACTGACGGTGGGTAGCCGCAACGACGCGGCGCGCAAGCTGTATGAATCGCTCGGCTTTCGCAAATATGGATGCGAAGTCGGCGCGTTGGACGTCGACGGCGAATTCCATGACGAGGATCTGATGGCGAGATTCCTCGCATAGCGCCCCGGAAGTACTGACAGCGCCCCCCTGTGGCCGATTCCGGTGCCTCGGCAAGGTTGTAAATATCGGCGCCCATTGCAGCAACATATCTGTCAGGCATCCTGCACGGCTCTGCTCCTCGCCATCCTCGTCGGCAATGTAAATCGGCACACGTTTGCGACCGCTTTTCGGTCTCGGGGCCGAACGCATCCGCCCGTCCGCCTGCCGACCGCACGGAGCCGTTACAAATCCCGCCCTGGTTTGCGCACTTGTAACTGGGGGCGCATCTTGCCGTTACACCCCTCATCCGTCCCTCGCCCGGGGCGCAAGACGAGTATTTATTACCGTCTATTCCATCGCTTTCCATTTCCTTTCCTATTCAAAACGAATTTTCCAATCGCCGCACGGTGGCAGATGCGTGGCGCGACCAAGTACGCTCGACGCCCACCCAGCAAGGGTTTTCATGGGTTAGCGACGACTCTCGAAAGGCTAAAAATCCACGTCGCATCATTCATTACAACGGCGTGAAAAAGTTACCGAAAAATAATGTGGTTTTTTGAGATATTTTTTTGTGGAGGGATTGATTTCTGGTTTTACCCTTCATACAATTCGTCCCGAGCTGTTACGAAATGTAACGTCTTGTATCAAATGTTCGCCGTCTGTAGCAGGTAGCAACATGTAGCCGGAGGCAGCGTTTCCGGCGAGGCAGAAAAGACATAACGGCGCAAAGCCGACATAGAAATTCGGGGCTTCGGAAACAGAGAAAATGGACCGTAGCAGCGAGACGCTGGATTCAATCCGCGAGATCAATTTGTCTTACATCATGCTCGCGCAACGCATGTTGCGCGAGGACAAACCGGTCGGAATGTTCCGGCTGGGACTGTCGTCGGAACTGGCTGATTTGCTCGCCGGGCTGTCGCTCGCGCAAATCGTCAAACTGGCCTCTTCCGACCAGCTTTTGTGCTTCTTCCGTTTCAACGACCACGCGATGTTGTCGGCGTTGACGCAAACGACGAAGCACGCCGCAGTTGCACCGACCCACACGGCGATCCTGCTTGCAGGCCAGCCCGCCGAGCAATTTGCCTGATCGAGATGACTGCAATGCTCAAGCGAAGCCTGACCGAAGATGCACAGGAAGTATTTCGCGCGATCGCACTGATCGAGCTCGGCGCCCGCATGCAGGTGCTCGAGAGCGAGCTGACGCTGTCGCGCGACCGTATGATCCGCCTGTATCGCGAGGTCAAGGGCGTATCGCCGCCCAAGGGCATGCTGCCGTTTTCGGCGGACTGGTATATGACGTGGCTCGCGAACATTCACGCGTCGCTGTTCTACAACACGTACCTGTTCCTGAAGAACGAAGCGCGCTGCTCGCATCTCGATGCGCTGACCAAGGGATATCGGTTGTATCTCGAACACTGTCAGCACAGCGAAACCGAGCCGGTGCTCGATCTGACGCGCGCGTGGACGCTCGTGCGTTTCTTCGACGCGGACATCCTGCAGCTGACCAGGTGCTGCCGCTGCACCGGCAAGTTCGTCGCGCATAAGCACGACCTGCAGCACAACGTCGTATGCGGCGCGTGCCAGCCGCCGTCGCGTGCCGGCAAGACGAAGAAGGCAGCCGCCGCGCGCCGGGAAGCGCTCGGTGCGGCGCAGGCCGCGCAGGCCGCCTGACCGTTCGAGGCGCCCGTCGCGAGACGCGGCCAAGCCGATTCCGATTCAAACCGAAGCTCAGGTGGATCCGCGCAGTGATTGAACTGCGCGGATTTTTTTTGCCTGCGCGCCGGGCCAACCGGCGTTGCGAATAAGTCCTCGCCGCCGGTCAGATCAACCGACCAGCCCCACCGTCTGGACCACGAGCCACAGATTCGCGGCACTAATCACAACAAACAGCGTCCACACGAGCAGCCGCGTCGGCAGCGTGTTGGCGAACTCGCCCATCAGCGAACGGTCGCTCGTCATGCGGATCAGCGGATAAAGCGCGAACGGCAGTTGCAGGCTCAGCACGACCTGACTCGCGACGAGCAGTTGGCCGACAGCGCCATTGCCGAGCATCCGCACGCCGATCAGCGCCGGAATCAGCGCGAGCGCTCGGGTGACGAAGCGCCGCTGCCAGCACGGAATCTTCATCTTCAGGAAGCCTTCCATGATGACCTGCCCCGCCACCGTGCCGGTGAACGTCGAGCTTTGTCCCGACGCGAGCAGCGTGATCGCGAACAGGAACGCGGCGAAGCCGGTGCCGACGATCGGCGCTAGCAGCCGGTAGGCGTCCTCGATCTGCGTGACCTGGTCGTGGCCCGTCGCATGAAACGCGGCGGCCGCGAGAATCAGGATCGCCATGTTGATCAGCGCCGCGAGCACGAGCGATGCGATCGTGTCGATACGCGACATGCCGATCGCCGAGCGGATGCTGGCCGAATCGCGCTTCACCGCGCGGGTCTGCACGATCGACGAGTGCAGATACAGGTTATGCGGCATCACCGTGGCGCCGAGAATGCCGATCGCGAGATACATCGGCTCGCGCGAATTCAACGCCTGCCACGACGGAATCAGCCCCTGCGCGACCGACGGCCAATGCGGCCTGACGAGCGCAAGCTCGATGATGTAGCCGACGCCGATCGTCGCGATCAGGCCGAGCATGATCGCTTCGAGGTCGCGAAAATTTTTGCCCTTCAGGCCGAGCACGATCAGCGTGTCGAACGCGGTGAGCAACACGCCGGTGGTCAGCGAGCAGTTGAACAGCAGATGAAACGCAAGCGCGCCGCCGAGCACTTCGGCGAGATCGCAGGCGATGATCGACAGCTCCGCGAGCAGCCACTGCGCACGCGCGACGCCTGGCGAATAGCGCGTGCTCGACAGTTGCGCGAGGTCGCGCCCGGTCGCGATGCCGAGCCGCATGCTCAGGCATTGCAGCGCCATCGCCGCGAGGCTCGACAGCAGCACGACGAACAGCAGACTGTAGCCGAAGCGCGAACCGGCTTCGATCGCGGTGGCCCAGTTGCCCGGGTCCATATAGCCGATCGATACCAGCAGGCCGGGCCCCGCGAATTGCAGGATCTTCTTCCAGAACGGCGCGCCCGCGGAGACGGCCACCGAACCCTGTACCTCGGACGGGCAGAACGGCGCTGTGGCGGTTGTAGGTAGTTTGAACAGCAAGCCGGAAATCTCTCGGGAGGAATCGACGCGACGCCTCGGGCGGGCGTCGCAAACGGCCTCAAGTGTACAGAGAAACTTCCGGCAATGTCCCGCTGAGCGCGTAGCGGCCGACGTCGCGCACGCGATAGTCGAGCGGATCGTGCAGCGTGTGCACGCGCGCGTTACGCCAGAATCGATCGAGCGCGAGCGGCGCATGAGTCGCGCGCGCGCCGCAGGCGTCGAAGAGTTTTTCGCCGATGTCGAGCGCCGCCCGATGCGCGACGATCTTCGCTTCCGAGGTCGCGAGCGCGACCCGCGCACGGCTCTCGGCATCGAGCGTTGCGCGTTGCTGCCACGCTTGGTCGAGCGCGTTCGCGGCGCGCGCGGCCAGCGCCGCGGCGCTGACCGTCTGGATATGCATCTCGCCGAAGCGCTGGATCAGGTAGGGGTCGTCGGTCGCTTTGGCGACGCCGGACGCGATCCACGGCCGGCCATGTTCGTGCACGTAGGCTCGCGCCTCTTCCAGTGCACCCTGTGCGATCCCGACGAACAGATTGGTCAGCACCTGTTGCGAGATCAGTGTGCGCAAGCTCGCGTGTGGCGTGTCGGGTCGTTCGAGCACCTCGTGCGGCTCGACCCTGACGCGCGCGAACGACACGCTGCCGCTGTCGGTCTGCCGCTGGCCGATCGGATCCCAGTCGTCGTGAACCGTGATGCCTTCGCGCGCGGTCGGCACCGCCGCAAATAGGGGTTTGCCGGTCGATGGATCGTGAGCGGACACGGTCATCATCTGCGAGCCGCGCGTACCGGAACAGAAGCCTTTCTGGCCATCGAGCAGGTAGCCGCCGTCGTGCGTCGAAGTAGCGATGAGGCGCGTATCCAGCGGATTCACCGCATTGCCCCACCACCAGCGATGCTCGACGGTGCCGCGCAGATATTTCTCGCGCTGCCGTGAATTGCCCCACAGGTCGATGCTGACCACCTGCAGACAGGTGAAGCCGACCAGATGCGCGAGCGCGCTATCGACGCGCGCGAGTTCACGCACCACATCGTAGATCGCGGACCAGCGCGCGCCAGCGCCGCCGAATTCGCGCGGCACGGCGAGCGTCAGCAGGCCCGCGTCGGCGATCCACTGCTTTTGCTGAGCGGCATGACCGCCTTCGCGATCGCGCTGTGCGGCGCTCGCGCGCAGAGCGGCTAGCAGTGTGGTGAGGTCGCGCGCGCAATCCATATGCTGCTGCTCGCTAATCTGCTCGATGCCGTCATGCACGAAAGTCACTGGTTTGCCCTAGGGTCGTCATTGGCTGGATCGGACGATGATAGGGAGCCGCGTGCACGTGGTCTACGAAGCGATTTGCACAAGGAAAGCGCGAAAAACGATTTGCATGAAAAACGCCGGGCGGCGCTTGCGCGCGGCCCGGCGTGGTTGATGAGGCTGATGAAACGCTTGCTACAGGGTTAGGTATTCAGCGCTTCGCCACTTGCTGTTGCGCCGAAACGGCCGCAGCTTCAGCCGCGGAACCGGAAGCACCAATCGGCACCGGCACCGCCCCCACCGCCGTACCCCCCGCCGTCAGATCGCCCCAACCGCCGCCGAGCGCGCGAATCAGATTCACGGTCGCGACCGCCTGCGTGCCCGCCAGATGGCTCGCCTGCAATTGCGACTGCAGCACCTGCCGCTCGCCATCGATCACGTCGAGATAGCTGACCGCGCCCTCCGTGTACTGCGTGCGCGACAGATGCGCGGCGCGCTGCGACGCATCGACCGCGTCGTTCTGCTCGCGCATCTGATCGTCGAGCAAACGCAGATCGGCGAGATTGTCTTCGACTTCACGGAACGCCACGAGCACCTGCTGGCGATATTGCGCGACGTCCTCGTCGTACTTCGAACGCGCCTGCGCGAGATTAGCCTTACGACGGCCGCCGTCGAAGATCGGCATCGTCAGCGCGGTACCCACGGCTGGACCGAGGATGAACGCGCGGCTCGACCACATGAACAGATCGCCGAGTGTCGCCGATTCAAAGCCGAACGCACCGGTGATATCGAGCTTCGGGAAGAACGCCGACTTCGCGAGCCCGACGCGCGCATTCGCTGCCTGCATCGCGCGCTCGGCTGCCGCGATGTCAGGCCTGCGTTCGAGCAGCGCCGACGGCAAACCGGCCGGCACGCGCACCGTCACCAGCGCGAGCGGCTGTTCCGCGAACGTGAAATCCGCGGGCGGCTTGCCGAGCAGAATCGCGAGGCTATGCTCGGAGGCCGCCCGCTGCCGCGCGACGCCGACCGCATCGGCACGCGCGCTGGCGAGCTCGTTACGCGAACGCGACAGATCCAGCTCGCTGATATCGCCTTCCTTGAAGCGCTGCTGGACGAGCTTCAGCGTGTCCTCGCGCAACGCGACGGTGCGACGGTACAGATCCTGGTCCGCGTCGAGCTCGCGCAACTGGAAGTAGTTCTGCGCGACGTCGGCCTGCAACGACAGCTGCACTGAACGGAACAGCGCTTCGCTCTGCTGCTCGTCCGAGCGCGCCGCGTTCACGTTCGAGCTGACGCGCCCGAACAGATCCGCTTCATACGACGCGCCGACCTGCGCGCGCCAGATCGTGCCGGTCGTGCCGCCCGCGCTGTCCGGCTGGAATTGCGATGCCGCCGACGCGCGTTCGCGCGTCGGGCCGAAGCCCGCGTCGAGCTTCGGGAACCAGTCGGACTTCGCGGCCTGCGTGACCGCGCGTGCCTGCTGCACGCGCGCGGCCGCGGCCTTCAGGTCCTGGTTCGCAGCAGCGGCCTGCTCTTCGAGCGCGTCGAGTTGCGGGTCGCCGAACACCTTCCACCATTCGCCGCGCAGCGCGTTGTCGGCGGGCTCGGCCGGCTTCCACGTGCCGTTGTTTTGTGTCGCCCCGGCCGAACCAGCCGCCGCGCCCGACGCCGCCGCAGCCGACGTCTTCACCGCTGGCGCTTCCTTGAACGCCGCCGGCGTATCGACATCGGGACGCTTGTACGTCGGCTCCACCGAGCAAGCGGCCAGCAGCGCAATCAGCAAACCGCTCGCGGCGGCGCGGCCCCATCCGCGCAAGGATACAAAGCGAGATTCAAAGCGTTTCATTGTTGTTTTCTCCTCAGGCGTCCGTAACGGCCGCCCCATAGCGCGGCGCATCCTTCTGCGCGACGTGTATCGTCCCGCCCGCGAGCGAACGCAGCACCACATAGAACACCGGCGTCAGCATCAGGCCGAACAGCGTGACGCCCAGCATGCCGAAGAACACCGCGACGCCCATCGCGTGACGCATTTCCGAGCCCGCGCCGCTCGACAGCACCAGCGGCACCACGCCCATGATGAAGGCGATCGACGTCATCAGAATCGGCCGTAGACGCAGACGGCTCGCTTCGATTGCCGCCTGCAACGGACTGCGTCCATCGTGTTCGAGCTCACGCGCGAACTCGACGATCAGAATCGCGTTCTTCGCCGACAAGCCCACCAGCACCATCAAACCGATCTGCGTGAAGATGTTGTTGTCGCCACCGGTGAGCCATACGCCGGTCAGCGCCGACAGCACGCTCATCGGCACGATCAGGATCACCGCGAGCGGCAGCGTCAGGCTTTCGTACAACGCCGCGAGCACGAGGAACACGAGCAGCACGCTGATCGGGAACACCCACAGGCCCGCGTTGCCGGCGAGGATCTGCTGATAGGTGAGGTCGGTCCACTCGAGCTTCACGCCGCGCGGCAGCACTTCGGCAGCCACGCGTTCGGCCGCGGCCTGCGCCTGTCCCGACGAGAAGCCCGGCGCCGGGCCGCCGTTGATGTCGGCCGCCGTGTAGCCGTTGTAGCGCACCACCATCTCCGGCCCATAGGTCGGCGTCACCGTGACGAGCGACGACAACGGCACCATCTCGCCCGCCGCGTTGCGCGTCTTCAATTGCAGGATGTCGTCGGCGCGCTGACGGAATGGCGCATCCGCCTGCACACGCACCTGATACACGCGGCCGAAGCGGTTGAAGTCGTTCACGTACAGCGAGCCCAGGTAGATCTGCATCGTGTCGAACACGTCCGTGACCGGCACGCCGAGCTGCTTCGCCTTCACGCGATCGAGATCGACATTCAGTTGCGGCACGTTGATCTGATAGCTGGAGAAGGTCGGCCCGAGTTCGCGCGTTTGCGCCGCGCGCTTCACGAAGGCTTCCGCTGCCTTGTTCAGTTCGGCGTAGCCGACCGCGTCGTGATCCTCGAGCTGCAACTTGAAGCCGCCGAGCGTGCCGAGCCCGAGCACCGGCGGCGGCGGGAACACCGCGACGAACGAGTCCTTGATCGCGCCGTACTGCTGGTTCAATGCACCGGCAATCGCGCCCGCCGACAGCTTCTTGTCGCCGCGCTCCTTGAACGGCTTCAGCGTGACGAACACGATGCCCGCGCTCGAACTATTCGTAAAGCCATTCACCGACAGACCCGGGAACGCCACCGCGCTTTCGACGCCAGGCTGCTTCAGCGCGATCGCACTCATATCGCGGATCACCTTCTCCGTGCGATCGAGCGACGCACCGTTCGGCAACTGCGCGAACGCGATCAGATACTCCTTGTCCTGCGCGGGTACGAAGCCGCCCGGCACGATCCGCGCCATCAATACGGTCGCACCGACGAGGATCGCGTACACCGCGAGCATCGCGCCCTTGCGACGCAGCACGCCGGTCACGCCGCGGCCATAGGCTTCCGAACCACGATGAAAGACCTTGTTGAAACGCTTGAAGAAGCCGCCGAGCACACGGTTCATCACCCGCGTCAGCCAGTCCTCCTTCTCGCCGTGGCTGCGCAACAGCAACGCGGACAACGCCGGCGACAGCGTCAGCGAATTGAACGCCGAGATCACCGTCGAGATCGCGATGGTCATCGCGAATTGCTTGTAGAACTGGCCCGTGAGACCCGTCATGAACGCGAGCGGCACGAACACGGCGACGAGCGTCAGCGCAATCGCGATGATCGGCCCGCTCACTTCGCGCATCGCCTTGTAGGTCGCATCGCGCGCATTGAGCCCGCTTTCGATGTTGCGCTCGACGTTCTCCACCACGACGATCGCATCGTCGACGACGATACCGATCGCGAGCACCATGCCGAACAAGGACAACGCATTGATCGAAAAGCCGAATGCCAGCAGCAGCGAGAACGTACCGACGATCGACACCGGCACCGCGATCAACGGAATGATCGACGCGCGCCACGTCTGCAGGAACACGATCACGACGATCACGACCAGCGCGATCGCTTCGAGCAGCGTATGGATCACCGCCTCGATGCTCGAACGCACGAACTGCGTCGGGTCGTAGACGATCCGGTATTCGACGCCGGCCGGCATGTCTAGGGCGAGTTCCTTCATCGCCGCGCGCACTTGCTCCGAAATCGCGAGCGAGTTTGCGCCTGGCGCCTGATTGATCGCGAGCGCAACCGCGGGCTTGTTGTCGAGCAGCGAACGCAGGCCGTATTCCGACGCCGCGAGCTCGATCCGCGCGATATCGCGCAAATAGGTCACGCCGCCATCGGGCGCGGTCTTCACGATGATGTCGCCGAATTCGCTCTCGGTCTTCAACCGGCCGCGCGCGTTCACCGACAACTGCAACTGCGTGCCGGGCACCGACGGCGATGCACCGATCACACCGGCCGCCACCTGGATGTTCTGCTCGCGAATCGCGTTGACGACTTCAGTCGCGGTGAGACCGCGCTGCGCGACCTTCTGCGGATCGAGCCAGATCCGCATCGCGTAGTCGCCCGAGCCCCACAGTTGCACTTCACCGACGCCCTGAATCCGCGCGAGCCGATCCTTCACGTTCAGCAGCGCGTAGTTGCGCAGATACGTCATGTCGTAACGATCGTTCGGCGAGATCAGGTGCACGACCATCGTCAGCGTCGGCGAACTCTTGATCGTCGTCACGCCGAGTCGCTGCACGTCTTCAGGCAGACGCGGCAGCGCCTGATTGACGCGGTTCTGCACGAGCTGCGTCGCGAGGTCGGGATCGGTGCCGAGCTTGAAGGTGACCGTCAGCGTCAGATTGCCGTCGCTATTCGCCTGCGACTGCATGTACAGCATGTTCTCGACGCCATTGATCTGTTCTTCGAGTGGAGCTGCGACCGCCTCGGCGATCACCTTCGGATTCGCGCCCGGATACTGCGCGTGCACCACGACCGAAGGCGGCACGACTTCCGGGTATTCGGAGATGGGCAGCTTGAACAGCGAGATGATGCCCCCGAGCAGGATCAATACCGATAGCACGCCTGCAAAGATCGGGCGATCGATGAAGAATTTGGATATGTTCATTGGAAGCTCTTAACTTTGGAACATGCGCGTTGGAACACGCGGCTCACGAATTGCCTTTCGCGCCGGTGTCCGCCGCCTTGCCGTGCGACTGTGCGAGCGCGGCGCTGTTCGGGTCATCGTCGGTCGTCATCGGCACCATGTGCGCGCGCACCGCATCGCCGGGGCGCACACGCTGAACGCCGTTGACGACGATGCGGTCGCCCGCCTTCAAACCGTCCTTGACGACGCGCAGATTGCCCTGCATCGAACCCGTCGTGATCTCGCGATAAACCACGTGGTTGCCTTGATCGACGACCAGCACGAACTTCTTGTCCTGGTCAGTGCCGACCGCGGCATCGTCGATCAGTAGCGCCGGATGCGGGGCGCTGCCGCCCACCTTGACGCGCGCGTAGAGGCCCGGAATCAGCGCCCCGTCCGCGTTGTCGAACTTCGCGCGCACGCGGATCGTGCCCGACGACGTGTCGAGCCGGTTGTCGACCGACTCGATCGTGCCGCTGCGCGAATAGCCGGATTCATCGGCGAGACCGAGTTCCACCGGCACCTTGCCGCCGTCCTTCGCGCGGCTCAGGTATTGCAGATAGGTCTGTTCGTCCGCGTCGAACGATGCGTAGATCGGCGACACCGACACAAGCGTGGTGAGCGGCGCCGAGCTGGCGCCGGCCGACACGACGTTGCCGACCGTAATCTCCGCGCGCGACACGCGGCCCGATACCGGCGCGACGATCTTCGTATAGCCGAGATTGATGCGCGCCGTTTCGAGCGCGGCTTGCGCGGCCTTCAGGTTCGCGCTCGCCTCGCGCGCGGCGTTCTGCTTCTCGTCGTAGTCGCGCTTGGCGATCGCGTTGTCGACGATCAGCCGTTGCGCGCGTTCCCAGTCGCTCTGCGTGTAACCGGTACGCGCCTGCGCGGCCGCGAGCTGCGCTTCCGCGCGATCGACTTCGGCCGCGTACGGACGCGGATCGATGACGAACAGCGTGTCGCCCTGCTTGACCAGCGCGCCGTCCTTGAAGTTGACCGACACGATCGTGCCTGGCACCTGCGAACGCACGTCCACTTTCTGGACGGCTTCGAGACGGCCCGAATAGGATTGCCAGTCGGTGATCGTCTTCTGCACGACGGTCGCCACGTCGACTTCCGGCACGATGGTCGGCGCGGCCGGCGAGCTTGCATCCACGCGGATCGCGCCGAACGTGCCGAGCCCGGCAAGAACGACGACCACTAGCGCGGCAAGCGCCACGCGGCGGCGGGAAAGAGGAAGGATAGTCATATGTAGCTCCCGGTATCGTTGATTGAATTTCTGTTTATCGATGAGCGCGCGCATCGAAGCGCCACTGGAAAAAGCGCACCGCTTCCTGCAAAGCGGGCGGATGATCGGCGAGCGCCGCGTGCGACACGCTCGGAAAGCGCACCACCTGGGTCTGCACGCCCGCGTCGATCAGATTGCTTGCATACTTTTCGGCCTCGACATGCAGCACGTCGTTCTGCGCAGTCGCGATCAGCGTGGCCGGTAAGCCGGCGAGCCGCGACGATTCGAGCGGCGCCGCATACGGATGCATGCGCTGCGACGCTTGCGGCAGATACGCGCGATAACACGCGGCGCACTCGCGCGCGGTGATGTCCGAACCGAGCCGCTTCTCGTCGCCAAGCCGCGTCAGGCTCGGGTCGAGCATCGGACCGAACAGCGCCTGCGCGTTGATCTGCACGTCGCCGCGATCGCGCGCAATGAACGCGAGACAATTGGCGAGTTGGCCGCCCGCGTCATGCCCCGCCACACCGATCTTTCTGCTATTGCCACCAAACGCTCGCGCCCGCGTCTGCACCCACAGCGCCGCGCGATGCGCATCTTCCGGCGCGGCTGGAAACGGAAACCGCGGCGCGAGCGAATAGCCCACCGACACCACGAGCGCCGGTAAGTGTTCTGCGAAATACCGTGCGGCGAAGTCCGCGCATTCGATCGAACCTTTCGTAAAGCCGCCGCCGTGAAAATAAAGCAATACCGGCAATGCGGTTTTTTTCGTCAGCCGATACAGGCGTAACGTAATGGGCTGAGCGTACCCATCGATACCCACGTCGGTGACTTCAAGTGTTGCGTCACTGGCCTCAGCGTCGGTGTCTTCGGCGGAAACGCCGATGGAAACGGACGGGTACGGCGATTTGAATGCATCCATGTCGAGCCGCGCAAAATGCGCATAGAACTTCAATGGTGCGAATTGTGGGTTCAGCAGACTCGCAAATAAATGCCTATAATCCGGCAACACAATTCGGTGCTTTTGAACAATCCGGTTGCGATTGTTTTTGCGGACTCCATTCCCGCCTGCGCACCTGCCCCTACTGGAGGTTTGCAATGGACCGGCTTCAGGCCATGCAAGTGTTCACACGTGTCGTCGACACCAACAGCTTTACCCGCGCAGCGGAGACGCTCGACCTGCCGCGCGCATCGGTTACTACGATTATTCAGAACCTCGAAGCGTTTCTCGGCACGCGGCTGATGCACCGGACCACCCGCCGTCTGTCGCTGACGCCCGATGGCGCCGCGTACTACGAGCGCTGCGTGCGCATCCTCGCTGACGTCGAAGAGACCGAGGCGAGTTTCCAGAGCGGCAACAAGAAGCCGCACGGCAAGCTGCGCATCGACATGCCGGGCTCGATTGGCCGTCTGCTCGTGATTCCGGCGTTGTGCGAATTCCACACGCGCTATCCGGACATCGATCTGCAACTGGGCCTGACCGACCGGCCCGTCGATCTGCTGCAGGAAGGCGTCGATTGCGTGGTACGCGTCGGCGCGCTGCAGGATTCGTCACTGGTCGCACGCCGCATCGGTCTGTTCGAGGGCGTGACGTGCGCGGCACCCGAATACATCAAGCGCGCGGGGATTCCCACTTCGCTCGAAGATCTCGAAAATCACAAAGCCGTCAATTACTTCTCGAGCCGCACGGGACGCACGCTTGATTGGGCGTTCCTGGTGAACGGCGACGAGGTGGAGGTGAAGATGAAGAGCATCGTGTCGGTCAACGACGCCGATGCTTACGTGACCTGCGGACTCGAAGGCTTCGGCCTGATTCAGCCGGCGCTCTTCATGGTGCTGCCACATCTGCGCTCGGGCCAGCTCGTCGAAGTACTGCCGGAACTGAAACCTTTGCCGATGCCGATTTCGGCAGTCTATCCGCACAGTCGTCATCTGTCGCCGAAAGTCCGCGTTTTCGTAGACTGGATTGCGGAGCTGTTCGATCGTTGCCCATTGCTCAGCGGACGCGGCAGTCTCGACGCCACCTGCACGAAGCGCACGTTCGAGCAGCGCGAGTCCGCGCCGGCGCTCGACACACCGGTGATGTCCGAATGGGTCGCCTGAAGTACGTTAATTGAAACAGTGAATTCCAGCCGCGGCGCCAATGCCGCGGCAACCGTGCAATTGCACTGTTGCTGCAAGGCTCGCTCGCGATTGTTCCTGAATCGCGACAATTCATTTCGCAAAACCGCGATTTATCCGCAACGCGTCAACGTCTACATTTCATCCTGTCGCAGCGCCATCACGCTGCCAATGAATCGACAGGAGTGAATCATGAAACGTAATCTGTTGGCAGGCCTCGCCCTGTCGCTGCTCGTCAGCGTTCCGGCATTTGCGGAAGGCGGCGGCGGTATCGGCCGTGCAGGAACCTATGACACGCAACCGGCGCCGAGCGCGAGCACGAAGACGCGCGCCGAGGTCAAGGCCGAACTGGTCGCCGCGTATCGCGACGGCTCGCTGCCCTCGCTGAATCGCACCTCGTATCCGAACAAAGGCCTGATCGGCCAGACGCAGGCCGCGCGCATCGCGTTGCAGGAAGGGACCAACGGCGAAGTGACGCGCGTCGCGAAGGGCCAGTAACGAGTTGGCAGAGGTTGATTCGGAAACCGGCGCGCCTGCCGCACGAGAAGCGCGCCTCTTCATCAAGGAGCACATCATGACACCATCGGAACTCGATAACTGGGATACCGATACGCCCGTGTGGACGCCGTATCGCCCGGTACAGCATTGAGTGTTGGCTTTCTGTCGTTCACGGCACTCGCCGTTATGCGCCCGCGAAGTGGCTTCGCGGGCGCATTTGCATTGAAGCAATAGAAAGCGCAAGCCGTTTTTTGCTGACCTGGCAGCGTTCAATCCGTGCCGTATTTGGGTGACCGTGGCCCGTACAGCAGTCCGTTCGGCGGCCCGGCATGCAGAAGCCGATAGCTCGTCACGCCGGCGATCTCGTGTCCCCTGTCCGTCAGCGAATTCGCAATCTGCTTGACTGCAGCCGTGACGAGCATGCCGATCAGGCCACCCCCAGCATAGTTGTTGCCCTCGTTGCTGTTGGCGCTGGCACTACCCTGCCATAGCACGTCACCGCTCTTGAGATCGACCAGCCGGGCGGATGCCGTGACGACTGTCGCACTGTCGACGACGTGATATACGGTGCCGTACTGCGTGATCTTCGAATACAGGGCCGCGTCGGCACCGAAGATTTCGCGCAGCTTCGCAGGCGAGGTCGCTTCGATCTCCGCCGCCATGGTCAGGCCGTTCTGCCTGAACGTTTCATCCATCACCGCCACCGGTATCACGTAGTAGCCCGATTCGGCGAGCGGCATCGTCATCTGCGAGAGCATGCTGTTGGTCGCCTGTACGTCCGCCGTTTCGTTGGTCGGTGGCAGCAACAGGATCGAGTGCGGCCGGCTGTTTTTGAACGCCGTGTAGTCGGCGTGCTTCACAGGTTGCGCGCACGCGGCCAGCAGTGCGACCGTCGACAGCGCAAAGCCGAGCTTGAAGGAAAGGATCTTGGACATGGTGGCTCGCTCAGGGCTGTTTCGGTTTCTTCATCAGGAAGTCCATGTAGGTCGAGGATTCCGGAAACAGCTGCTTTTCGGACTCGAACTCCTGCATGGCCTGAGTGTCGTTGCCGACACTCGCGTACAACATGCCCAGTTGTGCATGAAATCCGGGCGGTGGCGTGTGCCCCTTGCCGCGGATGTCCTGGAGGGATTTCTCAAGCGCCTCGATCTGCTCCTGCGGTGCCTTTTCTCCCTTCAGATAGTCGTACACGGCCGGCTGGTAGCCGGTCCATTGATAAAGCGGCTGGGGACTGTTCGCCGCGCATCCCGCGAGGAGCACGGCTGCCGTCGTTACTGGCAAATAGATTCCACGCATCATGCGGTTATGTTTCATCGTGAATCGCGTCATCATGTTGATTGCAGGTGCGGTTGGAAGTGGATCGAACGCAATAGACCTGCACGCACTTACTGTGCGGCCTTGAGCGTGCCTGCATCGACCTGCTCGACGAGGTGATTGACGGCCTCCTGGATCGCCAGATCGAGCACCTTGCCGTTCAGTGTGGAGTCGTAGCTGGCCGTGCCGCCGAAACCGATGACTTCGCGGTTCGAAAGGCTGAACTCACCCGCGCCCTGGCTCGACGCGACGACTTCCGATGTCGTCGTATCGACGACGTTCAGGCTGACCTTTGCATAGGCCACCTGACTCTTGCCGCGGCCGAGGATGCCGAACAGCTGCCGGTCGCCGACCTCTTTGCGACCGAATTCCGTGACATCGCCGGTGACGACGAAGCGGGCACCCTTGATCGACTGCGCCTTTTTGAGGAAGCCCGCTTCCTGGCGGATTTCGTCGAGGTTGTCGCGATCGAGCACATTGAAGCGGCCGCTCTGCTGGAGAGACGTCTTCAGGATCGTTTTGGCCTGACCACCGAGACGGTCAACGCCGTCCGAGAAGATCCCGCGCATATAGCTCGAGCGGTTGTCGAACTTGCCGACTGAAATGCCGATGGCTTGGCCCACCGCTGGCTTCTGCGCGCTGGCGACGGGCGGCACCGGCAGTGAGCGTGAGGACTCGGTTGCACATCCGCCAAACGCCACCACGACGGCAACAGCCACGGTTCCAAGCGCATATGTTTTTGATGACTTCATTTTGTTTTTCCTCTTTGTTGAAACGACAGAAACCCCGATAGCGTCGGCGGGGAAAATTTCAGAATTGCGCGGTTGCCTGGAAGCCCAATACGACGCCTGCGGCATCGAATCCGGCCGGCTTGTAGATCGGCGTGGCCGCGAACACGTTATAGCTGTATGCGCCGAAACGCGACGGCACAGAGCCTTTCATGCCAATGGCCGCGCCCGCGAGTTGCGTGCCCGCGAGGTTCGCCGCCGACGGTCCCCATAGGTGGCCATAGTCGAGACCGGCATACAGCACCTGTGCCCACTGCCCGAGCGGATACTGAAGTTCATTGCGCCAGTAGAAGCCCTTTTCCGCCGCCAGCATCGTCTGGCCACTGAAACCGCGCACCGTGTAGCGGCTGCCGATCGTCAGGTCGTCGATGTAGTTCAGTTCGTCGTTGGTGAATTGGCCGTGTACGGTTCCCACGTAGCGCAGCGACTGGCCTGCCGCCTGGAACGGCACTGAGAGATTCGCGTCGAGCGTCGCCATGTGGAAGCGGTAAGTTGGGCCACCCGGCGTGTCGGGCTGCGCGCCGAACCCACCGGTACCTTGGCGGTAGGCCAGTGTTCCATCGAACTGCGCCGCGCCGAGGTAATGCCGGTTAGTGAGGCCCGCCTCGATGAAGGTGTTGTTGCGCTGCTGCTGCGGGATTTCGGTGCCCTCGATAAAGCTCGCCCCGAAGCGCTTGATCAGCTGGAATTCGACACTCGACACATCGTTCTGGCTGCGGTGAAAGATGCGTTCGAGCTTTAGACCGGCCGTCTGCGCATTGCCGCTTGCCACGAACGTGCCGTTGACCGCCGCGATCTGCTGGTAGTAGGTGTTCGTGTAGCCATACAGCGTGCCGGTCCAGTAGCCCCACGGCACCGAATAAGAAGCGTTCCAGCCGTGTGTACCGAGGTCGTGATTGCCGAACTGCAAGTCCTGGTTGTAACCGGCCGAGAGAATGTCGTTCAGGCCGAGCAGGTTATATAGTCCAAGCGTCACATTGCCGATATATCGACCCGTTTCGTTCGTGCCTGAGTTGTCGGCCGACACGGCAAGCGACCATGGCTTGGAACGCTCGACGGCAATTGCCACGTCGCTTTCTCCGGGCGCGTCGCCGGGGACGATCTGCATGGTCGTGTCCTGATTCGGCACGCGCTTCATCTGCTCGAGTCCCTGTTCGAGATCACGAAGCTGGAGCACGTCGCCGTCGCGCGCGGGGAAGGCTGTCTTCCAGGTGCCGCGTGTGGACTCGTCGGCGAACTTAAGATGACGGACGACGCCGGGGACGAGGGAGAGTTTTAGCGTGCCCGTTGAAAGATCCTGCGTTGGCAGCATCACGCGCGTGGTGATGTAGCCCCGGCTCAGAATCTCTGCCTGCAGCCCCTTCGTGAGCACGTCGAGACCTTTCGGGCCGACGCATTGGCCCTGGAAGTGATCGAGCCATTCGCGCGCGAACGCGAAGCGGTCCTGCGGCAGCGCGGATGCGCCTTGCGAGCGGACGGCTTCCGGCAGTGTTGCCGGCACGTCCAGCGCGAACGTATCAATGCGGAAACAGGGCGTTTCGGTTGGCAATGGAGGCCAGCCTTCCCTCGCAGGTACCGTCGAGCGCACCGAGGGCGCAGCAACGGTTGCCTCGCGTTGCTTGACATCCCGTTGCTGCTGCACCTGGCGGTTCTGCTCGGCGTCGGCGCGACCTGCTACGGCTTCGTCGGCGGCGGTGATGGTCTGCTGCGCGTGGGCGAGAGATATTACGGCTGTAAGCGGCAACGCCGCCAGCCTTTTCTTGATTGTCATTGTTCTTCAAATCCTGATGCCAATCGGCACTCAACTGCGGTGGACCGCTCGGCCGCATAGGCATATCGAACTGGTTCTAGGGCTCGGGCGGTTGTCGCCCTGGACCTACTCGTCGTGTGACCCGTGGGATGCCATGAATACTCACGTAGGACCATCGATGCGATTCCGACGGGCACCAAAGCGCCGACCAACGAAAATGTCTTCGATAGGAACACGGTCAGCGCGTACCGCAGTCCGCCGTCGTACAGAGTGAAGCGAACACCACCAGGTAAATCGCGAAGATCGTTGCGACAAAAACACGGTATCGGAATCTTGCTAGCCAGCGCGCCAAGTTCGGTCCAAACAGCCCCGACAGAAGTGCTACAGCGATGTCACTCATTGTTTCGTCTTCGACACTCACTGGCCTTCGCTGTAGTTCACAATCTTCGCAAGACAGTTGGGCTCCCCAAAGCTAACAGGCCGATTTCGGGATCATCGAAATAGCCACTGCATCGAAAAACAATCCCTCTTTTTCCGATCACAGATTCAATTAACGATCGATCTTTATTCAGGTCCCCAGACCATCCTGTCAAGATATCAAATACCAATTCGGCGTGCTTCGGCAGTGCGATCAAATATGAGCAATCCTCTTCTTTTATCGCTGAAGCTATTGTGCTCGTCTGAGTTGCATCGAATCTACCAGATCCAAAAAATTTGAGCTTACCGTCTTTCTCAATCACAAATTCGGATCGGTCGTCCAGTGCCGACAAATCCACTCCGCGAACACCGAGAGCATTGAACAGTTTTCTGTAGCGTACAACCCTCGTGTCGGGTTGCCATGCAGAGTTGCCTATGAGCAACCAAAATTCGTACTCGGCTAGTCGACCTAGAGTGTGCTCCATGACAAAACTCAGCACCTCCGCCAACGGGTCCTTTGAAGAAACGCGCGAAATCTCCCAGCATATGGCACCAAAGCAGATATTCTCAGAAAATGCATTACGCTCAAGTCGAAAAACATCATTTTTCTGAAATACGTCTTGGGTTGACAGAGCTTTGATCTCAATAGTCATAGTGATTTCCCGCAGGATCATTAAAGTGAGGGCCTCGGTTTTGCGCATCTCCTTCGCCGAAGAAGTGACCTGAAGCATCGTCCCGGATCTTAACTATTTTCGTGCCTCCGCCCTCAAGCGGAATTTCATATACGTAAATATAGCCCGGTTGTGGATTCCCTCGTTTGTCTGTATTTGGGAGAACAGCAGACGGCTGTTGACTAACAGGCACGCCAGAAGCTCGCTTGGCCTCATTGAAGGCACCGCTACGTCCGGCACCGTCCGGACTCAAGTTTGGCGGCACAGCGCCGGTTGAATCCGTACCTTGATTGCCGCTTATTGATGTGATGACATAGTCAACCAACCCCTTAGCCACGTCCACAACCGGAGGCGCTTTGAAGATGTCGTCGATCACACCCGATCCCGAAGGCGTCGTCGTTGGCGTGCCTGCCTTGATGGTCGGATCGAGCTCAGTGGCCGGATCAGCGATCACACCATCGCCCTCTGGCCGTTTCCCCCTTGACGCCCGGCCGCTTGCCAAGTGCCTCCAGCCAGCCGGGCAATAACGAAGTCGACGGGACCGCCACGGAGAACTGGTTGTTTTCCCCTTCGATCTGTCCGGCACCCGTTGCGGTCGCCGCATTGGCCCCTGACGCCGCGGCAATCCCCGCCACCAGGCTCGTCACCAGATTCTCCCGTGCCTGACGGTCCTCTGCCGACATCCCATCGGTTGGCGCGAGCAGGCTGCCCAGCACCGAACTGGTAGCCGCCCCCATCGCCCCCGCGCCACAACTCTGGCTGCTCGCCGCCGCACCAGCGCAACCGACGATCGCATGCAGCGCAGCGCGCGCAGTCTCACTGTCGAGGCTATCGGCAATCTGCTTGACCCCGCTCGCGCCCAATTCCTGCAAGTACGCCACCGTCGCACTCTGCGCGAACTGCCCCATGCTGCCGGTCACGTTCCCGCCCGCCGCCACGCTCAACGCGCTCAGCACCTGCCGATACGAGCCCCCAGGCCCCCACTCGGCATTCAGCTGTTCAGCCTGCTGCTGCGCCGCTGCACGCTGCTCGGGTGTCAGGTTCGGATCATTCGCTGCAGCCTTTGCCGCATCCGCTTCCTTCGCTCGGTTGCTGACGAACGTGCCGACCTGATTGATGAACTGGCTCGTGATATCGAACCCGGCCTCGATCTTGTCCTTGTCGAAGATCGGTGCGATCGACCCCACCGTATCCGACGTGTCGCGGCTGATGCTTGCCACTGCTTCATCGGCAGTCTGTCCGGTCAGTTGCTGCTGTGCGGCGCCGTCGGTAATCGTGATCGTCGCGCCGCTGATCGCGCTCTTCGTCGTACCGCTGGCATCGCCCGATGCACTCATGACGATCGGCGGCGCCATCGAAAGGCCGCCGCTCTTCGGCAGAGTCGTACCGGGAACCGGATTCACGTTGTCGGCCTTACCAGCCTGGCTCTTGCCGATGTCGCCACCGTAACCGCCACTGATGCCCACCGACTGCCCGCTGTATTCGGCCCGATTCTCGATGTCGCTATGCGTAAGCGTCGCGGAAGTCAGGCTGTTCACGCCGCGCAGCACGGCCGCATCGCTGCTGGAAATTACGGCCCCCCTCAGGTCCGTATTGCCCTTGACATTGATCTGGAAGCCGCCGTCGCCCGCACTGATCCCCGACTGCTCCGTCACGCTCGCATAGTTGCTGTTCAGCTTCTCCTCGCTGATGCTGCCCGCCACGCTGGATACGCCGTAGCAGAGCGGCGGCACGCACACGTTCACCGACACGCCGCCGCTCTGCTGCTTCGAGTTGTAGGTACTCGTGTCCTGCAGGCTTTCGATATTCAGGTTGCCGCCGACATTGGCGATCACCTGCTGGCCATCGGCCACCACGCCCTTCAAGTTAGTGTCGCTGCCCGATTGCAGCGTCAGCGTGTTGCCTGCCCCGACATGCGTACTGGTCCACGTCGCATCGCTGCCATTGCCATTGCCCGTGGTGCCCGACACGCCCGCCTGGAACGAAATGCCGTTCGACTTGCCGACGCCGAACGTCACGCCGATACTTGCGCTCGATCCGCTGTTCGTGCTCTGCTGGCTATCGGTGTTCCGCGCTGCCTGAAGATTGAGGTCGCCTTCGGCATTGAGCGTCGCGTCATTGCCTGCCTTGATGTTGCTGCCAATGACATCGATGTTGCTGGCCGCTCCCGCGCCAGCTGCCGCGATCGTCAGGTTATGGCCCGCCGACACGGTGCTGCCCACCGCCGTAGTCGACGACGCCGTCGAGTTGCTGTTGCTGTGGCTCGTGCCCAGCGACACGTTGATGCCCACGCCCCCGACAGCCGTCGGGTCGCTCATGACCGCATCGTAGGCGTTCTTCGCGGCCAGTCCCGTCGTTGCGGCGGCGAGCGCATCCAGGCGCGCGTCGCCGTTAGTTTGCTTGACGTCCTTGCGCATCTGGTTCGCGGTCTGTACTGCCGCAATGACCGGGTTGCTGACGCCCGCGGAAATCGCGGTCTGTTTGAACGACTGCTGCTCGGTCTGCGTCGAGGTGTCGTACGCGGCATCGATCGTCAGGCGCTTGCCCGCGAGATTCAGATTGTTCGCGGCGTGTAGTGTACTGCCCGTCACATGCACATCATTACCGGCCGAGATCGCTACGCTGCCGTTCAGCGAACCGATCATGCTGCCGGCGTTCGCGACCTGGGTGGCCTGCTGCACGTCGGTCGTGGTGCGCGTGCCGATCGTGTAGCCCTGCAGGCCGCCATCGAGCTGCTTCAGCGGATTGAGGCCCGACAGGAAGCCATATTCCTTCTTCTGATAACTACTCTGCGACTGCTGCGTGTCCTGCGACGTCGTGATGCTGACGTTGCCGATGGCGCCCAGCTTCACATCATTGGTACCGACCACGTTACTGCCCTGGATGGTCAGATCGCGACCCGCCTGCACAGTGACGGTATCGCCCGAGACCGTACTCGCCACACCGATATTGGCCTGCGTGGCCTGCATCGTATCCGTGGTCGATCCGCTGACGAAACTGCCGCGCTTTGACTCGACGGCCTGATAGCTGTCGTGTTCTTCGCGGGCTTCGTTGATGGTGACGTTGCCGGATGCCGCGATCGTGGCCGTACCCGTGCCGTTATCCACCCCGTTTGTCATGCCAGCGGTCAGACTGGACCCGGTCAGCGTCACACTGCCCTTGCCAGCATCCGTACTGACCGCGCCGAGCGTCGCATTGCCGCCCGCCGTGAAGGTCGTCCCGGCCGCGTGTTCGTCGTACGTCTGGTCGACTTCCTTGCGGGTCTTGTCGTCGGTCGCGACGTTGTCGAATTTCGCGGTGTTCGTGACCGTGGTCGCTGTCAGATTGCCACCCGCGACGACCGCCATGTCACCGCCCGCCGTCACGGTTGCACCCCTGAACGTTGCATCGTTGCCGCTCTGCATCGCGAGGTCGCCACCGGCCGAAATCGCGCTCGTCTGGTTCGTTGTATCGCTCGCCTCCCAGTGATGCTGGTCGTTCAGCGCCACCGATTGCGTGGTCGTGGACTGCACGGCATCGACTTCAATGTCGTGACCGGCGCTGATCGACGCATTGCCGCCCGCGTTGACGTTCGCGCCGTGCACCGTCAGGTCATTGCCTGCGGCAATGACCATGTCGCCGGTCGAGGCGATGGAGCCCAGCGCGCCGAGCAGCGTCTGGCCGACCTTGCTGTCACCGGCCGCCGAACTGATTCGAGTCGCGTCGACCAGCGTCGTATTGATGATGTTATTGCCCGTCAGAACCGCGACGCGGTTGCCGCTGATCAGACCCGATGCATTCACCACGTCGTTGGTCGCCGAGACGACCGTCGTGCCATCAGTGCCGCTGCTCGCAATCGTGCCCGCGCGGTTCACGATATTGGTACCCGTGACGACCGTCTGCGTACCGCCCCTGATCGTTCCGCTGTTGTTTACGCTGCCCGTCGCGTGCAATTCAACGTCGTCGGCGGCAATGAGCGCCCCCGTAGGTTGCAGATCGTTGGAGTGCATTTGTGCCAGATAAACCTGCGGAACCAGCACCGACTGCGTCGAGCCATCCGGCAGCGTGACTGTCTGGCTGACCAGCCACACGATATCGCTCGTCAACGCATCCATCTGTGCCGCGCTCAGCGCGACGCCAACGGCCAGGCCAAACTGCTGCGCGACATTCACGCCCGCCGTCATCAGCGCCGTGTATTCGTCGAGATTGCTGCTGTAGCCTTGCAGGTAGACGCGACCGGTGAGTTGCGTAATCTGGTTTTGTACCAGCTGTGCCTCGTAGAGTCCGTCGCCGAGGCGCTTTTCCACCGTCTGAGGATTCAGGCCCAACGCCCCAAGCATGTAGTCGCTACTGATGAACTTCGTGTAGCTCGTAAAGCGCGAATCGGTTTCGACGAGGTAGGGGGCATTCGGTGCCGTACGTAGCGAATACAGGCCGCTCGTCGGCAGCGTGACATGCAGCGATCCTGAACTGTCCGCGACCGTCTGTGGCGCATTCGCTTTCTGGGCCGCCAGCGCCTGGTTGGCGCCGAGCGTGCCGCCCGTCGCTCCGGTTGCCGAGTTCGCTGCCGCGACGTTGGTATTGTTGATGTCGGTGCCACTGATGACCACCGCCCTGTTCGCGATGATCGTGCCGCCCGTTCCGCCGATCGCCACCGGCGCGAGCACGACCGACGGTTCCACCACCTGACCCACGTCCTGCGTGATGTTCTGGTTCCATGCGTAGGTCGATACGATGTCCTGGCGCTGGTACTGGTACAGCGTCTGCCCGGTGTTGTTCACCTGGGTGCCGCCGTAGTTGCCGCTGCCCGACGGATCGAGCGAGCCGTCCTGCGTGGTACTGCCAATCTGGATCGAGCCACCCGCCGCAATCGCGCTGTAGCTGTTGTTCAGCGTGCCGATGTTCGCGAGCGTCATGTCGCCGCCCGCAAGCAGTTGGCCCCGCTGTGCCTGCGCGCCCGTTATCTGATCCTGCTGCGTGGTGGTGGTCGTATCGCGTGCGTACTCGACGCGCTGGTAGCCCTTGTGTCCGTCGCTGCGGGTTGCGTACTCGGTCGACGGCAGGTAGTTGATATTCGGGTTGTAGTCGTCCCAGTAGTTGACGGTGATCGTGCCGTCGCCGTTGGTCGTGATCGAGTTGTACCAGATCGTCTGCTGCGTGCCATTGACGTTCACAACGAGCACCTTGTCCGTCGCATTGGGGCCCGCCGTTTGTGAAACGATCTGTGAAGCGGAAAAAGTCGTGTCGATCGGCGCGATGTAGCCGTTATCCCACATCGACTGCGAGCAGTAACCGCTCACGGCATTTCCTGTTGCACAGGCCATGTATTTGCCGCGCTTGGTCTGGTGGACCGTCTCGACGTCGGTAGTCACGGTCTGAACCGTCGGCGCGGGCCGCGAGTTGGTCAGCGTCTGTGCGGCGATTTGGAGGTTGCCCTGTGCCTGGATCGTCGACTGGTCGTTCGTGACCGTGTTCGAGCGGTTGGACAGCAGGCCGTTTGCGTCGCGCGTGCCATCCGCTGCGAGGTTCACGTCTGCGAGGCTGAAGACGTTCGCGCCGCCCGTGTTCGAAATATCGCCGGGCGAATAAAGGTTCACTTGCGCCGCCGCGGCAATGATCGCAGCGGCGCCGGTATTCGCGATGGACTGGCTGCCGGTCAGCGTCACCGTGTTGCCGATGATGGTCGCCGTATTGGTCAGCGTCGTGCTGTTCGTCGTGACCGTATCGCCCTCGATGCGGCCTTCGTTGGTGATTGCGTTCGTTGCATTGACGGTCGTGCTGGCCGAGTTCAGGTCTGCGCCCGCCTGGTTGTCGACGTTCGCAGCATTCACCGTCAGCACATTCACCGCGCCCAGCGTGCCCTGGTTCGTAAGGTTGCCCGCGACCGTGAAGCTGAGATTGCGGTTGGCCTGCATCTGGTTGGCAGCATGGTTCACGTAGTCGCCATTGACCGTCACCGCGCCATCGAGACCCGCGATGATCCTGCCATCGCCCGCGAGCCGGTTCGTCGTGAGCGTGAGGTTCTGATCGCTGCCGATCGCGCCGTTCTGGTTTGTGAAGGTGCCGGTCGTGATGGCGACGCTGCCACCGCTGCCCTGGTCGTTGCCGATCCTGCCCGAGGTGTTGTCCAGCGACGCGGTATCGAGACTGACCACGCCGTTGCCATGGATCGAGCCGTTCACATTGGAAACCGCCGCGCCTGCACCGTTGAGCGTCAGGTCGTTTGCGCCCGATAGCGTACCGCCCGAATTGTCTACGGACTGCGATTCGTTAACGGTCAGGTTGTTGCCCGCGACGATCTGGCCACCTTGGGTATTCGACAGCGACGCGCCTGAGACCATGACATCGCCGTTCCCGCCGATGACCCCTGCGCCCGCTACGCCGCTCCCATTGCTGTTCCTGATCGATCCAGCGCTGACCGTCGTTGCGCCCGTACCGGTATTGGCGATACGGCCCGAAGAATTGTCGAGCGATGCGCCGGCAATCTCCAGAGCAGCCGAACTGCCGTTCGTGCCGATCTGCCCACCCGCATTTGTGAGCGCACCTTGTGCGGAGACAGATGCATCACCATCCGACTGGATGAGTCCCGCCGCGTTGTTCAGTGTGCCGCCCGACTGCGCGGCCAGCGCGCCGCCCGCGACCAGCGAACCACCGCCATTGTCGATGCTACCGCCCGACACCGACACGTCGCCGTTGCCACCAATCAGGCCGCCCGCTGTGTTCGACAGTGCACGCGACGCACTGACGGTAGTCGTACCCGTACCAGCGTTGGAAACGCTGCCACCGTCGTTCGCTACCGTCTGTGCGTTGATGCCTAACGTGTCGTTCGCCTGCACGGTGCCGCCGGCGTTGCTGAACGCCCCGGTGTCCGCAATCGATACGTCGCGGGCGCTGATCTGCCCACCCGCACTGTTGTCCAGCGAGCCGACCCTGAATACCGCCGACGACTGCGCCGCCAGCGTGCCGCCCCGGTTCGATACCGCTCCTGCCTGCACGTCGAGCGAGCCATTGGTGGCAAGCGTGCCGCCATTGTTCGACAGCGCGCCTGTCTGCACGGACAGCCTTCCGGCGCCCGAACTGGTGATCGTGCCGTCGTCGTTGAGGATCGTGGCAGGGCTCAGCACCAGATCGGCGCTGTTCGTCTGCAACGAGCCGCGGGTGTTGTCCAGCGTGCCGGAGACGGCAACCGTGGTCGGCCCCGTGCCGGTCTGCGTGATCGTGCCGCTGCGGTTCGTGAGGTTGCCTGCACGGATCGCGAGTTGCGGCGCGTTGAGGGTGCCGCCGCTGTTGTCGAGCGTGCCTGCCGCGTTGACCGTGATCGACGTACCAGCGCCCGTCGTCGCGTTAGCGAGACCGAGACTGCCGCCTGTGGCTGTCAGCGCGAGCGCCGTACCTGCCCACGTCTGCGCATTGGCCAGGTCGAGCGACACGCCGTAAAGCGTCGCGATGCCGGAGGCGACGTTCTGGCCCGTAGCGGACAGCAGCCCCGCCGAGGTCACCGACAGATTGCCATTGCTGCCCAGACTGCCGTCAGGATCGACGCCCGCGCCGAGCAATCCCGTCGACGCGACGCTGCCCGCCGTCGCCATGAGGTCTTGCTGCGCCGCAAGTGTTCCGGAATTCGTTAGCGCGCCTGTCGCGCCGATCGTGGTATTCCGCTGCCCGTAGATCGTGCCGCTATTCGCGACGCTCGCCGCACTGATGCCGATGCTGCCGCTTGCGTTCATCGTGCCGGACTGCACGAGCTGGCCCGAACTCGTCAGTGTGAGGTCGCCCGCCTGCGTGGCAATCGTGCCTGCATTGGCCACACCGACACCCTTCTCCGTACCGACCAGCGTGATACGCTTCGCGTACATGCCGCCGAGTTGCGATACGTCGATGGACACGCCCGGCGCGGCTCCGCTTCCAGTAATGGGCGTCGCGTTCAGGCGCATTGACTCAGGTTTTTTGTTACCGAGCTAGGCTCGTTGCCTCAAGTATTTTGCTACCTGTCAGACGGCTGGCAGGGGCGACTTATGACGAGGCGGCTCAGCATGACAACACGACGGGAATTGACTGAGGCGGTTGGCGAGCGGCATCGACGTTCTGACCGGACGGAGAAACGCCAGATCCTGGACGAATTCATTGAATTGACCGGCTATCACCGTAAGCATGCGATCCGGGTGCTGTGTCGGGATCCGCAGCCGCAAAGGGCGAAGCCAGG
>NZ_JBFPKF010000021.1:0-120446 GCF_040948685.1 Paraburkholderia sp. BR14374 | reverse complement strand
CAGTACCGGTCGTCGTCCCAGAGCCCGAAGCGCAGATCTTCTGGGGACGCTATAAGTCGCTGGGTTCGTACGGCGCGGAGACGACGTTGACGGCGCTGGTGCAGCAAGGCAGCGAACAGGTAAGCCCGATGGGGCCTTTCGCGATGACCCGCGCGCCGCAGACGGAGATGGTGATGCCCACCTCCGGCAACTTCAAGTTCGGGCTTCAGGCGGCGCAAGCGTTCGTGGTCAATGCAACGACGGGCGCGGCGACGGAGGTGCAGATCAGCAATCCGCTACTGTCGATCGATTTCGGCACGCGTGCTTTTCAGACGAGCATGAACCTCGGCGCAAACGGCGCGAGCTATGCGATTTCGGGAAGCGGCAGCGTGACTCCGGACGGCAAGCTCGTCAGCGAATTCGGCGTTTCGCGGGCGCTCGTCAGAGGTGTGCTCGCCGGCAAGAATGCCACGCAGGCGGGCTATCTGTTCACGCAGTCTCTCGGCGGGAGCAATGCGGCCTATGGAGCGACCCAGTGGTCCCGGTAGCAGGCCTTGGAACGCTGGACCAAATTCGCCTCACGATATTCGCCCTGATCTCACTACTAGGCTGCTTGCTGGCGACCGGCGCATGGTCGCCTGAACCATATAGCCGGCTCGGCTATGCGCTCGACGACTGGCAGCAGAAGCAATTGATCACGGCCGCACCGGACCCGCGCATCGCTCTCGTCGACATCGACGAGCGCTCTCTTGATGCGATCGGGCCGTGGCCATGGCCACGCGCCGTGATGGCGCGGCTCGCGCAGACGCTGTTCACGCGTTATCACGCGAAAGCGGTCGGCCTCGACATCATGTTTCCCGAAGCAGGACCGGACGACGGCGATCGCGCACTGCTCGACGTCGCGCATCAGTATCCGCTCGTGTTCGCGCAGGCATTCGCACTATCGGGGGGAGAGGGGGCGCCTCATGCGGGGCATGTCGGCGGCGCTCTGCCGGCAGGCACACACGTCGCCTATGCGCCAGTGGCGTCGGGTTTCGTCGGCAATTTCTTTAGCGATCCAGATGTCTGCGTCGGGCATGTGACACCGCACGCGAGTGCGGACGGGGTGGTCCGTTCCGTCGCCCCGGTGATCCAGTACGCAAACGCCGTCTATCCGATGCTCGCATGGCAGTTGATCCATTGCCGCAATGCGAGCACTTTGCCGCTCGCGTCGCTCGCCAGCCTGCCGATTGACTCGCAAGGCCTGATGCATGTGCCGTTCCGGCATTCGCTTCAGTCGCTCGACGTGGTATCCGCTTTCGATGTGCTCACGCAAAGGGTGCCATCTTCCCTGCTGGCGCATCGTTATGTGCTGGTCGGCTCGTCGGCGCTCGGGCTCACGGATCACGTCGCATCGCCGATCGAACCATGGTTGCCGGCGGTCATCGTGCATGCCGAACTGCTTGGCGAGCTGCTCGATCTGGGCTCGCACGACGATACGCAAGCGCAGGCGGCATGGCTACCGATCGTCTGGGCGGCGTGCTCGATCGTGATCTTCGCAGTGCTGTTTCGCCAGCAACGCGCGACGATTGCGCTGGTGCTGATCGTCGTGACGACGTCATTGTGGCTTGGCCTGCTGGCTTCGACACGCAGTGTGCCCACGCAACTGACCGCACTGCCGCTGATTCCCGCGGCGGTGTTCCTGCTGGTGCAGGCGCCCGTCGAGTGGATTTATTCGCAGGCGGCGATGCGATCGTTCGAGCGCCGCTTCAGCCACTATTTGCCGCCGACGGTGCTGCGCGAAATCATCCGCGAGCGGGGACTCGCGACCTTCAGGCCGGAGCGTCGGCAGATCTCTGTGTTGTTCGTCGATATCGAAGGCTACACGCGGCTCGCCGAGCAGATGCCACCTGAGCATCTGCTCGCCATGACGGAAGTCGTGCTGACGCGTCTGACCGGCTGCGTGCATGACACGGAAGGAACGCTGGATAAATACATGGGCGACGCACTGATGGCATTCTGGGGCGCGCCGCTTGCGCAGCCCGACCATGCGGATCGCGCTCTCGATTGTGCGAGCGCGATGCTGCGCGAGTTGGCGGCGCTCAATCATAGTGGGCTGCCTGTGTTCGACGGTAGGACGATTCGCGTTCGCATCGGCGTGAATAGCGGACCCGCGGTGGTCGGTGAAATCGGCTCCAGCTCGCGCAAGTCCTACACCGCGATTGGCGACACGGTCAACGTGGCGTCGCGGCTCCAGGAGTATGCGAAGACGCTCGAAACCACATTGCTGATCGGCCACGAATCTGCACGGCAGAGCGAACGTCATCGTCTGAAGACCTGCTCTCAGGTGGCACTGCGTGGGCGCGACACCGCCGAATGGCTTTATACGATGCACGAAGGCGATACCCATGCGATTCATTGAGCGGCGCATTCACGCGCTGCCGTCGCGTGGTTCATGGCGCACAATCGTCGGAGTGGCGCTGCGTGCGCTCGGCATCGTACTGATAAGCGCACTGGTATCGCACGCAGTGGCGCAGACCCCGGATGGTCTCTTCGATCAGACCATCGATGAAGATCTGCAAGCGCAGGCCGAGGCTGCGATGAGTGACGGAGATCGCCAGCGGGCGCTATTGCTGCTGAATGAAGTGGTACGGCGTGACCCCCGCCAGGCAGGCGCGCTACTCGATGCGGCGATTCTGTATTGCCAGTTGGGGGAGCGCACGCGCTCGCAAGAAACGCTCGCGCGTATCGAAGCAAAATACGACGTGCCACCCGCCATCGAGAAGCTGATCGTCTTCTATCGCGCGAGCGCGTGCACACCGAGTGGCCCGCGGCCGCAGTTGATCGCGAGCGTCGGAGCGGGCGTCACTTCGAACGCGAATTTTGGACCGTCGAATTCCGTCGTGACTTTCGCGCCCAGTGCGCCAGTCAATTCGCTGATCCTCGCACCGGAAAGCCTTGCGCACGGTGACCAGTACATTGAATCGGCGGTGCAGGGCGAGTTGCCGATTTCGTCCGTGCCAGGCCTGGCACTGCTCGCAGGACTAACCAATCGTCAGTACCGCAGTCAGCACAGCTTCGACCAGCGCTCCGCGACGATCGGTCTGGCCGACAGGACTAGTGTGATGCGTGGCGAGCTTTATAACCAGCTCACCGCAGACATGCTGTGGCTCGGCACGCGCGTCTATCAGCGCGATATCGGCTGGCACGCGAATTTCTGGCTGCCGCCGTCGGCATGGCGGTCGATGCTCGCGCGCGGCGGCCTCGATCTGGCGGTGCTGGATTCCGCGTATCCCGGCAACTCGCTCTATGACTCGGTGTATGTCGAAGTGCGTGCGGCGTTCCAGGCTCGCATCGGCGAGCGCACCTCGGTGCAACTATTCGTCGGTCCGGCATGGGACAAGCCGTTGAACGGACGGCCCGGCGGATCGCAGCACGGTTATTCGGCCTGGCTGTCGGCCGATTACGACATGGCCCGTCATGGCCAACTCGAAGCAGTCTTGCAGCAGCGAACGCTAATCGACGCGGATGCGTATGACCCAGTATTCTTCGGCACGCTGGGTCGGCACCAGACCCTACGCGCGGCATCGCTGCGCTACACGTTTCCAATGGTGCGCGGCTGGTCGATATATGCCCAGGCATCGGCAGGGCGGATCTCCAATTCGATATCGCTCTTTGCGTACTCTGTGTACAGCGGCTCGCTCGGTCTGTCGTGGAAGTACTAACGCGACAAGCGCGGCGCTAATCGCTAGAATAGATTCACTTCACCGCCAGGTTCGCGCAATGAAAAGTCCGATCATAAATTCTGAGTCGAATACCGCAACTAGCCAGGACCAATCCGTGTGTCTGGAATGGCAAGGGTTCCAGCATCAGTCGTATGACTCGGTCGACAATCTGCTGCGCGAGTTCACGCATGCCGCGTCGACCCATGCATCGACCCATGCAACGAACGAGGCCGCCGCAGTCGAGGTCACGGTGGTGGGCCAATTCGATGGCTTGCTGCCGCTGAGCCACTATCTGTTGTAGGGCGTACCGCTGGCCGCGGATACGCCTTTCCCATAACCTCTACGCCAGCACCTGCGCGAGCGACTTCGAGTAGGCCGCGGCGATCGCGGTCCAATCTCCCTCTGTTTCGACACGGCGGCGCGCATTGCGCGTCATCGCATCACGCTCCGCCTGCGTCAATTGCAACATCGCTTTAATGCCATCGGCGAAGTCGTTGGCTTCTGCGCACAGGTATTCATGGCCGGCGCGATAGCCGAGGCCGCGCGCCCCAAATTCGGTACTCACCACCGGCAGACCCACAGCAGCGTATTCGAGCAATTTCAGGTTGGTCCCCGAGCCGGAAATTACCGGGTTCAGGCCCAGGTCGCTGATTTCAAGCCACGTGGCCTTTTCTGCATCGCTGACCACACCCGCGAGACCGACGTTGGACGGCAGCTCCCAGGTCTGGACCGAGTGGCAGACCGAACCTAGTAACACGAAATGGACCGACGGCAAGCGTGTGGCTGCTTCGACGATCAAGCGCGCGGCATCGATGTTCGGACCGTGCGCGCTGCCCATGAAGAGGGCCAGCGGATGCGCGACACGGAGCGCCGCGCGGCGGCGCTCTATCTGCGCGCCTGCGCGCAACCGCGTCGCCGCAACGTCGATGCCGTTGGGAACGACGATCATCTTCGCGGCATCGCCTGCAGTCCCGTAGAGCTCACCCATGCGTTCGCGATCCCGCTCCGAGCAGGCGGTGACGAGCGCCGCGTCGAGTACGGCACGGCGCTCCAGCGCGAGGACCTGATCGACGGCCCAGCGATGTGGGCCGTAAATGTCGGCCTTCAGATCGGCTTCGACATTGTGCGCTTCGTAGACGAAGGGTTTGGACGTGACTTCGCGCAATGCGGGCATTGCGTACGGATGAGAGCACACGATCAGGTCGGCGCGTCGCGCGAGTGCATCGATCGCGTCTAGCCATTCGGGGGCCGTGGCTGGGTGCAAGGCTGCCGCGATATCTTCAGCGGAAGCACCCAGTGAGCGTTCGAGCTGATACTCGGCTTCAGCGAATTCCTGTGACTTCGGCACCAGTTCCTCGGTAAACCCATCCGCGAGATTGCGCGTAGCTCGCATACCCACTGGCGCCAGATTGACGAACCGCACGTCGAAGTGTTCGGCGACCCGTTTGTACAGCCCATGCAGGCGCAGCTTGCCGCCACTGATCACCGGGGTGATCGGATAGGTATTGAGCACGCCAAGCACCGGCTTCGCGCGCCTGGCGACGATCGCCGGGGCGGCGACTGTTGCGTCGGCTGCCTGGCTGTCGGAAGCCACTTGTCGGCCGGCCGCGAGCAGCGCATCGCACAGCCTGGTCCAACTCAGATGCTCAACGCTCTCGCGCCCGGCCAGTCCCATATTCCGCGCTTCGGCAAGATCGCCGCAAACCCGCCGCAACGCGCCGGCGAGCGCAGCCGCATCCGGTTCGACGACCAGTCCCGAGCGCTGATGCTCGATCAGTTCGAGCGGACCGCCCGAATCGGTAGTGGTGATGACCGGCTTCGACGCCAGCATCGCTTCGAGTGTGATGAGCCCATAGTCTTCATCACGCGGCACGAACGGCACGCAGACTGCGCGCGCATACTCCTGCGCGAGTTGAACATCGGTAATGCGTCCGAGAAAATGAATGCCGCGATGACCCGCGGCGGCCGCGCGCAAGCGCGCTTCATCGGGGCCGCTGCCGGCAATATGCAGTGGCACCTCCACCTTGCTCTGCCGGTAAGCCTCGATGATCAGATCGATACGCTTGGCCGGGTCCAGACGGCTGGCACTGAAGATGGCTTCCTGCGGGCCAGGCGCGAGCCCCTTCAGACCGGTCGGATGATGATGGACCGCGACCTTTACGCCGGCGGGGAAATAGCCTTCGCGCGCCGCGACCACCTGCGAAATTGCGGCATAGTGAACGATCTTGTCAGGCCGCATCGCGATTGCGTCGAGCAGGCGTATCACCGCGCGCGTGACGGGCCCTGGAAACGCCCAGCAAGCCGCTTGCGGCGCGCGCTGCCACGCTGCGTCGAGCGCGTCGAGCAGTTCGTCGAGTTCGAGGTTCGCCGCATCGCGCTTGACGAGCGCGTCCACGATACGCGCCGGCATGCCGAGCGCGAGCAGTGCATCGGGTTCGAACTGCGTCGGCATAGCCGATGGGTAGCAGTCGTACAGGCCGCGCAACGTGTGCTGAAGATAGACGACGTGATTGCGATGTCGAATCGCCCAAGCGGGGTACTTGGTGCTGATCACCATGTCGAAGTGATCGAGATCCAGGCGCAAGAACTGCCGATAGCTGGCCAGCAGTTCGCCCATGTTGTCTTCGCGGGTTGGCAGTTTCATCAGTTCCGCCACGATTCCCGGCCGTGCGTTCAGCGCGTCGAGCAGGCCCCACCACAGGTTCTCAGCGCCGCCAATCACAAAGGGGACCGGGCTCGGCGCGACAATCGCAATTCTCATGGGGAGATCAGGTTAGAGAGGTTGGGTAAGCTGCTCGATCACGCCGCGCCACGAGATGTTCGCCGCCCGGTAGGCTTCGAGGCCGCGCACGCCGGCGTCGGCTGCCTTGCGCGGATGTTGCGCGAGCCAGTCGAGGCGCTGGGCGAGCGCCTTGGCGTCGGGTGGCTCGATCCAGCCCGTTTCGCCGTCACGAACGAACTCCAGAGGTCCGCCGGAGTCGGTGCAGGTAATCACGGGTTTCGACGACAGCATCGCTTCGAGTGTGATGTATCCGTAGTCTTCATCGAAAACCGGAAACACCACGGCCAGCGCGCGTGCGTAAAAGGCGCGCTTTTCGGCCTCGGTCACATGTCCGATCAGCGCGACGCGGCTACCCACGTCATGTTGTTCGATGAGCCGGGCAAGCACCTCGCGCTGACCGCCGTCGCCTGCCAGCAGGATCTTCAGCGGCGAGTGCATATGACGCGCCGCTTCGATCAGCAACGATTGCCGCTTCAGCGTTTCCAGGCGACTCGGGAAAAATACATACGGCAAAGCCTGTTCGCAGCGGAACGATTCCGCGTCTGCCGGCGGATGATAGAGCGGCGTCGCTTCGATCCGGTTGAAGTCGCGCAAGCGTTCGGCGACACGCCGCGAATTCGCGAACACCAGGTTCGCGCTCGAGAGCGCGGCGTTGTCGAACGCGATCACCTGAGCGCGCAGCTGCTTGAGTTCAGCGGTTGCCTGCGCGGCATCGTACAGTTCATAAACCGCGCGATGCTGGTGCATGACCCATACCCGGTGATTCGGGTGGCTAATTCCATAGCCCGGAAATTGCAGGCTGATCACCTGATCGATCGTGACGCCGTTCGGGCGGATGAAGTCGAGCGACTGCGCGTGTTCCATCGCTCGCGCGATGTCCCGTTCCGGCGAAAAGCGAAAAGGCAGACGCAGCAGCTCCACCTCATGTCCCGCCTGTTGCAACTCACGGACCACGCCGGCAATGTGATACGAGGCGCCACCATGCATGAATGGCACCATGTTCGCGGTCACCAGAATCTTCACGCCGGCGCTCCTGCTGCGGTCCGTTTGCGTGCATACACCGCGAAGTCCTGCGGGCCGCAGAGATGGCCGTTGACGCGCTCGGTCAGCGGATCGTTGCCCGGCACCTTCGCTTCTTCCGGGTATGGGCTGCTGCGAATGATGTCGATCTCTTGGAAGTGGTGATACTTCAGCAGGAACGTAATCGCGCTCGGCGTTATCGGGTTGCGGTGCGTGAAGTCGTGATAGAACGTGTGACTGCCGACCAGTATGTTCTCCGGGTTCGGCGTTTCGAACAGGACCGAACCGCCTTCCACCAGCACCCGGTAGCTTTCCTGCACGAGCGCGAACAGATAGTCGAATGGCAGATGCTCGATGATATGAAAACCGGTGACTGCGGCGACCGAGCCTGTCGGCAAGCTGCGCAGGTACTTCAGCGCGTCCGTATTGCGGGCATCGAAGCCTTGCGCAACGCAGGCTTTGACCATGACCGGGTTGACGTCGATGCCGGTTGCGTCGTGGCCTCGCTCGCGCACATACGAGAGCCATTCGCCGCGACCGCAGCCGATATCCACGATCTGATGCGTGAGTCTGACCGCGCGCGGCACATTCGTCGCGAGCCAGTCGTCGTAGATCGCCAGCTTCGCGCGCACGCTCTCACGCGTGCCGCGATTGGCATCTTCGAATGCAAGGTAATAGGCGTCGATGATTTCCGGCGCCACTGTGTGGTCTTTTCGAAGCTGTTCCTGCAGATCGTGCACGCGTCGTGATAGTTCTTCGGACTGAGCAGATAGTTTTTCGGACTGCGCAGCCTGGCGCATGACCGCGCCGACGGTGTTTTCGAAACGGCCTCGCCACGCGACCAGTGAACGGGAGAGCAGGCGCCGCGCATAGACGCCGTCGGCGTATCGCCCGGCTCGTGACGCCAGCGCGCTGAGTCCCGCATGGCGCAGCACCTTCTGCGCGAGCGTCACGCCAATGGCGAGCCGGAGTCCCGGCACCTGCACGCCAGTGCGCCTCCCTTCTTCCGACATCCTCAGCTTCGCCAGCAGCACGAGCCGGCTGGCGCCGCTCTTCAGTTGACCGACGTAATTGGCCCGGCCCGCAGGATCGGACTCGCGGCGTAACACGAGCCGATAGGCGCCATCGACGAAAGCCTCGTCCTCGGCAATCATCAGCTGTTCGATCGATGCGGGAGCGCAAAGGCCGGCGACATCCAGTCCGGCTCCGGCGGGCGATACGGCATGCCCCAGCGCAGCCGTTGCAGTTGTGTCGCTCGGGCCGGCATGGGCAGCTGCTTCCGCCTTGACACGCGCAATCAGATTTTGAAGTACTGCGTTGGTCATGATTCTCGTAACGTGGGTTGTTCCAATTCCCGTACAGGGTATTGAGCAAATTGCGCTGGCACGTAGCACAGTCCTGAGAAGGGCACATGCTGAAAGCCGGCGATTTCGAAAGTCGCGGCGGCATCCCACCAGTGCTGGCAATCGTGCACGTGGGTGTCGTCCGAATGCAGGGCGACCGTGACCGAATATTTGCCAGGCGCGAAATTCAGCGGCAGCGAGAAGCGGCAACAAACGCCATTGCCGGCGGAGAAATGCGCTTCCTTGCGCAACAACGCGGTATTGGTGCCGAACACGTCCTGGCCAAAACGATCGCGAATCAGAATGCCGACTGATAGCTGGACATCCTGGTCCGACTCGCATTGGAGGTCGATCGTCACTTCTTCGCCGGACGCAAATCGCATGGCCGGTCCGAAGCGACCTGATAGCACCACGTTGCGCACGCGGGTGCGCAACGCACCGTATGATTCCGGCGTCGCCTGGTTGGCTTGCGGCGCGTCGCTATCGATGCCCGCAATCAGCCGGTAATAGATCTGCGCGGCTTCTTCCGGCAAACCGTCGTAGACGACTTCGCCGCCCGAAAGCAGGATGGCCCGATCGCATAGCAGCTTCACGGAGTTGATGTCGTGCGACACATACAGGATCGAGCCACCAGCGTCGCGAAACTCGCGAATGCGCTTCAGACACTTCTGTTGAAAGCGCGCGTCGCCGACCGCGAGCGCTTCGTCGACGATGAAGCACACCGGGTCCGCATGAATCGCTACCGAGAAGCCGAGTCGCATGATCATCCCGGACGAATAGGTACGCAGCGGTGCGTCGATGAACTCAGCCAGTTCGGAAAAGGCGACGATCGCGTCGAAACGTTGTTCGATCTCTTCGCTCGTCATGCCGATCAGCCGCGCATTCACCGCGATGTTCTCCCGACCCGACAGCTTGCCGTCGAACCCGGTGCCGAGTTCCAGCAGACCCGCAATTCGCCCCCGCCGCACGATCGATCCGGCATCGGGCAACAGCACGCCACTCACGAGCTTGAGCAAGGTCGATTTGCCCGCGCCGTTCTGGCCGAGCACGCCGATCGCCTCGCCCTGTCCCAGTGAGAACGAAACGTCCCGCAGCGCGGCATGCACGCGATGCCGCGGCTTGCGGGAAAAGCTTTCTATCAGGCGGTCAGCGGTGCGGTTGTAGATCTTGAAGCGCTTCGAGAGCCGATCGATCTCAAGAACTGGTGGACCGTTCTGCGCGTGTGTCGTCACAACGTATCCCTCAGTTCAGATTGCAGACGGGTCAATAGAAGGCGCCCCGCGAGCAGGCTGAGCACCGCGGCGCCGAACAGTGCGAGCAGTTCCTTCGGCTGCGGGTATTGATGCCATACGATGATCGCGTGCACCGAGTCGATGGCCCAGAAGATCGGACTGAATTGCAAGCCCTTCGCGGCCCAGGGTGGCAGGATCGAAGCGAGGTAGACGACCGGCGTGAGCCAGAATCCGAATTGCAGCACCACGTTGAGCACGTTCTTGATGTCGGGAATGAATACGTCGAGCGTACCGAGGACGATGCCAATGCCGTACGCGAACGCGCTCAGAAGCAGCGCAACGACCGGCAGCATCAGCCATTGCATGCCGATTGGATGACCGATGACGAGCAGGAACATCGCGAAGAACGCCATCGTGATCGCATATACCGCCCACTCGGCGAGCACGATATGCATGGGCATCACCCACAGATCGACGCTTATCTTGCGGATCAGATGCGCCTTCGAGCTATAGACTGGGGTGAGCCGGTTCAGCAGGTTCGCGAACAGGTTCCACGTGAGCAGGCCGCCGATCAGATAGACGGTGTACAGATAGGGATCGGCATCCGCGCCGATGCGCGTGCGCATGAATTGGGAAAACACCGTGCTGAACAGCACCACGAAGGTCAGCGGCTGAATCAGCAGCCAGGCGGCGCCCAGCGTATTTTCCCGATGCCGGTCGATGAGATCCTGACGCGACAGCAGGAGGACATGCGCGAGGCTTGTTCTTAATGTATGCATGAAACGGATTCGAGGTGGATGACGGCGCCCGTCGGAACCGGCTTTGTCAGGCGACGACCTGCCGGTAGACGGCGAGCGTTTCCTCGGCAGTGCGCTGCCAACTGAACGATTGCGCACGGGCGGTGCCGGCCGTGATCAACCGCTCACGCAACGCGCGATCGTCGATCAGCGCCTGCATCGCTTCGGTGAATCCTTCGACATCGGTCGGCTCGCGCATGATGCCGGCATCACCTGCCACTTCCCGAAGCGCGTCGGCCGTCGAGCACAATACCGGCACGCCAGCCGCCATGCCTTCGATAATGGGTAGCCCGAACCCTTCATAGACGGATACATAGACGATCGCGAGCGCGCCCGCGGTCAGCAGCGGAATGTCGTCGTCGGACACATAGCCGAGCTTGCGCACGGAGCCTTCACGCAAACCCGGTTCGAGTGCGCGGTGCAACCTGTCCGTCAGCCATCCTTCGATGCCGATCAGCACGAGCGGGAACTGGCGCCGGACCGCGGCCGGCAGGCGCGCATGCGCGGCCAGCGCGGTTTGCAGATTCTTGCGTGGCTCCAGCGTGCCCACGGCCGCGAAGTACTGGCCATGTGCGAGACCGTGGCGGCTCAGTACGTTACTGGTCGCTTCGGAGGAATACGGCTGGAAGCGCGTCGACACGCCGTTATACACGACCTTGATTTTCTCGGGCGCGACTGGAAAGCAAGCCTGTAATTCTTGCCGAACGAACTCCGATACCACGATGACCCGATCCGCGCGTTCGAGCGCGCGTGGAAAGTTCGCCCGCAATAGCGCGAGACGCTGGGCAGGGTGGTACTCCGGATAACGCACCCACGAGACATCGTGAGCGGTGATCACCGTCGGCCCGCGAAAGCGGAACGGAATGAAGTTCGGATCGTGATAGACCTGCGGAGCACGCCGCCGCCGGATGCCCGAATCGAAACGATACTGCTCGACGTGTGGCATGAAACGGTATGCGGAGGGCAAATACTTGCGCGCAAAACGTTTGGCACCGGCTGCCGCGATGGTGCGCCACGACTTCGTTGCTCGTGCATCTCCCGCGGCGGGCGCTGTCGTGCCGTTCTCATGCGACGAAGACCAGTGCGTGCCGTAAAAGAACCGCACGCTATGTCCCCGATGGACGAATTCGCGGGCCAGATTCGACGCGTACTGGCCAATACCTGTAAGCGGCGTGAGTAAAGCGCGCCCACCCATTGCGATGTCGAGCTGAGCGTCGGAATAGTTGTTGTCGAGCAAGGTACTGTCTGCAATAAGGATTCTGGGAGCAGCGCAAGTATCGGGTTTGTTTTCGCCAATAGATGTGACGGCCGTCACATTTCACACGCAATTGATCGAGCAGAATGAGCGCCTTCAGAACGGACCGACACACGGGGTGTCGGCCAAAGAATGACCACACTAGAAGTGAATCGAGAGGCGTTGCGAGACCGGCGTAACGAGCAAAGATGACCAGTAAAGTCAGAGTGCCGTCGAATGAAATCATTCAGGCGTTGTTAGGCTACCGCCGCGTGTTTCGCACGCTAGGCGCATTTAGCATGCTCATCAATCTGTTGATGCTCGTGCCGTCCATTTACATGCTGCAGGTATATGACCGCGTGCTGCCAAGCCGTAATGGCGTCACGCTGGCGATGCTGACGCTGATGATGCTCGGCATGTACGGGTTCTCGAGCGTGCTCGAATATGTGCGCAGCTTTATCGTGATCCGCATCGGCGGCAAGTTGGACATGCACTTGAACAGCCGCGTATATACCGCTGCGTTTGAAACGAATCTCAAACAGCAGGGCGTCAATGCGGGGCAGTCTCTCAATGACCTGACCACGATCCGGCAATTCGTGACCGGCAATGCGCTGTTCGCATTCTTTGATGCGCCGTGGTTCCCGATTTATCTGGCGGTTATCTTCATCTTCAATGTCTGGCTCGGCGTGTTTGCATTGGCAGGCTCGGCGATCCTGATAGCCCTAGCAATCGCCAACGAACGTGTTTCACGTCGTCCGCTGTTGGAGGCGACCAGCTTGTCGATTCGCTCCACGACACTCGCCACTGCGAATCTGCGCAATGCCGAGGTCATCGAGGCAATGGGCATGCTGCCCAACCTGATGGCGCGCTGGTCAGTCCTGAATGCGGGCTTTCTCTTGCGCCAGGCTGAAGCGAGTGAGAAAGCGGCGCTGGTCGGCAATGTCACGAAGTTCTTCAGGCTCTCATTGCAGTCCCTCGTACTGGGGATCGGCGCGCTGCTCGCGATCGACGGCAAGATTTCTCCGGGCATGATGATCGCGGGTTCGATCCTGATGGGCCGCGTATTGGGTCCGCTGGAAATGGTGATTTCGGTCTGGCGTCAGTGGAGCGGCGCTCGCAGTGCGTACGACCGCCTCGTCGAACTGCTGAAAAACAATCCGGTGCGCCGAATCGGCATGACGCTGCCGCCGCCGAACGGACGGCTGACGCTCGAAGGCGTGAGCGCAGCGCCGCCGGGGATCCGAGTGCCGGTGGTGCAGGGCCTGTCATTCACGATCGAGGCCGGCGATGTGGTCGGCGTGATCGGACCCAGCGCGTCCGGGAAGTCGACGCTCGCACGGCTGATGGTCGGCGTGTGGCCTGCCGCGGTCGGCACCGTGCGGTTGGACGGCGCGGACATCTATCAGTGGGACAAGGATCAGCTCGGACCGCACATCGGCTACCTGCCGCAAGACATCGAACTGTTCGGCGGATCGATCGCGGAAAACATTGCGCGCTTCGGGCAGATCGAATCGGAGAAGGTCATCGAGGCGGCGAAGCTCGCCGGGGTTCACGAGATGATTCTGCGCCTGCCGCAAGGCTATGACACCTTGGTTGGCGATCGCGGCGCTGGGCTCTCCGGTGGCCAGAAGCAACGCATCGGTCTGGCGCGTGCGCTGTATGGCAATCCGTCGTTCATCGTGCTGGACGAACCGAATTCGAACCTCGACGAAACCGGCGAGGCGGCGCTCAAGCTGGCGATCGAGCGCTTGCATGCAGCCGGCAAGACCGTCGTGCTGATTACGCATCGGACCAGCATCATTGCGGCTACGACCAAGCTGCTGCTGCTCGTCGAAGGCCAGCTCAGAATGTATGGGCCCACCGCGCATGTGCTGGCTGCGTTGCAGAATGCGCCCGCGAATACGGCGGCTGCGCAATCGGCTGCTGCAAGAACGACCGCCACGGCTCAACCTGCCGCGACGGCTCAATCGGCCGCCTCAAACCCGGCTTCGTCCAACCCTCATCAGCCATCCGACGCTCAAACAGCGGATGCGGATGCCACAGTCTGACCCGCAGATTTTCCATGGTTAATTCCACAAGCAAGAAAGCGGCGGCGCCTGCTATCGAGGTGCTCGGCACCGGATTGCCGCCGGTCGTCAATGTCGATGAATCGCGTTACGTCAAGTTTGGCTGGATCGTCGTACTGGTCGGCATCGTAGGCTCGTTGCTGTGGGCCGCATTCGCGCCCCTCAGCAAGGGCACAGAGGTTCAGGGAACGGTGGTGGTGGCCGGCAATCGCAAGACGATCCAGCACCCGACCGGTGGCATCATTCGCGAAATCCTCGTTCAGGATGGCGATCAGGTGAAGGCCGGGCAAGTGCTCGTCAGGATGAACGACGTGCAGACGCGCTCGCAGAACGCGACCATCCGCTCGCAGTACCTGACCGAGCTCGCCACCAAGGCGCGCCTCGTCGCGGAGGCGACCAATGCGAAGACCATCGCCTTCCCGCGTGAGTTGACGGATGGTATCGCCGCACACGACCAGGAGGCCGAGGCCGACGTGCAGCTGCAGGAGCAACTGCTGAGCGCGCGCCGGCTGGCACTGAAGGCGTCGATTGGCGCGCTGCAGGAGAGCATCGCCGGATACCAGGCGCAGCTGGCTGGCGAAAACGACGCGCATGCTCAACGGCTGCTCGAGCACCAGGCGCTGCAGGACCAGTTGACCGGCGTTCGTGAGCTGGCGATCGAAGGATATGTGCCGCGCAGCAAGCTGAAGGACCTCCAACGTCAGGAAGCCGTGCTGAACGGCGAGATCGCGCGCCAGGCGGGCACCGCCGGGGAATTGGCGAGCCAGTCGGCCGAGGCGCGTCTGCGTATCGCACAAGCGCAGGAAGACTATATGAAAGAGGTGCGCACGCAGTTGAGCGACGTGCAGCGTGACACCGAGGCATTGCGTAGCCGGCTGGACGAAAGCGAATTCAACCTTGCCAACAGCGAGGTCCGTTCCCCGGTTGACGGCACCGTCGTCGGGATGAGCGTCTTCACCGAAGGCGGCACGATCGGCCCCGGCGCGAAGCTGATGGATGTGGTGCCGACTGGCGAACCGCTGGAAGCGGAAGGGCACCTCGAGGTGAACCTGGTCGACAAGGTTCGCACGGGAATGCCGGTCGACATGATGTTCACCGCGTTCAACCAGAACACCACCCCGAGAGTGTCCGGCACGCTGACCTTTGTGTCCGCCGACCGCCTCGTGGACGAACACACCGGCGCACCTTACTACAGGGTGCGCGCCAAAGTGACCGAGCAGGGCATGAAACAGTTGCGCAAGCTGGATATCAAGCCGGGCATGCCGGTCGAGATATTCATCAATGCAGGTCAGCGTTCGATGCTGAGCTATCTGCTCAAGCCGATCTTCGATCGCGCACACACTGCATTCACGGAGGACTGAAGTGCAGCGCGTTTTTTCACTTCAGTCGTCTAACGCCGGTTCTACCGGCACCGCGCAGGCCGTTCCACGCCTGCGCACGTTATTGCTGGCGATGTCGGTTGGTGCCGCACTGATCGCGCCGCGTCCGGCGCTTGCGCTCGGCCTCGTCGATGCGTACGAAGCCGCGCTGGGCCATGACCCGATTCTCGCGGGCGCGGCGAAGCAGAAGGAAGCCGATGACGCGAATGTCGGGATTGGCCGCTCGTATCTGTTGCCCAACGTCTCGGCGAATTACGCGCGATACCGCGACATAACCGGTACGAAGAACATGGGTACGCCGTATGGGGACTATTCCACACATCAGGTCTACGGTGCCTATTCCGGAGGCGTTTCGCTGCGTCAGCCACTGATCAGTTTCGAAGGCATTGCGCGCTATCGCTACGGCAAGGCAACCGCGCTAGCCGGGGACGCGACGTTCGACGATAGCCGGCAGGATTTGTTAGTGCGCGTGTTAACTGCCTATACAGATACGGTCTTCGCGGAAGATCAGTTGTCGCTCGCGCTCGCGCAGAAAAGCGCGTTCGATGAACAGTACGCCGGCAATCAGGCGATGTTCAAAAACGGCGAGGGCACCCGCACGGATATTCTCGAAACGAAATCGAAGGCCGCGCTGGCAGAGGCAGATGTCGCCGATGCCCGCGATAGCCTGGATAACGCTGCGCATGCGCTTGAAGCGCTGACCGGTTTGCCGGCGTCGCTCGATGTCGCGGGTCTTGACCGTCTGAAGGACGACTTTCAACCGGTGTTGCCCGAGCCGCTCAGTTTCGATCATTGGCACGATATTGCGTTGGAAAACAACGCGCAGTTGATCGCTGGTCGACACTCAGTTGAAGCGGCGCAGCAAAAGATGAAGATCGTGCAGGCGGGCTTTTATCCGCGCGTGGATCTGGTGGCGAGCGTTGGCCAGAATCAGTCGACCCAGACCAATGCGATCGGTGCTCGCTATCTGACGAAATCGGTCGGTGTTGAAGTCACGATACCACTGTATTCCGGTGGACTCGTGCGCGCGTCGACCCAACAGGAGCAGGCTAATTACGAACGTGCGCAATTCGAATTGCAAGACAAGACCGACAAGGTGTTGCTCGACCTGCGCAAACAATACAACCAGTGCGTGAGCAGCATGACGCGCATCGACTCCCTCAAAAGCGCCGTCGAATCCGCGATGCTGCAGATCGTGGCGACCCGCAAAAGCGTTCAGGCGGGCGTGCGCACCAATGCCGACGTATTGACGGCTACACAGCAGCTGTATTCGGCCAAACGCGATCTGGCGCGCGCGCGTTATCAGTTCCTGCTGGCAGATCTGCAACTCAAACACGCTGCCGGGATATTGACCGAGCAGGATCTGGTGGAAATCGCGCAGTCGTTCGTTCCACCTGCCCAGGCGGCGCCGCTCGCTAATGCGGTGGTGCCGACAGCGCGGGTTCATTGATCGATACCGTGCGCCACGCCCGATCACGTGTGGGCGCGGCATTGGCGTGGCGGTTCTCTTTACCTGTTTTTACTTAAGGATTGTGCTGGCACGCACAATCTTGTTTGGGCATCTGCACTAAATTAGGTGGCATCGTGGTCCGGCAGCATTACCAATTGCCGAGTGCCGCGCAATCTCACCGAAACAGATCATGAAGCCCGATTCAATCACAAAGCGAAAGGCCACAAGCGGCAAAAGACTCGGTCTACGACGCTGGATCGTGGACTGGACCATCGAGCCGGCTGCGTCCTCAGGCCATATCAGCCTGTCGTTATACGTGGCGGGCGAGTCGGACGACAACGTTGGCGCGTCGACCACCCGGCATTTCCTGCTCCGACAGGATCGGTTAAGCGAATTGATCGATGCGCTGAACGGGACGCTGCAGCATTCAAATGCCAGCCGCCTGCTCGAAGAACAGGCGCGCGCAGCGGATCCTGCCGTGGGTAATGACGCGGACACTGTCGGGGAGTCTGCAGTAAGGGATCAGCCTGATTTGACGTCGAACCACTTCTCACTCGGCGCTTATGGCCTCGTGGGTAATTGACGGCAACGGGATGCGATTTCTTTAGAGTCGTGCTTGATTTTAACGTTTGCGTGTCGCATCCCGCAGTGTTGGCTGTTCCTTCCGTTTGGCAGGGCCGGTTCTAGCCGGAGAGGGGAAACAAGCGCTCATGCGCTACCGCGCCCAGCGCTCGTATTCTTTGCAAGGCTTCTTTAAAAGCTCTTTCCCGCATCAATTGCCTCTTTCTCAGGTCTGAGTTGCGCAGAAAAAAAGCAACTCTGTCGCCGAGTCTCCAACTATTTGCGCTTTTGTGCGCGCCATCACAATTCGCGAACAACCCGACGTTGAAAATCCCCCTGCGTTGTAGCTTTGTGGAAAACCGTCGGGTGATTCAAGTCCAACGAATCTGACGCGTCGACTCCCTAACGGCTCATGACGTATCACACATGTGTTGATATTCGTACTCTATCGGAGAAGAATCAAATGGCTGCAGCACAATATTACGAAGAAGTACAACAGGCGTATCTGGCTTATTATGGCCGCCCGGCTGACCCCGAGGGTCGGGAATACTGGGCAGTCCGGTTGGACAACGCCGGGGGCGACCTTAACTCGATCATCAACGCGTTCGGTAACTCGAATGAATCGACCGCCCTGTACGGCGGCTCGAACACGGCAGCGCAAATCGCCGCGATCTATCAGACGCTGTTCGGCCGTCAGCCTGACGCCGAAGGTCTGAACTTCTATCAACGCGGCATTATCAACGGCGATTTCACGCTGGCTTCCGTCGCGCTGAACATCTACTACGGTGCGACGGGCGACGACAAGGCTCAACTGGATGCCAAGTTGGCCTACGCTGAGGCATTCACGGATGCTGTGTCGGAATCGGTATCGGCGCAAATCGCCTACTCGGGCAAGACCGCTACGGACAATGCTCGTGCAGCTGTCGCAGCCGTGACCGACACGACTTCGGAAGGCACTGCAGCCGCGAACCTGGAGACGACGCTGTCGAACATCAATGCGGGTGCTGTTGGACAGACGGTTACGCTCACTACGGGTGTGGATACCGTCACGTTGACGGGCAACAACAATGTCGTGAACGCCACCGATGTTGCAGTTGGGCTCGGCACGCAAAACACGTGGAATGGTCTCGACAGCATTACCGGCACTGGTACGGGCAACACACTCAACGTAGCTACCGCGCTCGCTATCAACGGTGTGCCGGCAGGCGCAACTGTGAGCGGCGTTCAGACGCTCAACGTCATTGAGTCTGTCAATGCGCCCGTTACGCTGGATACCACCAAGGGTTTCACCGGCCTGACGAATTTGAATGTCACGTCAGCCGGCGGCGCAGTTACCCTGAATGCGGCAGCAACGAACAACGTGAGCGTCACGGAAGTACCGGCTAGCGGCATCGGAGCTGGTGCTGTCCACGTCGATGGCGGTAACAATGTCACGGTGAACTCGAACAACGCAGTTACCATTGGTCTCAAAACTGCTGCGGCCGGCACCGTCACGGTTACAGAGACGGGCGCGAACCATGGTGGCGCGATTCAAGTTGCCAGCGGCTCTGCGGTCAATGTGACGGCAACGGGCAACGACGTTGGCCATATCGAAATCGGCGACAACTCGGGCAATACGCCGACGTACGTGACCGGTGCAGTCAACGTAACCATTACGAACCAAGCCCTGGCTACTGCCGCCACCACTTATACCGCTAACGGAGCCGAAGTGTTCGGCGGTACGACGGTCAGCGTGACGCAAAATATCGCTGCCCCGAATGTTGCTGGCACGACCGGCACTCCGTACACGAACATCGGCGGCGACATCGACGTCTTCGGTAGCACGGCGACCACTTCGGTGACTGTGAACCAGTCTGCCGCCGTTAATGCCGTGGCAGGCGTCGCAGCAGGTCCCGGCGTCCCCGCTGTTGCGGCAGTTGGCGGCGTTGCAGACGGCTTTGTCTGGGTCGAGGACATCAACCAAGGCACAGCCAACCTCGGCACGATTACGTCGGTCGCGCTGAACAACTACAGCGCAGGTGCAGAGATTGACGACAATGCCCTTTCGACCCTGACGCTGTCGGGTAAGGGCGGTGGTGTTGCACTCGACAACGCGGGTCTGGCGGCAAAGAACGCCATCACGACGCTGACGGTAAATGCAAATGCGGTGACGGATACGGCTGGTATCACGGACCAGAACATCATCAAGACGCTCAACGTTGTTACTGGCGGCGACGCAGCTTCGAAGCTCGCGTTTGCGGACAAGGCCCTGCAAACGGTCAACGTGTCGGGCGCGCAGAACATTGCGCTGGACCTGAGCGGAGCAGCTGGCGTTTCGACAATCAATGTCAGCGGCGCTGCGGGGATTACCACTACCCTGAATAGCGCGGCAGAAAAGTTCACGTCGACCGGCACGGGCGACGACGTCCTGACCATCGCGAACGGCGTCGGCAACGCGGGCAAGGGCTACACGGGCAGCATCACGCTCGGCTCGGGCTCGAACACGCTGCTGGCAGCTGATTCGACGACCTTCATCGCTGATGGTTTGACGGTCGACGGCGGCTCGAGTGGTCACAACACCATCTCGGCTTCGCTGGTGGCCAACAGCCTCGGCGCGAGTATCCAGAACTTCCAGACGCTCGACGTCTCGGGCTATTCGGGTTCGCTCGATGCTTCGCTGCTTGGAAACGACGTTTCGGGTGTGGCAATCAGCTCGGGTAACGGTGGCGGTACGCTCAGCAACCTCGCAGCAAACGTGACCGTGACAGACACAAGCGACGGCGACACGAGCGCTATCGTGCTGACGCACGCTGGCACGTCGACGAACAGCCTTGCAGTGGCATTTGCCGACGCAACGGCAGCCAAAGTTGGCGCAGGAACGCAAGACCTTTCCATCACGTCGACCGGCGATTCTACGGTTACTGTTGTATCGGGTGGCGCAGCAGGTGTCGCGAATACCCTGAGCCTCACGGAAACCGACAACCATCTGACGACGCTGAAGATTTCGGGTGCAAACGCCCTGACTCTGAACCTCTCGACGGATACGGCCGATGTCGCATCGACTACTCTGACGGGCAACGTGGCTTCGTCGCTGACGACGATTGATGGTTCTGCTGCAACCGGCGCACTGTCGATTACGGCTGGTACCAGCGTAACGACCGGTACTGCCGGTGATTCCCTGACGTTCAAGGGCCTCGCCATTCACGGTGGCACCGGTGGCGACACCATCGAGAACGATGCTGCCAACGGCTCGATTATCGAAGGCGCGACGGCTGCAAACACCACTACGAACACGGCGCACAATGTGCTGACTGTGAAGGGTGCAAACGCTTCTATCGATGATTCGGCATCGGCTGCGAACGACGTCATCAGCTTGAAGGGTGCAAACGAAAGCGTGAAGCTGGGCACGGGCGACAGCAGCGTGACGGTGGCTGATGTTGCGTCCCATGCAGCTACCGGCGGCGACAGCTACGGTGCGGCGGTGACCTTCGGTTCGGGCTCGGACACCGTCACTGATAAGCTGCTGTTCGGTACTGGCACGGATACGGCGCATGCCAATGTGCTCACGCTGTCGGGCCACCTGAGCGGCAACGATGTGACGTTCGCCAACGCTGCAAGCATCACGCAGAGCGGCGCACTGGGTTCTGCATTCTCGTTCTCGGGCCAGACCACGTCGAACTTGACGTTCGCGCAGCTCGTCCAGCTCGCAGCAGGTGGCGCGTCGGCAACGGCGAACACGGTCTCGTGGTTCCAGTTCGGTGGCAACACCTACGTTGTTGACACGGGTGCAACGCCGACGACCACCGCGCAAGACCAGGTCATCAAGATTGCCGGTAACGTTGACCTGTCGCACGCCACAATCGACTCGACGACGCACGCTCTGCACTTCGCGTAAGCGGTTGTCGCTGGTTTAGTCCGGACCGATAGCACTCATCGGTCCGGGAGCCAGTGCATACGCAGAAGCTGACGGCTCCACAGCCGCCGGGCTTCGCCCCGCCCTCGAAAGATGGGCGGGGCTTTTCCTTTCTTGGATAAATAGGTGAAGTTTTCCGGCCTTCCCGACCGTGCCAGGCTACGCCTGCGACCAAGCAACAAAGAGAACACCTGCCCACGCCATGCAACTCCGGAATTTCATCGTCCTGCTGACGCTGGCCACCGCTTTTCCCTATGTCGCAGTACCGCTTCTGAATCTCGAACCGAGCGTCACCACCCTCGCCGAGCTTTTGGTACTGATCGAATTTGCAGGCGGCGGCGCACACGTCGCCGCTGGCTACTACTTCTTTCTGGAAAAGGAAGGCCGCTCCATCCTGCTTGCGCACTGGCCGCGAACCATCCTCGTGCCGCTGTGCATGGCGCTCGTCTACGGCATGATCTTCATGAAAGGCACGCCGGCGCTGAAAGCCGCCGCGCTGCTCTTCTATTTCATCTGGCAGACCTGGCACTACCAGCGCCAGAACTTCGGCGTCTCGAGCTTCATGATGCGCGCCGGCCAGCAACCACCGCTAAGAGGCAGCGAACGGCTGCCGATGCAGATGGCCGTCATTGCCGCCATCCTCGCGCTGGTCAAGCTCTACAACCTCGGTACCGACCTCGTGCAGCCGCCGGTAGTGCACGTCATCTGGATTGCCGCCGCGTGCCTGCAGGCTATCGCTATCGTGACCGCGCTGGCTGTCGCGCTCTCCATTCGCCATCAGCAGGGTGCAGCCCGCCGCATCACGGTCATCATGCTCGGCACGCTCTTCTACCTGCCAAGCTTCCTCTATAGCAACCCGATCAACGCCGTCCTCTCGTACGCGCTGGCCCACGGCCTGCAATATCTCGTCTTCATGGGCTATATCGGTGACCGTCAGGAGCGCCGGCTGAGCAGCTGGGCGCGGCTCATCGTGCTGGCGCTGGCTCTCGGCGCGCTGATGATCGTCATGCAGGCGCGTAACGGTCAGCCCGTTCGGGAGTTTGTTTTCGGTGTGTACCTGTCGGTTGTCATGACCCATTTCGTGATGGACGGCATCATGTGGCGCCTGCGCCACGCCCCGCAGCGGGCGTACATGGGACGTATCTTCTCGTTCATCTTCGCCCGGCCCGCATGACCGCAAACCGTTCGCCCGCCCCTCGGGTCGCCTGGCTCGAAGGTCTGCGGGGCGCAGCCACAGTCCAGGTCTTCCTGCTGCATTATCTGACTGCGTTTTTCCCTGGCGCCAATGATCGGAGCGACGCACCGTTTCACTTTGGCTGGGAGGCCTGGATCGCCCGGCCTTCTCCGCTGTTCTGGCTGTTCGACGGCTATTCGGCGGTGTATATATTCTTCCTGCTCAGCGGGACAGTGTTGACGTATTCGTTTCGGGCTTCGCCCCTGCAAATACCCCGGCAAGTCGTGCGGCGCGTCGCCCGCCTCATCGGGCCGGTATTCTTCGCGGCAGCGCTGGCGAGCCTCCTGTTCTCACTGTTCCCAGGCAGCCACGTCGCCGCAGGCGCCGTCACGGGTTCGACGAAGTGGCTCGCGACCATTGGCCCCGACCCGTTCTCGGTTAGCCACTTCGTGCGCGAAGTCGCCGTTGAATCGCTGTTCACCGGCTATCAGTGGAGCACGCTCTTTCCGCCGCTCGAACCGCACCTCGATACGATTGCTGGCTCTTTCAACGCGCCGCTGTGGACGCTGCACTGCGAGCTGTGGGGGTCTTTCCTCGTGATGGCGCTCGTGGCGACTCAACACGTGAGCCGCAAGCTTTATCGCGGGTTGCTGATCGCGACGCCAATCCTGTTCTGGAGCCATCCGCTAATGCTGTTCGTTGCGGGCCACCTGTTGGCGGACTTCGCCCAGCGTGAGCGCGATAAATCGGTATGGCGATCGCTCATGGCGGTAGCATCGCTAGCGCTCGGCGTCGCACTGTGCTGCACTCGCGACTGGCACGTGGTCAACAGCATCCGTCAATGGCTCACGCCGCTCGCGGTCCGGGGCGACGACCTGTTTCACTTCCAGAGCCAGCTCGGAGCCTTCTTCGTTTAACTTGCCGTACTCGCATCGGTTCGTCTGCAACGCTGGCTTTCGTCCCGGCCGTTCCTGCGCCTCGGCAGGCTTTCGTTCAGCGTCTACCTGGTGCACTTCCCCGTGCTCTTCACCGTCAGTTGCTCGATATTCCTGATGTTCTTGCCGCTCGGCTATGGAGTGGCCGTCGCAGTAGCGTGTGGGGTAGGAGTGGTTGTCACGGCGCTATTGGCACTCGCATTCGAGCGTTGGGTGGATGGCATCGCGGTCCAGTTCGCGCGAAATCTGGGCAGGGCGCGCACTGTGCGCGTACAACACGGTATCTAGAGTTATCGTGATTAGACTAGGGACCACTAACTGCGTCATTTCTGCATAACGAGATGCGCTAAAATTCCACGCCTTCCATTACGCATTGGCTTTTATTTAGTGCGCGACGAAACCTTGATCGCGTGCGCGTGCATTACGATGACTACTCAAATAAAAATCGAGTCCGAGGCCGAAATTCAACGTGACACGGGGGCTTTACGCGCGAACCTTGTTCGCGTGGCAATTCCGATATTCTCAATCCTGATGCTTTGGTTTGTGGCGAGAGGGGCGATTGTCGGCACGCTTTCTAACATGGAGCGGTTCAATGGTCACTTTGTGAGTGACGGTTTCAGTTGGACCGCACCGGACATCAACCTTCGGTTGCCGGCGGGCGCACCCACCGGCATGCTAACGATCGTCGGGAATGCAAATCACGATTTGGTCTTGAGCGTTTCCTGCCAGGGTTCGCCTGACTTCCAGATCAACGTTCAACGCGGGCTAATCCGGCAAACTCTCCCCCCAGTGTCCGCGTGTCGCGATGGTGCCATGCATATCCGGTCAGACTGGAGCTTTGTGCCTTCTCCGACTGGCGATAGCAGGAAACTGGCGTTTCAGGTCTACGAGGTACGGTCTGGCGGGAAGGTTATTCCCCTGGCTGATCTCGTCTCGGCCAGCAGTGGCATCTATGCGAAGGAAGCGGTTCGAGTCTCAACCGAGCCGGAGGATGTCCTGACTAACCGCGCGGATGCCGGCTGGTACAAGGGCATCGTGACTACCGGGTACAAGTACAACGGGGACAAGCACGATCAACAGAACGTCGCATGGCCATTTCTCTATCCATACTTGGCTAAGGCGGCCCAGACCGTCACCGGCCTCAAAGTAGAGGCAGTCTTGATAAATTTGAACGCGGCACTGTTGCTCGCGGCAATGTTTACGCTTTATGCGTTAGGCCGCATGAGTCGACTTTCGCAGTGGCAATCATTGCTCGCTCCCGCGTGGCTGGCCTTCAATCCGTTCGCGTTTTTTCTTGTCGGCGGCTTCAGCGAAACTCTGTTCGTCGCACTCGAGTTCGTTGGCCTCGTCTTCATGTTGAAGCGATGGTATTACGCCGCAGCAATCGCCGTCGCACTGATGTCAGCAACGCGCTTTGCCGGCGCCTTGGCCTACTTCTGGATCGCAGGTCTCATCATATTTGAGCCGTCGTTCAATACCAGAAAGCGCATCTTTATGCTCGCGTCCACGGCCGTATTGAGCAGCTTTGGTATCCTGGCTGACATCGCGGTCAAATGGAAAACGACGGGTTATCCGCTTGCCGCGTTTCAGGTGCGCGCAGCGTGGACGCCGAGTCGATTCGGGCCGTTCAAACTGTTTCTCCGACCTTTGGATCTAATGCATGGGGAGTACGTTTTCGCATGCATCCCGCTGATGGCGCTGGGGACATACGCGATTTACTGCGTCTGGGAAGCAACGCGCGATAAATATGACCGTAGGACGCTGCTTCTACTCTGTGGCGGCCTTTCAATGGCAATTTTGTCCATCGTCATCAGCGGAGACTTTCACGCCAATGGCCGGTATTTCCTGACGTTTGCGCCTGCGATCACTGGGATTTTGCGTGCTGACGGAGCCTCCACAAAATGCCAGCCTGTTCTTGGCATCGCCATGACCGTCGGCGCAGCATTTATGGTTTTCAACACCGTTCTCATTGAGATGGGGCTCCCTCCCAACTAAAAATATCTGTCACTGCTCCTTTTGCATGACCAATGTTGTACAATCCGGTCCGCTTCTTAAAGCCTGATCCCCGATAGCTCAGTCGGTAGAGCGCCGGACTGTTAATCCGTAGGTCCCTGGTTCGAGCCCAGGTCGGGGAGCCAAATGCGGGAGTAGCTCAGTTGGTAGAGCGCAACCTTGCCAAGGTTGAGGTCGCGAGTTCGAGCCTCGTCTCCCGCTCCAGCGTTACGTCATCTAGACGGCCCATGTGGCTCAGTGGTAGAGCACTCCCTTGGTAAGGGAGAGGTCGGCAGTTCGATCCTGCCCATGGGCACCATCAATCGTTCGCACCGGCAATCAATCTGCCGGCTTCTTCGCGATCAATCCCCACGCTCGCTTGTAGATGATCAGTCAGTCACATCGCTTGAGCGGCCGAGTTTTTCACACATCGGCGTCCATCGAAAGCCATCCCGCTTGACCAATGATGACCTGTTTGTGATTGCGATCACAGCTTCTCTCGAACGCTGGCGTATATTCTGCGCACTGACAGAAGCCCTTGGTATGCAACAGGTAAAGAGCGGTACGTCACACGACGAAGACGCACGAGATATGACGCTCGCAACGGTACAGCGATGGCGCATCGATTCGACGAGCCTGAACGTGACCGTCCATCTCGACGCGGACAGGTTTCCGGCGAGCCCCGTCGCACCGAATCAGCGTGGCTTCGTACTGGATGCGGAGCAGGCACGTCAGATGATCCGTGACCTGAGTGCGGCGGTGCTGGCACTGACCCAAAAACCGGTACGGATCTCTGCGCAACCCTGAGTCGCTTCAACTTGGCGTCTGGCCGGTTGCGAGGTGGTGCAACGCGACACGGTCCCGAATGCGGATCGCCTTGCCTTCCCGTTCGACAATCCCACGCTTTTCGAGCGACGTGATCACACGCGACACCGTCTCGCGGCTCACACCCGCCATGGCCGCAATCGTGACCTGACTGGGCAGTTCGACAAGCGGCGAATCGAAGGCCTGACTCTGGTTGATGGCCGCCTCGATCACGGCGGTCACACGCGCATCCGCACGCGGCTGGCTTCGCGAGCTGCGCGCCGCGAGTAGCGTTCTGGCGCGACTCGCGATCAGGTTATTCAGCGAGCGCGCCACGTCCGGGTCGCTGAGAAGCCGTCGGGCGTGCGCCCGGTCGAGCAGGCCGACGATACTGGCCTTCGTAGCAATTACATTGCCCACGGTCGGCGCGCAGTTGAGGATCGAAATCTCGCCCGTACACTCGTCGGGATTGACAACGTAGAGCGGGAGCTCGACACCATCCTCGGAGTATGTCGACACTCGGAGCTGTCCCTCGATGAGGAAGATCAGCGGCGACTCTATGGCCCCCTGATAGCAAACGTAATCGCCCTCCTTGACGTGTACAACCTTGGTGAGCCTGGTCGTGTTGCCGACTATTTCGCTTCGTGCCTCGCGAAGCAGAATTTGTTTTCTCAACATTATTCGAATTACGTATGCGACCTACTGAGATAGAGCAGAAAAACTCGGCACGGAGAATACCGGTAACTAAATGTAACGCAAACTAAAAGTAAGTAATGAAGAGAATGGGGCAGCCGCATAAGAAAAAATTGCTTGGTGTTTTCTGCGCGGCGCTGCGCCGCTTTTATGCGTGCTGCATGAACCCGCGGGGAGGTTCCTTTAAAACGTGTCCGGACGGACACCATTAGCGAGCTTGGCAGGTCAATGCAGTTCACTTCCCAGCATCAGCCGCCGCGCGATGTCGGCCGTCTGCAGCATCCCACGTTCAGTCGGTGAATGGGCCGCGAGATAGCGGACGACTGCAATGAGAATGTGCCGTCCTTCGGCAGTATTGCCCCATGCAGCAAACTGCCGAACGCCTGCCTCCAGCATCTGATAGGCATGAAAGCCGGCATCTTCACGCAACACGGCAAGCGCAAGCGTGGCAATGAGCGCCTGCGGCGGATGACCGAGCGTAAGATGGCGCGCCACCAGCTTCGCCGCAAGATCGACCTGACGCTGCCGATCGAAAGCGTCGAGCAAGGCCGTTCGGATCGTCCCCTCATCGGCAGGAAGGTCGTCGAGCGGATCATCGTCCTCGCCCGGGATGCGGGCGGGCGGAACGTTCAGATATCTCGCCAGGTAGAGCGCCATGGCTCCGTGCAGTACGCCGCGAACGCCGATGACTCGAGTGTCGAAGCTTGCGTCCCCGACACGCCTGAGAATCTGATGGAGCGCGTTGGCATGGGTAAACACATGATGCGCGGTCTCCCAGTCGGAGTACTCGTTGGCATTGCCGAAGCGGGCCACGCGCAACGCCGCTCCGTAAGCGAGGGCTTGTCCCAGGTCGGCAGACGCAGCGCCTGCGCGGATCGCCTCCTTCAGCGAGTCAATGATTCTCGCTGGATCGTCTGAAAGCAGTTCCCAGGCAAGCGCCGCGTGATCCGACCAGCCTTGCACGCTGCGCCCGGCAGCGAAGAGGTTCGAGATCTGGCTGGCCGCTTCGTCGCACATCGCGACGAGATCGAGGGGCTGGCGCCACGCGGTCGATTCCTCGGCACCCCGGGCGCTCACCATTTGGGCGATGACAGTGGGCAGCACAGCCGACGCGTGCTCCCAGCCGATCAGATCGAGGCATTCAAACGCCTTGTTGATGAAGTCGAGCAAATGCCCGGAGTCCGCGAAGGCCCGCTCCGTCCCGGCGGACAGCAACGCATCCGCGAGCACGGCGGGTGCGAGACCGGAGGCAATCGCAGTCAACAGCGTGCGCTCGGCCGCCTCGCGGTGGCGCACGTTGGTCCACAGGCTCAGCCAACGATCGAGCGTGGCGGGGTCCGGCCGGCTCGCAAGCGGCGTACGTTCGCGCCGCGGCGCCTCGCCGTTGCAGTCCGCCGCTACACGGCGCGCGCCGTGGAACAGGGCGAGATAGGTTTCGTCTGCGGGCAGCACGGACAACAGATTGCTGAGTGCTGTGAGTACCGTGAGACCAACGCCCCAGCCGTCACGGTTTTGCGCTCCGAACAGCGCGACCTGCCGCACGATATCGACCCTTGGCACATCGGCGGCGAGCTGGCCATGCACGGCTTTGGCGATGACAAGTCCAAGGTCATGTGTGAGGCCATCCGCAAGCCGTTGACGCCAGTGCGCGGCAGCATCGGGATGATCAGACCTGGTTGCGACCCAGACGTCGCCATTGCGTATTTGGACCGCGTAGCTGGGGACATCATCTGCCCAAAGGTCGAACGTGCAGCCGCTTTCCAGATCGAAGCGGGCATGGTGCCAGTGACAGGTCAGGATGCCGTCTTCGACAGTGCCTCGCTCGAGCGGGAATCCCATGTGCGGGCATCGATTATCAACGGCACAGACACGCTCGCGGTCGCAGATCACGACGATCGGGCCATGTCTACCCTGGACAATGCACCGCCCTTTCGCTCGCAGTTCTTTGAGGCTTCCAGCGAGCACGAATTCTTCGTCCCGGGGATCCATGTGCGAGCCTCCCGCGTTAGTCCTACAGGCCTTTCAGATGCGACCGCTTCCCCCAAACATAAGCATACTCTCCGGACAAAATGCCAAAGGCGCGGGCAGCGGGCCCAGATCTATACCGATAGGCACAACCTATGCTTTGCGATCTCACCGGGCGTTAGCGCCTTAAAACGCCGTAGAATTCCCCAAGCACAATTCACCTCGTAGTTCACCTTCGTGCGATCCAACCGAGTTTGTGCGACCAGCGGTCGCCGGTTATCGGGAGACAGTCATGGCTGCGCGTTCAATTGCGTCTCTGACGCTTTCCTTCGGTCTGGTATCCATTCCGGTCAAGCTCTACTCGGCAACGGACAGTGCTTCAGGTGTGGGATTCCATCTCCTGACGCCTGACGGCGGGCGGGTCAAACAGCAGTACATCTCCGAGGCGACAGGCGAGGTCGTGGCGCGAGCCGACATGAAGAAAGGCTATGAGTTTGAGAAAGGCCAGTTCGTCGTTTTCACGCCAGACGAACTGAAAGCGCTCGAGGAAGGCGCAACGCATGTCGTTGAGATTGTCTCCTTCGTGCCGGAGAGGTCGGTAGACCCGCTGTATTACGACAAGGCTTATTTCATCGCGCCAGACAAGCGCGGCGGCAAACCGTACAGTCTGCTTCAGCAGGCGATGCGCGAAAGCGAACGGTGCGCGCTCGCAAAATGGTCATACAAAGGGAAGACGCGCATCGTCCAGATTCGCTCAGCCGAAGATGGCATGGTGTTTCAGCAACTGTTGTTCGCGGACGAGGTTCGCTCGCTGAGCGAATTGCACATCGAGCATGTTGCAGTGACCGGCACCGAGCTGCAGCTCGCGCTGCAAATAATCGACCAGGTTTCCGAAGACTCGTATGACCCAACGGCATACGAAGATGAGGAGAAGAAGCGGATTCTGGCAGCGATCGACCAGAAAATCGCCGGCAAGCAGATCGTGTCTCCGGCCGAACCGGGCATGGAGTCGGGCGCCGAAGTGATTGACCTGATGGAAGCCCTTCGTGCGAGCCTTGGCCGCAACAAGACCAAACAGGCCGCGTCCGCAAAAGCCGCGCCCGTAAAAAAGGCGCCCGCAGCCGCTTCCGATGAGCTCGCATCCAAACCGAGGCGACCGGCGAAGAGGGCGCCCGCCAAGGTTGAAGAAGCGGCTCCGGCCAAGGTTCGGGCGCGCAAGTGAAAAGGCGCAATGCCTCGCACGACTACTCGTTGCGCAGTCTCCAGTCGCTGCTGGGTGTCTCACGACGAGTGCTGTCCGGCCTGATAGACGCTGGATTCGTGCAACCGTCGCGTGGTCGTCGTAACGAGCTCCGGTTCACGTTCCGCGACGTCGTGTTGTTGCGCACAGCTTTCCAGCTTCAGTCGGCCAAAATCGCGTCACGCAAAATTCTGCGAGCGCTTGCGCGGCTCAAAGCGGAATTGCCTGAAGAGCTTCCACTGACCGGCATCCGCATCACGGCTGTCGGTGACTCGGTGGTCGTCAAGACAGGTGAATCGCAATGGGATGCGACCTCGGGCCAGCTTCTGCTCGATCTGGAAGTGGCGCCTGTCAAGGGCGAAGTGGCGTTCCTCGACGCTGCGCCCCGGAACATCGTTGGCCGGGAAAAGCAAACCGAGGAGTGGTTTGCTCTTGCGGAGGAACTTACCGATAGCGACGTCATCGGTGCTGAGCAGGCCTATAAAAAGGTGCTCGAGTTATCGCCGACTCCGCACTACGACGCTTATAACAACCTGGGCGTCCTGCTTTGCGAGGTCGGGATGAAGTACGACGAGGCATTGTCCGTCTTTGACCGGGCGCTGGAGCATTTTCCGCAGGACGCTCTGTTGCACTTCAATCGCGCGGTCGCTCTGGAAGAACTGCAGCGCTACGACGCAGCGGTGCAAGCCTATGAACGATGCATCGAGCTCAACCCCACTCATGCCGACGCTCACTTCAATATTGCACGCCTGAGCGAGATCCGAGGCGACAAGCAGGGACTTCTGAGGCACCTGAGTGCGTATCGACGTCTCAGCAGGTGACGCGCACTCAACTGCTTTGCGGGGCAGGCTATCGAAAGCGAAGACTTTCGCGAGAAAGCTCGCTCACCGAGCTACATCCCATCAACTTCATGCCCCGCTCTAACTCTGTTCTCATCAAGGCCAGCGCCCGCTCAACGCCAGCCTGCCCAGCCGCTGCCAGCGGGAACAAATAGTAACGTCCGACGCCAACGGCTTTGGCCCCTAGAGCCAGAGCCTTCAGAACATGGGTTCCGCGTTGCACACCTCCATCCATGATGACGTCCAGCTTGTCGCCCACCGCATCTGCAACCTCCGCAAGCTGATCGAACGCGGCTCTCGATCCATCCAGCTGCCTGCCGCCATGATTGGACAGCACGATGCCGGTACAGCCAATTGCGGCCGCACGCTTCGCGTCCTCGACAGACATCACGCCCTTGAGGCAAAACTGGCCATCCCAGTCCCGGACCATCTCGGCGACGTCGTCCCAGTTCATCGAAGGGTCCAACATTTCCGTGAAGTAGCGGCCAATCGACATCGCACCGCCGCCAAAGTCGACGTGGGTCTCCAGTTGCGGCATGGAAAAGCGCTCATGCGTGACGTAGTTCAGAACCCATTTGGGCTTCAGCGCGAATTGAAGCATACCGCTAAAGGTGAGTCTGAAAGGGATGGTGAAGCCTGTACGCAGGTCGCGCTCGCGGTTTCCACCAGTGATACTGTCGACCGTCAGCATCATCACATCGATGCCAGTCTCTTTGGCGCGTTGCATCATTGCTCGGTTTAAACCGCGGTCCTTATGGAAGTAGAACTGGTACACCTGCGGTGTCGGGAACGCTTTGCGCAACTCTTCCATGCTGACCGTGCCGAGCGAAGAAACGCCGAACATCGTTCCGTACTTCGACGCCGCGGCGGCCACTGCGCGTTCGCCTTCATGGTGAAAAAGGCGTTGCAGTGCGGTCGGGGAACAATACACAGGCATCGCCAGCCGCTGGCCGAGCACTTGCACCGAGAGATCCACGTCACCGACTCCCCGCAACACATTGGGTACCAGGTCACATTGCTGGAAGCTCTCGGTGTTCCGGCGATAGGTCACTTCGTCGTCGGCGGCGCCATCGATGTAGTTAAAGATCGGGCCCGGCAGTCTGAGCCGTGCCAGTTCACGGAAGTCGTGAAAGTTATGGCAATCGCTTATTTGCATATTGCGAGGCAGCCGCCGATTTGGCCTCCTGGAAGACCAAACTTCGGGGACGGTCAATTCTCATGCCGCGTTTTTTTCATCGTCGCCGGATCGCGCACGATGGTGACCGCGCATGGCGCGTAGGCGAGCACCTGGCGGGCGACCGAGCCGATCAGCCAGCGATCGAACGGCGTATGTCCCCGATGCCCCACCACGAGATGATCGATAGCATGCCGCTCCGCATACAGCACGATCTCTTTCGCCGGCGGCCCGACCACGAGATCGAACTCCACGGCCCCGTTCGAAGCGGCGAGCTTCGCCTTCACGTCGTCGAGGATCTCGTTGGCATGGCGCACTTCCAGCTCGATCAGATTTTTTCGCTCGACTTCGATCGCGCCCCAGTCCGGCGTGCGCGCGACGACGAGCACATGCAAGCGCGCGTCGAAACGCTTGGCCAGATCGACCGCGAAAGTCACGGCATATTGCGCGGATGCCGAGCCGTCATAACCTACCAGCACGTTCTGCATGATCTGCTCCTGTGCGGTTCCCACCGGGTCGCGGCTTCGTCTGACGAAATCCATCGGGCCGTTTGCGTGAACCGCGAACTCTCCCCGACTTCGCGGCGTCGGCGCGAAAGCATGTGCGATCCACTCGCGAACCTGCCGCGTGGATCGTCACGCGGACGGCGTCGGCACCTGCGGTGTTGAATCAGTTGTCGTCGCTTCTGGACGGGAGGTGCTCGTGAGGCTCGGGCTCTGCCGCGTCCGCATTAGGAAGGTCGTCTGGGGCCGGTTTTTGCGAACCCTTCGGACCGGGATGGCCAGTCGTGCCGGCGGAAGATTGCGCGGGGTCGCGAGAGATGCCGGTCGGCTCAGCGGATGGATTGGAGGTCATGATGTGCTCCTACGCTGATGAATGCAGCTTCTATCATCATAGTCCCCTGGCCAGTTTGAGTGATAGACGCTGTGACACCCGCGCTGTCACGCCGCCGGCACTTTCTAGCCACGGTCGGGCGATTCTTGAACTAGACTTTAAATCTTGCTGAATTGCATAGACAGTTTCAATGTAAGTTGATGCGGCGATCGATAAGCAAAAAGGAAGGTTTTATGGCTATCGTCGTACACAACATCCCTGTGGTTTCTTCGAGCTGGGGCGTAGCGTGACGGCGAGCGATGCCGCGCCCGCTACGAGCGCCTGGCGACATATCGTGCGCGCGCAGGGCATCAGCCTGTCCTACGGCAAGATACGCGCGCTGTCCGGCATCGACCTCGCCATTGGGCGCAACGAGATCGTCGGCCTGATCGGCGACAACGGCGCGGGCAAATCGACGCTTATCAAGGTGCTGACCGGTGTCGTGCGGCCGAGCACGGGCAAGCTGTTCATCCGCGACGAGGAGGTCGACTGGAGCCGCTTTTCCGTGCGCGAGGCGCACCGATTGCGCTTCGAGACGGTCTATCAGGAAAAATCGCTGGGCGAGAAGCAGCCGCTGTGGCGTAATTTTTTTGTCGGCCGGCAAATCACCAACCGGTTCGGTTTCATCAATGTCGCCGAACAACGGCGCATCGCCAACGAAATCTTGAAGCACCAGCTCGGTTTCCGCGGCGTGGGGATCGACGCGGATTCGTTGATTGCGAAACTCTCCGGTGGCGAGCGCCAGGGCATCGCGATCGGACGGGCAATGTATTTCGAAAGCGATCTGATCATCCTCGATGAACCGACGGTGGCGCTTGCCATCAGCGAGGTGCGCAAGGTTCTCGACTTTGTGCGTTCGATCAAGGAATCCGGCCGCGCTTGCATCTACATCGAACATAACCTTGCCCATGTGCACGAGCTCGCCGATCGACTGGTCGTGCTCGATCGTGGCCGGATCGTCGCGGAATTCAAGTCCGGTGAGATGAGCCTCGAGGAACTCACCCGGTTCCTGATTTCGCTACAGCAGAGCGGGCACGGGCCGGCGCCGGTTGCGGGGACACGAACGTGAGCGATCCGATTAAAGAAAAACGGCCGGCGCGGTTAGTGTTTTTTCGCCTGCCAGCTTTTGCTCGCGTGGAGGGATTGCCGAGCGTGGTCGTGTTTGCGTTGGTGGTCGGCCTGTTCATGGCGACCGCACCGCGGGTCTTTTTAGGCTGGCCAATCTACTTCTCCTTCCTGACCACCGTGCCGCCGCTGGTGGTGTTGGCGATCGGGCTGACTCTGGTGATTGCGGCCGGCGAGATCGATCTGTCGTTCCCGTCGGTAATGGCATTCGCCGGCTTTCTGTTCGCCTGGTGCGTGAACACCACCGGATCAGCGTGGCTTGCCGTTATTGCGGCGTTGGCTGGCGGCGCGCTGGTCGGCGTGGTGAACGGGGTGCTGGTCGCGGTGGTCGGTGTGCCGTCGATCATCGTGACGATTGGCACGCAGTTCCTCTGGGCCGGTGTTGCTTCGATTCTTTCCGGCGGGCTTTCCAATGCGCTACAGCAACTCGCCAGTGGTTCGGCTTATGCAGTATTCGCGGGCACGCTGTTCGACGTGGTCCCGATGCAGGCGCTCTGGGCGCTCGGGCTCGCAATATTCATGTGGTTCATCCTCAATCGCCACCGTTTCGGCGAGCACGTGCTGTTCATCGGAGACAACCGCAACGTGGCGAAGGTCGTGGGCATCAACGTGCCGCGTGAGACGGTGAAACTGTTCACGCTGATGGGGGTGCTGGCCGGATTCGCAACGGTTCTGCTCACGCTCGAGAATCTGAACTACTTCTCGACCCAGGGGCAAGGCTACCTGCTGCCGGCGCTGGCCGGTGTGTTCATCGGCGGAACCTCGGTGTTCGGTGGCACGGCGACGATCGTGGGTACGTTCTTCGGCACCTTCGTGATTGGCATGCTGGAGGCGGGAATCGTTGCGACAGGTATCGCCGGCTTCTGGGTGCAGGCGATCGAAGGAGTGGTGTTCATCGTCGCCGTGATCCTGCATCTGTTGGTCGAGAATCCCGCCAGGCTGCGTGTATTGCGCGAAAAACTCAGGTTTGGCGGGAGATAAAGCCGTTAAATCAGGAGATAGGAGCAGAAATGATCAAGATCATGACGGGATTCCTGCTAGGGGCGAGCGTTGTTGCGTTCGGCCTCGCGCCAACCGCCGGTGCCACCGAGCCGACCACGACGGGGCCGCTCGGCGCCGGTATGACGATGTATATGCAGATGGGCGGAAACCCCGGCGACGGCGCGACGCTGCCACGTCAGACCGGCGCTGCGGACGCGGGACATGCCCTCGGCATCAAGGTGATCGAGCAGTTTTCGGCCTGGAGTCCGGAGACGATGCTTGCGCAGTTTCGCCAGGCGATGGCGGCGCATCCGACGTGTATCGGCATCATGGGCCATCCTGGCGATCCAGCCTTCGCACCACTGATCAAACAGGCTGTAGACCAGGGCATCATCGTTACCGTCGGCAATACGCCGCTGCCGGAAAACCAGAAGCTCTACGACGCGAAGGGCTTCGGCTATGCCGGCGTCGAACTCTACATCGGCGGGCAGATCACTGCTCAGGCGATGCTCAACGCCGGGCTCAAGAAGGGCGACGAGGCGCTCGAATATGGCGTCTTCAACGAGAGTGTGCGCAGCCAGTCTGACCGTGGCCTTTCCGAGACGCTGGAAAAGGCCGGTGTGAAGGTGACGAGGCTCAATATCTCACCGCAGGTGGATGCCGACTCATCGCTCGCCGTGCCGATCCTGGTCGCCTTTATCCAGGCGCACCCTGATCTGAAGGCGATCGGCACACAGCACGGTGGCGTGACCGGGTTCATTCCGCAGGCGCTCCAGCAGGCTGGCAAGAAGCCGGGGCAAATCATCGTGGGCGGCATCGATCTGGCGCCCGCCACGATTTCCGGCTTGCAGAACAAGTACCTCACTGCGACGCTCGACCAGCAGCTTTATCTGCAGGGCTTCCTGCCGGTTACGCAATGCGTGCTCTCGGCTGCCTATCATTTCGCGGGACTGACCATCAACACCGGCGCAGGTGTGCAGACACCCGCGACGATCGACTCGCTGATTCCGCTGATCAAGCGCGGGATCCGCTAGGAACTCGTCCCCTCCAGACGCGGACCGGTTACCTCTGCGCACCGTGTCCGCGAGCATCAAGAAGGTGCGGTTGAGCTTCACGTTCTGGTCGATGCCACTGATGAACACCGGACGGCCCGTACGCGAGCGTCCGTGAAGCCGCCCCAGAAGATTTGGTTAATTGTCCGGAAGTGAATCGGGATCCTCTACGCTGCATTGTAGAGTTCACGATTCAATGACGTTTGCGACGCCAACTGGTTGCCAAAACCACCTTGTCAAGCGGCGTCTTGTCGATGTCTCTTTGCGAAAAGACATTCGAAAGGTAAAGCGAACTCTCCGCACACCTGGGCGGACGAATTGAAATAGCGGCCCAAAAATGGGAGCCGGGAAAGCAGCGAGTGTTATGGCTATTGCAGCGCCGATGTGCGCTTCATACTTGAAACGCGCATAAGGACGGATTGAAAGTGAAACTGGCTCTCGTCACGGAACGGCCGTTGGTTGAAGCTTAGGATAGCCTCGGAGTTCGCAAACGAACCGGCCTTCCGGGTCACCGAGCGGGCGCGCCAAGTTTGAGCGTGCCCGTCACGAACTCGCGGACTGTCTTCCTGGCATTGATCGCGGCCTTTTCGTCGTACGCGAGGGTCGCTCCATACTCGACGCAGGGATCGCTGTAAGTAAAAAGCTGGCCAGTCGCTGCGTCCATGATTTGGCCGTTCTGTGCTTCGCTCAGTTGACAGCTTCTTATGGTCTGCGCCTTGGCGAGAACGATTGGCTTCTCCGCGGCTTTCCAGTCGAACATATGCTGGGCGCCCGAGTACTCGACGAACTTGATGTCTTTTCCCTTGGCGCGCAGTCTTTCGACGTATGCGCGGCATGACGCGACCGGAGCAAACTCATCTGCACTGCCATGAAAAACGAGCACGGGCTTGTCGTCGAAATCGTCATCGGCTCTAAAGGCCGTGTTGCAGTTCGGATAGAACGCTATGTACCCGGCGAAGCCCTTGCCGGAAGTGGAGCCGTGCAATTGTTGAAACCGTTTGAGATCAGCATATAACGCTGGTTGTCCGCCGCGTGATTCGCCCATCAGTATCACCCGCTCCGGATCGACTCTTGGATGCTTCTGGAGCAGGTCGAGTGCGCGATACGCGTCCTCGAGCTGCACGAGCCGGCCCAGTTGCCCCTGGTCGTTGAGCGTGCTGACGATACCGCGCCCCGCGAAACTGTCGACGACGAACGTGGCGACGCCCATCGCAAGGAATTCCTGCTGCCAGTCGGTGATTCCGCTGTTGATGCCGCCCGATGGATGAAGCATGACGATCGCAGGAAGACGATCCGAACCCGCCTTGGGTAGGCTCAGCACCCCCGCAACGGTGACCGGCTTGCCCGGTTCGTGTCCGCGGAGGAACTGTTCGTCGGTGAGTGTGACCGACTGCAGCGGTAGAACCTCTGTCCGCACTACCTGGGCAGCGATTGAAGCGGGAAAGGCCGCAGCCACACTTATCGATGCGACCAGGCATAGGTGCCGCAGACCAGCACCGGATTGCGCGAGTAATGACATGGCGACATCCTCCTGACCGCAACGGCGCGTCGGCCCAATAACGTCCCTTTGAACATAGACGATTGAATGGGCTTCTCAAGATCGAGGCGGCGCCTAGCTCCGGCGTTCTGAAGAATGTCTTATAAGTTCTGGTCTGGGACTGGCTCAAACATTGCTGACCGATGCCGTGGACCAGTCGCGCGGTATGCATGGCAGTGACCCATTGGCGTATCTACACTCTGCTACGCGCCCTATGTCGTATTATTCGTGATGAGTCCGCTGCTGACCGTGGTCGTGAGGTGCCCTCGCTCGTGGCCGGCCCCCGGCGCGCGATGCGTTTCCAACCTGGTGCAAGCGTTCTTCCACCCGACGAACCGGGCACGCACTCCAACCGGCAGTCGGCAATACTGTAAGGAGCAGTCACGATGAAAATGCAACGAAACGCTCCCCGGATCGCGTCGACCCTGCTCGCCGCGGCGTTCACACTGGTTCAGGCAGGCGTCGCGGTCGCGCAGACGGCTGCTCCGCAGAGCGCCAGCGAGATCCACAGGACCGGCATGCCACCGACGCAGCAGCAGGGCGACATATCGTTCGTGACCGGCGGAGTTGGTCGCGACGAGTCGACCGCGCTGCGGCAGGCACGCAGGCAGTGGCCGCTGTCTCTGCAGTTCACGGGACCCGGTGCGAGCTATGTGGCCGACGTCCAGGTGCAGATCGCCAAAGGCGGCGCTTCCGTGTTCGAGGCCACGTCGAAGGGGCCGTACATGCTCGTGCGGCTGCCTCAAGGGCGTTATACGATCAGCGCCACTTACAGCGGCGTGACCAGAAAGCAGACGGTGAACGTCCGCGGCAATGGCAGCGCGCGCGCGACGTTCTCGTTTCCGTCCGGCGGCCACTGAGCGCAGTCCCGGCGCCGCGCCGAAGATCGCGCGGCGCGTTCGTTTGTTAACGCGAAAGCCCCCTCACGCCTCGAGCATCTTCTTGCCGTTCGCCCCGAGCAACGGCAAGTCGCGGATCCGCACACCCGTCGCGTCGTCGATCGCGTTCGCTAGCGCCGCGGCGGCCGGGCCTTGCGCCGCTTCTCCGACACCCAGGAATGGCAAGCCAGGCCGGTCGATCAACAGCACGTCCACGCGTTTGGGTACGGACGAGAAGCGCATGATCGGATAGGTGCTCCAGTCATAGCTCGTGATGCGTTGCGGATCGAATTGCGTTTCTTCATAGAGCGTCCAGCTCGCGGTTTGCAAAATGCCGCCTTCGATCTGATTGCGCACCCCGTCCGGATTCACGATCTGTCCGCAATCGACGGCTGCGACGACGCGCTCGATGCTGAGCTCGCCGGTATCGCGCATCACCGTCACGTCCATCGCGACGGCAAAGTAGGCCATCAGGTTCTTGTATTGGGCAAACGCAAAGCCGGTACCGTGTGAACGCGGGCTAGCGTCGCCCGTTAGCGCGCTGTGAGCATGCCAGCCGAATTGATCGGCTACGGCGCGAATCACGCCATGTGCGCGCGGATCATCGAGATGTTTGAGGCGAAACGCAACGGGATCGGCGTGCGCGGCTCTGGCGAGCTCGTCGATGAAGCTCTCGATCGCGAACACGTTCATGTGCGCGCCGAGCGAACGCATCGCGGAGACGCGGATCGGCATCGTGGGCACGAAATGATGCTGCACGTGCAGGCTGGGCACGCGGTAGAGCGGAATGCTGTTGCGGTCGCCTCCGCCTTCCGGCATCGGAATCGGCTTCGGCGGCGCGGGGGTGAACGGCTGCGCAAGGAGCTGCGCGGGCAGCAGGCGGCCCGCATTCTCGATGCGGTTGTTATGCGTATTGCTCCATAGCTCGTAACGCCAGTCGGCAATCATGCCTGCCGCATCGAGCGTTGCCTTTGCGTCGACTGTCATGGCCGGGCCGAACGGCTCCCACATGTGTTCCTGTTCGCGCATCAATTGCACCCGCACCGGGCGACCAGGCAGCTCGCGTGCGATCAGGGCGGCGTCGGCCGCGACATCGTCCGCGCCGTTGTGTCCGTAGCAGCCCGAACCTTCCACATGCACGCAGCGCACCTTGCCGGGCGGCATCGCGAGCATTTCGGCGATGCCGGCATGCAGCGGATAGACGCCTTGCGTATGCGTCCAAACGGTCATCACATCGTTGTCGAGTCGCGCGACCGCGCACGATGGCCCAATCGAGCCATGCGTCAGATACGGCCTCGAATAGCGCGCCCGCAGCGTCGCCATCGGTGCGGCCGCGCCGGTCGCCGCGCCCCGATCGGCCACCGCGATTTCCTGTGCAGGCAGGCTCATCAGCAACGCATGGACGTTCGCCGGATCGGGCAGCGGCGGCCCCGGCCGCCACTGCGCGGCGAGCGCCAGCTCACGCATCGCGAGGATCGCGCGCCATTCGTCGTCGGCGGCCACCGCGAGGTAGTTGCCGTTGCGCACGACCTTGACGACCCCGGGCAACGCCTCGACGCGCCCGCTATCGAATGCAACGAGGCTCGCGCCATAAGCCGGCGGCCGCACGACGCGGGCATGCAGCATGCCGGGCAGCCGCAGGTCCTGAACATAGCTCGCGCCGCCCGTCACCTTGCCCGGGATATCGACGCGCGGCAGCATATGGCCAATCAGCGCGTAGGCCGATGGCGGCTTTCTCGGCGCGTCGGGCTGGGCGTTCTGATGCAGGTCCGCGTGTTGCACGGCTTCGCCATAGCTCACGCGTCTTCCGTCGGCGGCAATGACGGCGCCGTCGCGTGTCGTCAGGGTCGCTGCGTCGAGGCCCAACTGCGAGGCCGCGCTCGCGACCAGCAGCGCGCGCACCTGAGCCGCGGCGTTGAGGATCGCGGTGCCGCTGTCGGCCATCGTGTGACTGCCGGCGGTGTAGCCTTCGTTCGGCGTTCTGGTGGTGTCGGCGGTGATCAGCTCGATCGCATCAGGCGCGAGATCCAGCTCTTCCGCGGCGACCTGCAGCAGCGCGGTGCGAATGCCCGTGCCAAGCTCCGCTTTGCCCGTGAATACGCTCACGCGACCGTCGGGGGCGACCTTGATCCACGCATCGAGCAACGGCGTGGTCTTGAGACTGCCCGGCAGCTTCGGGGCGCTCGCGTTGAAGATGCCCGCTTCGGTGGTGGTTTGCGCGAGCGCGGTCATGACTGGCACGATCGCGAAGCTCACCATCAGCGAGCCGCCAACGAGGAAGCGGCGCCGCGCGGGGTCATCCGGACCGCTGCCGTGGGCGGCGGACAATGGGCGGCCGTCGCTCACGATTGCGCTCCCCCGCCCGTACGCGGCGAACCGCTCGCGACTTGCCGGATCGCCGCGAGAATGCGCATGTGCGTGCCGCAGCGGCACAGGTTCGGCTGCATGTAGCGGCGGATCTGTTCATCGCTTGGGTGCGGGACTCGGTCCAGCAGCGTCTGCGCTCGCATGATCATGCCGGCGATGCAATAGCCGCATTGCGCGGCCTGTTCGTCGATGAAGGCTTGCTGAAGTGGTCCAGGATGTTGCGCGCTGCCGAGTCCTTCGACGGTTCGCACTGGCCGCTCGCCCACGGCCACGACCGGCATGAGGCACGAGAACACCGGTTCGCCGCCGACGCTGACCGTGCATGCGCCGCATTGACCGAGACCGCAGCCGAACTTCGCGCCGTCGAGCTGCAATTCGTTGCGCAGCACATAGAGCAGCGGCGTGGACGGGTCTACATCGACCGTCTGACTGACGCCGTTGACGTTGAGTGTGATCATCGTGGCAGGCCGTCCCTGCGAAATTGCGCGACCGCACGGGCGTCGAGCGTGGGCCACGCGTCGCGCGCGGTGAAGCGTTCGCGCGTGTAGTTGGCGAGCTCCGCTATCTGCGCATCCGTGAAGGTGTTGGCAAATGATGGCATGTAGGGCTCGCTATCGCTTTCGTGCCAGTCGATGCCATCGAGGATGAAACGGACCATGTTGCGAGGGCTGTCGGCGTTGACGGCCGTGGAAAGGGACAGCGACGGTCGAGCGCCCCCGTTCGACATCGGCGCGCCTTCGGCATGGCACGATGCGCAGGCCGCGGCGAACAGATTCGCGCCGCCGCCGGGCGCGGGGGACACGGGCGCGGAGGTAGCGGAGGGCGAGGCGACCGGATGCTCCGCCGCGCCTCGGCCCCCGGATGGCAACGCCAGCAGATACGCGGCCATCGCCTCGACGTCGGAGGCGGATGCGTCGGCGAGCGTGCGCGTGACGGGGCGCATCGGACCCGCCGCCGCGCCATGGGCGCTGGCGAGGCCCGTGCGCAGATAGCCGACGAGCTGAGCCTGCGTCCAGGGCGTGGGGCGTGAAGCGAGGTCCGTCAGCGCGGGCGCGTCCCATCCGTCGATCGTGCCGCCTTGCAGCGCGTGGTCGCGGCGCTCGGCGCCGAAGCGGTCGAGCGGCGTGTGGCACGCACCGCAATGACCGAGGCTTTCGACCAGATAACGCCCGCGTGCGAGCTCCGGCGCTCCGGTCGGCGACGGTGCGGCTTCGCTGCCGGTATGCAGGTAAAGAAGGTTCCACACGGCGATCAGGGGCCTGAAGCCGAACGGGAAGATCAGCTCGTTGTGCGGCGCAGGCGCGTTGACCGGAGCGCGACTCATCAGCCATGCATACAGCGAGCCGATATCGGCATCGCTCAGGTGCGTGAAGTGGGGATATGGGAACGCGGGGTAGAGCAGATGGCCGTCGCTGGACACGCCGCGCCGCATCGCACGTTCGAACGCGTCGAGCGTCCAGCCTCCGATGCCCGTTTCGTTGTCCGGGGTGATGTTGGTCGAGTAAATGATGCCAAAAGGTGTTTGCAGCGGCAGTCCGCCCGCGAGGGGCTGGCCGCCCGTCGCGGTGTGGCACGTGACGCAATTGCCAATGGCCGCGAGCTTCGCGCCGCGCGCCGCGGCCGCGGTATCGCTGTCGGCCACTATCGGCGCAGTGACGGCACCCGGCGCGGGCTCCCGTGCATGCGCAGTGGGGCCGTGCGCGGCCATGAGGGCGCCCAGAACAACGGCCACGCCCGCACTTGCCACCCGTCCTTTCATCTGGCCTCCATCGCCGGACCGTCCGCGCATCGTTGCAGAATGCGTCGCGGCTCTAAATCGAGCAAGCCGCGTTCCCGATAGCGGCGGGTCGCGATAACGGCTTCTTCTAGCCGGCAGCGACCGCGATGGCGATCTGCACGAACAGCACCTTGACGATGGTCATCGACGGAAAAATCATCGCGTACATGACGTCGGGCTGATCCGTCGGCGCGATGCGATTGGCGAAGGCGAGAATCGCGGGATTGCCGGTTGCGCCGCAGATCACGCCGACCGATGTATCGAAAGACAGTCTGAAGATCCACAGACAGCACACAGCCGTGACGCCGACGAGTACCAGCAGCGTGATCACGCCATAAAGCAGCAGCAGCGGTCCGGCGGTGCCCACGGTCGCAACGAACTTCGGTCCGCAAGACAGGCCCACCTGCGCGAGAAAAATCGTCAGCCCGAGATTGCGCAGCACGAGATTGGCGGAGAGCGGCATCACCCACACGAAAGGTCCGCTGCGGCGAACCTTGCCGAGGCACAGTGCGACCAGTAGCAACGCCGCGAGACCCAGGCTGAACGCGCCGAGACCGGGCGCGCGCAGCGGGATCGCACCGACCAGCAGCCCCGCTGCCGCGCCGATGCCCAGACAGATGAAACTCAGCTCGGCCGTGCCCTTGATCGAATCGCCGAAGAACGCGCGGACCGTCGCCCGATGCGCGTTGTCGACGAGCAGACCGACGCGGTCGCCTGCCTCGAGAATCAGATCCGGGGTCGACAGCAGATCGGTATCACCGCGCCGCACGTGCGCGATCGCGCAGTTCACGCCGTCCGGATAGCGCAGATTGCCGAGCGCCGTGCCGACGACCGCCGGGCTAGACGCGAACACGCGCAGATAGTCGAGGTCTTCGCGATGACTCGAAATACGCCCGGGCTGCGACTCGCCGCATAGTGCGGTTGCTTCGTCGAGCGGGCGGCGCTCGGTGGCGGTGGCAAGAAGGACGTCGTCGGCGCGCAGCGTGAAGTCGTCGCTGGGCAACTGATTGTGATGCGCGCGCCGCACGGCCGCTATCGCCACGCCGGCAGGCAGGCGGGTCGAGAGCTCCGACAGCCGGAGACCGAAGAGACTGGCATTGCGCAATGCGATTTCCGCGGTCTCCAGCACCTTCGCGGTCGGCTTCGGTATTTTGGCTTTCAGGGCCGCGTTCAGCGCATAGAGGAACAGGATCGGCCCAGCCACGCCGAATGGATAGGTGACGCTATAAGCCACGGCGGCATTGCTGCTTTTCATCGATGCGATGGCAACCTGCAGGCTCGCCGTGCTGGTGCCGCTGCCCGCGAACATGCCGAGCGCATCGGCGAGCGTGATGCCGAAGTGGATGAAGGCGCACGCCACCAGACCCGCAGCGATAACACCCAGACAGGCGGCCGCGTTGGCCTTCATGCCTTCCCGGCTCGTCAGTCCGCGGAAGAACTGCGCGCCGTACTGAATGCCGATGCCATACAGAAACAGCAGCAGACCGAGCGTGCCAAGCAACGCCGGCGGCGCGGATTTCGGCGCGAACGCGCCGAGCCCGAGTCCAACGAACAGCACGGCCCCCGAGCCCAGAGCCACGCCCTTGATAGTGATTTCGCCGACCAAGTAGCCGAGCGCAATGGTCAGAAAAAGCGCGAGCAGCGGCTGAGTTTCGATGAAAGTTCTGACTGCTTCCATACCGCCCCCTATGTACGCGTCGCTCCTATCGCATTGCGCCTGCGAGGCTGCCCGAGCCGAGACCCACGATCAGATCGAGTGCACCGTTCTTCAATGCTTGCGTGGCGGCCACGCCCGCCGCTTTCAAGCCGGCCGCGTCGATGCGCGACGCATCCAATAGCTCGACACGCAACCGCGTGGCCGCCAGCGCGTCGAGCTTCAGGATGTTGGCCGCGCCGCCCAGCGCCGCACGAATCTTTTCCGCGCGCTCCGTTTCCTGCGCAGAGTGTTGCGCCGAGGTGGCCACGGCCGCTGGAGCCGCGGCAGTCGCGGCTGCTGCGCCTTCCACGCCGGGTGCGCCAGCCGCCGGCAGATCCGCTTCTGTGCCCGCTGTCTTCAGATAGTCCTGCATGTCGGTTTTCATGTTCTCCGACAACGGCCCGAAGATCGCCTGCACGCCGTTGCCCACGCGCACCACACCCGCCGCACCGAGCGCCTTGAGCTTGTGTTCGTCGACGCGCGCCGGGTCCTTCACGGAGATGCGCAGCCGCGTGATGCAAGCGTCGAGACTGGTGATATTGGAGCGGCCGCCAAAGGCGAGCACGAGTTCGCGCGAGCGTCCGCCCGCGCCGCTCGCGGCGACCGCCACGGTATCCGCCGTGTCGTCCTCGCGGCCGGGTGTCTTGAGGTTGAAGCGCGTGATGACGAAGCGGAACACGCCGTAATAGATCACCGCGTAAATTGGACCGAGAATGAAAACGTACCAGGCGTGCGTGGCCTTTCCGCCGATCAGGTTGAACATCAGAAAATCGATGCCGCCTTGCGAGAACGTGAAGCCCATGCGCATGCCCAAGGTGTTCGCCACGAACTGCGCCGACGCCGCGAGGCATGCGTGAATCAGATACAGCACCGGCGCGACGAACAGGAACGCGAATTCGATTGGCTCGGTGATGCCGGTGAGAAAAGAAGTCAGCGCGGCCGACACCATCATGCCGCCGACAGCAACCTTCTTCTCCGGCTTCGCGCAATGCCAGATCGCGATCGCCGCGGCCGGCAGGCCGAACATCTTGAACAGGAACGCCCCCGCGAGAATGCCGGCGGTGGGGTCGCCCGCGAAATAGCGGGTGATGTCGCCGTGAACCTCCTTGCCGGTCGTCGGGTCGACGAAGCTGCCCATTTCGAAGAAGAACGGCACGTTCCAGATGTGATGCAGACCGAACGGAATCAGCAGACGTTCGACGAAACCGTAGACCGTCGCGGCGGTGCGCGGGTCCGAAACCGCCGCCCAATGCGAGAAAGCCTTGATTGCGCTGCCGATCGGCGGCCACACGAAGGACAGGATCGCGCCGAGCACGATCGAGCCGATCGCGGTCACGATGGGCACGAAGCGCTTGCCGGCGAAGAAGCCGAGATACGGCGGCAACGTGATCCGGTAGTAGCGGTTGAACATCCAGGCCGCAAGACCACCGGCGAGGATGCCGCCGAACACGCCGGTCTGGATCGACGGAATGCCCATGATCGTGTCGGTTTCGATGCCCTGTATTTTCGCGGTCACACCCAGCGTGGCCGTCATCACCAGATACCCGATCGTTGCGGCGATACCCGAGACGCCATCGTTCTCGGTGAAGCCGAGCGCGACGCCGATCGCGAAGATCAGCGGCAGATTGGCGAAGATCACGTCGCCCGCGTTCTTCATCAGCGCGAGCACGACGGTCGGCACGTAACCGTGGAAGTCGGTGGCGCCGAGACCGAGCAGCAAGCCGGCCACCGGGAGCACGGCGACGGGCAGCATCAGCGATTTGCCGATCTTCTGCAAGACTCCGAACGCATGCGAGAACATGGCTGATCTCCTGTTGATCGGCTCAGTCGGCAAAGCGCGACAGATGCGCGCGGACTTCCGCGGCGGTGCCCAGACGCAGCACCTCGGCGGCGAGCTTCTTTGCTTCGTCGGTCGCGATGCGTGCAAGCTGGGCCTTGATCGAACCGACCGCCGGAATACTTACCGAAAGCTCGTCGATGCCAAGGCCGACGAGCACCGGCACCGCCATCGCATCCGACGCGATGCCGCCGCAAATGCCGACCCATTTGCCGTGCTGATGCGCACCGTCGACCGTCATGCCGATCAGACGCAACACCGCCGGGTGCAGCGCGTCGGCCTGCTTTGCGAGTTGCGGATGGCCCCGGTCCATCGCGAGTGTGTATTGCGTGAGGTCGTTCGTGCCGATCGAGAAGAAGTCGACTTCGCGTGCGAGTGGCTCGGCGATCAGCGCGGCCGCCGGGACTTCGATCATGACGCCCACTTTCACGCTCGCCGCGCGATCGCCGGCTTCTTCGAGCAGGATTTTGCGCGCCGCCCGCACTTCCTCGACCGTCGTGATCATCGGGAACATCACGTGCAGATTGCCGAGCGGCGCCGCGCGCAGGATCGCGCGCAGTTGGGTGCGGAAGATGTCGGGACGCTCGAGGCTCACGCGCACACCGCGCAGGCCGAGAAACGGGTTGTCTTCCTTCGGCAGCGGCATATATGACAGCGGTTTGTCGCCGCCGACATCGAGCGTGCGGACCACGAGCGTGCGCTCGCGGCCAAGCGCTTCGGCGACGGCGCAATATTCGGTGGCCTGTTCGTCTTCGCTTGGCGCGGTGTCGCGCGCGTCGAACAGGAACTCGGAACGCAACAGTCCGACGCCTTCCGCACCGCCAGCGACCGCGTCGCGCGCTTCCTGCGCATTGCGGATGTTCGCGACGACTTCGACGCGGTGGCCGTCGGCGGTCATTGCGAGTCTGCTTGCCGCGAGCTTTTCGTCTTCGCGTTTGGCGGCCTGGCGCCTGATGCGTTCGCGCGCCTTTTCCAGTTCCTCGGCGCTCGGATTGCGCCGCAAGGTGCCGCGCGAACCGTCGAGCACGACGGGCGTGCCGTCGGCGAGTTGCAGCGCGCGCGCGTCGATACCGCAGATCGCCGGAATGCCGAGCGAGCGCGCGAGGATCGCGACGTGGCTCGTCGCGCCGCCGGTCGTCGTGCAAAAGCCGAGCACCTTGCTGCGATCGAGCGACGTGGTGTCGGACGGCGACAGTTCCTCGGCGATCAGGATCGACTCTTCCGGCACGTCGATCTGCGCCTGCTTCACGCCGGCGAGCAGCGCGAGCACACGGCGGCCGACGTCGCGGATATCGCCGGCGCGTTCGCGCAGCAACGGATTGTCGAGCTTTTCGAGCATGCTTGCCTGGTTCTGGAACGCATCGCGCCACGCGAACCCCGCGCCCTTTCCCTCGCTGATGCTGCTGATGGCGGCGTCGTTCAGGTCGGGATCGTCCAGCAGTTCGAGATGCGCGTCGAGAATCTGCGCTTTCGACGGATCGGCGAGCGTCGCCTTGAGCCCCTCGATCTGCTGACGCGCCTGATGCTGCGCCGCTTCGAGTTGCGCCCGTTCGCGTTGCGGCGACTCGCCCGCTTCGTTCACCTCGATCACTTGCTGGCGGAACTGCACGATCTTGCCGACCGAAAGCCCCGGCGAAGCGGAGACGCCGATGAATTCGTTGGCGTCGGCGGGAGCCGCCTCGCTCGGTGCCGGCACTGGCGCAGCCGGCGCGCTTGACGCGGCCGCCGCGGGTGCGGGCGCATCGCCGGGCTTTTCGCCCGATCCCTCGGCAAGCAGTCGCGCGACGGTGCTGGCCGCCTCCGCCGCGTCGGGACCGCGGGCCTCGACGCGCAGCTTGTCGCCGAACTTCGTTGCGAGCCCCATGAGCGCGACGACGGACTTGGCATTTGCGCTGGCGTCGCCGCGCAGCAAGCGGATCTCGGACTTGAATTTCTTCGCCTCGACCGCGACGACCGCGGCGGGCCGCGCATGCAGGCCCGCCGGATTCGGCAGCGTGATCTCGCCGGAGAGGATCGCGCCGGTGACGCTGGCCGTATCTTTGTTCTCCACGCTGCCGACCAGTTCGACGTACAGCGCGACGTCGGTGCCGGCGACGACGAGCCCTTTCGCGGGAACGTATCGCGTGACGAGATCGCCGTTGGCGATGACCATTTGCGTGAGCAGGCTGGTTGCTTTTGCGCCGATCACGATCGGGTCGAAGCGGATCAGCGGCGTGCCCGCCGCGACGGTGTCGCCTTCCTTGACCAACGGCATGAAGCCCTCGCCGCGCAGCAACACGGTGTCGAGCCCGATGTGCAGCAGCACTTGCAGACCGTTGTCGCCGGTGATCGTTGCGGCGTGGCACGAGCTGTGGAGTTGCGTGACCTTGCCGGCAAGCGGCGATAGCAGTTCATCCGAGGTCGGATCGATCGATACGCCATCGCCGACCATCTTCTGGGCAAAGACCGGATCGGGCACGCTGTCGAGAGGAACCAGTACGCCCGACAGTGGCGCCATCAACTCGATGCGCTGAGGACGCTGAGGAGCTTTCATCGCCAAGACTCCTTGTACATTGACGCTCGCCTGCGGTGGTTCGACTCGAGCCGCGTGAGCGCGACATTCATCCGTGCGGTCGGCACCATTGCCGGTTACGCCGCTCACCCACTTGTGAGCGGCGCACGTTACAAAAGCTCGGTGACAGAAACTCGGGAAACCCAACTAGGTCGCGCACGTCGCCCGTATGCGCAAACTGCTGCTTACCCCTCGATGCGATTGCTCTCACCGGAAAGACTCGGCAGTCTGATTTCGTTTGCGCGCGACATGTCGGCTTTCAGGATGGTTGCCGCCCACGCAGCCTCGAGCGGGGGTGGGCGGAGAAACGTCGGGCGCGCTGCGACGGCGTTGTTTGCGTGTGTCGGCCGCCTCGCGCCTGTGGGCGCCCGGCTTGCACCGTGGTCCCGGGAAAAGAACCCGGAAAGCGCTCTGAAAGAGAGCATATGTTACTGAGCGCAGATTGCAAGACGAGACGATTTCGGAAGGGGATTTTCCGAATTTTTCTAATTCCAGGCGGAAGACCGGCACGGCAATTATTAACTGGCGCGTCGCGCGGTTTTTACTTCTCTGTTTTATTCGCTTAGCGAAAGGCAGCGTCTGCTTTCATCTGCAACGACATTCACCGTATCGAACTCGACAAGCAATTCCGCGCCCAATTAGGCGGTTACGGATGCAATCGGCATATTGGGGCGGTTTTCTTTCCCGAAATACGTGCATTGAATTTGTTGATCAGGTCCATATGGAGCAAAACGGAATTGTTACGCTGACGGGGGGTGCCAAGTGAGCTTTAAGGTACCTTCAGAGCGCAGACTTGCCGTTTAGATGCGTTATTCCGGTCGTTTCTGCGGCTCTTGCGTGACCGACGACATGAGCGGCACTAATTCGGGTTTGTATCGAGCCAGGCAGTTGAGGATGGCGACACCGAAACGGCGAGCGATTTCGTCGTCAATCTTGTTGCCAAAGTCTGACAACAGAATGGGGACGACCGTCCCGGTCAAAAGTGGCTGGAGAGCCGCCTCGTCAATCATCTGAATGGTCAGTTCCATGTCCTCAGGAACGAAGCCGACAACGATTGATTTAGGTGGCTGGGGTGAGCGTGGAGTGTTCATATTGCTTGAGTGAATCCCATGCAAATGTTGTAGTTGTAGCGCGCACGGTCCATGCACGCCTGGACTGTTCCGTATTCGCCCATTGGCTTCCCGATAGCCCAACACAAATTGTGATCGTCTTCCCATCGTTGCATGCACTCGGTCTTTTCGGCCGGAGAAAGCCGAAAGGAGGCCGCTTCCTGGTTGATGTCATTAGGGCAAGATTGGAAGTACTCGAATGGCGTATGGAGCGTGCAACTGCGGTGGGCTCCCACTTTCAAATCAATCGCCATCCGTCTCCCAAGTACTGATCAGGCCAGTCGGTATAACTATCACGGAGCCCTATTGGACACGGCGAAAACCGAAGTCTCAAGCGGCCGCGAACACTGCAATACCGACTTGGCGGCCCGATGCAAGCACTTCGGCGCGACTTACGAGATTTTCTAACATCGTGGAAGACTGTCAACGAAACGCATCACGCCGCTGATGACGAACGCTTTCGTGCTGGCGCATATGAAAGAGGCTACGCGGTCGTTTCGGCCGTTAGCGGAATATCGTCGCCCGCGCATTGTTCAGCCACACCTTCTAGTCTTTTCATCGGACGACTCTTTTTCCAACGTGAGACCCCGCCTAAAGTGTCAGGCTTCAATCTGGCATCAGGGTCATCATGCACATCGATACACCTACGACTTCTGCGTCCCTGCAAGGGAATTCAACGTCCGCAGGTCAATGGCTATCCGTCATCGCTGTTGCGGTAAGCGCGTTCGCGTTCGTCACGGCCGAGTTTTTGCCCGTCGGGCTGTTGCCACAGATCGCACACGACCTCGGCGTGTCGACTGGTGTCGCTGGTCTGATGGTCACCACGCCCGGCGTAATGGCCGCAATATTGGCGCCGACGCTGATCGTCAGCGCGGGCCGCATGGACCGCCGGTACGTTTTCCTGCTCCTCACCGCGGTACTGTTGATCTCGAACATCGTATGCGCCATCGCCCCGAATCTCGCGATCATGCTCGTAGGACGGGCTTTGCTCGGCGGCGCGCTGGGTGGCTTCTGGACTCTGGCGACGGCGGCCGCACCTCGACTCGTGCAAGCAAAGGATGCCGCCAAAGCAACCGCGACCATTCTGACCGGCGTGACCTGCGCAACCGTGATCGGCGTGCCGCTCGGGACGTTCATCGCGTCGTTTGCATCGTGGCGCCTGGCGTTCGCCGCGACCGCGGGCCTCGTGTCGCTCGCCTTGCTGGCGCAGGCGTTCCTCGTGCCTTCGTTGCCGTCGGCATCGGCATTGCGGATCGCCGATTTCAAAGCACTGCTTCGCCGGCCTCATACGAGGCTGAGCATGGTGATGGTCGCGCTCGTCTTCGGCGCGCATTTCTCGACCTACACGTACATTGCTCCGCTGCTCGAACACGACTTCTCGTTGAGCGCCATCACACTGTTGCTGTTCGGATTCGGTCTGATCGGCTTCTTCTCGAATGCATTGGCGTCGATGGTGATTTCGGACCACCTGAAGAAATCCGTCGCCGCGATGGTTCTGCTGCTATTGGGCGCGATGTCGTCGATGTTGCTGCTCGAGCATTCGCCGATCGGCGAGACTGCGGGGATGCTGCTGTGGGGAATCGCGTTCGGAGCGCTGCCGCTTTGCTTCAGCGTATGGATTCAGCGCAGCACGACAGACCTGCCCGAAGCGGGCTCGGCGCTGTTCGTCAGCATCATCCAGGTCGCGATTGCGGCGGGTTCGGCAGTGGGAGGCACTATTGTCGACCGCGCGGGAATTCACGCTGACTTCACGCTGGGACTTGGACTCTCACTGCTCGGTCTCGTGACACTGCAACGGCTTGCTGTGCTGGAACGACCGGCCGCTGTGTCTTCTCTGGATTGCGCATGCGATGCGTCGGTTGACTGACGCAACGGAACAAAAACAGAACAAATACGGCGCGAGACCGCACTCGCGATACCGGGCCGAGGCGACGCCGCGGCCCGGCAGGCGACGAATCCGTCACACAGCCGTCTTCACGACTCTGGGTTGAAACGGGGCGTTGAGCTGCACGTCGCCAGCGGCCTCGTTGCGGGCAGCGCTCGTCGACAGATAGCGCAAACAGCACACGCGCAGAAACGACGCGAAATTCAACGGCTCTTCGCCGCGCAACGCGATCAGTTCGTCGTGAAGCTTCACGATGAACTGGGTCGTCGTCACGTCCTCGCGGTTGGCGATTTCCTGAAGCACGTCCCAGAAGAGATTTTCGAGCCTCACCGTGGTCACGACGCCGTGAATGCGCAGCGCGCGCGTACGCGACTCGTAGAGGATCGGATCAGCGTTGACATAGACGTTGCACATACGATCAGCCTTTCTCGCAAGTGATGACGTCGCAGGACGCGAAGCGCGCGGTGCGGTCGCTCATGCCGTCGTGATCGAGCGTAACACGGTTGCTCGCCCGCGATGCCGCGCTTCGGTCCTGGCGCTCCTTCAATGCGCGATGCGCGTGCCGAGCAGCGCAAGGAATTGCGCGATCCAGTTCACATGCGAGGTCCAGGCGGGTGCGGTGACGAAGTTCTCGTCGGTGATCGCGTCGGGCCAGTCGAGCGCCACGTACTCCGCGCCCGCCAGCTTCACCTCGGGCGCGCAGGCCGGATACGCGGAGATGCGCCGGCCTTCGATCACGCCCGCCGCAGCAAGCAGTTGCGCGCCGTGGCAGACCGCGGCAATCGGTTTCTTCGCTTCGGCGAATTGGCGCACCCAGCCAATCACCTTGTCGTTGAGCCGCAGATACTCGGGGGCGCGGCCGCCGGGCACGAGCAGCGCGTCATATTTCGCGGGGTCCACCGATGCGAAGTCGGTGTTCAGCGTGAAGTTATGTCCGCGCTTTTCGGTGTAGGTCTGATCGCCTTCGAAGTCGTGGATCGCGGTGCGAATCGCGTCGCCGGCGCGCTTGTCGGGCGCAACCACATCCACCTTATGACCGACCGCCCCCAGTGCCTGAAACGGCACCATCAGCTCATAGTCTTCGACGAAATCACCGGCGATGATAAGAATGCGCTTTGACATGCTTCGTGTCCTCTCGAATCGGGTTGGGAAAGGCGAGGCGGACGCGTTATCGCGGTGTGCGCAAAGCGGCCGTTGACAAGCAATATAGCGATCGACGCAGTGGGCGGGGTAATACGCGGCTAAATGCCGACCAGGGATTTCACCGAGCTGAACGCAATTCAGCCCTCAGGCGAAAGAAAAAGAGTCGCGCTCGATTCGAGCGCGTCCACTCTTTTGTCATTGGAAAGGTCCATTCAACCACGCAGATTCGACACACATCGCTGCAGCACCTTGCGCAGCGTATCGACCGGGATTTCCGTTACTCCGTCCAGCATGGACGCTTCGAGCGTGTCGATCGCCGAATCGCATTCCTTCAGTACCCGGCGCCCTTCGTCGGTCAGAAACAGATGAATCAGCCGGCCGTGCGTAGGATGTCCAGCGCGTCCAACCCAACCGTTGGCCTCCATCGTCTTGACAACTTCGTTGGCCGACTGCGGCGTGATGAACGAGCGTTCCGCGAGTTTAGCGTTGGTCATCGCGCCGCTGGCGCTGATTACGGAGAGCGCGGTGAATTGAGGCAAGGTCAGCCCGAATTCACCCAGCACATCGATCAAACTGCGTTTGAGCAGGCGGTCCAGTTGGCCGACCACATAGGAAACGCGGGCAGGTGGCGCACCGGTTTTCGTTGAACCGGCCTGTTTGGCAACGGGCGTTCGCCGCTTCTCCATTGTCTTGGTCATTATCAGGTTAGCTTAGGTGTTTCTACCAGGCATATCATATTCTACTTTCAATATCAGGTGTCCTGAGACTAGACTCATCACTAATTCCGGGGGTGCTGTGGGAAGGGTTCTGATAAGTGACGCAAAGATCATTGTCAGAAATCTTCTCCTTCCCATGGCCGCTTCGTCGAACGACGAAGCGTAGCTGGCCACTGGTAATTCAATCAAAGGTCAAGGAGACGTCATGTCAAGTGTTGCTAATCGGTCGAGTGCCGTGGGCTCCAGTACTGCACTAACGTTGGCATTGTGCTTTCTCGTCGCGGTGCTGGAGGGTATCGACCTGCAGTCCACCGGCGTTGCGGCGCCTCGGATGGCGCACGAGTTCGGCTTGTCGGTCGGCCAGTTGGGGCTCGCTTTCAGCGCCGGCATGTTGGGGCTTTTGCCGGGCGCGATGATCGGCGGCAGACTCGCCGACCGGATCGGCCGCAAGCGCGTTCTAATGATCTCAATGGCGGTATTCGGCATCTTCTCGATTGCGACCGCGCAGGTCTGGAGCTTCGAAAGTCTGCTGATTGCTCGCCTGCTGACGGGCATCGGGCTCGGCGGCGCGATGCCGAACCTGATCGCGTTGTCTTCCGAGGCGGTCGATCCGCGTCACCGCAACACGGCGGTCAGTGTCATGTATTGCGGTATGCCGGTCGGCGGCGCGCTTGCCGCATTGATCGCCGTGCTGAGCGCGGGTGCTACTGCATGGCGTCATATCTTCTACGTAGGCGGAGTCGGACCGCTGCTCATCATTCCGCTGCTGATCGCGTTGCTGCCTGAGTCACGCGAATTCGCCGCCGAGTCGCGGGAATCGAATGAAGCGGACAAACCGCTGCTTTCGACGCGCGCAGTCCTGTTCGGCGAGGGGCGCGCCGCGGCGACGATCGGTATCTGGATCAGTTTCTTCTGTACGCTGATCGTTCTTTATTTCCTGCTGAACTGGTTGCCTTCCTTGACCGTGGGGCGCGGCATGAGTCGTTCGCAGGCCGGGATTGCACAGATCTTTTTCAACGTCGGCAGCGTGATTGGCGTGCTCGGCATCGGTCTGCTGATGGATCGCTTCAGACAAGGCCTGTCGGTCACGGCAATCTATGCGTGCATCGTCGGTGCGTTGGTCGCGCTTTCGCAGGTAGCCAGCATCGAGACGTTATCCGTTGCCGTGCTGTTCGCCGGCATGGGCGTCGTCGGCGCGCAGTCGATGCTGTATGCGCTGTCCGCCACGAGCTATCCGACCAGCGTGCGGGGTACGGGCGTCGGCGCCGCGGTGGCGGTGGGACGCGTCGGTTCGATCGTCGGCCCCGCCGCCGCAGGGCAATTGCTGTCGATGGGAAAAAGCTCGGCCCTCGTTATCGGCGCGAGCGTGCCGGTGACCATCATCGCGGCGATTACGGCATTGCTCGTCATTCGGTCCAACGCCGCGAAACGCTAAGTATTCGTTGATGGATCGAGATGGCCCGGCGCTTTCGCGCCGGGCCGTTTTTCATGCGTCATTCGCGATTCGTCATGCGTCGGCCCGCAAACCCAGCAAGCTGACGGCATTCTCTTTCAGAATGAGCGGCTTCACTTCGGGCTTGATGTCGAGCGTGTCGAAGTCCTCCAGCCAGCGGTCCGGCCGGATCAGCGGGAAGTCGGACGCGAACAGCACCTTGTTGCGCAACAGCGTATTCGCATACTTGACCAGCTCGGGCGAAAAGTACTTCGGCGACCAGCCCGACAGATCGATATACACGTTCGGCTTATGCAGCGCGATCGACAGCGCCTGCTCCTGCCACGGCCAGGACGGATGCGCGATCACGATCTTCATGTCTGGAAAGTCGACGGCCACATCGTCGAGATAGATCGGCTCCGAATACTTGAGGCGCAAGCCGCCGCCACCACGCATGCCCGAGCCCATGCCCGAATGTCCGCTGTGAAAGACCGCCGGCAGGCCGTACTCGGCGATCACTTCATATAGCGGGTACGCCATGCGGTCGTTGGCGAAAAAGCCCTGCATCGTAGGGTGAAACTTGAAGCCGCGCACGCCGTGCTCGTCGATGAGCCGCCGTGCTTCGCGCGCGCCGAACTTGCCTTTATGCGGATCGATGCTGGCGAACGCGATCATGATGTCGGCGTTGTTCTGCGCGAACTGCGCGACCTCTTCGTTCGAAATGCGACGGCGCCCGACGTTCGCTTCGCAGTCGACGGTAAACATCACGAAGCCGATCTTGCGCTCCCGATAGTGCTCGATCGTTTCGGGAATGGTCGGGCGGCGCCCTTGTTTGAGCACGGTGCCGAAGTACTTGTCGGCGGCTTCGTCGAATTCTTTGGCAAACAGGTCTGGCGGTTGACAGCACGACACCTCGGCATGCACGTGGGTGTCGATGGCCTTCAGTTGATCGATATTCAATGGCGTCTCCTATGTGTAATCAAGGCTGATGCGTCAGGCTGCGCGAAGATTGCGCACGCACGTCAACAGCAGGTCCTTCAGCATCTGTGAACCGTGTTCATCGATTTCGCCAAGCATCGATTGCTCGACCCTGTCGGCGGCACCGTCGCACTGATCCAGCAGTGTTTCGCCGGCCTGCGTCAGCGACAGCAGCCCGACGCGACGGTTGAACGGATCGGCCACGCGCGTGACCCATCCGTTCGCTTCCATCGATTTGACGACCGCGCTGGCCGCTTGCGGCGTGATCAACGAGCGCTGCGCGAGCTGCGCGTTCGACGAACGCGCGCGCGCCCGCAGCACCGACAGCGCCGTGTATTGCGGCAACGTCAGACCGTGCGACGCGAGCGCTTCGGAAAGCTGCCGCGTGAGAAACTTGTCGAGCTGCCCGGCCAGGTAGGTCAGACGCACCGGAGCGGCAGCATGCGTTCGATCCCGCACGCTGCGCCGCACCGTGGCGGCTGGCGTGGTTTCGGACCCTGACGGCTTTCTCTTGATCGTCGGCATAGGCGGTTAGGGGTTTGTACCAAGACCTCTACATTGTACTTTACTTATCAGGTCGCCTGATATTAAATTGAGCTCAGGCCGCGAGGGCGGCATTGATACGGAGATGCAGATGAGTTACGAAGGACGCTGGAAAACGGTCAAGGTCGCGGTGGAAGGCGGAATCGCCTGGGTCACGTTCAATCGTCCGGAAAAGCGCAACGCGATGAGCCCGACGCTGAACAAGGAAATGATCGACGTTCTCGAGACGCTCGAACTCGACGCCGAAGCCCAGGTTCTCGTGCTGACCGGCGAGGGCAGCGCGTGGACGGCCGGCATGGACCTGAAGGAATATTTCCGCGAAGTGGATGCGGGTCCGGACGTGCTGCAGGAGCGGATTCGCCGCGACGCGAGCCGCTGGCAATGGCAATTGCTGCGCATGTACTCGAAGCCGACCATCGCGATGGTCAACGGCTGGTGCTTCGGCGGCGGCTTCTCGCCGCTCGTCGCCTGCGATCTGGCGATCGCAGCGGACGAAGCCGTGTTCGGCCTGTCCGAAATCAACTGGGGCATTCCGCCGGGCAACCTCGTGAGCAAGGCGATGGCCGATACTGTCGGGCATCGTGAAGCGCTGTACTACATCATGACGGGCGACACCTTCACGGGTCCGCAAGCCGCGAAGATGGGTCTCGTGAACAAGAGCGTGCCGCTCGCGCAACTGCGCGACGAAACGATCGCTCTCGCGGCGAAACTGCTGAATAAGAACCCGGTCGTGCTGCGCAACGCGAAGCATGGCTTCAAGCGTTCGCGCGAACTCACGTGGGAGCAGAACGAAGACTACCTGTACGCGAAGCTCGACCAGGCGAATTATCGCGATCCGGAAGGCGGCCGCGAACAGGGCCTGAAGCAGTTCCTCGACGACAAGAGCATCAAGCCGGGCTTGCAGACCTACAAGCGCTAAGCGGCGCACTTCACCGCTACGACTGAGGAGACGAACACATGCATCAAACGAACCTGTTGATTGGCGGCGCGAAACGTGCCGCGTCGAACGGCAAGACTTTCGAGCGCATCAATCCCGCGACGGGCGCGGTGGCCACCCGGGCTGCCGCGGCCACCGTCGAGGACGCCGATGCGGCCGTCGCCGCCGCGGCGCGCGCGTTCCCGGCATGGGCGGCGCTCACGCCGACGGAACGGCGCAAACGCCTGCTCGCCGCCGCCGACCGCATGGACGCGCGCACGGCCGAGTTCATCGCGATCGGCGCGGCCGAAACGGGGGCGATGGCGAACTGGTACGGCTTTAACGTGATGCTCGCGGCCAACATGCTGCGCGAAGCCGCGGCGATGACGACACAGATCGACGGTGCGGTGATTCCTTCGGACGTGCCGGGCAGCCTCGCGATGGCCGTGCGTCAGCCGTGCGGCGTCGTGCTCGGCATGGCGCCGTGGAACGCGCCCGTGATTCTCGCGACGCGTGCGCTCGCGATGCCGCTCGCGTGCGGCAACACGGTCGTGCTGAAGGCGTCGGAAGGGTGTCCCGGCGTGCATGCGCTGATCGGCGAAGTGCTGAACGACGCGGGTCTCGGCGAAGGCGTCGTCAACGTGCTCACGCATGCGCCGGAAGATGCGCCCGCGATCGTCGAGCGTCTGGTCGCGAATCCCGCCGTGAAGCGCGTGAATTTCACCGGATCGACGCGGGTCGGCCGCATCGTCGCCGAGCTTTCGGCGCGCCATCTGAAACCCGCGCTGCTCGAACTGGGCGGCAAGGCGCCGGTGCTCGTGCTCGACGACGCGGACCTCGACGCCGCGGTCGAAGGTATCGCGTTCGGCGCGTTCTTCAATCAAGGCCAGATCTGCATGTCGACGGAACGCGTGATCGTCGATCGCAAGGTTGCCGATGCGTTCGTCGAGAAGCTCGTCGCGAAAGCGCGCACGCTGAAGGCAGGCGATCCGACCCAGCCGGGCTCGATTCTCGGCACGCTGGAGAGCGAAGCCGCCGCGCGGCGCATTCGCGCGCTCGTCGAAGATGCCCGCGAAAAGGGTGCGAATCTGCCGCTCGGTTGCGAGGTGAACGGCGCGATCATGCAGCCGGTGATCGTCGAGAACGTTACCCGCGAGATGAAGCTCTATGCCGACGAATCGTTCGGGCCGGTGGTGACGGTACAGCGCGTGGACGGCGACGAAGAGGCGCTGACGGTCGCCAACGATAGCGAGTACGGCTTGTCGGCGGCCGTGTTCAGCCGCGATATTGCGCGTGCGATGAACGTCGCGAAACGCATCGAGTCGGGCATCTGCCACATCAACGGCCCGACCGTGCACGACGAGGCGCAAATGCCGTTCGGCGGCGTGAAGGCTAGCGGTTATGGGCGCTTCGGCAGCAAGGCGTCGATTCCCGAGTTTACCGAGTTGCGCTGGATCACGGTGCAGACGAGCCCGCGTCATTATCCGATCTAGGCGTCGGCTCCCGGCCGCAATGCCCTACGGGTAGGAAAAGCGATACAACCAACATGGGACCAGAGTAAGCACTAAAGCGCTAACTCTGGTCGACCGCGATAGATCGCATGGGACCAGAGTAAGCGCTAGCGCTAACTCTGCTCGACCGCGATAGATCGCATGGGACCAGAGTAAGCGCTAAAGCGCTAACTCTGGTCGACATAGGAGACAGGTTTTGGAATCGGAGCACAGCCACGCAAGCTCTCTGGCGACCGGATACCGGAGCGTCGCCATCGGAGCGCCTTCCTCGCGGATCGAGAAACGCGGCGACTGCTGGTACCTCGAGTCACTTGAACCTCTGGGCCCGTTTCCGGAGCGCTTTACCGACCGCTTGCTGAGCGGCGCACGCGCGCATCCCGACCGGCTGCTCGTCGCGCGACGCGATGCCAATGGCGCGTGGCAAGGCATCACATATGCGCAAATGCTCGAGCGCGCGCGTGCGATCGGGCAGGCGCTGCTCGATCGCGATCTCAGCGCCGAGCGCCCGTTGGTGATCCTGTCGGGCAACAGCGTCGAACATATGCAGCTCGCACTCGGCGCGATGTGGGCCGGTATCGCTTATGCACCGGTGTCGCCGGCCTATTCGTTGATGTCGGGCGATTACGGAAAGCTGCGCCATGTCCTCGAACTGCTCAAACCGGGTCTGGTCTACGCGGACGATATCGGTGCATATACAACCGCGCTCGATGCCGCGCTGGATAGCGAAGTCGAACGTGTCAGCGCGGCGCCCGCGCCGAACGCGTCCAGGGTGACGCGCTTGGACGCATTGCTCGACACCGTCCCGCGCGACGTCGACGCGGCCAACGCGCGCGTGAATGGCGACACGATTGCGAAGTTCCTGTTCACGTCCGGCTCGACGAACCTGCCGAAAGCCGTGCCGACCACGCATCGCATGCTGGGCGCAAACCAGCAGATGCTGCTCGAAACCTTTCCGCAGTTCGGCATCGAGCCGCCGGTCCTCGTCGACTGGCTGCCGTGGAATCACACGTTCGGCGGCAGCCACAACGTCGGCATCGTGCTGTACAACGGTGGCACGCTCTATATCGACGACGGCAAACCTATCGCCGGCAAATTCGACGAGACGCTGCGCAATCTGCGTGAGATCGCGCCGACCATCTACTTCAACGTGCCGAAGGGTTGGGAAGAACTGACCATCGCGCTGGAAAAGGATGCGGTGTTGCGCGAGCGGTTTTTCTCGCGCGTGAAGATGTATTTCTTCGCGGGCGCCGGTCTGTCGCAGGCGGCGTGGGAGCGTCTCGAACGCGTGACGCTCGAACATTGCGGAGAACGCATCCGCATCATGGCCGGGCTCGGCATGACCGAAACCGCCCCGTCGTGTCTGTTCACGACGGGACCCGTATCGTGCGCCGGCTATATCGGCTTGCCGCCGCCGGGGTGCCAGGCCAAGATCGCGCCCGTCGACGGCAAATTCGAAGCGCGCTTTCGCGGCCCTCACGTGATGGGCGGTTACTGGCGCGCATCGCCGGCGCATCAGAGCAGCGTGTTCGACGACGAAGGCTACTACCGCACCGGCGACGCCGTGCGTTTCGTCGACCCGCAACGTCCGGAACTGGGCCTGATGTTCGATGGCCGCATTGCGGAAGACTTCAAGCTGGCGTCGGGAACCTTCGTCAGCGTTGGGCCGATGCGCGCGCGCATCATCAGCGAAGGGGCGCCCTACGTTCAGGATGCGGTCATTACGGGGATGAACCGTGACGAAGTCGGCGTGATGATTTTTCCGCGCCTCGACGCGTGTCGCGCATTGGCGGGTTCGCCCGCGGATGCGAGCGCGGAGGAGGTGCTCAACACGGCCGCCGTGCGCGATTTCTTCAGCGAACTCGTCGCGCGGCTGAATCGGAGTGCGACGGGCAGTGCGTCGTTCATTGCCCGCATGCACCTGCTGAGCGTGCCGCCGTCGCTCGACCTGGGCGAGATCACCGACAAAGGCTCGATCAATCAGCGCGCCGTGCTCCAGCACCGCGCCGCTCTCGTGGAAGCCATGCACGAAGCCGACGCAGCCGACGCGACGGTGATCCATGCGCGCAAAGGCAGCTAGTCCGGGGACACGAAGAAATGACGTTGACTTATAAGGCGCCGCTGCGCGACATGCGCTTCGCGATCGACGAGTGGCTCGACGCCGCGTCGTGGTGGCGCGACGTGCCCGACTGGCAGGACCTTGACTCGCAGACGGCGCAGCAGGTGCTGGAGGAAGCGGCGCGTTTCGTCGAGGAGCGCATCGCGCCGCTGAACGCGAGCGCGGATCTCGAAGGATGTCGTTTCGATGCGGGCAAGGTGACGACGCCCGCGGGCTTTCGCGAGTCCTACGCGGAGTTCGTCGAAGCGGGTTGGCCGACGCTGTCGCTCGACGCCGAGCACGGCGGACAGGGCCTGCCGCAGCTTCTCGACGTCGCACTGCAGGAAATGCTCGCGGGCGCCAATCATGCGTGGTTGATGTCCCCTGGGCTCACGCACGGCGCGACTGCCTGCTTGCAGACGCATGGCAGCGAGCGCGTGAAAACAGAGTTGCTGCCGAAAGTCGCGAGTGGCGAGTGGCTATCGACGATGTGTCTGACCGAGCCCCAGGCCGGCAGCGATGTCGGCCTGATCCGTTCGCGTGCGACAGAAGCACCGGGCACCGACGGGTATTTCATCGACGGCAGCAAGATCTTCATCAGCGGCGGCGCGCACGACCTGACGGAGAACATCGTTCATCTGGTGCTCGCCCGTTTGCCCGATGCGCCATCCGGTACGAAAGGGTTGTCACTGTTCGTCGTGCCGGAATGGCTCGAAGACGGGGACGGTGGGCGCTCGCGCAATGGTGTCCATTGCGAAGGCATCGAAAAGAAAATGGGCCTGAAGGGCAGCCCGACCTGCACGATGCGCTTCGAACGCGCTTTCGGTTGGCTCGTCGGGGAGCCGCATCGCGGCCTGGCTTGCCTGTTCGTGATGATGAATGCGGCGCGCCTGCAGGTCGCGATGCAAGGCCTCGGGCATGCGCACACCGCGTGGCAACGCGCGCATGCTTACGCGCAGGAACGCGCGCAGATGCGCGCGGTCAGCGTGCCGCCCGGCGTGACTGTCGCGGCGGGGCAGGCTGCGCCGATCGCGTTTCATCCGGCCATGCGACGGATTCTGATGGAGCTGCGGGCGATCGTCGAAGGCGAGCGCGCAATCGGTTACTGGACCGCGCATTGGCTCGACATCGCCGCGCATCATGCCGATGCCGAGGAGCGAGACCGGGCGGCGCAGCTCGCATCGTTGCTCACGCCGGTTGCGAAGGCGTTTTTTACGGTCAATGGATTCGACGCCGCATCGAAGGCATTGCAGGTGTTCGGCGGTTACGGCTACATCCACGAGTACGGCATCGAACAGACGTTGCGCGATAGCCGCGTGTCGATGTTGTACGAAGGCACCAACGAGATTCAGGCGATCGATCTGCTGGTTCGGAAGGTGCTGCCGGACGGGGCTGGAGCCCTCGATATGCTGCTTCGTCACGTGCGCGCCGAAGCGCGGTTGTGCCAGGAGTCCGATCCGCTGGTTCGTTCTGCGGGTGCGAAGCTCGAACAACTCGCGGAGATAGTCGGGAACACGACGCGGGTGATCAAGGCACGCCATGCGCAAGACCCGGAGACGGCCTACCGCGTCGCGGACGACTATCTCGCGATGCTTGGCTGGATGCTGCTGGCGTTCGCGTGGGCGCGCACGCTGCGAATTGCGACGCCGCAATGCGAGGCCGAAGCGTTCTACGTGGAAAAGCGCGACACGGGCCGCTTCTTCTTCGACTACCCGCTCGCGGCCTTCGCTTATCGCCGCAGCCTCGTTGAAGCCGGTTGCGAGGCAGCGCTGCCCTACGTTTGAAAGTCAGCGGCAGCTCGACAACTCCGACGAGTCGATTCGTCAGCCGATCCGACGAAAGTCGCCTAAGCTGATGACACCATGCATGCATGTACTTGGTGCCGTGAAGCCTGTCGTGCCACGGCTACGACCCAAAGGAGAGTGCGATGACTGAAGCTGTCGGAAACGCGGCGAACGCGCGTGTCGCGTGGATTGCCGGAGTGGGCGCGAGCGCCGGGCTAGGGGCCGCGCTCGCGCGTCGTTTTGCTCGCGAGGGTCTGCGCGTCGCGGTGACGGGCCGTTCGCGCGATCGGCTCGATACGATCGTCGACGAAATCCGGCGTGCCGGAGGGCAAGCCGATGCGTTGCCCGGCGACGTGACGAGCGAAAGCGAACTCGCCGCGATTGCGCGCCAGCTCGCCGGCCACGGCACGCTCGAAGTCGCGATTTTCAATGCTGCCGGCGCAACGCGTGGACCGACGCTCGAATTGAGCGCCGAGCAGTTCGAGGCGGCATGGCGTGTGATCACCCTTGGTGGTTTTCTGTTCGCTCGAGCGTCGTTGCCGGCGTTACTGGCAGCAGGACGAGGCTCGCTGCTGTTCACGGGCGCCACCGCGTCGCTGCGCGGGCGGCCGCCGTTTGCCGCATTCGCCGCGGCCAAAGCCGGCTTGCGCTCGCTCACGCAGAGCCTCGCGCGCGAGTTCGGGCCGCGCAATATTCATGTAGCGCACGTGGTGGTGGATGGCGGCATCGACGGCGAACGTCTGCGCACGTCCGCGCCGCAATACGTGGCCGAACGCGGCCCGGACGGCCTGCTGAACCCCGACGACATCGCCGAAGCATACTGGCACCTGCATCAGCAGGGACGCAGCGCGTGGTCGCAGGAAATCGACCTGCGCCCGTTCAACGAGTCGTTCTAGCGAGGTAAGGCGAACTACACCTGCCTGATCAATACCGCTCGGCCACGTATTTAAACGGATAGTCTGGCTCCTTATAGCCGTCCGGCTTTTGCCGTTTCGGCAGCGAGACCTTCTTGCGGGCAGGCTGCTTATACGGAATCCTCTGCAGCATGTCGCTGATGATGTTCAGCCGCGCGCGGCGCTTGTCGTTCGAGTTCGCCAGGTACCACGAGGCGAAGTCGGTGTCCGACGCCGCGAGCATCTCATCGCGGGCGCGCGAGTAGTCATACCAGCGGCTATAGGATTTCAGGTCCATGTCGGTCAGCTTCCAGAGCTTGCGGCCGTCGTTGATGCGTGCTTCGAGCCGGCGGGTCTGTTCGTCGGGGCTGACCTCCAGCCAGTATTTGAGCAGGATGACCCCGGAATGAACGATCGCCCGCTCGACGAGCGGCACCGCCTTGAAGAAGTCCTGCACGTCATCTTCGGAGCAAAAGCCCATCACGCGCTCCACGCCCGCGCGGTTGTACCAGCTACGGTCGAAGATGACGACCTCGCCCGCGGCCGGCAAGTGCGGCACGTAGCGCTGCAAATACATCTGGCTTTTTTCGCGTTCGCTCGGCGCCGGGAGCGCGACCACGCGGAACACGCGCGGACTGACGCGCTCGGTCATCGCCTTGATCGTGCCGCCTTTGCCCGCGCCGTCACGACCCTCGAACACGATGCAGATCTTCGCTCCGGTTTGCACGACCCATTCCTGCAGCTTGACGAGCTCGACATGCAGATCGAACAGCGCCTTGCGATACTCCTTGTACGACAGCGACCTGTCTTGCACGGGCTGCCCGTTTTCCGACTTCGTTTTGGCCATACTATTCTCCCCAGCGCGGACTGTTCCAGGGTACTGCGCAATGATCCATTCCCAAGGTAGAGCGCGGCGCGAAGCAGGGCCATACGACCTTGGTCCAATATCGTCGGTAGAGGGCGCGCTGTATGCTCTGGGCGTCTGCTCGCGCGAGCCCGATCCGACTGTCCTCGCGGTACCTCGTCCATATGCCGGCAAGGCGCGCGGGATAGTTCGACGCCATCGCCACGGGAGGCCTCATGGATGCCACCGGTCACACGGAGCGGGAAAACGTCGGCGACAGGGAGCCGGTCCTCGATGTCGTCGATCGAGTGTGCGAGTTGTGTTTCGGCCTCTTCATGGCGCTGACCTTCGTCGGTACCGTCTCGGCCGTTGGCGCGGGCGCGGATGCGGGGCACAAGATGTTCTACACCGCGCTCGGCTGCAATCTCGCGTGGGGTCTCGCGGACGCGGTGATGTTCCTCGTGCGCACGCTGGTATCTCGCGGCAGACGTATGACGGTTGCGCATTCCGTGCGAAGCGAGCCGGATGCGGCCGCGGGCGTTCGGGCGCTGCGCGATGCGATGGCGGCATGGCTCAAGCCGCTGATCGGCGACACGGAGCTCGAGTCCATCCGCAGGCGTGTTGCCGCGCGTCCGGATTTGCCGCAGCGCGCAGTATTCGTTCGCGACGATTTCATCGGCGCCGCGGCTATCTTCGTGCTCGTGGTTGCCGCGACGTTCCCGGTCGCGTTGCCCTTCGTGCTGTTCACGCAGGTGCCGACGGCGCTGATCGTCTCTCGCGTATTGACCATCGTGATGTTATTCGGCAGCGGCGTGGCGCTGGGCCATTACGCGGGATTTCGCGGCTGGCACGCCGGCCTTGCGATGGCGGTGGTCGGCGTGCTGCTGACCATGGCGATAATCGCGCTCGGCGGATGATCGATGAGCTCTGGCTTCGCGTTTCGCCCAGCATCCACACTGCGCTACCTGTAAGACCAAGGTCCGATTCCGCAGCGGTTTCAGCGTGACATCATGTATCTGCAAGCGTTGTAGTCGTCGCTCCGGTTACTTAAGAGCGACGCTTCCAATGCTCGCTACATGCGCTCGAAAGATCGACGCGCGGCGGTGGCATTGATGGTTCCTTGGGCGGCGATGCCGCTTCACGGCAGAGAAAAAAAGATCGAGGCTTCCAGACATCACGACTGGCGACTCGGATCGTAACCAGAACGGAGTCGAAAGTGAACAGACGGAACTTTGTGCACACGCTCGCGCTAACATCCATGGCAGCGAGTCTGGCTTTGGCGGGTTGCACGACGACCGGAGGCAGTGGCGAAAGCGCCACTACCGACGCCGCCAAACGGCAGGAGATCGACGCGGCCGTGAACGGTGCGCTGTCGAAATTGTTCGATACGGTGCAAGGCTCGCACGAGCTCGTATCGAAAGCGCAGGGCGTGCTGGTGTTTCCTTCGGTGAAGAAGGCGGCGTTCATCGTCGGTGGCGAGTACGGTGAAGGCGCATTGCGCGTCGGAGGAGCGACGGTCGGCTATTACAGTACCGCCGCGGCTTCGTTCGGATTGCAGGCCGGCGCGCAGTCGACCGCCGTGTTCTTCCTGTTCATGACGCAGGCTTCGCTCGACAAATTCCGCAACTCGAAGGGCTGGTCGGCGGGCGCCGATGCGTCGGTTTCGCTGCTGAAAGTCGGGGCTAACGGCGCGATCGATACCTCGTCGGCGACCGCCGAGGTCGTGGCGATGGTCTTGACCAATACGGGCTTGATGGCCGACGTGTCGGTGGCTGGCACCAAGGTTACGCGGATGAATTTGTAACCGGACGCGGCAAGCAGCGGCATTCGATCGATCGTCATGACGCCGTCATCGAGCGGCGCGTCGCATGCTTTGGCATGGCGACGCGCCGGTTATGGTTTTTGGCGGACCCATCTCAGCTGAGCTCCCTATCATCCCTCCCGGTGTTCTCACGAAACGCTGCGAACCAGATGCGCTCTTGCCTCGCGGCGACGCTGCCTTTGATCTGCACTGACCGTCCTGCTTATTCAATACCGGTAGAAAAGACGACGTCAGTCATCTGTCTGGCATAGATTATTTTTCGCGGTTGCTTGAAAGCAAATGATTCACCGCAAGAATAGTGGCGATAAAACGTTGACTTGCATCAAAAACATATTTGCAGGAAATTAATTAAATTAGAGGGCTGGCATTGCGCATACCCACTGGGTCGGTGATTTGCATTGCATGAAAATCTTACCGTTGAAGTTTCCATTTGAAAGCGCTATCGCGCAGAGACAGTATTGCGCGGCCAAACGGCGATGTTCCTGGTTTGCTAACTTTTGCCTCACGCCGCAATAATTAACTGCCTAACAAACTCAGTCGCCATTTGCCGGTTGATGGCGGACAATGCAAAAAACCGATGAGTATTTTCCCGAGTAAGTGGCATAAATTACGGTCTCCTGTCGGTAATTGATTCTGGATATCCTATACTGACTTCCAGCCACCAGAAGTGCGAAGTACCGATTGTGAAGTCAATTATTTGGTTCGAAGCCCAACGATAAAGACGTCGCAGTTGTACAGAATCCGTTCGCACTGGACCCGGAGGTACCAATGATTAATCTGATCGCGCATGGCAGACACCTGGCGATCGGGGTAGCGGGAATCCTCACGGCACTGCACGCGCAACCGCGCCACATGGGCCAAAGCAACCCGTCGCAGTTCGACAATGCGCGCAACGACGGTCCCCCACTATCCGGGCACGACCGTTCCAGACAGTCTTCACCTCGGCATCACCGGTTTCAGCGCACTCGCGGTATCACCGGCGTGTCGAGCCGGCAGAGTACCCGCGATCCCCACGAGCCGCCGTACGGGTTGCCGGTGTGGCGGCGCTATGCCGCCGCTTGCTCGTCATGGTTGCGAGGCGAAGGCGATAGCGGCACGCGGCGCATGCTCGACGCGAGAGTGCCGCTGTGCGAGACACTCGAAATGTTGCCGGTTCCGATCGTCGCGATCGATCAGCGGGACCAGATCATCTTCGCGAACGCGCGGGCGGCGCAACTGTTCGGCTACACGGCGGAAGAGCTGATCGGCGCGCCGAGCGCCAAGCTGTTTCCGATCGACGGGTTCAACGCCGATCGGTCGGGCCCGGGCAATCGTGGCGCGAAGCTGCAACTCGGCGTCACGACCACGCAGAGTCTGATCGCGCGGCGGCGCGATGGCGGCGGCTTTCACGCGGAAGCGCAAACCACCCGGTGCCGCGTGCTCGATCAGGAATTGCGGATCACCGCGATATCGGATTGCAGGGCGTGCGGCGAAGTCGATGGAAATACGAGGGATCTCGCGCATCTCGCGCGCGTTTCTTCATTGGGAGAACTCGCCGGATCGCTCGCGCACGAGTTGAAGCAGCCGCTTACCGCGATCCTCTTCAACGCGCAGGCCGCACGCAAATTCCTGGATTCGGAGACCACCAACGCGGTGGAGCTGCGCGAAGCGCTCGAAGACATCGTGGCCGACAATTGCCGCGCGAACGACGTGCTGCAGAAGATCCGCGCGTTGGTGCGCAAAGGCGATGTCGAATTGCAGTTGCTGGACGCCGGCAACGTCGTGCGCGACACCGCGATGCTCGTGCATAGCGATGCGTTGACACGCGGCGTGCAGACGAGCTTCGACATTCCGGAGAATCTGGCGCTGATTTGCGGCGACAAGGTTCAGCTTCAGCAGGTGATCCTGAACCTGCTGCTGAATGCTTTCGACGCGGTCAAGGCTTGCCCTGCCGCGGACCGCCGCGTCGAAACGACGGTGCGCGAGGAAGCGGACGGGATGATACGGATAACGGTAAAAGATTGCGGCCAAGGCCTCGACGTCGACAGCATGGAAAGGATTTTCCGGCCATTTTTCACCACCAAACCGCAGGGGCTCGGGCTGGGCCTGTCGATCAGCCGCACGATCGTCACGGCGCATCGCGGCCGGCTGTGGGCGGAAAACAACGAGGGCAAAGGGGCATCGTTTCACGTCACGCTTCCCGTCGCGACCGATATCCGACAGAGGCTCGTGCCCTGATCATCATGAACCAGACCAACACTCGCGTCTTCATCGTCGACGACGACGGCAGCGTGCGCAGCGCGCTCGCCCGCTTGCTGCGCGCGTCCGGCTACCAGGTCGAATGCTTCGACAGTCCCGAGGCCTTTCTCGAACGAGCCGATTTGACGAGCATGCCGGCCTGCCTCGTTCTCGATCTGCAGATGCCGGGAATGACGGGACTCGAAGTGCAGCGCAAGCTCGATCAGCTGCTGCCGATCGTCTTTCTGACCGGCCACGGCGACATCGGCTCGAGCGTCGACGCGATGAAAGGCGGAGCCGTCGACTTCCTGCCCAAGCCGGTGCGCGACTCGCTGTTGCTCGCCGCGGTGGATCGCGCGCTCGCGCGCGCATGTGTGGAAAGCAGGCGGCGCCACGAACGCGAGGAAATAGAAGAGCGCATGCGGCATCTGACCCGCCGCGAGCGCGAAGTGATGGAGCTCGTCGTGACCGGCCGTCTGAACAAACAGGTTGCGAGCGATCTGGGCGCGGCCGAAAAAACGATCAAGATTCATCGGGCCCGCGTGATGGAGAAGATGAAGGCGCGATCGATCGTCGAACTCGTTCATCTGCTGCGAAAGGGCGGCCTTTGTACGGCCGACGAAGAATAATCGCCCGGCTCCCGCGTTGCGCCGTCACTTTCAGCGGCGCTGACCGACACCGCTAGTGGACCAAAGTCTTATATCTCATTGGGGTTTCAACCAGTACGCTAAGGCATCAGAGGTCCCCTTTCCGGAGCGGCCGCGCGTTCGCGCTGTCATATGGTCAACCCTAACCAATTCGTTGCGGTGGTCGACGATGACGAGTCGGTGTGCCGAGCTATCAAGCGTTTGCTGCATTCCGAAGGTATCAGGGCGGAGACGTTTTGCAGCGGTGACGAGTTCTTGAATGCGCTTGCGGCAATTCCGTCGTATCGGCCTGCCTGCGTGATTCTGGACGTCCAGATGCCGGGAACCAACGGCCTGGAAGTCCAGCGTCAGCTCGCGCAAATGGGCGTGCCGGTCATCATGATTACCGCCTACGAAGATCTCTCCGTCCGCCAGGCCGCGCTCGCGGCCGGCGCGGCCGCATATCTGCGCAAGCCTTTCACCAGCGCGATTCTGTTCAAGGCGGTCGAGGTGGCCATCGGCGGTCCGCCGCCGACACCCTGAACGCGCGCCTTCGCACCGGAAGATATGAGACCAAGGTCCGATTGCCGCCGTTTCTTCGGATCACCAAACTGAACTCAGTCCAAGCGTCGAACCGAACGCCGGCTGCGCCGCGCGGAGCGCTGCAGCGTTCAGGGATAAAAGCGGGAGCGCAAGTGATGAAATCAATTTCGGTTTGTCTCGCGATTCTTCTCGGTGCCGCCGCGATGCAGGTGGACGCGGCGGACTTCGACGGCAGCAAGCGGCTGATGTGCGCGACGATCGACGCGCACGCCTGCGATCCGGGGATCGCCTGCACGCGCGCGTTGCCCGCGGATCTCGGTCTGCCGAAATTCCTCACGCTCGACTTCGACAAACGCGCGGTCGTCGGCCCCGCGCACACGACGCCGATGCTCTCGGTTACCAAAGAGGCGGATCAGCTCGTGATGCTTGGCAATGAGATGGGCTTTGGCTGGACGCTGGCCGTCGATTCGACGGACGGCGAGATGACGCTGATGATCGCGAACAGAAACGATGCCTTCGTGCTGTTCGGCAACTGCACGCCTTTGTAATCAGGCGGAGTGCGCGATGAAAACCGTACCCGTATGTTTGGCCTCGCCGCGGCCGGATTCTCGCGGCCCTCTCCCGTTGCTCGCCGTCGTCGCGGCACTGACGCTGCTCACGCTGCTCGCGTCGTGCAAGAAGGAAGCGCCACCGCAGGTGGCCGCCGTGCCGGAAGTGACCGTGATGACGGTCGTCCAGCAGGACACGCCGGTCGACTTCGAATTCACCGCGCAAACCCAGAGTTCGCGCGAAGTCGAGATCCGCTCGCGGGTGGACGGCTTCCTCGACAAACGCATGTACACCGAAGGCACGTTGGTCAAGACGGGACAGACGCTGTTCCAGATGGACCGCAAGCCGTTCGAGGCCGCGCTGCAGACCGCGAAAGGGCAACTGGCCCAGCAGCAGGCGCGTCTCGAAGTCGCCAAGGCCAATCTCGCGCGCGTGCAACCATTGGCGGCGCAGAACGCGTTGAGCAAGAAGGATCTCGACGACGCTGTCGGCAACGAGAAGCAAAGCGCCGCGGCGGTCTTCGCCGCGCAGGGCGAAGTCGATACCGCGCAGCTGAACCTCGGCTACACGACGATCAAGTCTCCGCTGAACGGGCTGTCGAGCTTCGCGCGTCAGCAGGATGGCAGCTACGTGACGGCAACCGGCAACAGCAGCTTGCTGACCTACGTGTACCAGCTCGACCCGATGTGGGTGAACTTCAGCATCTCCGAGAACGAGCTGCTGAAGTACCGCGACGAAATCGCGGCCGGACGGCTGCGCTTTCCGCCGAACGACAATTTCTCCGTGCATCTGATTCTCGCCGATGGCACGCCCTATGCCGAGCAGGGCCAGATCGACTTCGCGAACCCGGCGTTCAACACGGAAACGGGAACCTTCCTCGTGCGCGCGACCTTCGCCAACCCGAAATACACCTTGCGTCCGGGGCAGTTCGTGAAGGCCCGCGTCGGCGGTGCGATCCGGCCCAACGCGACGCTGGTGCCGCAGCGCGCGGTGTTGCAGGGCGCGAAGAGTCACTTCGTGTGGGTCGTGGGTAACGATGCGAAGGCGCATCAGCGGGTCATCGAAGTCGGCGAGTGGCAGGGCGACAACTGGTTCGTGTCCGATGGACTGAAGGCGGGCGAGCGCATCGTCGTGGATGGCGCGCTGCGCGTCACCGCGGATTCGCAGCTGAAGATCGTCAAGGAGCTGCCGGCGGCCAAGGACTCGGCGGCCGTGGCGACGGCTGCATCGCAAAGTGGCGCGGCAGCGGCGCCCGCCGCCGAGTGACGGGGCGCCCACATGAACATCTCGCGCTATTGCATCGACCGGCCGATTTTCGCGTCGGTCATCTCGATCGTCATTACGCTCGGCGGCGCGATTGCGATGTTCGCGCTGCCGGTCGCGCAATATCCGGACGTCACGCCGCCGCAGATCACCGTGTCCGCGACTTACCCGGGCGCGAGCGCCGAGGTCGTCGCGAACAACGTCGCCGCGCCGATCGAGCAGCAGGTCAACGGCGCGGACAACATGATCTACATGAACTCGTCCAGTTCGTCGACCGGCAGTTTTACGCTCAACGTGTTCTTCAACATCGGCACGAATCCCGAACTGGCCCAGGTCGACGTGCAGAACCGCGTGAATCTCGCGCTGCCTCAACTGCCGAGCTCGGTGCAGTCGCAAGGCGTTCAGGTCCAGAAGAAGTCGTCGGCATTCATGATGGTGATCGCGGTCTATTCGCCCACCGACCGCTACGACGCGACCTACATCGCGAACTTCACGAACATCTACGTACTCGACGCGATCAAGCGGATTCCCGGCGCGAACCAGTCGTCCATATTCGGTAATCCAGACTACGCGATGCGAATATGGTTGAAGCCGGATCGAATGGCGCAACTGGGCGTGACGGCCGCCGACGTGCAGAAGGTCGTCGCGAACCAGAACCAGCAGTTCGCGGTCGGCAGCATCGGGCAGTCGCCAACGGGCTCGGCGGTGCAGCAGTCGTTCGCGGTCACGACCACGGGGCGCCTCGCCGAGCCGTCGCAGTTCGACAACATTATCGTGCGCGCGGCGAGCGGCGGCGCGGCGATCGTGCGATTGAAGGACATCGGCCGCGCCGAGCTGGGCCAGAAGGACTACTCGATTCGCAGCCGCTTCCAGGGCAAGCCGGCCACGGTGTTGGCCGTGTATCAGCAGCCGGGCGCCAATGCGCTCGAAGTGTCGAAGCAGGTGCGCAAGACGCTCGCGGAGCTGAAGAAGTCGTTTCCCGAAGGCATGACCTACGAGATCGCGATGGACACGACCGAGTTCACGCGGGCGTCGATCTCGGACGTGATCCACACGTTCTTCGAAGCGCTGGTGCTCGTCGTGATCGTCGTGTTCGTGTTCCTGCAAAGCCTGCGTGCGACGCTGATTCCGATCGTCGCGGTGCCGGTGTCGATCGTCGGCACCTGCATGTTCATGCTGCTGGTGGGCTTTTCGATCAACATGCTGACCCTGTTCGGCATGGTGCTCGCGATCGGCATCGTCGTCGACGATGCGATCGTGGTGATCGAGAACGTCGAGCGCAACATGACGGTGCACAAACTGTCGCCGAAAGAAGCCTCGAAAATGGCCATGGACGAAGTCGCCGGACCGGTCGTGGCGATCGTGCTGGTGCTGTGCGCGGTGTTCGTGCCGGTTGCGTTTCTCGGTGGCATCACCGGGCAGTTGTACAAGCAGTTCGCGATCACGATCGCGATTTCGGTGGTGCTGTCCGGCATCGTCGCGCTGACCTTGTCGCCGGCGCTCGCCGCATTGCTGCTGAAGAGCGCGCACCACGAGAAGAAGGGCTTTTTCCGCTGGTTCGACAATCAGTTCGCCCGCATGACGGCGGGCTATACGCGCGCGGTCAAAGTCATTATCAAGCGCTGCATCATGGGGCTCGTGTTCTTCGTCGCGTTGATCGCGCTCTCGGTGCTGATGGTGCGCTCGATTCCGTCCGCGTTCCTGCCGCCCGAGGACCAGGGATATCTGCTCGGCGCGGTCATCATGCCGGACGCCGCGAGCCTCGACCGCACCGGCCAGGTATCGCAACGCATCACCGACTACTTCAAGGAGCGGGAAGGGGTCGGCAGCATCACCACGATCGATGGGTTCAGCCTGCTCGACAGTCAGAACAAGAACAATGCCGGCACATTCTTCGTCGGCCTGAAGAGCTTCGACGAACGCTACACGCGGGCCAACATCAGGACGCAGAATGCGCGCGCGCTTCTGCTCGACGCGTATAAGTACTTCTCGAACGTGCAGGAGGGCATCGTACTGCCGGTCAATCCGCCGTCGATTCCGGGGCTCGGCACGACGGGCGGCACGGAGGTGTGGATTCAGAGCAAGGGTGACGGCAACATCTCGCAGCTCGCGGGCGTGGTTGAGCAGTTTTTGCAGAGAGCGCGGGCGCGCAAGGAACTGACTCGCGTGACCTCGACTTTCAATGCGTCGTCGCAGCAACTGATGGTGAACGTCGATCGCGACAAGTCGGAGACGCTCGGCGTGCCGGTCGAAGACGTCTATAGCGCGATGCAGACGATGTTCGGCTCGCTGTACGTGTCGCAGTTTAACCGCTCGGCCCGACTGTGGCAGGTGATCCTGCAGGCGGAGCCGTCATATCGGCTGAAGCCGACCGATCTCGATCAGATCTTCGTGCGCAGCACCAACGGCACGATGGTGCCGATCAAGGCGTTGGCGACCTACCGCTATGTGACGGGCCCGGACCTCGTCACCCGCTTCAATAACTTCCCGGCCGTCAAGATCACGGCGAATGCCGCGCCGGGCTATAGCTCCGGGCAGGTGATCTCCACGCTCGAAGAGCTCGCCGCGCAGATGCCCGACGGTTACGACGTCGCGTGGAGCGGCGAAGCGTTCGAGGAGCGGCAGTCGGGCGGCACCTCCGGGCTCGTGTTCGTGTTCGGTCTCGTGATGGTGTTCCTGATCCTCGCCGCGCAGTACGAGAAATGGACGCTGCCGTTCGGCGTGCTGATGGCGGTGCCGTTCGCCCTCTTCGGCGCGCTGCTCGCGATCATGCTGCGCGGGCTGTCCAACGACGTCTACTTCCAGATCGGGCTGACGATGCTGGTCGCGCTCGCCGCGAAGAACGCGATCCTGATCTTCGAATTCGCGGTGCTCAACCGCGAGGGCGGCGCATCGGTCCTCGACGCGACGATGACCGCCGCGGAAGAACGGCTGCGTCCGATCGTGATGACCTCGCTCGCGTTCATTCTCGGCTGCGTGCCGCTCGCGATCGCGACCGGTGCATCGGCGAACAGCCGCCATTCGATCGGCACGGGTGTGATCGGCGGGATGCTGGGCGCGACGGCGATCGCGGTGTTCTTCATCCCGATGTTCTATTACCTGCTCGAATCGATGTCCTCGCGCTCGAAGGGAGGCAAAAAGTCGAAGCCGGACGCGCAGCACAGTGGCGGCGCGGGACGGGAGCCCTCGGCGGTGGCCGGGCCCGGTGCGTCGAGCGAGGCGCCGTCCGCGCCGCGGCAAGGTGAATGACATGCGCGGCGCGGCACCGACCCGTCTGCTCGCCTGCGTCATGCTGCTCGCGCTGAGCGGATGCCTGCTAGGCCCCAACTACCAACGCCCGCCGGTCGAGGTGCCAGCCACCTATCGCTTCGCCCAGGGCGAGGCCGCGGGCATCGCCAACGCCGTATGGTGGGAGCAGTTTCAGGACCCAGTGCTCGATCAGCTGATCGCCACCGCGCTGCAGGACAACCGCGACGTGAAAGTCGCGGCCGCCCGGGTCGACGAGTTTCGCGGGATGTTCGTGACCACGCGTTCCGGGCTGTTCCCGCAAGTCTCGGCAGGCGCCGAGGCGTCGCGCCAACGCGTCTCGCAGGTCGAAGCCGTGACGGTGCCCAAGGGCGTGAGCCCCGTCTACAACCAGTTCGAAGCGACCCTGGCGGTGTCCTGGGAACTCGATCTGTTCGGCAAGGTGCGCCGCGAAACCGAGGCGGCGCGCGCGAATCTGCTCGCCAGTGAAGAGGGCCGCCGCGCGACGATTCTGACGCTGGTCAGCTCGGTCGCTTCGGCCTATATCAATCTGCGCAGTCTGGACCGGCAGCTCGAGATCGCGAAGGAGACCGTGCAAAGCCGCGCGGAATCGGTGCGCGTGTTCGAGGCGCGTTTCCGCTACGGCGAGGTCTCGCAGATGGAACTCGCGCAAAGCCAGTCGGAGTATCAAGCCGCGCTGGTCACGGTGCCGCAGCTCGAAGCGCAGATCGGCCAGCAGGAAGACGCGTTGTCGGTGTTGATCGGCAGGAATCCCGGCGCGATTCTGCGCGGCCGTGAGCTGGCGCAGATGGGCACGCCGCCGATTCCCGCGGGGCTGCCGTCCGAACTGCTCGAACGCCGTCCCGATCTGCTGGAGGCCGAGCAGACGCTGGTCGCGCAAAACGCGCTGATCGGCGCGGCGCGCGCGTTGTACTTCCCATCGATTTCGCTGACCGGGCTGTTCGGTTCGGTCAGCGCGCAGTTCTCGAATCTGTTCACCGGACCGGCGCGCGCGTGGTCGTTTGCGGGCAGCGTCACGCAGCCGATCTTCACGGCGGGCAACATCACCGGCCAGGTGCATCAGGCCGAAGCGCGCCAACAGGAAGCGCTGTACTCGTATGAAAAGGCGATCCAGGTGGCGTTTCAGGAGGTCGAGGACTCGTTGCTCTCCGTGCAGAAGACACATCAGGCACTCGATGCGCAAAACCTTCAGGTCGAAGCGCTGGTCACGTATGCGCACCTCGCGAGGCAGCGTTACGAAGGCGGCTATACGAGCTATATCGAAGTGCTCGATGCGGAGCGCAGCCTGTTCAACGCGCAATTGAGCTATGCGCAGACACAAGGCGCGGTGCTGGCCTCGTACGTCACGCTCTACAAGGCGACGGGCGGCGGCTGGGTGGCCGAGGCGGAAAAAATGACTGCACCGCCGACCGCGCCGCAAGCGTCGCCAGCGATGGCGCCGGTCTCGCAGAACTTGACCGCGCCGGGTGGAACGTCGGGTGCAGTGGAGGCGAGATGACGGGCAACGAGCTGATCGCGTGCGAAGAGTGCGACCTGCTTCAGCTCGGCGCGCCGCCCGCCGCCGGCAATGCGTTGCGCTGCCAGCGTTGCCGCGCGGAGCTCAGGCGCGGACGCTCGAACGGGCCCGAGTATGCGCTCGCATTCTCGTGCGCGTCGGCGGTGCTGCTCGTGATCTCGAACGCGTTTCCGATCGTCGGTCTGTCGCTGAACGGCAATATCGTACAGACGACGCTCGCGGGTTCGGTGCGCATGCTGTACACCCACGGCGCGTGGCCGCTCGCGTTGCTGGTCGGCCTCACGACGATCGTCACGCCGGTGCTGCAAACCGCGGCGATGCTGTGGCTGCTGCTGCCGCTGCACTTCGGGCGCGCGCCGTGGCGCCCGGTCGAGTTCTTTCGCGTGTTTCAGCTCGCGCGGCCGTGGGGCATGACCGAGGTGCTGATCCTCGGTCTGCTGGTCGCGCTGGTCAAGCTCGCGCATATCGCGAAGGTGGTGCCGGGCACCGCGCTGTGGTCGTTCATCGCGCTGATGCTGCTGCTCGCGGCTGCGGCGGCGACGTTCGATCCGCGCGAGGTGTGGTCGCGCATCACGGCGGCGCATGGCGCGCAAGCTTGGCAATTGCCGCCGATCCGCGTGCGCCGCAACGCCATCACGGCGTCTGCCTACGGGCTCGTGCTGTGCGAAGAATGCGGCCTGCTGCTCAAGCAGCCCGGCGGCGCGGGCAAGCATGTCTGCCCGCGCTGCAAGGCGCCGTTGCATCAGCGCAAGCCCGCGAGCCTGTCGCGGACCTGGGCGTATCTGGTCGCCGCGATGGTGCTCTATATTCCGGCCAACGTGCTGCCCGTGATGGACACGAGTTCGCTGTTCGGTTCGCAGAAGGACACGATCCTGAGCGGCGTGGTCTATCTGTGGGTATCGGGCTCGTGGCCGCTCGCGGTGCTCGTATTCATCGCGAGCATCGCCGTGCCGATGCTGAAGATTCTCGGCATCGGCTATCTCGCGTTGTCCACGCAGCTTCGTTGGCAATGGCTGCCCGGGCAGCGCACGCGGATCTATCGGCTGATCGAGCTGATCGGGCGCTGGTCGATGCTCGATATCTACGTGATCACGATGCTGGTCGCGCTGGTGCAGTTCCAGGCGCTCGCGACGATCAAGGCCGGCCCGGCGGCGGTCGCGTTCGGCGCGGTCGTCGTGCTGACCTTGCTCGCCGCGATGGCCTTCGATCCGCGCCTGATGTGGGACGCTATGGAGACCGAACGTGTCCACTCCGACTGAAGAGCCCGAGCTGCCCGCCGCCGAGCCGGTACCGCGCTCGCGCTGGCGGATGCAACTGGTCTGGCTCGTGCCGATCGTCGCGATCCTGATCGGCGGTTGGCTCGCGGTGAAGGCGGTGATGGAGCGCGGCGAGCAGATCAGCATCAGCTTCAAGACCGGCGACGGTCTCGAAGCAGGCAAGACGAAGCTCAAGTTCAAGGACGTCGACATCGGCGTGGTCGAAGCGGTATCGCTGACGCCGGACCACAAACGCGTGGTGGCCAAGGCCGAGGTGACGCGTGACGTGTCGGACCTGCTCGTCGACAACACGCGCTTCTGGGTCGTGCGTCCGCGCATTTCGGGCGGCACGGTGTCGGGGCTCGGCACGCTGCTGTCGGGCTCGTATATCGACGTCGATGTCGGCAATTCGCCGAAAGCACGACGCAGTTTCGTCGGCCTCGAGGAGCCGCCCGCGATCGCGAGCGACGTGCCGGGGCACGAGTACACGTTGCACGGAGTTGGACTCGGCTCGCTCGACGTGGGCACGCCGGTCTTTTTCCGCAGAATCCAGGTGGGCCAGGTCTCGTCGTTCCACCTGGACCCGGACGGCCGTGGCGTCACGGTGAAGGTGTTCGTCAACGCGCCCTACGACCGGTTCGTGAGAACCGACACGCGTTTCTGGCACGCGAGCGGTGTCGACATGTCGTTCGACAGCAACGGCTTGCGCCTCGAAACGCAGTCGATCGTGTCGATCATCATCGGCGGGATCGCGTTCGAATCGCCGCCGGGATCGCAGGTGGAGACGAGCGCCGATAGCGGCACGCGGTTCGAGCTGTACCCGAGGCGCGCCGACGCGATGGAGCAGCACGATCGCATCGTCGACAAGTACGTGGTGAATTTCACCGATTCGGTACGGGGTCTGACGGTCGGCGCGCCTGTTGATTTCCGCGGTGTCGTGATCGGCGAAGTGACGGCGATCTACACGCGCTTCGATCCGAAGACGCGCCAGTTCAGCATTCCGGTCGAGATCAATCTCTATCCGGAGCGGTTCACGTCGCGCTATCGGAACGACGGCGCTGGCGACGGCGGACGGCTTGCCGCGGACCCGCGCGCGCTCGCGGACTTCCTCGTCGAGAGAGGCTTGCGCTTCCAGTTGAGAAGCGGCAATCCGCTGACGGGCCAGCTCTATCTCGCGGTGGATTTTTTCCCCGACGCGCCGAAGGCGTCGATCGACTGGACCAAGACGCCGCCCGAAATGCCGGCGACTCCGCGCACGCTGCAATCGCTGCAGGACTCGGTCACGCGTCTGCTGACCAAGATCAACAACATCCCGTTCGAGGATATCGGCAAGGACGCGCGCTCGACGCTGCGCACCACCAACGCGATGCTCGGGCAGCTCCATACCCAGATCGTGCCGAAAGCGTTCGACACGCTGCTGTCGGCGCAATCCACGCTCGATTCGGCGAATGCCGCGCTGCAGCCGGATTCGTCGCTGCAGCAGTCGACCGAGGACGCGATGCGTGAACTGACGCGCACCGCGGCGTCGCTGCGCACCTTGTCCGACTATCTGGCGCAGCATCCGGAGTCGCTCGTGCGCGGCAAGTCGGAGGGCAAGAAGCCATGACAGATGCGACGGTCCGCTTTTTAGCCCGCCTCACGGCCTGCCTGATGCTCGCGCTCGCCGCCGCTCTGCTCGGCGCCTGCAAGTCGCCGGCGACGAACTTCTACACGCTGAGCCCCGAGGAATCGCTGAGCGGCACCGGCGTGAGCCGGCCGATCGCGGCCGTGATCGGTCCGGTCACGATTCCCGAGATCGTGGACCGGCCGCAGATCGTCACGCGGATCGGCAACAACGAGGTCGAGGTCAACGAGTTCGACCGCTGGGCGCAGCCGCTCGGTGGCGACATCGGCCGTGTGATCGCGGCCGATCTCGGCGCACTGCTGAACTCGCAGCAGATTTCGGTGTTCGATGCGGTACGCGATCCGTCCGTCGTCTGGCGCGTGCGGATCGACGTGATGCGCTTCGAGTCCGTGGCGGGGCGCGACGTCACGGTCGACGTGCTGTGGTCCGTACGGCCGCCCGGCAAGCTCCGCGCCGTCACCGGTCGCTCGGTCGCTCGCGAGAGCGTGTCCGGTCCCGGCTTCGAGCCGATCATCGCCGCGCATGATCGCGCGCTCGCCTCGGTGAGCCGCGATATCGCCGCCGCAGTGCAGGCGAGCCCCGCGCAATGACGCGTCGCGCTGCGTCACTTCGACACGCACAGCGCCCGAACCCGGGTGCAGCGTCGGGTCGCGCGCATAATAAGACCTTGGTCCGATTGCCACAGGCCAGGGCCAAATCCACGATTCAATCGATGCACGGCGCGTGCGTCCGCAGCGATCGTGACGCGCACCTTTCAGGAGTCTTCCGATGGACGCTGAAACGCTGTTGTCACAAAGCCAGGACATTGCCTCGAAAATCACCCGCGTGCTGCAAAAGCGCACACAAATCGCGCAGCAGCATCTGAACGAACGGGTCACCGAAACGCTCGGCCTCGATCACGATGGCGCACCGACTGCAAGCGCGATGCCCGCGCCATTCGATCCGCTCAGCGCGTGGCAATACACGGTGGATGCCGCACAGCGTTCGCTGCTCTTCTGGGACACGCTATACCGGCGCGGCAACGAATTCGTCGAACGCAGCGTCAGCGGTCCGACGCCGGTGCTGCATTTCGAGTACGACATGCTGCTCGACGGCCGCACGTTCGAGCGGCCGGTCAACTATGCGCTGCTGCAACTTCGTCCGCTCGAAGGCGTGGGCGTCGACGTGCGCAAGCGCCCGTATCTGATCATCGATCCGCGCGCGGGCCACGGCCCCGGCATCGGCGGCTTCAAGGACGATTCGCAGGCGGGCATCGCGCTGCGCGCGGGCTATCCCGTCTACTTCGTGGTGTTCTTTCGCGACCCCGAACCCGGTCAAACTCTGCTCGACGTGTGCAATGCCGAGCAGCGCTTCGTGCGCAAGGTGCGGGCGCTGCATCCGGACAGTCCGAAGCCCGCGATCATCGGCAATTGCCAGGGCGGCTGGGCGGCGATGATGCTCGCCAGCTCCGACCCCGAGGAGACCGGCCCGATCGTCATCAACGGTGCGCCGATGTCGTACTGGAGCGCCGCCTGGAGCGAAGGCGAGGGCGACAACCCGATGCGCTATTCGGGCGGCATGCTGGGCGGCGCGTGGCTCGCGTCGTACGCGGCGGATCTCGGCAACGGCAAGTTCGACGGCGCGTATCTGGTGCAGAACTTCGAGAACCTGAACCCCGCCAACACGTTCTGGGACAAGTACTACCACCTGTACTCGAACGTCGATACCGAACCGCCGCGCTTTCTGGAATTCGAGCGCTGGTGGGGCAGCTACTACCTGATGAATCGCGAAGAGATCGAATGGATCACGCGCAACCTGTTCGTCGGCAACAAGCTGTGGTCGGGCGGTGTGACGAACAGCAGCGGCCAGGCGTTCGATCTGCGTGAAATCCGCTCGCCGATCATCCTGTTCGCGTCGATGGGCGACAACATCACGCCGCCTCAACAGGCGTTCAACTGGGTGGCGGACCTGTACGGCAGTACCGAGGAGATCAAAGCGCGCGGCCAGGTGATCGTCGGTCTGACGCACCAGAACATCGGGCATCTGGGCATTTTCGTGTCCGGCAAAGTCGCGAAGAAAGAGCACAGGCAGATCGTCTCCGTGCTCGAGACCATCGAGACGTTTCCGCCGGGACTCTACGGCATGGCCATCAACGAGACCCGCAACGCGGCCGGAGAGCTCGATTACGAAGTGGAATTTCATGAGCGGCGGCTCGAGGAGATTGCCGCGCGCTTGAACCGCTTCAGCCGCATCGACGAAAAGCCGTTCGAAGCGGTCGCGGCGGTGTCCGATATGAATCAGCGCATGTACGAACTGTTCGCGCAGCCGTTCGTGCAGGCGATGTCGAACGAAACGAGCGCCCGCATGCTGCGCCAGTTCCATCCGTTGCGCTGGCAGCGCTGGGCCGTTTCCGCGATGAATCCGTGGCTTGGGTGGCTGCCGGCGGCGGCGCAATCGGTGCGTGAGAATCGTCAGCGGGCCGGCGCGGATAACCCGTGGAGCAAGCTCGAACACAACGGCTCGCAAATGATCAGCGCGTCGCTCGACTATTACCGCGCGATGCGTGACGCGGCGACCGAGGCCAGCTTCTTCAGCGTGTACGCGAATCTGTATGCGACGTACCTGAGCAAGCCCGCGGCCGATGGCGCGCCCGCGCAGGCCGGCGCGATCGATCCGCGCGAGCTGCCGTTCGTGCGCACGGTGTTGGATGCGATCGGCGACGGCGGCTACACGGAGGCGCTCGCGCGCGCGGCCTTCCTGTTGTCGCGAAGGGGCGAATCGTTGCCGCTCGCGCGCTACGAGCTGCGCAAGGAGATCGCCGAAAGCTACGCGGAGTACCTGCCTGACATCAGTAGCGATCACTGGCGGCGCATCCGGGGCGAGCAGGAAATCATCGCCAGCCTCGAACCGGACAAGGCGATTGCGACGCTGCCTAAGCTGCTTTCCCATAGCGAGGACCGCGAGCGCTTTCTGCAACTGCTCGACAAGCTGGCGAGCGATGAGCGCGTGTTGAACGCGTCGCCCGACGCCGCGCAAAAGGACGCGTTCGAACGCATCCGCGCGGTGCTGGGTTCGCGGGTGAATCGCAAGCGCGACGCCCGTTTGCCTGACCCCACGCGCATGTGAACGAGCGGCGCGTTGCGCGGCCGGACGCAAGCGTGACGCAACGGTAAGCACGGCGCAGGTAAGCCGGGCGCATCGCGCGTCACGAATCTAACGGGTTGTACACACGAGGAATAAGCCGATGGAAAAGCACGCGAAGTATCAGCGCCTGATCGAGTTCTGCCAGACGCTGCCGGCGATGCCGACAGCGGTCGCGCACCCGTGCGACCAGAGTTCGCTGCAGGGCGCCGTCGAAGCGGCGAGCATGGGCCTGATCGAGCCGGTTCTAGTCGGGCCGCGCGTCCGTATCGAAGCGATCGCCGCCGAGCACGGCATCGACATCTCGGACTTCACGATCGTTGATGCAGCGCATAGCCATGCCGCTGCCGCCGCAGCCGTACAACTGGTGCGCAAAGGCAAGGCCGAGGCCATGATGAAGGGCAGCCTGCACACCGACGAACTGATGGCCGAGGTGATTCGCCGTGACACCGGCCTGCGCACCGAGCGGCGCATCAGCCATTGCTTCGTGATGGACGTGCCCGCGTACGAGAACGCGCTGATCATCAGCGACGCCGCGATCAACATCGCGCCGACGCTCGAAGAAAAGGTCGACATCCTGCAGAACGCGATCGATCTCGGGCACGCGCTGAAATTTGAAGAAGTCCGCGTGGCGATCCTGTCCGCGACCGAGAGCGTCAATCCGAAGATTCCATCGACGGTGGAAGCGGCGGCGTTATGCAAGATGGTGGACCGCGGGCAGATCACCGGCGGTCTCGTCGACGGTCCGCTTGCACTCGACAACGCGATCAGCCTCGAAGCCATGCGCATCAAGAAGATCGAATCCCGGGTGGCGGGACGCGCCAATGTACTGGTGGTGCCGGACCTCGAAGCGGGCAACATGCTGGCGAAAAGCCTGTCGTTTTTGGCCGGCGCTGACGCGGCGGGCATCGTGCTCGGCGCGCGCGTGCCGATCATTCTGACGAGCCGCGCGGATTCGCTGTCGACGCGTCTCGCGTCGTGCGCGGTCGCCGCACTGGTGGCGAAGGCAAGGCGCGAGGCCGCCAAGGTGGTCGGGTGACGCCATGTCGGATGTGATCCTCGTATTGAACGCAGGCTCGTCGAGCCTCAAGTTCCGAGCCTTCGACGCGCAACACGCGCAACTCGAGCTGATTCTGCGCGGCCAGATCGAAGCGCTTTACACGAACCCGCGTTTTCGCGCGACCGATCGCGACGGCAACGTCAGCTCGCACGAATGGGGCGACGGCCATCGCCTCGGCCATCAGGGCGCGATCGAATATCTGGGCGGCTTCTTGCGCGAGCACGGCAGCGGCAATCAACTGAAGGCGGTCGGGCATCGTGTCGTGCATGGCGGACAGCGCTTTACCGGCCCCGTTCTCGTGACCCCCGAGGTCATCGACCAGCTTGACAGCCTGAGCCCGCTCGCGCCGCTGCATCAGCCGCATAACCTCGCGCCGATCCGCATCCTTGCGCAACTGCGTCCCGACCTTCCACAGGTCGCGTGCTTCGACACCACGTTTCATCGCACGCAGACCGAGACCGCGCAAGCCTATGCGCTGCCGCCGTCGATTACCGACCACGGCGTGCGGCGCTACGGCTTTCACGGGCTTTCGTACGAATACATCGCGAGCGTGCTGCCGCAGATCGCACCGGACGCGGCGGCGGGGCGCACCGTGGTCGCGCATCTGGGCAACGGCGCGAGCATGTGCGCGATGGTCGCGGGCAAGAGCGTGGCCAGCACGATGGGCTTCACGGCGGTGGAAGGCCTGCCGATGGGCACGCGTTGCGGCAGCCTCGACCCCGGCGTGATTCTTTATCTGCTCGACGAGCTGAAGATGGATTCGCAGGCGATCGCGGACCTGATTTACAAGGGCTCGGGGCTGCTCGGCCTGTCGGGCATCGGGGGCGACATGCGCGTGCTGCTCGACAGCGACGACCCGCGCGCGCGCTTTGCCATCGACGTCTACACCTACCGCATCGGGCGCGAACTCGGCAGTCTCGCGGCGGCGATGCAAGGTATCGACGCGCTGGTGCTGACGGCCGGCATCGGCGAGCACGCGGTCGAGATTCGCGAGCGCATCGTGCGCGACGCCGCGTGGCTCGGCGCCGAACTCGACGACGCGGCCAATCGGGCGAACGGGTCGCTGATCACGACCGCTTCGAGCAAGCTGGCGGTGTGGGTCGTGCCCACCAACGAGGAACTGATGATTGCCCGCCATACGCGCGCTATCGCCCCATAGAGGAGTTTCGCCATGTCTATCGAGCAACCGCGTTTGATTCTCGAAGGTGCGAAGGCCCTCGTGACCGGCGTCGCCAACGAGCATTCGATTGCCTATGGATGCGCGAAGGCGTTTCGCGAGCTCGGCGCGAGCGTCGCGCTCACCTATGCGAACGACAAGGCGCTTCCTTATGTGGAACCGATCGCCAAAGCACTCGATGCCGAGATCTTCATGCCGCTCGACGTAACGGGCGAGGACGAAATGGAGGCCGTGTTCGACCGGATCGAGAAAACATGGGGGGAGCTCGACATTCTCGTTCACGCCGTTGCATGGGCGCCCAAAGCGGATCTGCAGAGCGGCTTGCTGCAATCGTCACGCGAGGGCTTCCTGAGCGCGATCGATATCTCGTGCCATTCGTTCGTGCGGATGGCGCGCCTCGCCGCGCCGCTGATGAAAGACGGCGGCACCATGCTGACGATGAGCTACTACGGCGCGAACAAGGTGGTGCCGAATTACAACCTGATGGGCCCCGTCAAGGCGGCGCTTGAAGCCTGCGCGCGCTATCTGGCGTTCGAGCTGGGACCGAGGGGCATCCGCGTGCACGCGATTTCTCCGGGACCGCTGCAGACTCGCGCCGCTTCGGGCCTGAGGGATTTCGAGCTGCTGCTCAACGAAGCGGTGCAGCGCGCGCCGCTCGGCGAACTGGTCGACATCATGGACGTCGGCTATACCTGTGCGTTTCTGGCCACGCCGTATGCGCGGCGGGTGTCCGGTTCCACCTTGTATATCGACGGCGGATTGAACATCGTTGCTTAGGGGTCTGGAGGAGCAAGCATCATGGCTGAACTGTTTCTTGGAAACGTCGAGGAAAGCGTCTCCGACGAAGAGATCGGCGAGTTCCTGATTCGCTACGGATTCCCGCGCTTCAGCTCGATCCAGCGGGTGCCCGGCACGGGTTCGCGTCCGGGTGCGGTGGTCGTCTTCGACGACGTGCCCACGGACGGGCTGCGCATACTGCAAAGCCGCGTGCATAACCTGTTCTGGAAGAACCACACGATCGTCGCGCAGCTGCTGCCGGAGCGCGACGAGTCGTAACGGGCGACGGGAGCCGGAGATGGGTCTGTTGTCGTGGCTGACGAAGCGCACCGCTGCCCAGGAGAGCGACGATCAGCAGGCGCAGGAAATCGTCGAGCGGATCGTCGGGCTCTGTCCGTCGTTGCGGCTCGCGCGCAACTATGCGTCGCGCCTGCGGCCCGCCGTGCAACACACGCTCGCCTATCTGGACCGGCTCGCCGATGAAGTGCCCCCCGCGCGCGAAGCGAGCGCGGCGGCGTGGGCGACCGACCCATACATCCACGCCTTTTTCGCCACACCCGACGACGTCTGCCCGGTATTCAACCGCTCCCACGAGCTGAATCAGTTCTTCAGCGACCATCCCGTCGCCGATCCGGTATTCGCGGTGCTCGGCATGGCCTTCGACGAGCGGCGCGTTTTCGGCGTCGGCCAACGAGGCGAGACGACCCAGACCGACCTCGCGCAGACGACCCTCAACTTCAGCGATCACCAGGTGCGCGTGTGCGGCGAGTCCGAAGCCGCGTTGCGGCATGAAATCCTGTTGCGGATCGTCGATCAGCTCGTGCTAGAAGGCCTCGGCAAGATCGAGGCCGAGACCTCGCGGCAGGACGCATTGGAACGCGAAAGAGCGCTGCTGAAAACGCGTCTGACGATTCTCGAACGGCAAGGGGCGGGCGTGCGCTCGCTGCTGGGTAGCGACGCGTCGTCGAATTACGCGGAGGTGGCGAAGCTGCAGGCGCAGATCGAAGAGAACGATCAGGCTCTAGCGCAGCTGGGCCTGAAGACCGAGGCGCTGGAGCGGCATCTCGACGTGATGTGCGGTGTACTGCAGGCGCCGGACGCGCATGTCTACGTGCGCAAGAGCAAATACCGGCTCGACCGGATGAACGTCGTCGTGGAAGAGGGAGATACACGGCCCGCGCATGAAATCGAGTTTCGCCTTGCGCACCTGCCGGCAAGTCCCAATGCGATGCGGGTTTTCTCGACGGTGCGTTTCCGACGCGCTGATTTTTCGCCGCCCCTCAGCGACCTCGCGCAAGCGCACCGCCTGATCTGACGCTTGCCGTACCTGCTATTTGCCTGCAACCGGCTCCACGGCGATGGCCACGGCCTCGGTATAGACCGCTTGCATCTGGTCGCCTTTCTTGATCCGCTTCAGCTGTTCAGGGTCCTGCACGACCAGATCCACCAAATTGCCTTGCGGGCCTTTCAGCGTGACCACGCCGCTCTGGTGATCGACCGCGATCACGTTAGCCATGATCGTGACCTGGCGTGAGGCCGAGCCGCCGGGTTTCGCGCCTGCCGGTGTGCGATCGAGCGTCTGCGTTTCGTTGGCGGTCAGCGGCGCGTTGCCTTTTTTCAGCATGAGGGTCAGCGCCTGCGAATACTCGGCCTTGACCACGTCGCCGACCTTGATCTGATCGAAGTTGCGCGCTTGCTCGCCGACCACGACCTGCACGACCTTGCCCTTCGGGTCCTTCAGCAGGACGGTGCGCGTTTCCGGCTCGATGCCGACGACCGTCGAGGTGGTTTTGACCGTCCCCGACACCGTGACTTTGCCGGGCTCGCTCTTGACCGTGACCGGTGCCTCCGTCTGACCGAACCCCGTATTCGCGACACACACGAGCGCCGCCGCGATGATCAGTTTGCGGTTAATCATTCTGTTCCCCTTGCGTGGTCAATTGACGGTGTAACCCCGGCCCGACATGCATGCGGCGAAAGCGCGATTGAACGTGTCCATCGCGCCCTGTGTTTGCGCCTGCGAATTTGCCGCGGCCGCGCGCCGGTTCTGCCGCGCGCGCGATCCGCCGACCATCGTGCCGGTCGCCGCGCCGATCGCCGCACCCTTGCCGGCGTCGCCCGCAATCGCGCCGATGATCGCGCCGCCGGCCGCGCCGCGCGCGGCGCCCTGCACGCGCTCGCCGCCTCCCACCGCGGGGCCGGAAGGCGGGGGCGGGGCGTTGGCGACCTGGGTCGGATCGATGCCGGTATTGTTCTTCGCCCACGCATAGCAGGCCCCTTCGTCCTGCTGCTGTTGCTGCGGGCTCTGCCCTCTGGCCGGATACGCTATCGGCCTCGATTGCGCGATGCCTTCGAGCGATAGCGACGCAGTCAACGCGGCAATAACGGCATATTTCGTCGATTTGTTCACGACAGCTCCTTGCGTGGGCACACGCGGGTGCGAGTCGCCGGCTGCCTCTGGTTCAGGCGTGAGGGCGCAACCGGCACCCGTGAATGGGAATTCTGATGGGACCGGTTGCCGCGCGGTGGATGCGCAGCAATGGCAGGTTCGCTTTCATCATGCTGTCGCGCGCCTGTCGCGCGCAATCGGACCAAGGTCGTATTTGCAATATCGTTTGTGATTTCCAAACTGTATTCATGCAACAGGTGCAGGTCGTTTCCATTGCTTCGGAGAACTGTCTGTCGAAGATTATGGCCGTGGACTGCCGCGTAGCGATGCAGCCCGAGGCCGCTGACGAAGCGCAAGGGGAAGCATCGATGGACCGCGATTCGCGTGCGCGTGCACGCACCATCCCGTTTGCAACGGCGCTCGACGACGAGCCGAGGCGCGCGCGACGCGTCAGCCATGTGCTGGGCGCCGCGCTTCTGGCGTGCTGCGGCGCGTTCTCCACTACGGTGTCGCTGGCGCAGGCGCCGGCCGCGAACGCCCCCGCGAACGCGGCCAACGTGCCCATTCCCGCGGCGACGCTCGACAAGCTCGTCGGACCGATCGCGCTGTATCCGGACGATCTGATCGCGATCATCCTGCCTGCATCCACCTATCCGGTGGAAATCGTGCAGGCCGACCGGTTTCTCGACCAGTACAAGAACAACAAGTCGCTGAAGCTCAACGACGCGTGGCACGATCCGGTGAAGGCGCTGCTGAATTACCCCGACATCGTCAAGAACATGAGCACCGATCTCGACTGGACGATCGATCTCGGCGAAGCCGTGGTGGCCGATCAGGGCTCGGTGCTCGAAGCGATTCAGCGCTTCCGGCGCCAAACGCAGTCGGCGGGGCATCTGAAATCCGACGACAAGCAGGTCGTGGTCGTCGAGAAGGAGGTGATCAAGATCCAGCCGGCCGATCCGCAGGTGATCTACGTGCCGCAGTACAACCCGCAGACCGTCGTGGTGGCCAGTGCACCCGTGACCTACGCGTATGCGCCCACGCCATATCCGGCCTACTACTATCCGTACGCGCCCGGCGCCGCGCTCGCGACGGGGCTGATCTGGGGCGCGGCGATTACCGCCGCCTGGAACGGCGGGCACTATGAAACGCATTACGGGGGCGGCGGCAACAACAACATCAACATCAACCGCGAAAGAAACGTCGAGCGCGGCGATAGAACCGTTAACCGGGGCGACAGGAACGTCGAGCGCGGCAATATCAACAGCGGCAATGTCAACACGGGCGACATCAACCGCGGCGGTGGTCGCGGGCAGGGAGGCGGTACCTCCGCGTGGACCCCGGACAAGAAGCCGGGTCAGGTCAGCGGTATCTCGGATCGTTCGGCGCGCACGCAGCGGGTCGGCGATCCGCCGTCGCGCGGCGGCGGCGCGGGTGCGGGTGCGGGCGGTGGGTTGGCAGGCGGCAACCGCGGCGGAGCGGGCGGCGTTGCCGGTGCGAACTTTGCCGGCGGCGGTGCTGGCGGCGGTGCCGGCGCCAACTTCGCAGGTGGCGGCGCTGGCGCGCAAGGGCGGCCGCAGCCGTCCCAGCGTCCGACCGCGTCGACGGGCGCGCGCGGCGGCGATGCGTTCAGCGGCTACGGCTCGGCGCGCGACGCGCAAGCCAACAGCGCGCGCGGCGCGGCGAGCCGCCAATCGGCGGCGCGTGGCGGCGGAGGCGGATACGCCGGTGGCGGTGGATTCGGCGGCGGTGGCGGCGGCGGATTCTCAGGCGGCGCGCGCGGCGGTGGCGGATTCACGCCGCGGGCCGGTGGTGGCGGCCGCGGCGGCGGACGGCGATAAGGAGCAGCCATGAGCGGGCAGAGCATCACCGGAAAGCGCGCACGCGACGTTTCGCGGCGACGCGTGGCCTCATCGCGGCGGCTGTGCGCGATGGTGCTCGCGCTGTCGGTTCCGTTGGCGGCATTCGCCGCAGGGCAGCGCACTTTCGCCACCCCGGAAGACGCGGTCGCCGCGCTGTCGAGCGCGCTGAAGACCGACGACGAAGCGTCGCTCGTCGCGATCTTCGGCGAAGCGCACAAGAGCCTCGTGGTGTCGCCGGATCAGGCGGAGAACGAGGCGAACTGGGCCAAGGCCAGCAAGGAGCTCGACGCCTATCACGTGCTCGACGACAGGGGACCGAACAAACGGATTCTGCTGGTCGGCGACGAGGCGTGGCCGATGCCGATACCGATCGTCAAGGAGGGCGGCGGCTGGCGCTTCGCGACCGAAGAGGGCGAAGAAGAACTGATCAATCGACGGATCGGCTCCAACGAACTCGAAGCGATCCGGGTGCTGGAGGCTTATCTCGACGCGCAGCGCCAATATGCGTCGCGCGACCGGAACCACGACGGCCTGCACGAATACGCGCAGAAACTGGCCAGCACGCCGGGCAAGCAGGACGGTCTCTACTGGCATACCGACGAAAACAGCGACGAAGAGGAAAGTCCGTTCGGCCCGCTCGTCGCGGCCAGCTCCGAATATCTGAAAGGCCACGCGGCGGGCGATCCTTACCGGGGCTACCACTTCCGCATTCTGACGCGGCAAGGCAAGAACGCACCGGGCGGCGCGTTCAGCTACGTGATCAACGGCCACATGATCGCGGGGTTCGCGATGGTCGCTTATCCGGCGCAGTACGGCAAGAGCGGCGTGATGACCTTCGTGGTCAGCAACAACGGCGTGATCTACCAGAAAGACCTTGGCCCGCATGCGCCGCCGGTGACCGAATTCAACCCGGATCACACGTGGCAGCGCGTCAAGGATTCGCTTTGAGCCGCCCGGGGTCGGAAGTGGCCATGCCCGCGCCGCGCGCCCGTGCTTCCGTCGGCACCGCTTTCGTACTCGAGGCGCTACGTTGAACCACCCACCTGGCGTCACCGGCCTCGCGTCAGCCACGCCACCCGCGCGCGGGTGGCGCTCCGCGTTTCCGCCCGCGCAATGGCTGCGAAGCTATCAGCCGCGCTGGCTCGCGAAAGACGCGGTCGCCGGTGTGACGCTCGCGGCCTATGGGATTCCGGTATCGCTCGCGTATGCGTCGCTCGCCGGCGTGCCGCCGCAATATGGCATCTATGGCTATCTGGTGGGCGGCCTCTGTTACGCGCTGTTCGGTTCGTCGCGCCAGCTCGCGGTCGGCCCGACCTCGGCGATCTCGATGCTGGTCGGCGTGACGGTTGCGACGATGGCCGACGGTGATCCGGCGCGCTGGGCTTCGATCGCCGCGCTCACGTCGGTGCTGATCGCGTGCATGTGCGTGATCGGCTGGCTGCTGCGCCTGAGTTCGCTCGTCAGCTTCATCAGCGAGACGATTCTGCTCGGCTTCAAGGCGGGAGCCGCGCTGACGATCGCGATGACCCAGTTGCCGAAGCTGTTCGGCGTGAAAGGCGGCGGCGAATTTTTCTTCGAACGGATCGCCGTGCTGTGGGGGCAGCTTCCGCTGACCAACGTCAGCGTGTTCGCCTTCGGCCTCGTTTGCATCGCGTTGCTGCTGCTCGGCGAAAAGCTTCTGCCGGGGCGTCCGGTGGCGCTCGCCGTGGTCGCTGCGTCGATCGTCGCGCTGTCCGTCACGTCGCTGGCCAGCCGCGGCTTTACGCTGGTGGGTGCGCTGCCTCAGGGCTTGCCTGAATTCCGTCTGCCGGGGCTGCGGGTAAGCGATGTCGATGGCATCATCCCGCTCGCGTTCGCGTGCCTGTTGCTCGCCTATGTCGAGAGCGTGTCGGCCGCGCGCGCGCTCGCGCAGGCACATGGTGACGAGATCGACGCCCGCCAGGAATTGCTCGGTCTCGGCGCGGCCAATCTTGCCGCGGGATTGTTCCAGGCGTTTCCGGTCGCGGGCGGGCTGTCGCAATCGTCGGTGAACGACAAGGCCGGCGCGAAAAGCCCGCTGGCGCTGGTCTTCGCGTCGCTGGCGATCGGCTTCTGTCTGATGTTCCTCACCGGGCTGCTCGCGAATCTGCCCAACGTCGTGCTGGCGGCGATCGTGCTCGTGGCCGTGAAAGGCCTCGTCGATGTCCGCGAATTGCGTCATGTGTGGCGCGTGAGCCGCTTCGAATTCGCGATTTCGATGGTCGCGTTCGCGGCGGTGCTGCTATTGGGCATCCTGAAGGGCGTGATCGTCGCGGTGCTGGTGTCGATGCTGCTGATCATCCGCCGCGCCGCGCATCCGCATGTCGCGATGCTCGGGCGTATTCCCGGCACGCGCTATTTCTCCGATCTCGAACGTCATGCCGAGAACGAGACGATTGCGCATGTGCTGGCGGTGCGGGTCGAGGCGTCGCTGCTGTACTTCAACGTCGAGCACGTACGCGAGACGATCTGGCGCATGATCCGCGCCGCGCCCGAGCCGGTGCGGCTCGTGATCTGCGATCTGTCGGCGTCGCCGGTCGTCGATCTGGCGGGCGCGCGCATGCTCAAGGCGATGCACGTCGCGCTGCAGGCGGCGGGCACCGGGATGAAGGTCGTCGGCGCTCACGCGGACGTGCGCGACCTGCTGCGCGCCGAGGGGCTCGAGGTTCGTGTCGGCCACATCAGCCGACGCGGCTCGGTGGCCGACCTCGTCGACGCATTCCAGCAAAACGGCGATCTCGCGGACGAAGCGGGTCGCGGATGATCTCGAGGAGAAAACCAGATGTCACGTCAATTGCTTCCCGGCGCGCGCGCGCTCACACACGACGCCGTGCACCCCCTCACGATCACGCAGTGGTTGACGGCAGCGGCGCTGCTCGCCAGCCCCGTCTTGTGCCATGCAGCGAACCTGAACTTTCTGAAAGACACGCCCGTCACCTACATGCACGAGGCCGACCGCAAAGCGCTCAACGATGCGGCGCAAAAGGCGCTCGATACGAAAAAGGATGGCGAATCGTACGAGTGGAGCAATGCGGGCACCGGCAATTCCGTTTCGATCAAGGGCACGGTGACGCCGCAGGATACGACGAAGGACGGCGATCGAACCTGCCGGACCGCGACGCTGACCGCGATTGCGAAAGGACAGACGCAAACCTGGACGCCGATCGTCTGCAAAACCGGCGATGGACCGTGGAAGGTACTGAAGAGATAAGCGCCTGCGCGTCACTCGATACGAACCATTTGCGCTGTTGATGCATAATTTGCCCAGCGTTTCGCGGCTCATGCACAAGGCAGACACATGGAACACTCTTACGCTCACGACGATACCGGCAATCTGATCCTGCTCGAACACGTCAACCTGAAAATCCCCAACCAGATTCTCGCGACCGCCTTCTACGTCACCGGCCTCGGGCTCACGCGCGATCCGTTCGTGATGACCGGGGTCGAGAATATGTGGATCAACATCGGCCGCTCGCAGATTCACTTGCCGCACGGGGCGGCGCAACGTTTGCGCGGCAGTGTCGGTCTCGTGGTGGGCGAACTCGACGCGCTGGTGAAGCGTTTGCGCTCGGTCGAGCCGCTGCTCGCCGGCACCGGGTTCGGGTGGACGGAGCGCGCAGGCAGTGTCGAAGTGACGTGTCCCTGGGGCAACCGCTACGAGTGCCTCGATCCCGTCGATCGAGCCGCGTCGGCACCGTGGTCGCAAATCGATCTGGGCATCGCGTTCGTGAAGATGGATGTACCGGTCGGCAGCGCGCTGCCTATCGCGCGCTTTTACCGCGATATGTTCGATGCGCCCGTCGACATCGAAGAGAAGCATGGCTTGCACCGCGCGATGATCGACATCGGCACGCATCAGCAACTGCTGTATGCGGAAACGACCGAGCCCATTCCTGAATACGACGGACACCACATCGCCATTTACACGGCGGCTTTTTCGGAGCCGTTCAGGCGGCTCGCCGAAAAAGGCCTCGTATATGGAGAGGAGCCGCATCAATACCGGTTTGCCGACCTCGTCGATCTGGCGTCCGGAGAGCGTTGCTTCAGGCTCGAGCACGAAGTGCGCAGCCTGCATCACCCGCTTTACGCGCGACCTCTGGTTAACCGCAATCCGGAACAGACGAACCGGGACTATCTGCCGGGTGCCGATTGGCGCGGCGGGCGGTTCTGATCGGCTCAATGAGCGGTCTATTCAGTGATAAAACTCATGAGCGTATTCGCCACGCCGCCTGTTCCGTTTCGACGCGTAGTCCACGCATCGCAACGTAGGTGAAAACGATGACCAGGGCGGCAGTGACTGGCGACAACGGTGCGCGCCGATCGCTTGCCACTCCTTACCGCTTTACTCTAGAAAATCCACAACACATCGGCTACCCTTAATCGAGCCGGTTTGCCGCGGACCCGTGCATCACTTCTCCCCCTCTGCGAAGCCGACCCGTCCTGACAGAGCTGAACAACGATTCGAAGCCGTACGCTTTTGTTGTCTGCGAGGGTTGCGCCACCGTGTTCTTTCACGCTGTCGTCCGCGTGGATCCATGTCGCACTCCTGCGCTGCAATTCATAGGAATCTAAAAAGCTAGGAGACGCTCATGCCATTCAACCGTATTCAGGGAATTGTCGGCCTGCCACTGCTCGCCATCGCGTTCGGCTTGCCCGCGGCTCATGCCGCCGACGAAGTACAGAACAGCACGACCATCACCGCGGCGCCGGTACCTTCGACGCTTCAGCCCGTCACCCAGGATCAGCTCGATCGCGCCGGCAGCATGACGGCGGTCTGGCTGCATTCGAACGGCTCCTATGCGCAGACGCGTTATTACCCGGGCTCGCAGATCAACAGGACGAACGTCGCGAAGCTCAAACCGGTGTTCATCTTCCAGACGGCTGTCAACGAATCGATGGAAACGGCGCCGATCGTGAAGGATGGCGTGATGTTCCTGACCACGTCGTTCAATCATGTGTACGCGATCGATGCGAAGACGGGCAAGGAGTACTGGCATTACAAGCACAAGATGGGTCCGGTCACGACGTTTTGTTGCGGACCCAACAACCGGGGCGTCGCGATTTCGGGTGACCGGCTCTATATGGGCACGCTCGACTCCAAGCTCGTCGCGCTCGACGCCAAAACCGGCAACGTGCTGTGGCAAACCCAGATCGCCGATCCCGACCAGGGCTACTCGGAAACGATGGCACCGGCGGTCGTCGACGGCAAGGTGCTGATCGGCACGAACGGCGGCGAGTACGGCATTCGCGGCTTCGTGAAGGCGTACGACGCGAATTCCGGCCAGTTGCTGTGGACTTTCTACACGATTCCCGAAACCGGCCAGGAAGGCGTGTGGGCGACCAAAGACGCGACCGGCCGCGACGAGAAGCGCGACATCGACGCAGAGAAGAAGCAGTTGGCCGACAAGGGCGGCGACTTCTACAAGACGCTCGGCGGCGGCGTGTGGATGACGCCGGCGATCGACCGGAAAACGAACACGGTGTACTTCATGGTCGGCAATCCGTCGCCGGACCTGTATGGCGCGATCCGGCCGGGAGACAACCTCTATACGGACTCGCTCGTCGCGATCGATCTCGACACCGGCAAGTACAAATGGCACTACCAGTACGTGCCGCACGACGTCTGGGACCTCGACGCGGTGAGCCCGCCGGTGCTGATCGACGTGCGCGACAACGACGGCAAGATGATCCCCGGCATCGTGCATGCGGGCAAGACCGGTCACGTGTACGTGCATGATCGTGCGACCGGCCGTCTGATCCGCTTCTCGCAGGCGATGATTCCGCAGGAAAACATGTGGACGCTGCCGACCGCGGCCGGCGCGCGCATGTTGCCGGGCGCGAACGGCGGCGTCGAATGGTCGCCGATCGCGTTCGATCCGCAGACGCGTCTCGTCTACGCGGCCAACCTACATCAGCCGATGACGTACCAGGTCGAGGACGCCGCCTATCCGGGCGGCAGCAAGCTGTGGCTCGGCGGCGCGTTCAAGGTGATCCCGTCCGAGGCGCAATGGGGCAAGCTGTCGGCCGTCAACGTCGACACCGGCAAGGTCGCGTGGGACTACAAGACAGACCAGCCGCTGATCGGCGGCGTACTCGCGACGGCGGGCGGCCTCGTGTTCAACGGCGAGGGCAACGGCCTGTTCCGCGCGTTCGATGCCGCGAACGGCAAGAAGCTGTGGGAGTTCCAGTGCGGCGCGGGCGTCAACGCGCCGGCCGTGTCGTACACGCTCGACGGCAAGCAATACGTGGCGGTCGCGGCGGGCGGCAATACGCAGCTCGACTACAAGCGCGGCAATAGCGTCATCGTATTCGCGGTGCCATGAGGGGGCCGGCGCCGCGGGGAGCGCCGGGTGGGGCGCGCGCTGCATGGGTGGCGCTGCTGTGCGGCGGATTGATCGCCGCATGGCTGCCGTCGGGCGCGCACGCCGACGCCGAGGCGGGCAAGGCGAAAGCGCAGGTGTGCGTGGCCTGTCACGGGCCGATGGGCAATTCGACCAATCCGGACTATCCGATTCTGGCCGGCCAAACCGCGCGCTATATATATCTGGAACTGAAGGACTTCAAGCAGGGACGGCGCAGCGATCCGCGCATGTCGCCGATGGCGGCGAACCTGTCGGCCGCGGACATGCAGGACCTCGCCGACTACTTCGCCGCGCAGAAGCCCATATTGGTGCAGTTCAAAGCGGATGGCGCCAGCATAGAAGCGGGCAGCAGGAAGGCCGCCGAGGTGTTGTGCACGATGTGCCACCTGGGCGGCTTTTCCGGGCAGAACGAGATTCCGCGCGTCGCGGGCCAGCATTATCAGTACATCGTCAAGGAGTTGCAGGACTTTCGCTCGCACACGCGCACCAACGATGCGGGCAACATGACCAGCGTGACGCGTAATCTGACCGACGACGACATCCATCATCTGGCCGCCTATATCAACAATCTGCAGTAGCGGGGGAAGACACGATGACAGACATGATCACTCGGCCACTTGTGGCCGCCGTTCTGCTCGCCGCCGCGTTCGGCGCTTGCGTGCCCGTGCTCGCGCAGGACCAGGGGGAAATCAACCGCCAACTGCTCGCGGCCGCGAAGGACGACGATCAGCAGTCGGTCGTCGCGGCGCTGCAGCGCGGCGCGTCGGTCGATGCGATGAACCGGATCGGCGACACCGCGCTCGTCACCGCGTGCAAGAAGGGCGATACGGCGATGGCGCGCACGCTGATCGAGCGCGGCGCGAACGTCCAGCATGCGAACGCGCCGGGCGATACACCGCTGATGGCCGCCGCCTACGGCGGCTTCGACGAGATCGTCGCGCTGCTGCTCGCGCATGGCGCCGATCCTCTCGCGACCGATCGCGTCGGCAAGACCGCGATGGAATATGCGGCGGGCGAGGGGCACACGAAGGTCGTCGGTCAATTGCTCGATGCCGGCGTCGACGTGAACCGGACCTACAAGAACGATCTGACTGCGCTGATGTGGGCGGCCGGCTACGATCGCGCGGAGACCGCCCAGCTGTTGCTCGCGCGCGGCGCGAACCGGTCGTTGAAGGACAACCGGGGAATGACGGCGAAAGACATCGCGGTGCAGACGAAGTCGGCGCGGGTCGCGGGGTTGTTGTCGGCGAGTTAGCGGCTGGAATCAAGCGCGCAAGGCCGGCCGCGCTTGCGCCAGAATCGCCGGCAACGCCTCGAACGAATCGATCAGCGCGTCGCAACGCGGCATGTCGGCGCCGCTCGCGCTGCCATAGCCATAGCTGACGATAAAGACCGGCAGACCGGCCGCGCGCGCCGCCGCGACATCGACCGATGAATCGCCGACCAGCACGCAACGTTCGGGCTCGGCGTCGAGCAGCCGGCACGCGTGCCAAAGCGGTTCGGGCGACGGCTTCATGCGCGCCACGGTGTCGCCCGCGACCAGCCCGTCCAGATGAGCGGCGAGCCCCGTTTTGTCGAGCAGCGCCGCCGCCAGCGCCTGCGGCTTGTTGGTCACGCACGCGCAGCGGTACCCGTGCTGCCGCAACGCGTGCAGCCCGGCCATCACGCCGGGATATACCCGACCCAGCTGCGCGTTGGTCACCGCGTAATGCCGCTCGAATACGTGCTGCGCGTGCTCCAGTTCGACATGCTGGCCGAGGCCCGCCGCGTTCAGCGAGCGTTGCACGAGCTTGCGCACGCCGTTGCCGATGAAGCCGGTCACCATGCCTGACGGCAGCGGCTCGGCGCCGAAGTCTTTCAGCATCAGGCCGGTGGCCGCGACGATGTCCGGCGCGGTATCGACCATCGTGCCATCCAGATCGATCAGGACAGCATGGTAGCCGCGGTTCATCGCCATGACGCGCTCGCGTTCGCGTTCGCCTGGTCCGCGTTCAGTGCGCCGCGCGCGGCCGAATCGGGACGCCGCGTGGCGTCTTCATGCCAGCGACGCAGTGTCGCCAGATCCACCCAGCGATGCCATTCGCCGCGCACCATCGGAACGATCGGCGCATGCGGATCGCCGAGATGAGGCAACACGGCCAGCGCGCCATCGAAGTCCTCATGCGCGGTAAAAGTGCTCGGCGTGACGACGACCGGCACGCGCGCGGCGCGCGCCGCGAGAAACCCATTGCGCGAGTCCTCGAAGGCGAGGCAGGCTGCGGGCTGCAAGCCGAGCTGTTCGAGCACGTGTCGATAGACGTCGGGGGCGGGCTTTTTCGCCGGCGTGGTGCCGGCGTCGCCGATCGCCGCGAAGCGATGGCGCCAGCTGGCGCCGAAATGCGCGTGCAATAGCGCGTCGAGGTTGGCGGGCGTCGTGGTCGTCGCGATCGCCACGCGCAGGCCAGCCTCGTTCGCCTCGTCGATCAGACGCGCGATGCCGGGTCGCAGCGGCACGCCGCGCTCGCGCACGCGCTCGGTGTAGTGGCGCGTCTTCAGTGCGTGCAGCGCGTCGACGGCCTCTCGCGCTCGCGGGCCCGCGGCTTCCTCGCAGTCGACCGTGCGCCAGTAATGCAGCAGACGCTCCTTGCCGCCCGCCACTTTCAGCAGGCCCGAATAGAGCGCTTCGTCCCAGAACCAGTCGAGGCCCGCTTCCGCAAACGCGGCGTTGAACGCTTGCAGATGAGCGGTCTCGGTGTCGGCGAGCGTGCCGTCGACGTCGAAGATAAGGGCTTGCATCGTGCGGTCCTCGCGAGGGTGGGTGCCGTTCAGACACGCACCACGATAGCCGAGCCATCCACCGATTCAAATTCAGAGATTCTTTCGCCGTCGATAAGCATTGCATTAGGTGCCGACGAGCACGCCGCAACCTGCGCGCCGCGCCGCGTCATTTGCCCAGCTGCGGATCGGTCACGAAGCCCAGCTTCGTCAGCCCGCCGCTTTGCGCCGCCGACATCACGATCGCGACCCGCTCGTACGGCACCTTGCGATCGGCGCGCAAATGCAGCTCCGGCTGCGGCGTCGCGAGGGCAGCTTGCGCGATGCGCGCGCGCAAGCCGTCGTCGGTCACGGGCTGACCGTCCCACAGCACCGTGCCGTCCGCTTGCACCGCGACGTCCACATGCGCGGGCTTGACCGCTTCCGGCTGACTGCTCGCATGCGGCAGATCGATCCTGACCGCGTGTTGCAGCGCCGGAATGGTGACGAGAAAAATGATCAGCAGGACCAGCATTACATCGACGAGCGGCGTCATGTTGATCTCGTTCATCAGACCTTGATCGTCGTCGTCGGAGAAAGGGCTCATTGCCATTCGAGGTCTCCGTCGCGGGTTGCGCTCGTCGCGTTGGTGCCGCGCGGCACCACGCGCATCTGCGGCCCGGCGCTCGACGGCAATTGCGCACCGGTCACGAAGTACGCATGCAAGCCGTGCGCGAAGCGCTTCAGGCGCGCGACGATCGAGCGGTTCGCGCGCGTCAGGCCGTTGTAGCCGAGCACGGCCGGTATCGCGACGAAGAGCCCGAACGCCGTCATGATCAGCGACTCGCCGACCGGGCCGGCAACATGATCGATAGAAGTCTGACCGGTCTCGCCGATCACGATCAGCGCATGGTAGATGCCCCATACGGTGCCGAACAGCCCGACGAAAGGCGCGGTGCTGCCGATCGAAGCAAGAATCGCGAGGCCGCTTTGCAGACGTGCGATCGTTTCGTCCATCGTGTCCTGCAGACGCCGGGTGATCCAGTCGGACACATCGATGCGGTCGTGCAACTGCTGCTGCGTCTGCCGATGATGTGTCGCGGCTTCATGGCCCGCCAGCGCGAGCGCGAGCAGCGGGTTGTCGTGCGCGCTCGAATCCGGGTAGCCGAGGGCGTGCAGTCCGTCGTCGAAGCGGTCCGCGCTCCAGAAGCGCGCGTCGCTCTGGCTGGTCACGCGCCTGAGGCGGACCACTTGCCACAGCTTCACGATGATCACCGTCCACGACAGCACCGACATGATCACGAGCACACACAGAATGCCGCGCGTGACGAAATCACCCGAATCCCATACGTTTGCGAGTCCGTAATGTTGCATGGCGAGTTCCTTCGGTTGGTGTCGGTGGTCTGTTTGGCGGTCCGGTTACGTTTGTTCGGTCACTCGGTCAGTCCGAATACGAACGACTGCGAGTACGCGGCGCGCACCGGCGTGCCGTTTTCGGTGTAGGGCTGGCAGGCGCCCGCATGCACGGCGGCGAGCGCCGCGTCGTCGAGTCGAGCCGAGCCGCTGCTGGCTTGCAATTGCGCCGTTTCAATATGCCCGCTCAGACCGACGACGAAGCGCACGATCGCCGTGCCATGCTCGCCGCGCCGCTTCGCGACGTCGGGATAGTCGGGCTTCGGAATCGAGCAGTCGACGTGCGACACGTTGCGCGGCTCGGTCGACGCGGGCGCAGCCGGATGAGCGGCGGGAGCGGATGCGGCCGACGGCGCGGCGGCCGTTGGCGCGGCGGGCATGGCGGCCTGCGGCGCCGCCGATGGCGCGGCGGTTTGCGTGACGGGTTGCGTGGTGCTTTCGCGTGTCGGAGAAGGTGTCGGCACAGGCTTTTCCACACTATGCGTCACCTGCGCGCGCGGCGGCGGCGCCGGTTTGGGGTGCACGGCGGGATGCGTGACGGCTGGCGTGGGTGCCGGCGGGGCGATAGCGGCGGGCGGGGGCGGCGCGGGTGATGAAACAACCGGAGCGGGAGGCTCGGGGCTCAGCAGCAACGCGGTGATCGTGCGTGGCTCGACCGGACGCTCGACGATCCGGTTGCGTGCGCTCAATGCGATGGCAAGCAGCAGCAGATGCGCGACGATCACGGCGCCCAGCACGATCGCCGCGCGACGGTAGCCGGCCGCGGGATTCGCAGAACTTGCTGGGTGCACCACGGCAACTTGCAGCATCATCGCCACCTCCGCGGTCATTGTCCTCCGTGGACCCCGCTTTTCAAACCCGCGACGGCCGGCGCGAAGCAATTCGGGAAAATCTCCCGCCGATCCGCGTTGTCAAACAATCACCCGGTGGGCTACCTTGAAACGATGACGCGAACCATCGCGGCGCCGCCATATCAACACGGAGTACAACGATGCTGGAGACACGGATTCCCCCCCGACCGCCACGCCGTTCCCTCGCGCTGGCTTGCGCGCTCGTGCTGGCCGCGAGCGCCGCGCATGCCACGGCCGCGCCGCTTGCCTACGTGACGAGCGAGAAGGCCGGCGTCGGCGTGATCGATCTCGACCAGATGACGCTTGCACAGACCTTTCCGGTCGGCGCGGACGGCCCGCGCGGCCTGAGCCTGAACGCCGACGGCACGCGTCTATTGGTCGCCAACAAGAACACCAACGATCTCGCGGTGATCGACACCGCCACCGGCAAGGTCGTCAAGCGCGTGAGGATCGGCAAAAACCCTGAATATGTGCGGGTGCGCAACGGCTACGCGTACGTGACCTACGAGCCCGGCGAGGACGGCGGGCCGCCGGGAGCGAAACCGGAAGGCAAACCCGACGCGAAAGGGGACAACAAGCCCGAAGCGAACGCGGGCGGCAAGCCCGGCGCGGACGACGACGCGAACAAGCCGCCCGCTGAAATCGCGATCATCGATATGAAGAGCTGGCAGGTGATCCGCTCGGTCACGAGCGGCCACGAAACCGAAGGCATCGAATTCTCGCGCGACGGTCAGATGATGCTGGTCACCAACGAAGGCGACGATACGGTGTCGATCTATCATGCACGAACCGGCGCGCCGATCAGAACCGTGAAGCTCGCGGCGGGTGGCCGGCCGCGCGGCATCCGGCTGTCACCCGATGGCAAGCACTATGTGGTCACGCTGGAGTCGCTCAGCAAACTCGTCGTGATCGATGCTCACACATTCGAAGTGGTCAAGACCGTCGACACCAAACTTGGGCCCTATGGCGTCGCGTTCGGGCCGGACGGTCAGCGGCTTTTCGTGGCTGCTGCGCGCGACAAGGTGGTGCAGGTGTTCGACGGCCACACCTTCGAACATGTCGCCGATGTGCCGGTCGGCCAGCGCTGCTGGCATTTCAGCTTCACGCCGGACGGGTCGAAGCTGATGGTCGCGTGCGGCCGCTCCGACGCGGTGTACGTGCTCGACGCGAAGAGCTATCAGCCGCTCAAGCAGATCGGCGAGCTGCCGCTCGCGTGGGGCATCGTCACTTATCCGCATAGCGACGGGTCGATCGAATCGCATTGAGCGAGATGCTGGCGAAGAGGCTGTTGCAGATCTTTTCGAGGTCTGTTGGCTTTGCGTTGCTGAGTTGGTATTGACTTCCTGTCTTGTACCGCTGTACGAGAACGGGCACAAATGAGCCGCCTGAGATGGGCGGCTTTTTTACGTGTGCTGGGCATGCTCAACAACTCGGGGGGCAAGTCTCCTGTCCTGACTAAATCCCGATTCCGCACACGCAGAAATATGCAATAGAAACGAGTTATCCGAAACCAATAGCGTCAATTTTTGTAAAAGCGGGCTTATCCCGAATTAAAGTCGTTGACCGCGGTCCGTTTCGATGGTTAATTCTCGTAGCAATGCCAGAAAAATCATGAGGAGTGCAATGGAGGAGCAGATGCAGCAAAGCAATGGGACAGATTGGACAGTCGAGGAAGAATGCGGAGTTTGCAGCATTATCTTTTCTATTTATTCCAAGTTCCCGCCGATGCCGTCCGCACAGGCCTTGAACATGGAAACCGGTGAGTTCTTTCCGTTTGAGAGGGTTCGTAAGCTGAAAAGCGGGTATGCCATGGCCGAAGCGCTGGGCGTTGCATGGGCGTGCAATTGTCGCGAACGATCAAAGAAGCGTTTCGATGAACAGTTCACGCTTCGGGACCCGAACGGGCGCGCGCTTTCCGATACTCTCTATACGGTCCGATTCCCATCGGGCGAGTTGAAGATGGGGTCACCGATCACGCGGGACGTACACAGCGGCACAAGACGGACGGCGCGCAAGCGGTGCGAATCTATCTTGGACATCGCCAGTCAGCGTAACAATTGTCTATCACGGTAACTCATAAAATGGGGTAAAAATGGCTGATCCGCTGCACGAATGCGTGACCAATACAAACGCTAATTCAAACGTCAATGTTTATGTGACACGCTACTGCAAGCCATGGAAGTTATCGGCCGGAGGTATTGAATTTCTGAAGGGCTGGGAGAAATTCAGTGCGGTCATATATGACAAGGATGGAAGCGGAAAAGGCAATGCGACTATCGGTTATGGTCATCTTGTTCATATGGGGCCGATATCAGGAGCGGTATCTGAGAAGCCATTTTTAAATGGAATTGCGGAGGCAGATGCCGATAAAATGCTCCGCGCTGATGTTGAAAAGGCTGAGCGAATTGTCAATAACTGGATCAAGGTCCCTTTACACCAGTACGAGTACGACGCCCTGGTGTGTTTTATATACAATCTACAAGGCCATGGCGCCAACCTCCTCGATTTCGTTAACACTGGTGATTATGACAAGGTTGGCGACAAGATGAGAACTTACAGCCATGACCATTAGGGTCGCTTAGTTAAAGGTTTGCTCAGGCGTCGTCACCGTGAGGCAGAAATGTTCGAGGCAGGGATCTATGACTCATCACACTAAACTTATCGCGGCGATTGCATTCTGGCCGATCTTCTCGATAGCGGCCACCGTTTATTCGGGGAAGTTCGATTACAAGCAGATCCAATCATCGGCCGCGTATTTCTCCGGCCACTCGGAAAAGGAAATTGATCGTTTGTGCAAGAGCGGAGAGCATGCGACGAATGATGATCTAGCTCAATGCCAACACAGGGAATTTGAGCGTGCAAAGGTGCGGCTGGATGACAAGCTTAAAGCTGTTACGGCGCGATTTGAGAGGGGAGATAATTTTTTAAAAACCTATGATGAGAAACCATTGGCGATGCCATATTTCGTTTCGGCGCAAGTTTCCTGGATGAAGTTTCGTGACAGTCAATGTTATGCCGAAACATATATGATGGGCGAGGCGGCAGAGCGCGATATATATTTTTGGGGATGTATGACTGACATTACGCAAACGCGCGTAAACGAGTTGGCTAAATTGCTCAAGGATTGGAGTGTTCGCTAAAAATCAGTTCCGTTTCGGCGAAGCTATTTGAAACGGGAATTTATGATGCGCGGCACTAGGGCGAACTGGTTGCTTTATAGCGAAGACGACTGGTCCGCGCCGGTTTGCCGGCATTGCGCTCGTGCAGAACCCCCAAGCGCCCGCAAGACCGAAGCCATCCGATCCCACCACGCAATCCACCACTACTTCCACCCATATCTCATCCCCACCCAAAACCCCCTCGGCGCCCCCGGCCCGAGGAACTGCTCGTTGACCGGATTCGCGCCGTTGAACGTATTTCCCGGCCCGGTAAAGAAGTTCGCCCCCAGCGCGCCGAAGCTCGCATAGCGTTTATCGAGCAGGTTCGACACCGATGCGAAGACCTGCAACTGTTTCGTCACCTGATACGAGGTGTCCATATCGATCAGCAGATAGCCGGAGATCTTGCCGTTCACGTCCTGATTGTTCTCGTCGCCCTGCGCGTAGATGCTGCCGCGCCACGTCAGGTTCGTGCCGATTCGCCATTTCGAGGTGGTCGCGTAATCGAGCCGTAGTTTGACGGTCGTCGCCGGAATGCTCGGGATGTGGTCGCCGGGATGCACGGTGATGTTGCCGTTCGCGTCGGCGCTCGAATTGCTGCGGCTGCTTTCGACCCATGTCGACTGGTAGGTCGCGTTGACGTAGCTATAGCTGCCGGTCACCGTGAGCGGACCATATTTCGTCTGCCCTGCCAGTTCGACGCCTTGCCGGCGCGTGCGCCCGACGTTCTGGAAAAAACCCTGCGAACTGCCCGCACCGTTACTGCTGATGAACTGGATGTCGTTGTCGAGCGTCGTGCTGTAAGCGGCGGCGCTCCATGTCGTGTTGCCGCCGATCCTGCCGCGCGCCCCGACTTCATAGGTCTTCGAAATGACCGGCTGCAACGGCGGATCGGAGATGAACTCGTTCGGCAGCGAACATGGCGCGTTCGGATCGGCGCAGGCCAGCTCGATCGCGGTCGGCGAGCGCATGCCCTCGTTGTAGGTCGCATAGGCGGTGAAGGCCGGCGTCGGATTCCAGTTGATGCCGACCGCCGGATTGAAGCGCGAGAACGTATGGTGGCCGTTGAGCTGCGGCTGCGTGCCGGATTCGTCGCCGATCGTCGCATCGGCCCAGTTGTAGCGGCCCGACAGCGTCAGCGACCACTGCGGCGTCAGCGACAGTGTGTCCGTCAGGTAGATGCCGTAGTTCGTGTTGTGCGTGTTTGCGTTGGTTTGCGGTTGGAAATTGCCGATGCCGACCGTCGCGCGCGAATCGGTGAACATCGCGTCCTGAGACGACTGCGTGAAGTGCGAATTGGCGGCATCGACGGCCATGCCCGCGATGAACTGGTTCTTCATGCCGCCGAGCTTGCCGAGCAGCGTCAGTTGCAAGCTCGCGCCGTAGCTGTCGGTCGTCACGGTCGATTGCACGTTGGTCGCCTGCAACGTATCGACAGCGCCGTCGTCCCCGATCTCGCCGAAGTTCTCGTTGACGTTGCTGCTGGTGTTGGCATTGCGAAAGTGCCGGTAGTACGCGTTGCCGCTCAGCTCGACGTTGTCGTTGAAGTAATGATCGCCCGACAGCGTCAGGTAGCCGACGCTATTCTGATTCCGGTCGGGATACGTGTACGGTTGCTTCGGGTTGTTGAGGAACGAGCGCGGAATGGTTTGCACGCCGTGCAGATCGTTGTCCGCGCCACCGGCCGACAACGACAGCGTGGTGTCGGCGTTGGTATAGCGCAGCTTGCCGAACGCCTGGCGGATGCGGCTCTCGTTCTGCTCGGCCCAGCCGTTGTCGTTCGCGGCGTTGGCGGTGAAGTAGTAATCGAGGTTCTGGCCGATCGTGCCGCCCTGTTCGATCTGCGCGGCCTTGCGTCCCCACGAGCCGCCCTGTATTTCGGCCTCGCCGACCGGGTTGTCCTTGCCGTTTTTCGTCGTGATCGCCAGCGCGCCGCCGAGCGTGTTGAAGCCGAAGGTCGGATTGGAGCCGGGGATCAGCTGCATCGTGTCGATTGCCTGTTGCGGTATCAGGTCCCAGTTCACGACGTCGCCGAACGGCTCGTTCACGCGCACGCCGTCGACGAATACCGACAAGCCCTGCGGCGTGCCCAGCAGCGGCGATGCAGTGAAGCCGCGATAGAACAGGTTCATCTGATACGGATTGCCCTGAGCGTCGGAGATCGAGACGCTGGGCAGATTCGCCGCGAGGTAGTCGGTAAGCGTCTGGCGTCCCTGCCGTTGAATATCGGCCGCATGGACCGTCTGCACGTTGGCCGGCACTTGCGTAAGCGGCGTGCCGATGCCGAGCAACGGCGTGGTGCCTACGACGACGATCGGTGCGAGGGTCGTGGTGGGTGTCGTGTTGTTGTCGGCGTTGTCGTCGGCGGCCTGGGAAGGGGCAGCGGAAGACGCCGAAGCCGAAGCCGGCGCCGACGCCGACGCCGCGACCGGCGGCTCGGCTTGCCCCTGCGCCCATACGCCCATGGACAAACCGGCGAGCGCGCCACCCACACAGAAGGTGATGCCGGCGCGCCGCTGAAGCCGGCGTTTGCGGCGTGCTTGAGATCGCATGCTCATCGTTGTTGTCTCCTGCCGGCTTGTTATGCGCGCGTGTCGCGCGTTGTTCGACGTTGGTGTAAAGCTTCGCATACGCGTCTGTAAGCCGCGCGGGAGCTTTTCCCGATCTGCCGGGGAAGCGTTCCCAAACTCGCGCGAAACCCGCTGCGCGTGCCGTCGCTGAGTAGAATGCAAGCGTCATGTCAAGCGAACCGATCCATTCCTCCTCTGCTGGCCGCCCACCGCCCTCGTCACCGATATGGCGCGACCTCGGCTGGGTCGTCGCCGTGACCGTGCTCGCGGCGGCGCTCGGCGCCGCCTTCGATCTGAGCGAAAAGATCTACCGGTTCACGCGCGGCATGGAGCGCTTCCAGCTCGACGAGTTGCCGGGCACGCTGTTCGTGCTTTCGATCGCGCTCGCATGGTTCGCGTGGCGACGCTACAGCGATGCGCGCCGCGAAGCGCGCCATCGCCGCATGCTCGAGGAACAGGCCGAACGACTGCTCGCCGACAACCGGCGCCTCGCCAGTCAGGCGCTGCAGGCGCAGGAACTCGAGCGCCGCCATATGGCGCGCGAGCTGCACGACGAGCTGGGTCAATACCTGAACGCGATGGCGCTCGACGCGGCGCGCATCCGCGATCTATCGGGCGAGCGCGAGCCGGAGATTCATCGCATCGCGCTCGGGCTGATACAAAGCGCGACGCATGTGTACCGCGAGATCGGCGGCATGATCCGCCGCCTGCGGCCGATCGGTCTCGACGAATTCGGCTTGCCGACCGCGCTCGAACATTGCGTCGACGGCTGGCGCGAGCGTTTGCCCGAGGCGTCGTTCTCGGTCACGATCGAAGGGGATTTCAGCGGCCTCAGCGATGCGCTGACGATCACACTGTATCGGCTCGTGCAGGAAGGGCTGACGAACGTGTCGAAGTTCGCGCGCCGCTCGCGCGTCGAACTGTTCATGGTGCGCGCGCCGCGCGAAGACAACGGCACGCAGATCGACGAGATTGTCGTCACGATGGCCGACGACGGCCCCGGCACCGATCTGACGAAGCCGCGCAGCGGGCTCGGGCTGATCGGCATGCGCGAGCGCGTCGAGGCGCTCGGCGGCGAGTTTCACGTCGCGAGCGAGCCGCAGCGCGGTTTTCTGTTCTGCGCGCGCGTATCCGCTCAAGCGGGGCTGGCCGAGCCCGTGAACTGAAGTCCGAGGCGACTTGCCATCTGCGCGAGCTGTACGCCGTTGTCGGCGCCGAACTTCTGCCGGATTACCGATTGATGGTTGGCCACCGTCTTTTGACTCAAGCCGAGCTTTTCGGCGATGCTCGGCAGCGTGTAGCCCTGCACGAGCAGCCGCAGCACTTCGAACTCGCGCGCGGACAACTGACGCCCCGGCGGCCCTTCGTTGAACGCGGTGCGCAGCGCGAGCGCCTGCGAAATGTCCGGGCTCAGATAGCCGGCGCGCCGGGCGATCGAGCGCACCGCTTCGACCAGCACGTCGGGCGCGCTCGCCTTGGTCACGTAGCCGAGCGCGCCTGCGTCGAGCGCGCGGCGCACGAAGATCGATTCCTCGTGCACGCTGAAGATCAGCACGCGCGCATCGGGCTCGCGCGCGAGCATGCGCCGCATCGCTTCGATGCCGCTCGCGCCCGGCAGCGACACGTCCATCACGACCACATCGGGCCGCAGCGCGCAAAAACGCTGGTAGGCCTGCGCGGCGTCGGCCGCTTCGCCGCACACCTCGACGTCGTCGTTCAGTTCGAGCAGACGCCGGTAGCCTTCGCGCACGACCGCATGATCGTCGACGAGCAGAACGGAGATGGTGTCGGCACTCATGATTGGGCTCCGGGTGATGCTCGGTTGTCGCCGGCGGCGTCAAGCTCGCGGGCCGCCGCCGCGAGCTTGCGCGAGTTGGCGTCGTTGCGGAACAGGATCGGCTGTTCGCGCGCCGCTGCTGTCGCCGCGGATTCCGACGCCGCGTGCCGCACGATCTTGACCACGTTCTCGTGAAACGGCGATTTGTCGCAGACAGGGTCGGCGTTGGCCGCATCGCCGGTCAGCAGGTAGGCCTGGCAGCGGCAGCCGCCGAGGTCGTGCTCCTTTTCGTCGCAGCTGCGGCACGGCTCCTTCATCCACTGCAAACCGCGAAAGCGATTGAATGCGTCGCTGTCGTACCAGATCTCGCGCAACGGCATCTCCTTCACGTTCGGCAGCGTCAGGCCGGGCAGGCCGCGCGCAGCGTGACACGGCAGCGCGGCGCCGTCGGGCGCGACGCCGAGGAACACCGCGCCCCAGCCGTTCATGCAGCGCTTCGGGCGGCGCTCGAAGTAGTCGGGCACGACGAAGAAGATCTTGCAGCGCTCGCCATGAGTCTGGCGATAGCGCGCGACTACCGCTTCGGCTTCTTCGAGCTGCTCGCGCGTCGGCATCAGTTGCGCCTGGTTCTCGCGCGCCCAGCCGTAGTACTGCGTGTTCGCCAGCTCCAGATATTCGGCGCCGAGTGCCAGCGCCATCTCGATGATCTTGTCGACGTGCGGCAGGTTGTAGCGATGCAGCACGCAGTTCATCACCATCGGAAAGCCGTGCCGTTTGAGCGCGGCGGCGACGCGCTGTTTCAGCTCGAACGTGCGCGTGCTGCTGAGGAAGTCGTTCAGCTGCTGCGTCGAGTCCTGGAACGACAACTGGATGTGATCGAGCCCGGCGGCCTTAAGGTCGCCGAGGCGCTGATCGGTGAGACCGACGCCCGACGTGATCAGGTTCGTGTAGAAGCCGAGCCTGTGCGCTTCTTCGACCAGTACTTCGACGTCGTCGCGCACCAGCGGCTCGCCGCCGGAAAAGCCGAGTTGCACCGCGCCGAGCGCGCGCGCCTCGCGCAGCACGTCGAGCCATTGGCCGGTGGTCAGTTCGCGGTTGTGATCGGTGTAGTCGAGCGGGTTGTAGCAGAACGCGCAATGCAGCGGACAGCGATAGGTCAGCTCCGCGAGCAGCCACAGCGGCGGCGGCACCGCGGCGGCCGCGCTGCTTTGCGGTTGCCCGCCGGGTTGAGAGCCTGGTTGAGAAAGATCGGTCATCGCACTACTCCAGCCAGCCGCGCCCATGCGCGTCGGCGATGAAAGCCCGCACCTCGTTGCCGATGCCGGTCGCGTTGAACGCCTGTTCGAGCTCGGCGATCAGCGTATCGATGTCGCGTGTGCCGTCGCAGCGCTTGAGGATTTCTCCCGCGCTTTGGTTGAGTTTCACCATGCCTTCCGGGTAGAGCAGCACGTGCGCGTTCTGCGCGGGCTCCCATTGCAGGCGGAACGGCTTCGCGATCGTGAGCGGCGTGGCGGGGTCGGCGCGTGTGGTGTCGTTCATTGCGGAAACGCCTTCTCGATCGCGTCGAGCATGGTCCACAGAATGTCGAGCTTGAACTGCAGGATTTCGAGCGCGCGTTCCTGCTGATCGCGTCGCGTGAAATGCGCGAGCGTGACTTCGAGTCCGTGCTGCACGTCGCGCTGTGCGAGCGAAATGCGCGAGCGGAAGTACGCGAGACCCTCGGGTTCGATCCACGGATAGTGCTCGGGCCAGCTCGCGAGCCGGTCGCGATGCACCTGCGGCGCGAACATCTCGGTCAGCGACGAGCACACCGCTTCCTGCCACGGCGCACGGCGCGCGAAATTCACATAGGCATCGACGGCGAAGCGCACGCCCGGCGTCACGTGTTCGAGCGACCACAATTCGTCGCGCGTGAGGCCGACCGCGTCCGCAAGACGCGCCCAGGTTTCGATGCCGCCTTCCGCGCCTTCGTAGCCGTCGTGATCGAGAATGCGCAGCACCCAGCGGCGGCGCGTCGCGCGGTCCGGACAGTTCGACAGCACGGCCGCATCCTTGAGCGGAATGTTGATCTGATAGTAGAAGCGGTTCGCGACCCAGCCGCGAATCTGCTCGCGCGAGCAGCCGCCGCTATTCATCTTCACGTTGAACGGATGGTGGATGTGATAGGCGGTGCCCTTCGCGCGCAACTGCGCTTCGAATTCCTCACGGCTCCAGGCGGGTCGCTCGATGAGCTGGGTTCCCGCTGCACTTGCGTCGCGTGTCGGTATCGTGTCCTGAATGTCTTTCGCGTTCATGCCGTCCGTCTCCGTTTTATCGTCGTTCACAGCCGCGCCAGGCTACCTCATCTCTTCGCACTCTTTACTGCGCACTTCAAAGCTCGAAGCTCATTCCGTCGTACGCGACCTCGATTCCATGCTCGCCTAGCATGCGCCGCTCGGGGCCGTCTTCGATCAGGATCGGATTCGTGTTGTTGATATGGATCAGCACTTTGCGTTTCGCGCCGAGCGAATCGAGCGTTTCGATCATGCCGCCCGCGCCGCTCTGCGGCAGATGGCCCATATCCGCCGAGGTCTTCTTCGACAGGCCGAGGCGGATCATTTCGTCGCCGGTCCACAGCGTGCCGTCGACGAGCAGCAGATCGGCCTCGCGCATCGCCGCGAGCACGTGCGGCTCGATCGCGCCGAGGCCCGGCGCGTAGAACACGCGCTGGCCCGATTGCAGGTTCGTCAGCACGAGCCCGAGGTTGTCGCCGCGCTCGGGCGCCTCGCGATGCGGCGAGTACGGCGGCGCCTTGCTCGATAGCGGCAGCGCGTCGATGCGGATGCCGGGCAATGCGTCGACGGCGAGCGGCGCGCCGTCGAGCGCGATGCGGCGATGCTCGACACCGCAGTAGTGCGACAGGATCGGCGCGACCGGAAAGCCGGAGCGCAGGTCTTGCCAGACCGCATCGGTCGCGTACAGCGGCAGCGGTGTGTCGCGTTCGCGAAGCATCAGAAGGCCGGTCACGTGGTCGATCTGCGCGTCGATCACGAGTACCGCGGCAATGCCGCTGTCGCGCGCGCGCCGCGCCGGCTGAAGCTCGGGATGCGCGGCGATCTGCGCGAGCAGATCGGGCGACGCATTGACGAGCAGCCAGTCCTCGCCGTTCGCGCTGACCGCGATCGACGACTGCGTGCGGCGCGTCGCCTTCACCGTGCCGCGACGCACGCCGTCGCAATTGCGGCAATTGCAGTTCCATTGCGGAAAACCGCCGCCCGCCGACGAGCCGAGTACCTTGATCTTCATGCCGCGTGACGCATGCTGCTGCGCTCCTCGTCGATGGTGGGAATGAACATCGCGGCGAGCGCGCTTGCGACGCGTGCATGCAGTGCGGGGTCGCTCGCCAGATGGCCCGCCGCGCTCACGGACTCGACACGCGCGGAAGGAACCGCGCGCGACAGACGCCGCAGATTGCGGTGCGGACACACCGGATCGCGCGCGCCATGCACGGCCGCGATCGATACGCCGGCCGTGGCCGCCTGCCGCGCGAGCGACAGCAAACGCGTTTCGCCGAGCCAGCAGCGATGCGCGAGGTAGTGCGCCTGAATCCGGTATTTCCCGATCAACTTGCGAGCGGCATGGCGTTCGGAATCGTGTGCGTTTCGCTGGGCCCCGCGTTGTTGTGCCGCGGCGCCCCGCGGCGATGCACTCGCCAGCACCGCGTTTTCATAACCGCGCCAGGCCAGCGCGACCGCACGTTGCCGCGCTTCGCTCGCGCCGTATTGCAAGCCGGAGCCGCATCGCGCGGCCAGCGTTGCGGGCTCGTCGCAGCGGGCAGCGGCACGCAGTCTCGACCACGCACGCGGCGCGCGCTTGCGCGACGCGATGAACAAACCGCGCACTTCGCGCGCGGATGTTAGAAACAGGCCGCGCAGCACGACGCCCGTGACCGACTGCGGACACTGTCCCGCATACGCGAGCGCGAGCGCCGCGCCCCACGATCCGCCGAGCACGCCCCAGCGCGCGAAGCCGAGCCGCACGCGAATCGCTTCGAGATCGGCGATCAGATAGTCGGTGCGGTTGTGGCGCACGCTGCCGTGCGGCATCGACGCACCGGTGCCGCGCTGGTCGATCAGCACGACGCGAAAACGTTGCAGATCGAAGAGCCGCAGCACGCCGGCCTGACTGCCGCTGCCGGGGCCGCCGTGCAGCACCGCGACCGGCACGCCGTCGCGCGCGCCGGCGAGCGCATACCACACGCGATGGCCATCGCGCGTGCGCAGCGTATGCACTTCGAGCGCCGCGGCTGCCTGCGTGGGGTGCGACGAGCTTCGCATCGTCATGGCAGCATCCTCGCGAGCAGGTTGTCGCGATCGATCCACTGATGCTTGAACGCGCCCGCCACGTGCAGCACGATCAGCGCGATCAGCGCGATCAGCGCATAGCCGATCGCATGATGAAGGCCGAAGAACAGCTCGCGCAGATGCGCGTCGTCCCAGCCCCACTTCGGCAGCGGGATGCCCCAGAAGCGCGTGCCGTAGCGGTTGAACGACGAGCCGAGATACCCGGCGAGCGGCATCGCCACCATACAGACGTATAAAAGACCCTGCGTAGTGCGCGCGGCGGCGCGTTGCCACGGTGGCATCGGCGGCAGGGCAGGCCGATGAAGGACCACCCGCGCGACGATGCGCAAAAGCACCAGCAGGAAAACCGTCAGTCCGAGCGACTTGTGCAGATTGATCAGCGTCGCTTTGACAGGCAAGCCCTTCGGCAATCCGACCATATAGAGGCCGAGCGCGAGCAGACCGATGATGCCGAGCGCGATCAGCCAGTGCAGCGCGATCAGCAGCCCGGCATAGCGCGGGCCGCCGGCGCTGGCAGTTGCGTTGACGTTAATATCAGGCTTCGCGTTTCGAGAATCCGCTGTCGTCATGCCCTGTCTCCATGCAACATCGTGGCGGGACGTTTCTTTTTTGCCGAATAGCGTTTCAGTCCTGGGCGACATAGCTGCCTCACCCGGCGATCAGTATTTCGCCGCGGCCGTCGACCGCGAGGTCGCCCGTAAAACGAACCGGCAGACGGTCCGCGCGCCACTGCGAAAACGGCGCGATTTCGGCCGCGAGGCTGCGTATGAGCAATGACCAGAATACGTCGAAACCGTGTCCGCCGCCGGTGAACGTGGGGGGCGGCAAACCCTCGGGTCGTTGCGCGAGCAGCAGCGTGCCGCGCCTCATCGCATACGCATAGTGTGCGCCCAGTTGCCCCGCCACGCCGACGGTCCCCGCCACCAGCCGCGACGCCGCGAAGTCGCCCGCGTTGCCGCCGACCAGCACGAGGCCGCGGCGCATCCGGTCGGCGAGCCGCGCGCCCGCGTTGCCGTGGATCGTCAGCGTGCCGCCGCTCATGCCTTCCATGTCGCCCGTCAAAGCGCCGGCCGCGAAGTCGCCGCTGTCGCCGCGCACCGTCACGCGTCCGCCGCGCATTTCGCAACCGGTGAAGTGCCCCGCGTCGCCGTCGATTTCAAGCAAGCCGCCGCTCATCCTGAAGCCGCTGTAGTCGCCGACCGGGCCGCGCGCGACGAGCCGTCCCCCGTCCATCTGCGCGCCGACCCGGTCGAGCCACCGCGCGGCGCCGTCGATCAGCAGCGTCGCCATGTCGTCGCCGGATGCGGGCGCGTCATCGCGCGAAACCTCGAATACGTCGCCGACCACGCAGCGCTCGTTGCCGGCCGGCAGCACGATGCGCTCGATCTCGGCCACGCTCATGCTCGCCAGCGCCGCCGGTGACAGTGCGGCCGCATCGACGCGAAAGCCGGGCGGTGTTTTCACGCGCAACGTGGTCGTGCTCATGCGCGGCTCCCGTCGAGTCCCGCCGCCAGCTCGTGCAGATGAAAGTGGTACGGCCCGAGCTTGCCGCCGTAGTTGCCGGCCGAAATGCGCAGCACGCCGGCCGCGCGCCCGAGTCCGGTCGCCGCGCCGATACCGGCCGTCATCGCCGCTCCGACGTCGGCGTCGGTCAGACCGTCGATCACGATCTCCAGCACGCAGCCCACGTCCGCGCTCAACTCGCTGCGCGATGCGAGGCCGATCAGGCTCGGACAGAACGCGTCGTTGGTCGATGCGGTCGCGCCCGCGTACTTCGAGCCGATCTTCGAGCCCGACCGCACGATGCCGCCGGGAAACGGCATGATCACGTTCGGCAGCCGGCGCATCGCGGCGACCGCGGCTTCGGCGGCGGCGAGCGCCGCGCCCTGGTCGCGCGCGAGCAGCAGCAGGTTGCCGCCGCCGACGGCCTTGACCGTCGCCGCCGTGTCTTCGCAGACGAACTCGCCGTCCATTACCGGCACGCGCCAGTAACGCGTGGGGCCATTTCCTGTGTCGATCATCTTCGCGATCTGCCAACCGTCGCCGAAAAAGCGCAGCCCGCTGCCGAGCGGCGCCGGGTCCGATAGCGGCGCGCGGCTCGTGGCCGGATCGATGCCGCTGTAGACGGCCGTGCTCGGACAGGTGAGCACGCACTGGCCGACACGCCGCCCGATCTGCTTCGCCAGTTCCTTCGTCGACACCGCGAACAGCAGCACCGCCACGCCGGGCCGGCCGTCGGGCGTTGCCTCGGGCGCGAGCGTGCGCTCGATGCCCGCCTCGCAGCCGCAGCCGATCACCGAGGTCGCGAAGCCCGACAGCGAGTTCGCCGCGTGCATCGCCCACGTTGGCGTGTGCGCGGTGATTACGAGCCGGGTGGCCTTCATCGGGAAGGCTTCGGCGAAGGTCGCGTCGATCGCGGTGCCGTTGATTTCGAGCGGGGCCGGAGCGTTCATCGTGGCCGCGTCAGGTTAGACATTCGACGGGCAACAGCCGGCCGCCGCGACAGCAGCGGCAGGCTTCGTCGTCGCTGATCGCGGCGTGCGCGAAGTTGCTCGCGAGATTCGCGTCGCTATACGCGCGCAGCGTTTTCTCGATACCGCGATCAAATTCGGGCGCGACGAAATGGATGCCGCCCGTCGGCGTCGCGACCAGCGTGCCGTCGCGCGCGACCAGTTCGCCGTCCTTGAACACATAGGCGGGCGACGTGAACATCCGCTCGCGGTCCGGCTCGTCGCGATAGACGGCGATATCCGCCGCCGCGCCCGCGCCGAGATGGCCGCGATCGCGCAGACCGAGCAGCCGCGCGGGACCGGCGCGCGTGATGATCGCGATCTCGTACAGCGAGAATTCGCGCTTTAGTTCCGGCAGCGCGCTGGCGACCTGCGCTTCGGGATGCAGCTTCGCAAGCTGCTCATCGCGAAACGCTTTATCCATCAGCAGGCGGATCAGATGCGGATAGCTCGTGAACGGTCCGCCGTTCGGATGATCGGTGGTCATCGCGACGCGCCACGGGTCGTCGACGAGCAGGAAGATTTCGAGGCCGATGATCCATTGCAGCGCGTTCACATAGCTCTGTTCGCGATAGCGGAACGGCAGGACGCCGCAGCCCGCGTCGCACTCGATATCGCCGACCACCCACTTGTGCGGCCGCGCGAGCGGCGCGTTGCGGAACTGCATCATCGTGTCACCGGAGGCCGTGACGGTCTGTCCGAAGATGATCTGGCCGACGTCGATCGACACGTTCGGCCGCGCGTTCACGGCCTCGGCAATCTGCCGTGCGCCCGACGAGAACTTGCGCGAGCCCTCGGTGCCATAGCTGTGAAACTGGATATGCGTCAGATGGATCGGCAGGCCGTCGGCGGCGTCCATCGTCGCGATCGTCGATGCGAGGTTGCCGGGCACGCCGAGGTTGCTCGTATGCACGTGCAGCGGATGCGGCACGCGCAGCTCGGTCAGCGCGCGCGTCAACGTGCGCAGCACGTCGCGCGGTGTGATGCCGTAGTGCGCGTGCGGTTCGTCGACGTTGAGCGAGCGCTGGTTGAACTTGAACGCGGAGATGCCGCCGGGGTTCACCACCTTGACGCCGAGCGCCTTGCTCGCGTCGATGGTCCAGCCGACGTAGTCGCGCAGACGTTCGAAGTCGTCGCGTGCGGCGAGCATTTGCAGGAATAGTTCGTCGTTGCCGAGCATCACGTACGCGCCGTGATCGATGATCGGCGTGTCGCCCATCTCGAGGTGCGTGTGGCGCGCGTTCGACGGCATCATCGCCGGTTCGAACGCGGCCGTGTAGCCCATTTCGGCGTAGCGGTAGCCGGTCGCGAGCGTGCCCGGCGCGCAGACGCCGCACGAAGGCAGACGCAGGTAGCGGCCGTTGTCGTCGCGCGCGGCTTCGTAGGCCGCCTCGCGCGGCGCATGGGCGCGATGGTCCTCGGGCAGCAGCAGGCGCGACAGATTGGTCTTGCCGCCGCCGATATGCGAATGCAGATCGATGCCGCCCGCCATCACGATCATCCCGGTCGCGTCGTATTCACGATCGACGGGTGTGGTGGACGGAACATCGACGATGCGGCCGTCGCGAAACGTCAGATCGCGCCGCTCGCCGTTGACGTTGTTGATCGGGTCGAACAGCGTGCCGCCCTTGAGCCGAACGAGAGTCATGGCTGATCCTCGCGCGGATTCAGTCGGTCGCTCACTCGTTCGTTCAACTGCGCGGCAATCGACGCCACCGTTTCCAGCGCCACCCCACGCGCGGCGGTGAGCGGCATCACGACGGTACCGTCGACGCGAAACAGATGCCCGCTGCTATCGATGCCCGGTGTCGCGACCGGCACGAACACGGTATTCGCACCGCGTGCCTTGGCGGGATTAGCAAGCGCCGGATGACCGAGCACGATCAGCGCAAGCGCGGGATCGAGCGACGCAGGCCACGCGTGCGGCGCGAAGCCCGCGATCCACAGCAGCGCATCGACTTCGCGTTCGGCGAGCAGCCGCATGGTCCGATAGCGGTACGGATCGTGATCGAGCGGCGCGGCGCCGGTGACGCGCGCCGGCATCGACACGCGCGTGCGCAGCGGCAAGCCTGACAGCCACGTGACGGTCTGATTGACCGTCAACGCGCCATCATCACCGCCGAGCGCAACACATGCCGCGCGCGTCGTGCGATTCGCGGCCTTGACGATCCGGTTCAGCGCTTCGATCAGCAGCGCCGCGTGCGGCGCGGGCAGTGCGGCCGGTTCATAGACGACCACCGTGTAACGCGCGCTGGCGATGCGTGCCTGAAGTGACGCGAGGGCGGTTGCCACGTTGGCGTGGTTGCCATTGCCGTGACTTAGCGCGGCCGCATCGCGTCCTTCGGCGAGCGCCGACCACAGCGCGAGCGTGTCATAGGGATCGGCGTCGTGCAGCAGCGAGTCGATGCGCGTTTGCGCGAAGCCGGCCGCCGCCGGGTCCGCTTCGCAGCCGACGAAGACCAGTTCGCGCGCGAGTGCGGTGCCCGCCAGCGCGCGCGTGAAGAAGCGCGGGTAGCGCCGCGACGGCTGACAGCCGAAGAACACCAGCAGGTCGGCGCGCGCGCGCACTTCGGAGAGCGTCGTGAAGAACGCGCCGCGATCCTGCAGCGCGAGCGTCGCGGGCGTCAGCGCATCGCCGTGCAGATGATCGAGTATCGCGCCGCAGGAGGCGGCAAGCGGATACAGCGCGCGGGTGCCGGCGACGTCGGTGGCGAGGCCGCCGAATAGCGGGCGGCGCGCGTTCGCGAGCAACTGTGCGGCGCTCGCCAGCGCGGTATCGATGTCAACTGCGCTGCCATCGACCACGCATCCGCATTGCGTATCCGCCGCGCCGTACTGCGCGAGTGCGTGCGCGAGCCGCGAACATTCGGTGTCCGGTACTTCGAGCGTGCCGTCGTCGTGGGAAGCGGCGACCAGGTCGTCGCACAGCAAAGGGCAGAACGGACAGATCCAGTCGCGTGTGAGCGTCGCGGCGCGCGTTGCGCTCGGGCCAGGGGTCGATGGATCGATGGCGGGACTATGCATGGGCCAGGTTTAGCAAGCTCCATGCCGATTTCTGGACGACGCATCGGCAGGCGAGCGCCGCGCTGAAGCGGGCCGCGCCTACCGTCATGCCGCTTTGCATTCAGCGGATCGACCTGCGTGAGGTACCGGCGACAAGCGTGCCCGATCGTGCGTCGGCGCTCGGCTCCAAAGCCCCGCTGCGCCATACAAAATGTGTGCCGTTCTGGAGCAGAGTGTCACACGCAAACTGTCCGGCTTGTGTTGCGTTTACAGACAGCGCTGTCAGAACGCGTGGCATGGAAATTGTATGGAAGGCCTACGCTGAATCGGAAGGCGCGCAGTCGATCTGCTGGTCGTGCAGCGCGGACGCCACCAGCCAGGCGCTTGCGCCGGTGGCGGCCGCGGCGGCCAGATCGGCCTGATTGCGGATGCCGCCCGCGCCGATCAGCGTGGTGTGCGCGGCGGCTTGCGTGCGCAGGCGCTCGAATGTCGCGAGATCGGGGCCGGCGTAGCTGCCGACCTGGTCGAGCGTCATCGCGATCACGCGCGACGGCCACCATGCCGACGAGCAATCGAGCGCGGTCGCGGCGAGCAGTTCGCCGGCGCGATGATCGAGCGACAGGATCGGCGCGAGGCCGGCGCGCTGCGCCGCGTGCACGGCATGGATTTCGCGAAGCGTCTCCGAGCCGAACACCGGCACGACGGTCGCGAGGTTGGCGAGGTTGCAATTGGCAGCCCGTCGGTCGGGTTGATCAACAGCAGCGTCGATGCGCTCGAACAGCGCGCGCATCGATGCGTAGTCCGCGAAACCCGCATCGAGCCACAGCTCGATGCCGGGCAGCGCGGCGCGCAACGCGGCGAGCGTCGAAGCATGCGCACCGCGCCGCAGGATCGCGCCGAGATCGGCGATATAGAGCGTGCGCGCGCCGCTGGCTTCGAGTAGCGCGCGGGCGGTAGCAAGTGGGTCGCTCGTCGCGACGAGGCGGGACTGGATGGGCCGATAGGCGCTCCGCTCGCCGCGTACCGCGCGGACGACCTGGCCGTCGAGCAGATCGAGAACAGGTATCACCTGCATAGAGGGGCGCTTTCCTTTGACCAAGATCTTTGTTTATGAGTATCTCACCGGCGGCGGCATCGACCCCGCGCTCGCCGGCACAGGCAGTCTCGCCGATTTGAGCGCGCTGATCGTCGAAGGACGCGTGATGCGCGACGCGCTGGTCGCTGCTCTGCATGAACTGGACGGCGTGCAGGTCACGTTCGCGACCTCGCGCTTCGAAACACCAGCGCCGGGCGACGCTCATTGTATGGCCGCGCCCGGCGAATCGATGACGGCGTTCGTCGCGCGCGTGGCGCGCGAGCACGACTACGCGTGGGTCGTCGCGCCGGAATGCGACGGCCTGCTGCTGCGCTTTCACGATGCGGTCGGCACTGCCCGGTGGCTCGGCTGCGCGAAGGAAGCGATCCGCGTCGCGTCGAGCAAGAGCGCGACCGCGGCATGTCTTGCCGCGCATGGTATTGCGACGACGCCGGCGCTCGAGCCCGGCGACCCAGCCGCGCAGCACGGCGGCCGCTGGGTCGTCAAACCGGACGACGGCGCGGGCGGCCTCGACACGATCGTCTACGAGCGCTTCGCCGATGCCTGCGCCGAGTACGAGGCGCGCGCGGCCGCGGCGCGCAATCCGGTGCTGCAGGCGTGGGTCGACGGCGAGCCGTTGAGCCTGTCGCTGATCTGCCGCGGCGACGCGACCAAGCTGCTCAGCATCAACCGTCAGCAGATCGGGCTGGGCGGCGGCGACGCATCGGGCGAGGTTGCGCGGATCGTCGAGTTCGATGGCGTGCTGGTCGATCAGATCGACCAGCAC